>NZ_ATUT01000004.1 GCF_000420345.1 Faecalicoccus pleomorphus DSM 20574 | reverse complement strand
TTTTTCAAAAAAAGTCTGAACTTTGAATTTTTATACGTATATAAAATACAGAAGATCTTCAAAAAGCATATAACAAAGGAGATGAAGTGTGAACAAAGACAATATTACGAAGAAATTATTTGAAGATAAAGAAGTATTCGCAAGCTTTATCAATGGTGTGATCTACCAGGAAAAGAAGATCCTTTCCTCTCATCATTTAAAAGAGATCAATCTTTCTACGATCAGTGACAGCTTCAAGGAAAGAATACGCGATATCGTACAGGTCTATCAGACAGGGGATGAGATCTTTTCCCTTTATCACATCGAAAGTCAGTCCGTTGTGGACTTTTCCATGGTCTTTCGCATGATGGAATACCAGGCAGAATTGTACTTAAAGAAATTCAAAGAGAATCACAGACACAGAGAAAAACTGCCACCGATCATCAGTGTGGTGTTCTATACGGGGAAAGAGGAATGGAAACAGTACAGGAGCCTGTATGAATGTGTTCAGCTGTCCAGAGAGATCAAACCATGGATCAGCGACTATAAGCTGCATGTGTTTGGGTGTGCTCAGAATGAGATCGAATTTGATAATATGGATTTAAATTTCTTTGTATGGGGACTAAAATACAGTTATCAGGACAAATGGGAATATTTAATGACCAAATTCAAAAACAAGACCATAAAGAGAGGGACGATGAAAATGTTATCGGAGATGTGTGGACAGAAGGAGGAGTTAAAAGACATGGAAGAAAGAGTTGAAGTCACTCATGAACTGGGCAGTTATCAAAGAAGAATGATCAATCAGGGGATTGAACAAGGAATATATCAAGGCGAATGTAATGTAATTAAAACTCTATCACAGACAATGTCAGTGGAAGAAATCTCAAATGCAATACAAAAACCAATTGAAGATATTAAAAGGATTTTAGAATCCAGATAGTCAAACTAAAAAAGGCAGGATAAAAAGCAAGGCTTTGTCCTGCCTTTTTTTTCATGATGAATAAAAAGTATAAAATTTTTGTAAAAAATCATAAATTTTGAATATCAAACTATTTACTTTGAAAGTCAAAGTAACTATAATACCTTCGTTAGATGTTTTGAATATCAAAACAAATAGGAGGAAAAAGTTATGTTTGAAGAAATTAAAAAAGTATTGGTAGATGCGATCAATGTAGATGAAGAAGAGATCAAACCGGAAGCAAAACTAAATGATGATTTAGGAATTGATTCTTTGGCCGCTGTTGAATTGGCATTGGAACTGGAAAATGAATTCGATATCCGTATTGAAGATGAAGAACTGGCTAAATTGGAAACAGTTCAGGATGTTATGGATATCATTGAAGCAAAAAAGAAGTAAGTTAATAAACAATCGATGAGCTAAGCAAACTTGGCTCATTTTCAGTAAGGAGCGATGGATATGGAAACAAATCAGATCAGAGAAATCATTGAAATCTTTGAAGCTAGTGGACTTTCTCATATGGAACTGGAAGAAGGGAATCTGAAGATTCGTTTGGAAAAACCGGCTACACCTTCTATGAATGCACCGGTGACACAAATTGTGCACACACCGATGCCAAAAGAGGTGGAGAAAGTCAAAACTAAAGAAAAGATTACGGTCAATTCGCCATTGGTAGGAACGTTCTATCGGGCAAAATCGCCTAAAGATAAACCTTATGTACAGGTAGGAGATGTCGTTCATGTTGGTGATGTGATCTGTATGGTCGAAGCCATGAAGACCATGAATGAGATTCAGTCGGATAAAGAGGGAATCGTTAAAGAAATTCTGGTAGAAGATGGATCGATGGTGGAATTTGATCAAGCCTTGATCGTATTAGGAGAGATGGAATGATCCGCCGTTTACTGATCGCCAATCGAGGAGAGATTGCGGTTCGTATCCTTCGTGCCTGTAAGGAAATGGGCATTGAAACCGTCGTGGTGTATTCCAGTGCCGATAAAGAGTCATTGGCGGTACAGTTAGCCGATCAGGCGGTTTGTATCGGTCCTGCCATGGCTAAAGAAAGCTACCTGAATATGCATATGATCTTACAGGCGGCTTGTTCAACGGGCTGTGATGCGATTCATCCCGGTTATGGCTTTTTAAGCGAGAATGCCAAATTTGCTCGTTTGGTTCAGGAATGTGACATGATCTTTGTCGGTCCCAGTCCACGCTTGATTGATTTGATGGGAGATAAAACACAGGCTCGAAAACGGATGAAGGAAGCCGGCGTACCGGTTGTTGAAGGCTGTGAGGATTCATTGACCAGCTTAAAACAGGCTAGATCCATGGCCGATTCCATCGGGTATCCGGTCATTATCAAGGCCAGACATGGCGGTGGCGGACGTGGTATGCGTATCGTTTATCAGGAAGATCAGCTGGAAAATGCGTTTATTGAAGCCAAACAGGAAGCTAAAGCTTGTTTTGAAAACGATGAAGTGTATATGGAACGGTATGTACAAAATCCTAAACATATCGAAGTACAGCTGTTAGGCGATCATTATGGTCATGTGATTCACCTGTATGAAAGAGATTGTTCGTTCCAGCGAAAAAATCAAAAAATGATTGAGGAAGCACCTTGTTCCATCTTAAAGGAAGAGAATCGTCAACGTCTTCTACAAAGTGCCGTAAACGCCGCAAAGTCGATTGGTTATGATTCTGTGGGAACCATGGAGTTTTTGATGGACTCTCAGGGACGTTTCTACTTTATGGAGATGAATACACGAATTCAGGTCGAGCATCCGGTAACGGAAGCCATTACCGGTATCGATCTTATCAAATGGCAGATTCGTGTGGCCGCCGGTCAAAAACTGACGATTCAACAGGAAGATGTTCACTGCAACGGCTATGCGATGGAATGTCGAATCAATGCCGAGGATGTAGCTCATGATTTTGCACCGAATCCCGGCCCTATTCAGTTTATGCATACACCGGGCGGCTTTGGTGTTCGTGTGGATACGGCTGTCTATAATGGCAGCGTGATTTCACCGTATTATGATTCGATGATCTTAAAGCTGATCGTGTTTGCCCCTACTCGTTTAGAGTGTATCAAAAAGATGCGGGCGGCTTTGGAAGAAACGATCATCGATGGTGTAAAAACAAATATTGAGTTTAATTATCTGGCATTATACCAGAAGGAATTTATCGAAGGCAGTCATCATATTGGCTATGCCCCGATCTTATTAGAAAGGTTGAAGGAAAATGGACAGTTTATTTAAGGAACGGAAAAAACGCCTGGATATCTTTCATCAGTGGCGTAAAAAACCACAGCCCAAGGCCAAAGAGATTCCGGATCATGTTTTTATGACCTGTTCGCATTGTCATGCTTCTATCGCGACAATGGATCTGATTCAGGATCAATATGTCTGTCCAGTTTGTCATCATCCTTTTAAGATATCGGCTCGTGAACGGATTCGTCAGGTTGTCGATGAGAATACATTTAAAGAAACTGAAGCGAAAATGATCAGTATTGATCCCGATCATTTCCCCGGCTATCAGGAAAAGCTGGAACGTATGCAACATCAAACGGGTATGCGGGAAGCCGTGATTACCGGAGTCGGAAAGATTCAGGGACATCCGTGTGTGCTGGCGGTCATGGATTCTAACTTCTTTATGGGAAGTATGTCCGCTGCTGTTGGAGAAAAGATCACACGGGCCATTGAACTGGCCACCAAAAAGAAAGTGCCGGTCATTATCTTTTGTACCAGTGGAGGAGCGCGTATGCAGGAAGGGATTCTTTCGCTGGTGCAAATGGCTAAAACATCAGCTGCTTTAAAGAAACACAGCGATGCCGGTTTACTATCCATTACCGTGTTGACCCATCCGACCACCGGCGGTGTCAGTGCCAGCTTTGCGATGTTAGGCGATATCATTTTAAGTGAGCCTTATGCCCTGGTTGGGTTTGCGGGCAAGCGTGTTATCGAAGATACGATCCATGAAAAGCTGCCGGAAAATTTTCAGACAGCTGAGTTTGTCTTGGAGAAGGGGTTTATCGATCGTATCGTACCTCGTGAAAAGATGAAGCAGGAATTGGGAATGTTGCTGGGATTTCATTCCGGAAGGAGTGCATCATGAATTTAAAGGAAGCACAAAAACAAATCAGTGAGATCAAAGCCCGTCAGATGGCATTGGATGAAAAAGATATTGATACCTGGCACCAGTACCAGAAACAAATTCGTAAGCTGGAACAGGAAACCATATTAACCCCCTGGGATCATGTGGAATTAGCGCGGCGTCCTGACCGCCCGAAAGCCCAGGATTATATAGAATTGTTGTTTGATGATTTTATGGAGCTGCATGGTGATAGAAGGAGCTTAGATGATCCGGCCATGTTGGCAGGGATTGCCCGATTCCATGGCATCCCGGTTACGATACTTGCACAGTCCAAAGGGAAAACGGTGGAGGAAAATCTTCGCCAGCATTTTGGAATGCCACAACCCGAGGGCTACCGCAAGGCTCTTCGCCTGGCGAAACAGGCGGAGAAGTTTCACCGCCCTGTCATCACATTTGTCGACACGCCTGGTGCCTATCCGGGCAAGGAAGCCGAAGAAAAAGGACAGGCACAGGCTATTGCTGAATGTTTATACACTTTTTCCTCTATACAAACGCCTGTGATCTGTTTCGTGCTTTCTGAAGGTGGCAGTGGCGGTGCACTTGCGTTAAGTGTCGCAGATAAGATCTTTATGTTGGAATATGCAGTTTATTCGGTTCTTTCACCGGAAGGCTTTGCCTCGATTTTGTGGAAGGATGGATCGCGTGTAAAAGAAGCCTGTGATGTCATGAAGATGACAAGTGCAGATCTTTTGGAAAGAAAGGTCATCGATGCCATTGTTCCAGAACCATTTGGAGGAGCTGCTACCGATATTCATGCTGTAGCCGAAAAGATGGATCAGATGCTTCGTCAGGCACTGGAAGAAACACTGCATACCAAGGTGCGTACTTTAGTGGATGAACGCTATGAAAAGTTTAGACGTTTAGGAGATGGCGCATGGAAAATGTCAAAATAGTAGGATGTGGCTATGCCAGAGCCTCTTCAAAAATAGAAAATGAAGCTTTAAAAAAAGCAGTGGATACCAGTGATGAATGGATCCAAACTCGTACCGGTATTGCTTCTCGCTATATCTCTGAAACAGAGAATACCAGTGACTTAGCTATATGTGCGGCGCAAAAAGCTATACAGAATGCGCAAATCAATACCTCACAGATTTCCATGATCATCGTGGCAACCTGTACACCGGATAACGTAACCCCTTCGGTTGCCTGTATTGTGCAGGAAGCATTAGGGTTAAATGATAAACCGGTCATGGCCTTTGACATCAATGCTGCCTGCAGTGGATTCTTGTTTGCCCTGCAATGTGCAGCTTCGATGCTTCAAAAGGGATATGCGTTAGTCATTGGGGCCGAAACTCTATCCAAGATCTTAGATTGGAGCGATCGCAATACGTGTGTATTGTTTGGAGATGGAGCCGGTGCGGTTTTGATACAAAGAGCGCAGGATGGTTCTACAATGGATTTCTATGCTCGCTCTAAAGGCGATAAAGAACATGCGCTCTATTGTGCCGGACGATCTTTACAGCCGGATTTGGAGAATGTAGCACAGGATAAACCGTATTTATCCATGAATGGTCGTGAAGTCTTCCGCTTTGCGATTCAGGCGATGCCCGATGCGATTTATGGGGTGTTACAGGGACAGCCGGTAGAAGAGATGGATTTGATGATCCCGCATCAGGCCAACATTCGCATTTTAGAATATGTCAGTAAGAAAATGAAATTCCCAATGGAGAAGATGTTTGTCAATCTGGATCAGTTTGGCAACACTTCGGCAGCCAGCGTGCCGATTGCGTTAGCACAGGCATGGGAAGAACACAAAATCAAAGAAAACATGGATCTGGTACTGGTCGGATTTGGAGCCGGATTTACCTGGGCCGCCTGTAAGATCCATATCGAAGGAGGAAAACACCAATGATGATCAACCAGATGTTACAAATCAAATATCCTATATTTCAGGGAGCTATGGCCAATATTGCGACAGCTCGCTTTGCAGCCGATGTATCCAATAGTGGCGCCTTAGGTATTTTAGGAACCGGTGCAATGAATGCGGCACAGGTTGCCGAAAGTATTGATGAAATTCGGACATTAACGGATAAACCGTTTGGAGTCAATGTGATGTTGATGAATCCGGATACCGATACGATCATGCAGGTGATTGCCGAAAAAAAAGTTCCTGTCGTAACAACCGGTGCCGGAAATCCCGGAAAATATATGGAAATGTTAAAGGCTAGTGGAACCAAAGTCTTTCCAGTCGTAGCCAGTGTAGCGTTGGCAATCCGAATGGAAAGAGCCGGAGCCAATGGCATCATTGCCGAGGGAACCGAAGCCGGAGGACATGTCAATGAACAAACAACGATGGCATTAATCCCACAGGTTGTCGATGCGGTCAATATTCCGGTCATTGCGGCCGGTGGTATTGCCGATGGACGAGGCTTTAATGCCGCTTTATCCTTAGGTGCTGTTGGTGTACAGGTAGGAACTTGTTTGTTGGCCAGTGAGGAATGTCCGATTCATGAGGCTTATAAAAATGCGGTTTTGAAGGCCAAAGATACAGATACCGTGGTTACCGGAAGAACATTAAATACGCCGGTTCGAATTTTAAAGAATTCAATGAGCCGTCAGTATTTAAAGTTGGAAAAAAGTGGAGCTAAACCGGAAGAAATGGAAAAGCTGACCTTAGGTGGTTTGCGCAGAGCTGTTTTTGAAGGAGACATGAAAACCGGTTCAGTCATGATGGGACAGGTTGCCGGTCTGTGTAAAGAAATTCGTCCGTTAGCCCTCATTTTTGAAGCGATGATGCAGGATTCAAAAAGACAGTTTGAAGAACTGAAACAGAAAATTGAGGCCTTAGAATGTTAAAACCGGTAAAGATCAAAGATAAGGTCTTGGAAGTTCCGATCATTCAAGGTGGAATGGGAATCGGCGTTTCTTTATCTAACTTAGCTCTGGCTGTTCGAAAAGAAGGCGGTATGGGTGTGATATCTGCCGCTATGCCAGGCTTTCAGGAGCCGGATTTTGAAACCCAGCCGATTCAGGCCAACATCCGTGCGCTTCAAAGAGAAATTCAGAAAGCTAAGATGACCGAACGTGGTTTGTTAGGTGTCAATATTATGGTGGCCAGTCAGAATTATGGAACCTATGTCAAGGCAGCTATAGAAGCCGGTGTTGATGCGATCATTTCCGGCGCCGGATTGCCATTGGATCTGCCCAAATACAGCGATGGTAATGTCTTGTTGGCGCCTATTGTATCCAGTGGAAAGGCATGTCGCCTGATCTGTCGAAGATGGGATTCGCATCATAACACAGCACCGGATTTTGTGGTCATTGAAGGACAGAAAGCCGGCGGACATTTAGGCTTTAAGCTAAAGGAATTACAGGAAGGCACTTTTCAGTCACTGGAAGAAATCTTAGAGGATGTTCAACAGGAACTGGAAGTCTTTCGTCAAAAATATCAAAAAGAAATTCCGGTTTTTGTAGCCGGCGGCGTTTTCACTCATGAAGATATTGAACATTTCATTGAGTTGGGAGCGGATGGTGTACAAATGGCTACACGTTTTATCGCTACTAGAGAATGTGATGCCCATGAAAACTTTAAACAGATGATCATACAAGCTAAAAAGGAAGATATCGTATATGTCAAAAGCCCGGCCGGTTTTCCCGGAAGAGCGGTTCGCAATGCCTTTGTTCAAAAGATAGAGAAACAGGCAAATCAAAGAATCACAAATTGTTTAGGTTGTATGATTCCTTGTCATCCTGGTGATACACCGTATTGTATAACACGAGCTTTGATTCGTGCGGTACAGGGAGATCAGGAAAATGGTTTGTTTTTTACAGGAACCAGTGCGGAAATAATAAATGAAATGACAGATGTACATACATTGATGGAAAGCCTGAAAACAGGCAGGAAAGGATAACTTATGACAACAGCATTTCTGTTTGCGGGACAGGGATCTCAGATTGTCGGTATGGCCAGGGATTTTTATGATCATTGTCCAGAAAGCCGAGAGCTGATGGATTCCTTTACATGTGATTATGATATCAAAAAGCTGTGCTTTGAAGGGCCACAGGAAACTTTGAACGATACAGCCTATGCCCAAAGCTCGATTGTGGCAGCTTCTTTAACGATTTTAGAAGCCATTAAAACAAAAGGAATTCAGGGTGATGTTTGCGCCGGTTTATCACTTGGTGAATACAGCGCGTTATGTTATGCCGGAGCGATGGATGCCCAAAGTGCTATTGATATCGTTCGTCAAAGAGGAATTTTGATGGCTAATGCCTTACCGGCCGGGACAACAGGAATGTCGGCTGTTTTGGGGTTATCGGCAGAAAAGATTGAAGAGGTTTGTAAGGAGATACAAAGTAAAGGGCTGGTTTTAGAAATTGCCAATTATAACTGCCCGGGACAGATCGTTGTAACCGGACAAAAGGAAGCCTTGGAGCAGGCAGAAGCTTTGTTGATGGAAAAAGGAGCACGAAGAGTACTGCCTTTAAGTGTCAGTGGTGCTTTCCATAGTTCTTTACTGCAGGATGCCAGTCTGGAACTGGAAAGGGTCTTACAACAAAGCAAGTTAAGTCTGCCAAAACTTTCGGTCTATCACAATATCAGTGGCGATAAAGAAACGGTAAACTCTACCGAAGATCTGATTGAAATCTTGAAACAACAGATTTGCCACAGTGTACGCTTTGAACAGACGATTCGCAATATGATTCGTGATGGTGTGGATACCTTTGTAGAAATCGGACCAGGAAAAACATTAAGTGGATTTGTACGGAAAGTCGATCGAAGCGTAAAGGTTTATACGATCAATACGGTAAAAGATCTGGAAGGAATGGTTGAAGCATGGAACAAGTAGAAAAGACAGCACTGGTCACAGGGGCCGGAAAAGGAATCGGTAAAGCCATTGCCCTGGCATTTGCACAAGCCGGTTACAATGTAATCATTAACTATAACGGTTCAAAAGAAGCGGCACAATCGGTACTAAAGGAAGCCGAAAGCTATGGCGTTAAGGCGATTACGATACAGGCAGATGTATCCAATGATGAACAAGTTAAAGCGATGATCGATCAGGCAATGGAGCAGTTTGGTCGTATTGATGTGCTGGTCAACAATTCTGGAATCAATAAAGATGGATTGATGATGCGAATGAGTTTAGAAGATTTTCATAAAGTCATTGCGGTCAATCTGGAAGGAACGTTTAACTGTATCAAACATGTATCACGTATCATGATGAAACAACGTTCTGGTTCGATCATCAATATGTCCAGTGTAGTGGGTTTGATTGGAAATGCCGGACAGGCAAACTATGCATCCAGTAAAGCCGGTGTGATCGGTCTGACAAAATCGGCAGCCAGAGAACTGGCATTACGACAGATTCGTGTCAATGCGATTGCACCGGGATTTATCGATACGGATATGACAGCCAAACTGGCAGAGAAAGATAAAACAAAAATGATGGAACAAATTCCATTAAAAACATTTGGAAAACCGGAAGATGTAGCGAATGTCTGTGTAGCACTGGCCAGCGATGCTTTTAGCTATGTAACCGGTCAGGTCATTCATGTCGATGGCGGCATGGTCATGTAGGAGGGTCCTATGCGAAGAGTAGTGATTACAGGATTGGGCGCTGTTTCCCCAATTGGAAATGGTGTGAATACTGTATGGAACAGCATTGAACAAGGTGTATGCGGAATTGCCCCGATTACACATTTTGATACATCGGATTATAAAGTAAAACTTGCCGGAGAAGTCAAAGACCTGGATATGGAAGCTTACTTCTCCAAACGTGATTTGAAGTTCAATGATCGTTTTACGCAGTTTGCCCGTATTGTTTCCAAACAGGCAATGATCGATGCCGGATTTGAAAAAGATCCGGATGATGCGATGCGTTTTGGCTGTATGATTGGTTCTGGAATCGGAGGCATCGATACGATCGAACAGGCATCCAAGACTTTGGAAGGCCGTGGTCCGTCTCGTGTATCTCCTTTCTTTATTCCTATGTCTTTGGCCAATCTGGCAGCCGGTCAGGTGGCCATTGATTGGGGTTTAAAAGGAGCCACTTCTTGTGTGGTAACAGCCTGCGCTGCCGCCAGCAATGCGATTGGAGAAGCTTTCCATCGCATTCGTGACGGGTATGAGGATGTTATGTTGACAGGAGGTAGCGAGGCAGCCATCACACCATTGGCAATTGCCGGTTTCCAGTCGATGCGCGCTTTACATACCGGTGAAGATGTAAGTCGTGCCAGTATTCCTTTTGATGCCGATCGCAGTGGTTTTGTGATGGGAGAAGGTGCCGGTGCATTGGTTTTGGAAGAGTTGGAACATGCCAAAGCCAGAGGTGCAAAGATTTATGCAGAGATCGTAGGTTATGGTGCCAGCTGTGATGCCCATCATATCACAGCGCCATTGGATGATGGATCCGGTGGGGCACAGGCAATGGTGCAGGCGATAAAGGATGCTAAAATCCTTCCGGAAAATATCGACTATATCAATGCGCATGGAACCAGCACTCCATTGAATGATAAAACGGAAACGGCAGCCGTTAAGGCAGCGTTTAAAGAACACGCTTATCAATTGGCCATGTCCAGCACGAAAAGTAATACCGGACATTTATTAGGGGCCAGTGGTGCCATTGAGGCCATCATCAGTATCAAGGCTCTACAAAATAGTCTGATTCCCCCAACGATCCACTATCAAAATCCAGATGCACAATGCGATTTGGATATCGTGGCCAACACACCACGAAAACAAGATATAAGGTATGCTATGAGCAATTCTTTAGGTTTTGGTGGGCATAATGCCTCTTTGATCTTTAAAAAATGGGAGGACTAAACATGTTGTCAAATGAAGAAATCAAACAGATCATTCCCCATCGTTATCCGTTTTTATTGGTAGATAAGATTGAATCGATCGATGAAGAAACCAAAACGATCGTAGGCATCAAATGTGTAAGCGCCAATGAAATGCAGTTTTTAGGCCATTATCCGCAACATAGTGTAATGCCGGGTGTTTTGATCGTAGAAGCCATGGCACAGACCGGTGCGGTATTGTTGTTGAAAGATCCGGCAAACAAAGGAAAACTTCCTTTATTTGCCGGTATCAATAAGATGCGTTTTTCGAGACCGGTCGTACCTGGTGATGTATTAAAGATGACCGTACAGTTTAAACGCATGATCGGTGGTATCTGTATTGCCAGCTGCGAAGCAACAGTGGATGGCGAAAAAGCAGCTTCCGGTGAAATCTTATGTGCTCTGCAGGAGGCCTAATGCCAACGATTGGCTGTGATCTGGTCCAGATCGACAGGATGCAAAATGTGCAGGGAATTGCCAAACGATTGTTGAGTCCTAAAGAATACAGCCAGTTTCAAGAACTGCATGGACAAAGACAGAAAGAGTTTTTAGCCGGACGCTTTGCGGCCAGAGAAGCCATTGTCAAAGCATTGCCGATACCGGTAGCGTATTCAGAAATCGAAGTCGATCCAAAAGATGTGATACATTATCAGGGCTATCAGATTCAAGTGTCCATTTCCCATGATGGACCATTTGCGATGGCTGTAGCCATTGCCTGTAAGGAGGAATCCGTGTGCGAATAACACAGATCGTTAAAGCATTACCGTTTTTACCAGCTTCCTGGATCAGTTCAAAGATTTACCAGAACAAAACGCAGGAAGAAAGTCAGATTCGTTTAGAAAAATGGAGCACGTTGATCCTTAAGGTTTTAGGCTATCGATTGCAGGTACAAGGTGTTGAAAATGTGCCGATGCAGGAAACCATCTATTTTGTATCCAATCATCAGGGTACGCTGGACCCGGCTTTGATCTTGGCCAGTTCACCTGTCCACTTGGCTTTTATCTCGAAAAAAGAAAATGAAACGATGCCGATCTTTGGTCGTTGGGCCTGCAATATTGGTACGATCCATTTTGATAGAGAATCCAGGGAAGGCAATGTCCATATGTTAAGAGAAGCGGCAAGGGAACTAAAGCAGGGAAAGAATCTGTTAGTATTTCCGGAAGGAACTCGTTCTATGGGCGATACCATGCACGATTTTAAGGCGGGTGCTCTTTTGCCGGCATATTTATCCAAAGCTACGATCGTTCCGATCGCTTTAAAGAAATCGTACAGTTTTGATATCAAAGGCGATAAGACAAAACAGTTAGGCATTGAGTACGGAAAACCGATTCGCCCAGAAGAATATAAAAAAATGGACCAGGAAGATCTGGCCCAACAGCTGCATGACTGGATTCAAAGTCGAATTGAGATTTCTCCGGAAGATAAATAATCGATGGAGCCATCTGCTTTTTGGATCTTTAGACGGCATCGATCATCGACACCCAGTAAAATGGCACTATAGGTTTCCTGTGGAGTGATGACTTGAATCGTTTTTTGTACAAATGCCAAACGTTGACGATATAAAGATCGAAAATCATCGGATTTAGAATAATAAGAGTAAAAAGCAGTAAGAAACTTCGCAATAAGTTCGTTGCGAGGTTTTTTTATGGCTGTATAATCTTCAATTGATGCCGCAATAGATTCCAGTTCCTTGGGACGAATAAAAGAATGGACGTTGATGCCAATGCCGATGATCAGATATTCCATGTGGTTTTGATACAGTTTTCCTTCACAGAGAATACCAGCCAGTTTTTTTTGATCCAACAAAATATCATTCAGCCACTTGATGGAACAAGCTAAGTTATATTGTTCTTCAATGGCTTTGATACAGGCAACTGCTGCCATTGCTGTACATTCCAGTACATCCAAAAGGTTTTCCTGGGGTGTTAAAAGTAAAGAACAATAAATGCCGGATCCTTTAGGCGAATGAAAACATCTTCCATTTCGTCCTCTTCCCCGTGTTTGTTCATCGGCCAGTATCACGGTGCCTTCCGGTAGTCCGCTATGTTCTTGAAGCCATGTATTCGTACTGTCTAAGATATCAAAAATATGGATATCATAAAAAGAAGGGCAGTTTTTTTCAATGCTTTCTTTATTTAAGGGATCAATATAGTAAATCATGTTTTTATCATACCATATTCATCAGCAAGCCATACAATTTAAAAGATAAATATGATATATTGTAGCGAGGAATGAAAGAGTGGATGTAGATGAAAAGTATAGTGATCATCGCAACCGGAGGGACGATTGCGGGAAGTGGAGAAGCGGGCAAATCCGCGGATTATGCAGCTGGGAAATTTAAAGTGTCTGATATTTTGGCCAGTGTACCGGCCATTCAGAATTTAGCCCATATTCAAACGATTCAGCTTTGTAATGTGGATAGTAATGATATGAATGAAAGTCGATGGATCGAACTCAGAAATTTAATTCATCAATGCGATAAAGATCCTCAAGTTGACGGTGTTGTCGTAACACATGGAACAGATACTTTGGAGGAAACTGCTTTTTTCTTGAATTTGACGACTCATACACATATGCCGGTGGTTTTGACAGGTTCAATGCGACCTGCCACAGCAGCCAGTGCTGATGGACCGATGAATTTATATCAGGCAGTTGCCCTGGCAGCCAGCGATCAAGCAAAAGGCGCCGGAGTTTTGGCTGTGTTTTCCGATACCATTTATTCAGGAAGAGATATTCGCAAATCCAACAGCTATAAAACGGATGCGTTTGAAATCGGACACTTTGGTTCTTTAGGTTATATGCGAGATGATCAGGTTTATTTTCTAAGCCAGAGTCAAAGGCCACATACTTTAACTTCACCATTTTCGGATATGGAAATTCAAAAACTTCCTAAGGTGGGAATCGTATATTGGCATTGTGATGCCGATCTAAAAATTTTAGATTTTATGGCAAAAGAATACGAGGGAATCGTAACAGCTGGAAGTGGCAGTGGTAATTATGGTTCGGCATGGAAAGAACATTTTCATAAACTAGCTAAAGAGCACGTAATCGTTCGTTCCAGTCGGGTTGCGCAGGGCATCGTATTTGATTCCAGCTTTTTTGATCCGGAGCGGGATACGATACCAGCCTTTACATTTTCACCACATAAAGCGCGTATTTTGTTGATGTTGGCGTTAATGAAAACTAGGGATAAACAACAGATTCGGTATTGGTTTGAGACATTGTAATAGAATAACAAAAAAGCAGGTCATCCTGCTTTTATTGTGATTTTGTTTTCAACGTGTCTTGGATTTCTTCAAGTGGCTTTTTCAAAAATTCATTGCGTTCTTCGGTAGACATTCTCTGTAAGGTCTGGATTAATTCTTTTTGTCCTTCTTCACGGGCCCATTTGATTCGTGCATTTTCCATTCGAATACTGTCATTGATACTCAACTGTTCGAATTCTTCATTAAGTTGATCGATCCATTCCTGGCTCATATACTTGATAACCTTGTCTGCCAGGGCGATTCCTTCTTCCTGTTTGATTATAGATTAAATTTTTTATCAAATAATATTCAGAATTATACTTACAGTATTTCAGGAATTGGCGGAAGTTCCGGTTGATCGATCCCATGAATTTCTTTGAGCTTCAGATATAAATGCGTCATGGTGATATCAATATATGGACTGACAAATAATATGCCGATTCCACAGCACAACATTCCCAAAAAGAGCCATCCGATAAAAGAGATTTCCAAAACAAAGATATTTAGCTTATTATTTTGCGTAAGCATTCGGGATCGTTCAAAAACTGCAGCAGATTCCATCTCCGGATGTTCGGCAAGAATATAAGGAACCATACAATATTCATACGCTTTAATAATGCCGGGCACGATAAAACATAAAGTCCATAAGACGATCTTTATCTGATAGAAAAAAGTGACTTTGACAATGTTCCAATAGGAGGTCTTGAAAAAATCAAATAAAGTGGAAGTAGAAGGATTCTCCTTTATGGAAAGAATAAAATATTTATAGGCACCAATAAGAATCGTATGTCCTAAAAATATGGAATATAGCCAGGATATAATTGTGATTATGATCCAAAGTCGAATCAAACCATTTACATCAATGGCATAATTTCCCAAAACAGTCAAATAAGTATGAGTTGGATTGACCATTTCTGTAATGATGGTAAAAAATGATCCTTGAAGAATACCGGCTAACACAGAAACACCTAAGATTGTCCAGTATTTATCACGCAACGTATTTTTAGCATTTTGTTTTAGCTCTTCGCGTGTCCACATAAGTTCACCTTCTTTCATCCTCATTTTAACACACTTTGCCTATAGATTGTATAAAAATAAAATTGTTTTGTGAATGTATAGAAACTTGTGCAATCATAGTTCTTGAATGGCTATAATTTATTTCTTATAATATCTTATATGGACAAATTTGAATTAGTATCAGACTATAAACCAAGTGGAGATCAGCCTAAAGCAATCGAAGCATTGGTTAAAGGTTTAAACGAGCATAAAAAATATCAGGTTCTTTTAGGGGCTACAGGTACCGGGAAGACATTCACTGTCTCGAATGTGATTGCGGCGGTGAATCGGCCAACATTGGTTTTTGCACACAATAAAACATTAGCCGGGCAGTTGTATTCAGAATTTAAAGAGTTCTTTCCGCATAATCGTGTAGAATATTTTGTTTCTTATTTTGATTATTACCAACCGGAAGCGTATTTGCCGAAAACGGATACGTATATTGATAAAAATACCAAGACCAATGAAGAATTGGATATGCTGCGAATGGCGGCTGTTAATTCCGTTTTATCCAGACGAGATACGATCATTGTAGCGAGTGTGGCCTCTATTTACGGTGCCAGTAATCCGGATCAGTATCGGGATATGATCTTTACTTTGCGGGTGGGACAGGAAATCTCTCGTAAAGAGTTGATGAGTGATTTAGTTTCGCAACAATACAAACGCAATGACAGTGATCCTCTTCGTGGAACGTTTCGTGTACGAGGGGATGTCATAGAGATCACACCGGGACATACTGATACGTATTTAATTCGCATTGAGATGTTTGATGATGAGGTTGAAAGAATTTGTGAAGTCGATCCCGTAACCGGTAAAGTACGACAGGCATATTCTGTTTACAATATTTATCCGGCAAATGGTTATGCCACCAGCATGGATATCATGGAACGTGCTGCCAAGACGATTGAAGAGGAGCTGGAGGAACGTCTGGATTACTTTGAGAAGGCGGGAAAACCACTGGAAAAAGAGCGTTTGGAACAGCGTTGTCGTTATGATATAGAAGCGTTACGTGAGTTTGGTGTTTGCCCGGGAATCGAAAACTATTCCCGTCATATTGATGGTCGAAAACCGGGAGAAAGACCTTATACATTATTTGATTATTTTCCTAAGGACTTTTTACTGATCGTTGATGAAAGCCACGTGTCTTTACCACAGATTCGCGGAATGTACAATGGCGACAGAGCGCGTAAAGAAGTATTGGTGGAATATGGATTCCGTTTACCAAGTGCTTTGGATAACCGTCCGTTGCGCTTTCCTGAATTTGAACAACTGATTGATCAGGCCATCTTTGTTTCTGCTACACCGGGTGATTGGGAACTGGAACAGACGCATAACGAGGTAATCGAACAGATCATACGTCCAACCGGTTTATTGGATCCTGAAGTCGAGGTTCGTCCGATTGAAGGACAGATCGATGACTTGGTGGATGAGATCAAAGAGAGAGTTGCCAGAGGGGAAAGAGCTTTGGTGACAACACTGACGGTGCGCATGGCCGAAGATTTGACAGCGTACTTAAAAGAAATGGATCTCAAGGTTGCCTGGCTGCATCATGAAGTGAAGACCATTGAACGTACCGAAATCATTCATGATCTTCGTCAGGGAAAATACGATGTACTGGTGGGAATTAACTTGTTAAGAGAAGGATTGGACATTCCGGAAGTTTCTTTGATTGCGATACTGGATGCGGATAAAGAAGGCTTTTTACGAAGCAAGCGTTCATTGATCCAGATCATTGGTCGTGCGGCTCGAAATGCCCAGGGAAAAGTCATCATGTATGGAGATCATATCACCGAAAGCATGGCGTATGCCATTGAGGAGACAAAACGTCGCCGAAGCATTCAAATGGCCTACAATGAAGAACATGGCATCGTTCCTAAAACGATCATCAAGCCAATTCATGATGTGGTTCGAAGCAAGGAAACCAAAGAGATGGCGGCTCGGTATTTAAAGAAAAAGAAAATGCCGGCCAAACAAAAAGAAGTGATGTTGGAGAATATCGAGAAAGAAATGCGGGAAGCAGCACGTACTTTGGATTTCGAACGAGCTGCGCAGCTTCGAGATATCTTATTTGAATTAAAGGAACAATAGAGCAAACATGTTTTGCTCTTTCATTTGGTATAGAGTGTGGCAAGGATTGTTGTAATAAAATAGTTATAAGTTTGCCGCCACCTAGAGAGGTTTTTTTATGTCAGAGTTTTCAGAAATGTTAGAAAGTTATGTTACGACAAAGAAAGTGAATAAATATCAGATGGCAAAGTATTTGTCCATCGATCGCTCTTCTTTACATAAGATCATACAAGGACAGCGCAATGCCCCTTCGAAAGATCTGGTAAAGCGCATGGGAAAATATCTGGAGCTTTCTCCTTATGAAACAAGTGAACTTTTAGAACTTTACTCGATTTCCCTGGTCAGTCCGGAGAGATATTATCGAAGAAAGAATGTGTATTCGTTTTTGTCTTCTTTTCATGCGCAGCCTTTAAAAATTGAAATGCCGGGCTTTCAAAAAAGTGATTTTCAAATACAGGATAAAGAAGTAGTTCCTTTTTCCGGAACCCGACAATCTTTGGAGTATTTGATTTATCATTTAGTGACAAAGGAAAATGAAAATGGTAAGGGCATGATCAAATTCTTAGGAACGCCACAGCTTCCCGGATTTTCTAATATGTTTCCTTTGATTAAGGGGAAAACGGTTTTGCGTCATATTTTATCTTTTTCTAAATATGACAGTATCTTGGAAATTCGAGATGATCATAACTTTCAATCGCTCAGTCAGATCATTTCATTGTATGCGCAGTTTGCCAATCGCGGTGTTCGTTATGAAACGGCCTATTACTATGGAACGGATTTTTCACATTCCGCATTTCCACCATTTCCTTATATGATCGTGACTTCGCAATACGCACTTTCTTTATCCGGAGATTATCAAAACGGCTTGTTGTATAAGGATAGTGAAACGGTGAACTATTTGAATCAAACTTTTGATGCACTGTATGAAAAGACAACACCACTGCTTGTTCCAATTCAGGATCTGACTAGCCAGTTAGCCTTAAATCAGAAGATCATGTCCTGTAAAAGCGACTCGGAGATTTTATTTCAGCTGGTGCCTTGTCTTGTACCGTTTATTCAAAAAATTGATATTCGCAAGTATTTATTAGACGACATGGCTCAAAAAGAATATTTTATCAGTGCTTTTACGACATATATTCAGAACCTGATTCATCGCCATGAACAGATTCATCCGCTTCATTTCTGCAGCTTAAATGGAATTCGGCGATTCTTGGAAAAAGGTGTGTTTGATGAGTTTTCAACGGATTTTTATCGTCCTTTAGATAAGGTAGATCGTAAAAAGGTTGTACAACAGTTCTTAAAATATGCTTACATTTATGATTTGCGATTGTTGCGAGAGGACCTTGGAGAATTGAGCAATGGTTTAAAAGTGTATTTATCTGACAGCTTGGGATATATTCAGTTTATGAGCAGTGATGGCAATGTGATCGTATTGACTTTGGAGAATCCAAATTTTCTTTCATCATTTAAAGATTATTTTGAATCCATGGATGAAGATCTGTATTATCCCAAAGAAGAAGCACTTATTCTTATCCAAAAACTGTTAAATCAGTATTAGGAATCTTCGGATTCCTTTTTCTTTAGAAAAAATTAAGGATTTTGAACATTGGTTGTTTACATTTCTCTTTTATTCTATATATGAATGGAGGAATCTGTATGAACACCAGTCAAAAATGGATATCGACTTTAACGATAACGGGAACGATTGCCTGTGTGATCTTTTTAGTTTTCTTAGGAACACAGGGATATTTGTTGGATCCACAAAAACTACAGTTTTTATTGTCGAAATCCGGTTTAGCCGCTCCGTTTTTATTTTTGGCCCTGCAGATCTTTCAAACCGTGATTCCGGTCATTCCGGGAGGAATTACTAGTGCCATCGGTGTAGTCAGCTTTGGCAGTGTATTTGGTTTTGTTTATAATTATATTGGATTATGTATAGGATCTTTGATCGCCTTTTGGCTGATCAAACAATATGGCAGGCCATTCATGGAAAAAGTGTGTGATCAAAAGACGGTTCAGAAATATATCGGATGGCTGGATAAAGGTAAGAAATTCGAGATTTTCTTTGCGTTTGCGATTTTTGTGCCCGGATTTCCAGATGATATTCTATGTATGATTGCCGGTTTGACCAAAATGTCGTATAAAAAGTTTATGATGATTATCTTGTTGTGTAAACCATTCGGGTTATTATTATATAGTCAAGGTTTAACGTTTTTACTGCAGTGGGTTGCAGGATTATTTTAGAAGGGGAAATGTATGGAACATACTGTATTAGTAGTTGAAGATGAGACAGGTATTCGCAAGGCTATCTGTATTTATATGAAGAATCAGGGTTATCGTGTGCTGGACGCGCCTAATGGTAAAGAGGCTTTGGAAATCATAGAAAAAGAACCGGTACATTTGGCCATCGTGGATATCATGATGCCGGTGATGGATGGGATCACGATGGTGATGAAGGTTCGTGAAAAGTATGATTTTCCCATCCTGTTTTTGAGTGCGAAAAGTGAAGATATCGATAAGATCAATGGGTTGAATATCGGTGCAGATGACTATATCACCAAACCATTTACTTCTCTGGAGCTGATTGCCCGTGTTCGTGCACAGTTAAGAAGATATGAACAGATTTTAAGCTTGAAAGAAAATCATCACGATAATAAAGATTGTTATGTGGTTGGTGATCTGGAATTAAATACACTGACAAAAGAAGTCAAAGTGGAAAATCGCATCGTTCATTTAACACCGAAAGAGTTTTCCATCTTAGAGCTTTTGATGAAAAATCCGGGACGTGTTTATTCCGCTGAGCAAATCTATGAAACGATATGGCAGGAAGATGCGATCAATACTGAAACAATCATGGTGCATATCCGAAAGCTGCGTGAAAAGATCGAAGCCAATCCAAAAAAGCCGGTTTATATCAAAGTGGTTTGGGGCATTGGTTACAAGATTGAAAGGATGGAACCATGAAGCGAGTACAAAACTTATGTTTAAGCGGGTTCCTGCTGCTTTGTGCTGTTTGTTCGGCTATTGTGATCTTCTTGTACCCCCAAATCCAGTTTAGTTCGGTAACCGATTTTGATGAGGTCAATTATGAATTGAAAGAATCGATTGAGTGGCTGATCTTGGGAAAGATGCAACAGATGGATCCTTCGTATCGATTCATTGAGTCTTCAGATGCGATATTGGAACAAAGTGTAGATGATGCATCACAAAATTCCATTCGTGAGTCCGTGTACCTTTTGGATAATGATGAAAACTTTGCATATCGTATAGAATGGAAAGATCAGGTCTTAAGTAATCATTTCACTGAAGATACCAATTCAAAAAATGCTTTGTTCTATGGAGAGCTGACTTATGATGAAAATGGCAATTTAAAACAGTCCGGAAATATGGATGTGACAGAATTCAGTTTTTTATCGCTCTATAATTTTTATACTTTGAATGGTATTGTTTCCGAGTTGATGAATGATCCAGATCAAGATGTGAAATTAAATCCTCCTACGAATTTAAAAGTGACCTTATTTATTCCCAAAGAAATGAAAGCCGGAGGACTGGTCTATACCTCTGTGTACAATGATTCGGTATGGGTACCATTTGTTCTGTTGGCCTTTGTGATAAGTGCTTTTATTATCGGCGTATATTTATTCCTTGTTTCCTGGAAGACATTGGCAAAGACACAGTTATTGAAAACGATTCTTTCCTGGAAAGCGGAATTTAATATCTTCTTTTTTGGTACATTGACCATTTTGATCGCCTCTATTTGTATTTATATTATGGGAGTGACCATTAACGATATTCTGTTACCGGCCATGGTACGCTATGGGCTTCCGGCTGCCGGAGTATGGGTCAATGTCATCAATTTCAGTTTGTTCTTTTTATCTTTGTTTTTTATCGGTATTGATATTTACTATGTCAAGTATTCTTTGTGTTCCGGTTTTGTACGTTTCTTAAAAGAAGATACATGGCTGGGTAATCGCATTATGGAACTGTATGGAGGAATTAAGGATCTTTCAAATTATGATTTAGATCAAAAAATTAAAAACTTGATTCTAAAAGGTGTTTTATTGAATACAGCCCTGATGTTTCTATGTGCTTTATTCTGGGGATGGCTGTTTGTGTTGATCTATGGTGTGGTGTCCTATATTTTCCTTTTACATCAGGCACAACGTATCGTCAAAGAATACGATAAATTGTTGGTGCGGTTAGATCGAATTGCGCAGGGTGATTTTAAAGTGGATGAGCAATATCAAACTTCTATTTTGCCATCCCTGCAGGAAAAACTAGATACGGTACAGGAAGACTTTGAAGAAGCTGTCAAAGAAAGAGTGCGTTCACAAAACTTACGAACAGAACTAATCACCAATGTATCTCATGATTTAAAAACGCCTTTAACGGGAATAAAGAATTATCTTGAGCTGTTAAATGATCCACAGTTAAGTACAGAAGATAAAGAAGAATATCTGGTTCGTCTAAATCAATATACCGATCGATTAAGTAAATTGATTGAAGATCTCTTTGAAGTTTCCAAAGCAAATTCCGGAAATATCAATTTAGAAACACAGAATGTAGATATTGTTTCCCTGGTGGAACAAGTAGTAGTGGAAAATGAAACGATGTTAGAGAAAAAGGGATTGTCATCCGTTATACGTAAACCACAGGAGCCTATCATTTGTCTTCTGGATGGCAATAAAACAGTGCGTATCTTTGAAAATTTATTGTCGAATGTGGCAAAGTATGCATTGGAGAATACACGTGTTTTTGTGACGATAGAGAAGAATCAGGATCAAGTTGATATCACGATTCAAAATATTTCCAAGACACCACTGGATTTTGATCCCCAAGATATCACAGAGCGGTTTGTTCGGGCAGATCAGTCACGTCATGAAGAAGGCAGCGGCTTAGGTCTTGCGATCGTCAAGAGTTTCTGCGAGATTCAAAATGGCAGCTTTACAGTACAACTCGATGGGGATGTGTTTAAGGCCATTGTACAGTTTAAAACTATATAGAAAAAAGCTTACTTTCATACGATATGAAAATAAGCTTTTTTTGAGGGATAGTCTAACGATAAGTGTCCATTTTGAATTGATAGATCATTTCGGAAGTTAGGCTTCCATCTAAGTTTTCTTTTCCGTACCGAAGTTCATCTCGGGAGATCCAATAGGCACATTTCAATTCATTGGTGTCTAGACGGATCTCTTTTTCACTGTCTAATTCGCAATAAAAACCAGCTAATACATCACTGACGATCCCCCAGGGTTGAGATTTATAATAGCGTATGTTTTTTACTTTTAAGCCCACTTCTTCATATACTTCTCTGGCTACAGTTTCTTCTAGGGTTTCACCAATTTCCACAAATCCGGCTAATAAGACTTGTTTTTTCATATGGGGATATTGCGCCAATAAAATTTGATCTTTATGCGTTACGGCAATGATCACAGCTGGGAAAATCCTGGGATATTCAATAACACCGCAGTTGGGGCAGACTAGTGATCGTTCTGTAGTTCCCGGTTCTAATTTTGTTTGGCAGCGGCCGCAATAAACGCGGTTTCTATACCAGTCATACAGATGAAATCCGGTCGCATAGGCAAAGCCAAAATAGTCTGGCTGTGATTTCGTCACAGGCCTTAATGGTTGATAGGTAAAACCATTCTGTTCGGGTACATCACTCACTAAAAAGTAAGGGTGATCATCAATGGAAAATAAATAAATCGCATTCTCTGTATCTATTGACAGATTTTGAAAAGTAGGGCACTGTATGAAATCTTCTTTACTTTTTGTCAAAGCATTCTTTCCCTGAAATGAAAGAACAAAGTCTTTGGAAGAAGGCTTGATTTGTTTAAATGAATTATCAAATGTATGGGGTGAGATATCTTGTATCATATAAAATCTCCTTTTGAAAAAGGCTTGGAAATCCAAGCCTATTTTGGTAGTTTAAATGAACTTTTTAAAGATACGATACGGTTGAATACCAAACGATCATCTGTTGTATCTTTTTCATCAACACAGAAATAACCATTCCGTACAAACTGGAACTTATCCTGTTTCTTGGCATCTCTGGCAAATGGTTCGATGTAACAATGCTCTACGACCTGTAAAGAATTCGGATTCAGATTTAAAGAACCGTCTTCGTTGTAAACGCCTTTTTCTTCATCTACTAAATTTTCATAGAGTCTGGCCGTTGCTTCGATGCAGTGATGAACAGGAACCCAGTGAATTGTACCTTTGACTTTACGTCCGGTAAAGCCAGAACCTACCTTTGTTTCTGGATCATAAGTCGCATGAACTACAGTGATATTTCCGTTTTCATCTTTTTCAAAGCCTGTACACTTAACAAAGTAAGCATTCATCAAACGTACTTCATTACCGACAAACAGACGGAAATATTTCTTTGGCGGTTCTTCCATAAAGTCTTCACGTTCAATCCAAAGCTCTCTTTCAAAAGGCACTTGTTTCTTGCCGGCATCCGGATCATCCATATTGATGCTTCCTTCTACCATTTCGTATTCACCTTCCGGATAATTGTCGATTACTAACTTAATAGGATCTAAAACAGCCATGATGCGCGGTGCTTTTGGCTTTAAATCTTCACGCAAACAATGTTCTAAATACTGATAATCTACAGAAGAATTGGCTTTGGTTACACCGACCAGATTCATAAAGGTTTGAATAGATTCCGGTGTAAAGCCGCGTCGACGCAAGGCTGCGATTGTGACTAAACGAGGATCATCCCAGCCATCGACGATACCTTCATCGACCAAACGTTTGATATAACGTTTTCCTGTGATCACATTGGTTAAATACATTTTCGCAAACTCAATCTGCTTTGGTGGCTGTGGATATTCCAGTTCACGAACAACCCAGTCATACAAAGGACGGTGATCTTCAAACTCTAAAGTACAAATGGAATGAGTAACACCCTCGATCGCATCTTCGATTGGATGGGCAAAGTCATACATCGGATAGATGATCCATTCATCGCCGGTGTTATGATGCGTTTGACGTGAAATACGGTAAATAACCGGATCACGCATGTTGATATTTGGGCTGGCCATATCAATCTTGGCACGAAGCACTTTGGACCCATCTTCAAATTCACCATTTTTCATGCCTTCAAACAGACGTAAATTTTCTTCAATGCTGCGGTTACGATAGGGAGAATCTTTACCCGGTTCCGTTAATGTACCACGGTAAGCACGGATTTCTTCCGCGCTGAGATCACATACATAGGCTTTTCCTTTTTTGATCAGCTTAATGGCAGCTTCATACATTTGTGGGTAATAGTTGCTGGCAAACTTGACATCACCATCGTAATGACAGCCTAGCCATTCCACATCCTTAATGATCGAATCCACAAATTCGACTTTTTCTTTTGTGGGGTTAGTATCATCAAAACGTAAGTTAAATTTTCCACCATACTCTTTGGCCAATCCATAGTTTAATAAAATACTCTTGGCATGGCCTACATGCAGATAGCCGTTTGGTTCTGGTGGGAAACGAGTGACAACACCACTGTAAGTCCCATTTTTTAAGTCTTCATCTATGATACGTTCAATAAAATTCTTACCTTCATTTGTTTCCATCGTTGAACATCCTTTCACATTCTTTCCAAGTATATCATATCAAAGGTAGTTTTGGGCAGATTGTCTTTCTTTTAATAGCACAAAAAGTTCTTTCCAAAGCTGTACATATTCGCCTTTTTTCAATGTACCGTTTGCGGTTAAAAGATCAAAGGCATCGCCATGCCATTGATAGCTATCTTCACTGGCACAAAATCCATTGCGATAATAAAACTGTTTACGTGAGATTCTTTGATCTAAATTGTCACAAGGTACACGATCTGATTCAACATCGATCACAATGACAGAGTCTTTTCGGTTTTCTTTGATCCAGTCCAAGATCTTAGAGCCGATTCCCTGGCCACGGCAGCTTTCTTCGGTGGCAAGATAACGCACCTGACAAATCTGTTTATAATCCAGTATATCTAAAAGCCCGACAAATTCATTAGCATGAGGATCTTTATACACACCATAGAAATGACTTCCGGGCAAAATATCCAGTTCATAAAAGGGAATTCTTTCCTTTTCAGGGAAAGCCTTTTGATAGAGTGCACGAAGACGTGGATCGGTGTTTTTTGTTTCTATAAAATATAGCTTCATGGGCTTATTTTACCATGTTTGATAGGGGAGTTCAAAGCACATGAATTGCATGTCAAACTGCGAAAACCTATAATCAAGTCAAAGGAGGTTTCGATATGTCAAAATTATTAACACCGGTACAGATTGCCGGGTTGTCCTTAAAGAATAGAGTTGTCATGCCGCCCATGTGCATGTATGAAGTAAAGAATAAAGATGGAAAGGTCACGGATTTTCATTTGGCACACTATGGAGCCAGAGCAATCGGACAAGTGGGGTTAATCATAGTAGAAGCTACGGCTGTACAGCCGGATGGGCGTTTGACCGATCAAGATTTAGGTATCTGGAGTGATGATCATATACCAGGATTAAAACGTTTGGTGGATGCGGTGCATGCCTTAGGCTCACAAATTGGTATTCAGCTGGGACATGGTGGCCGCAAGGCTCAGGATGCCAAAGTGAAGCTGGCGCCAAGTGCTATTGCGTATAATGAAGAGTACGGCATGCCGGAAGCTATGATGTTAACGGATATTAAAACAACACAGCAGGCTTTTGTGCAGGCAGCCGCTCGGGCTAAACAGGCTGGATTCGATATGATCGAGTTGCATGGTGCGCATGGCTATTTGATCAATGAATTTTTAGAACCGCTGACCAATCAAAGAGAAGATGAATATGGAGGGTCTCTAGAAAATCGTTATCGATTTGTAAAGGAAATGCTTCCGGATGTAAAAGAAGCTTTTGGTGGCCCGGTATGGATGCGTTTGTCTTTGACTGCCTATGATCAAACCGGCCAGCAAAATACGATTGAAGAGTATCAACAGATTGGAAAATGGCTGGAAGAAGACGGTATCGACTGTATTGATGTATCTACCGGTGGTTTGTTAGATACGACACCAAATATTCCAATTTTTGCGGGCTATCAAGTGGCTTATACACAAAAAATGAAAGAAGCAGTCTCCATTCCGGTAACAGCAGTAGGACTGATTCATGAACCGGCTTTGGCAGAATATATTCTACAAAGTGATCAGGCAGATTTGATTGAAGTTGGTCGCGCTCTGATTCGTAATAGTAATTGGGTCGTAGATGCGGCAAAGATGCTACATGATAAAAACTTTGCGATCTATAACAACTCATATCAAAGAGGGCAGTTGGATTAATTATTTACTTTGAAAAACACAAGACCTTGTTGATCTTTTTAGGATGAACAAGGTCTTTTTGTAGGCTCATAGTTTACATATAGGATATATGTTAAAATAAATCTGGACAGATCAACACAGGTAGTCCTGGTCGCTAGACCGGGGAAGCGTTAAACCTCGTTAACATAGATGGCCTGATTTTAGCGGCCGAAATGAGGTGAGCGCTATGACATCATTTGAAACATTGTATCTAATGTTAATGATGCTTCATATAGTCGTGATACTTCTGATTGAAATCAATCGTAGTAAATGACATATAAAAAGGCTACCTGCTTCTGGATAATTGTAGCCTTCTTATAAGAATTCAATAAATCCAGGACTCGTGTTGATCTGTCCTTTTACATGTTCATTATAACATACGATTTAAAACATACAAGTAAAATATGTATTAGTGAAATGGCTAGGTTGAACTTAATTTGCTTTGTTTAAGACAAAGTATAAAGAATGTGACGAACTAGGTCAAATCTGCTTTAGGTAAAGGGCCTTCATTGAATTTTGCGTTCAATGACAAAGTTAAAATAATCGTTTATAATCGTGACAAATGGAGGTCATGATGATGGAACAGAAAATGTTAGTGACACAGGCTTTAGATCAACGAGATCTTTTGGTAAAGAAGATTTGTGATAAGATTCGTAAAGCCAGTTTTACAGAAACGAAAAAACATAATGAAGAAAAAGTTATGGAAAGAAGAGTAACACAGAAAGAATTTGAAAAAGAGGCACGTTCTTCTTATCAACAAATCATTGATTTGATTCACTGGTATGATAAAGTCGATCAGGCAATATTGCGTTCCAATGCGGAAACGATAATTGAAACAAGTTATGGAGCGATGTCAATTGCGAATGCATTAGCCCTTCGCAGTCGTTTAAACTGTAGTAATGCTTACGATTCGGATTCTAATTTTGAAGGAAACCTCATGATGAAATTAGAAGAGGAACTCAATGAGAAAATACGAGTTATGGAACAGAAAAACAAGGGCTTACAGAATACGGCAGAAACTATGCGCTTGAGCATTTTGGGAAAAGATACAAAGACAAAAGATGAAACGCCTTTAAAGGTTGTTGATGTCTATGTACAGGAGAATACAACGGAATTGATTGATCCGTTAAATGTGCGCAAAAAGATTAACGAACTGAATGAGAGAAGAGAAACGATCTTGAATGAACTGGATACAAAGATCAAAGTATCGAATGCGACAACTTTTGTAGAGATCAACTGATAAAGCTTCCTGCTGCATGAAAACCATAAACTTCGTTCTCCCGTATAGGGAATCTTACATTTAGATGATGAACACGATGAATCGATATAGCTCAATTGAGAGAGCGTACAGCTGATGACTGTAAGGGTAAAGGTTAAAATCCTTTTATTGATTTTGTTCCTTATATTATTCGATCTGTATTTTAGAGGATATATTCCTTGTGATTTTTTTTGTTTGAAAGTGTATTTGATCAACGATTTTGGATGAATGTTGTGCAGACATACCTATGTTGAAAACCGCGAAAAGGGTTAGGAATAGAACGAACTGTCCACTGGTTTCCTCGCGGCTATGTAGTTGGGATTCCCATTTATCTTGATATGAATCACCTTGTGGTACGTCTGCAGGGTGATTTCTTTTTGCGTAAAAAAGAAGAAGATTACTCTTCTCCTTGTTGTTGAATCATATCTTGTAATGTAATCTTGGAAAAATAGTCTTTAACAAGTTCATCAAACTTTTTCCAAACTGGTAAAGTTGGACAAAACTCTCTTCGCTCGCAAGGCATGGCATGTTCTTCCAGACAGGCAACACAGGCTAAACTCCCCTCCGTTGCTTTTAAAACATCATATACACTGATCTGATCTGCCGGACTGGCTAAACGATATCCGCCTTGATAACCACGGTTTGCACACAGAATACCAGAACGATTCAAAACTGGTACGATCTGTTCCAAATATTTCTTTGAGATGTTCTCTCTTTGGGCAACGTCTTTTAAGGATACATATCCATCACCCTGATAACGGTTTAAATCGATTAACATACGCAATGCGTATCTTCCTTTAGTTGAGATCTTCATAATCTATATTTTACACCCCTCTCCCTAAATTTTGAATATCTATGGAGAAAAAGAACAGATTTTTAGTTAAAAAAATCGTTCTGTTCCTTTTCAAATCGTTTTTTGTACTTTCTTACCGTGTGATCAAAGCCAAATAACATGGCACCTTCAAAAATCAGTGCACAGCCGATGATCTGTAAAATGAATGCAACCGACTGTAATGGACGAAGCCATAAGATAACGCCTACGATTAAAGCAAATACCGCAATACCTGCCGTAATCTTCCAGTTGTCAAATCCATAGTCTCGTAAAAGAAATGCTTTTTGGAGTTGGATGATGGAGTTGATGATCAACAGAATTCCAGCCAGGATTGGTAGAATCGAAATGATGGATTCCGGAGATGCGATCATCAAGATCCCAATCAGAACACTGGGCAGTCCGGCAAACAAGGGGCTGGCGTCAACAGATAGACGTTTTCCGAAATAAGTATATAATAAAGTGCCACCAATTGCGATCAAGATTACACCAAATATGCGCACCGCAATCATTAAAAAGTCATTATTTAAGATAAAGAGCAGAATTCCGGCAATAATATAAACCAAGGCCATGATTCTGACTTCTTTAGAATTGGGATTCATTAAGCGATTCATATTCATTTCCTTTCTTTAAAATGTAGGTATCAAATAAAGCCTGATTATATGCATCTGCACCATCTGTGTTACTGGAGCGAAATACAGGTGCATCCATACCATTTTCCTTTAGTTTTTCTACCATGCTTCCTATCATACACTGGCTTAAAAAACAACCTGTGATCGTACTGACCGGTCCCATAGTTATGTTTTCGTCAATGGCTACGCCGGCATCTCCTAACGGAGCTTGATTATCTAAAACGATATCGGCCAGCTCAAACAAGCGTTTTTTACTTTTATGTCGGCTTTCTGTGTTTTGAGAATGTTTCAGCGAGGTAATCGCAATGATCTTTACACCTTTTTTACGCAGTCGTAAAACATATTCGATTACTAAGGCATTTCTTCCGGAGTTACTGGTTACGATTACGACATCGCCGTATCGTACATCATATAAGTGCTCCAACACATTGGCATATTCAGCCATACGCTCGATTTGCGTGCTTTTTGTCGGATGTGTCGCAAGACTCAGTTCGATTTCATCAATCGGATAGATCTTGGCATAACCACCGGCGCGCGCATAAAGGTCTTGTCCGATCATATGGGAATGACCTGTGCCAAAAGTATAAATCGTATGGTTGTTACATTGTGTCTGATAAAGAAGATCGGCTGCTTCTTGAATGTGCTCTTTATTGGATTGATACACATTTCGCAGCGTTTGTTCTAAAAATTCATAATATCGTTTGGCAAAATCCATACAGAGTACCTCGGTTTTCTTTATTGTATCATTTTCTTGCGGATATGGAAATCTGTTCAAACAAATTGTCTATAAGAAGTCTTCGTTATATACTTTACCTGAGGTGATTACGATGAAAGTATGTGTTGTCATGGATAATGGCTTTGAAGAATTAGAAGCCATGGGTCCTATTGCGTTATTGCGCAGAGCCGGAATCGATGTCGATCTGGTTTGTATAGAAGGCAATGAAGTAACAGGTCGTTTTGGAGTTACGTATTCTCCGGCGATCCCATTTGATTCTTATGATTTTGATCAGGCAGACTGTCTGGTGTTACCAGGTGGTCCACATTGGCAAAAGATAGAAAAAAATGAGAAGGTGTGTGAACAGTTAAAAACTTTTGCGGCAGACAAGGTTTTGGCAGCTATCTGTGCCGCACCGACGATTTTGGGAAAACTGGGCCTTTTAGAAGGAAAGAATTATACTTGTTTTCAGAGTATGAATGAAGATTTTGGTGGAACGTATCAATATGCTTATACGGTAACAGATGGCAATTTGATTACCGGAATCTCGGCAGCCGCCAGCATTGAATTTGCGTTTGCGATTATTGAAAAGCTGTTGGGACAGGAAAAAACAAAGGAAGTAAAGCAGTCAATTTATTATGATGCCGTTCACTGAATACTTTAAACAAGGTTGTAAGCCGAACCAGACCGGTTCGATTGGCTTGGAAGTGGAACATTTTTTGATTTCGCGCAACGATGGCCGTCCTATGCCTTATGATGGAGAAAATGGTATTGGACAATTGTTAGAGTTTTTGCGAAAAGATTTTCCGCATACTTATTATGAACAAGATTTATTGATTGCACTAGAATCCGAGGATGTGCTGATCACATTGGAGCCGGGATGCCAGCTTGAAATATCACTCCGATGTATGAACAATCTTCAAGAGATGATGGAAATTTATCTGAAGACTGTTTCTTCGATCCTGGCATATATTCATCCAAGAGGATACGATCTGATCTACAGCGGTGGCCTTCCTACGATTGGACAGGAAGACGTTGTCCTGATTGATAAAGAGCGCTATCGACTGATGGCTCAATATTTTCAAAATGTATCAACCAGAGGACTGGAGATGATGAAGGCTACGGCTGCCGTCCATGTCAGTGTAGATTATACGGATGAAAACGATTTTATTCGCAAATATCGTATGGCCAATATCCTACATCCACTATTGGCGTTTTTATCCAGTCATACACCTGTATATGCCGGAAAGAAAAATGAGGATGTCTTGTTGCGAGATTCAATCTGGTCACATACCGATCCTGCACGCTGCGGTATTCTTCCATCGTTATTTGAAGAAAACTTTGGCTTTGATGCCTATGCTCGATTTTTAGAACAAGTGCCTTTGATCGTTATGAATGATCATGGAAATTTTATTGATGTAAAAGATCAAACCTGTGCCCAGGTGGCAGGGATATATGGATATGGTAAGACGGAGATTGCACATTATCTTTCCATGTTGTTTTTGGATGTGCGTTTAAAACAGTTTATAGAAATTCGCAGTGCCGACAGCATGCCGCCTATTTATACACAAGCTTACTGCGCATTAGTCAAAGGTCTTTTTTATAAACAAGAAAATATTGATACTTATTCTTCTTTGACGAATTCTATCGAAACGATTTTACAGGCGAAAGAAGCATTACGTAAGGATTGTTATGATGCGATCGTGTATGGAAAGCCAGTTTTCGATTTGTTGAAAGAAATGATTTCTGATGCCAAAAAAGGTTTGACGGAAAAAGAAAAATCCTATCTTCTTCCATTGGAGGAATTGGTTGATACAAAAAGTTTGATACCCAATCTTTCGATAGAAGAAACGTATCAGAAAGCTATTTTGATGCATCCGATGGAATCTAAGGAGAGCGCATTGCGTATAACCGAAGCCATTCAAAAAAGCGAGTTGAACTTGGGTGGCAACATGTACACACGTACACTGCATATCCCAAAGATCTTTACCCAGGAAGATAAACATCGTTTTGAAAAAATCGTAGATACGACATATTCGATTTTTACCAAAGTGATTCAGGCATATAAAACCGATGCGCAGATTCGTAAACTGTTTGGTTTTTCGCGTGAATTGGAAGAATTGATCTTGTGTGAACCGGCATATACAAGTCCGATTCCGATCTGTCGGGTAGATATCTTCTATGATGAACAAACCAAAGATTTTCATTTCTGCGAGTTTAATACCGATGGAACATCGGCCATGAACGAAAACAAACGGTTAAATGATTTCCTGCCTTTCAATAATATCTTCCAACATGATCCGGAGGATTATGAAATTCTGGAATTGGTACAAAGCTGGGCCGATGCGTTTATCCAGACGATGAAAGAAGACTCTAAGGTTTGTGAAAAGGCAAGAATCGGAATCTGTGATTTTTTGGAGAATGCGTATTATACAGAACTTTATGTTTTTGAGGATGTATTTCAACAAAAAGGATATGACTGCGAAGTGGTTGATATTCGTGATTTAGACTATAAAGATGGAAAACTGTATTCCCAAAAAACCGGTAAAGTCATCGATGTCATCTATCGAAGAGCGGTTACGCGGGATGTGATGGAGCACTATGAGCAGGTTCAGCCTTTTATTCAGGCATATCTGCATCATGATGTTTGTTGTATCGGAGCCTTTCAGACACAGCTGGTACATCATAAACAAATTACCCAGGTGCTGATGGATCCCGTTATGCAGAAGTTTTTTTCGCCGGATGAAGTTTCTTTTATTGAAAAACATTGTCCGATCACATACGATTTGACACAGGATGTCGTAGAGAAGATTCAGGATAAAGATCATTGGATCATCAAGCCGAAAGACTCCTATGCATCCAAAGGCGTATGGGCCGGCATTGATCTTCATCAGGATCAGTGGAATCAGGTCGTATCCCAACATTTAGATGCGAATTATATCGTACAAAAGTACATTACACCATACAAGACAAAGAATATTGATCTGGTTAATTTTGATGAATTTAAGGACTATTCCAATATGAGCGGTCTGTATGTATATAACGGACACTTTGCCGGGGTATATTCACGCTGTAGCGATGGTGGGATCATATCGACCCAATATAATGAAAAAACGATTCCGACATTGTTTCTTCGTTGACAAAGTGCGGCACCTTTTTTAAAATATAGGAAATACAAAGAAAAGAAAGAGTACATAAAGAGGAAGGATTAGAGAACTTCTGGCTGGTGAAAAGAAGAACGGAATCTTTATGGAATACGTCTTGGAGTAGGATGCCGAAATAAGTAGGTGGTTCCGGGTACACCCGTTATAGTGTTAGAGTATGTTGGTACTCGATAAGGAAGAAACTGTGAAGTTTCTTTGAACTAAGGTGGTAACGCGATCGTCCCTTTCGCCCTTATGGTGGAAGGGACTTTTTATATAGGAGGAAACACGATGATCATTGTATTTAAACAAAATGCGAAGGAGAATGAAGTAAAACGCGTATTAGACAAAGTTGAAAAGCTGGGATTAAAAACTCATATTTCTCAGGGAGAAGAAACTTTGATCGTGGGTTTGGTAGGCGATACAACACGTGTCGATCCAAAACGCATTGAAGTCGAAGAAAGCGTTGAGCGAATCATGAAGGTCAGCGAGCCTTATAAGCTGGCCAATCGCGCCTTTCATCCGGAAGACTCTGTGATCAATGTGTCTGGTATTCCGGTAGGCGGCAAGGCTTTAACTTTGATTGCCGGACCTTGTTCGGTAGAATCTAAAGAACAAGTATTAGAAGTTGCCAGACGAGTTAAAGCCAGTGGTGCCAATCTGTTAAGAGGCGGCGCTTTTAAACCAAGGACATCGCCATATTCTTTTCAGGGAATGGGATCTACCGCTTTAGATTTATTGGTAGAGGCAAAAGAAGAAACCGGATTGCCGATCGTTACGGAATTGATGTCCGAAAAACATATCGATGAGTTTAATGATAAAGTCGATCTGGTACAGATTGGGGCAAGAAACATGCAGAATTTTGATCTGTTAAAAGAAGTGGGACAACGTATTAAAAAACCGGTTCTTTTAAAACGCGGTTTATCCAATACGTATGAAGAATGGCTGATGTCTGCCGAATATATCATGGCCAACGGAAACCCAAATGTCATCCTGTGTGAAAGAGGCATTCGTACCTTTGAAACATATACACGAAATACTCTGGATCTTCAGGCGATACCGGTTTTAAAACGATTGACCCATTTGCCGGTCATTATTGATCCCAGCCATGCCGGTGGTAAATGGTGGTTAGTAGAACCAATGGCCAAAGCGGCAGTTGTAGCCGGATGTGATGGTTTAATGATAGAGGTGCATAACGATCCGGAAAATGCCCTTTGTGATGGGCCACAGTCTTTAAAACCAGATCGCTATGATAACTTATTAAAAGATATTCGCAAGCTGGAGGCAGTACGATAAAAAAAGCAGGCATTTGAAGCGAACCCCAAAGTTTGGACACCAAACAAAAGGAGGTTCGCTTCAATTTTGCCTACTTTAAGAAGAAATGTATCATTTTATCATAGATGCTTTTGTATGGTTGATAGCGCATAGGAAGATCGATCCATGTCTTTTTATCAACTATGCTTTTTTTATGCGAGAAAGTATCAAATCCGACTTTACCATGATAACTTCCCATGCCGCTATCACCGACACCGCCAAATCCCATCTGTGTCGTAGCTAAATGTATGATCGTATCATTGATGCAGCCTCCGCCAAACTGACAGTGTTGTTTGATTTTTTCAATATTTGTCTTATTTTGCGAGAAAATGTACAGAGCCAGAGTATGCGGATGCGATTCGATCGTGCGGATTGCTTCGTTTATGTCATGATACGTCAGTATCGGCAACAATGGACCAAAGATTTCTTCCTGCATGATGGCATCTTTCCAGGTGATCGAATCAAAAACAGTGGGTGTGATCTGTAGCGTTTGATGATTGGTTTGCCCACCATATACGCACTTTTCTTCATCCATCAAAGAGCAAAGACGATGAAAATGTTTCTCATTGATGATTTTTCCATAATGGGCATTTTCCAGTGGTTTTAAACCATATTGCCTTTGAATCTCACGGATCAATGCTTGTATCAGATGATCTTTTACTTTTTCATCACATAGAATATAGTCTGGTGCCACACAGGTTTGGCCGCAGTTTAGATATTTTCCAAAGACGATACGCTTGGCGGCCAAATCAATTTTTGCACTGTCATCAACAATACAGGGACTTTTTCCACCTAATTCTAAGGTGACCGGTGTTAAATATCGGCTTGCCTTTTTCATGACAGTATGACCGACATTTTTAGAACCCGTAAAGAAAATATAATCGAACTTCTGCTCCAGTAAAGCCTGGTTTTCTTTTCTTCCACCGGTGATGCAGGTGACATATTCCGGATCAAAGGCGAAGCGAATGATCTTTTCGATGATGGCACTGGTGTGTGGAGAATATGCACTAGGTTTTAAAATGACAGTATTACCGGCGGCAATCGCATCAGCTAACGGATCGATTGTCAACATAAACGGATAATTCCATGGCGACATAATCAGTACGACTCCATAAGGAGAAGGCTTGATAAAGCTGCGGGATACATATTGTGATAGTGGGGTACGAACTCTTTTTTCACGAGCAAATTTTCGGGTGTGTCGTATCATATAGGTCAATTCGCTTAACGCAAGACCCACTTCACACATATAGCTTTCCGTATTGCTTTTTCCTAAATCTTTGCGCAGAGCTTCTTCAATTTTATCCTGATTGGCCAAAATGGTATTTTTTAATCGCTGCAGACTTTCAATACGTTTTTCCACCAGTAATGTGGCACCGCTTTGAAAGTAGGCACGTTGTTTTTGTAGCATGGCTTGAATTTCTTTAGTTTCCATGTCCGTCCTCCATCAATTTTCTATAATACTGTTCCAGCTCTTTGGCATTCATTTCCTTAGGAACCGGATAGAGTGGATTTGCCTCATGGGCTGCCTGTTTGGCAAGCATAGGAATGTCCTCTTCACGAATCTCTTTGAAAGTATCCGGAATCGAGAATACGGATTTCATTTCTTTGATGGCTTGAATAAAGGCTTTGGCTCTTACAACTGGATCAGGGCCTCTGCTGGTACCGGAGACGATAGCCAGTTCAGCCAGCTTTTTGGTTGCGTGTTCGCCATAAGCTTCCAGGATCATTGGCAGTATGACGGCATTGGCATATCCGTGGGGCACATTGTATTGTCCACCCAGGGAATGTGCAATTGCGTGAACATAACCAACATAAGATTGTGAAAACGCATTACCGGCTAAAAAGGCCGCTTCCAACATATTTTTTCGGGCATCCAGATCATTTCCGTCGTGTACCGCTTTGGCAAGATTCATAAAAATAAGCTCGATTGCTCGTTTGGCATCCGCCCTTGTTTCCTTTGTCGTCGAATTTCCAATATAAGCCTCTATGGCATGGGTTAAGGCATCCATTCCGGTTGTCGCGGTCAAAGAAGGCGGCAGTGTTTTTGTCAAGTACGGGTCTAATACGGCATAGCGTGGAATCAAAGGAAAGTCATTGATCGGATACTTATGACGCGTTTTAGAATCTACGATCACAGCCGCCAATGTGGTTTCACTACCGGTACCAGCGGTTGTCGGAATAGCTACCAGTAAAGGAATCCTTTTTAGTACCTTTAAGATGCCTTCCATTTTGGCCAAATTCTTTTTAGGCCGGGCAATTCTGGCGCCTACCGCTTTGGCACAGTCAATGGAGGAACCACCGCCAAAACCAATCAAGGCTTCACAGTGATGATCGATATAAAGCTTACGTGCTTCTTCGACATTGTCGCTGGTAGGATTAGGTACGGTGTCATCATAAACGATACATTCAATATCTTGATTTTTAAGCTCCTGTTCCAAAGGAAAGCTTAATCCAAAAGAGCGAATGCTTTTATCGGTGATCAATAAGACAGTCGAAATCTTCTTTTCATGAAATAAATCCGGTAAAGCAAAGATACTGGAAAGTATTTCCGGTTTTCGATACGGTAAAAACGGTAAAGCTAAATGCAGTACGTTTTGATATATGCGACAGTAGAATTTCTGGATCGGATTCATAAGATCTTCCTTTCTTTGATATTCAAAGTTTCCAAACCACGTTTTATCACGAGCCATACATCGTGTCAATAAAAAAGATGTCGTAGGACACCTTTTAAGATTCTTCGTTGAGAAGATGAAGTTTTTCAAATGCGTAGAACAGTAATGACATCAACATTCCGGTAATGCAGGCAAGAACCATTCCGGATAAGGAGATACTTCCAATGGTGATGGTTACACCGCTTAAACCTACAACGAAGACAACGCTGGTCAATACCATGTTTACACTCTTTCCATAATCGACTTTATTGTCAACAAGGATGCGAAGACCACTGGTACCAATCATTCCATACAATAAGAAACTGATACCGCCGATGACCGGGTTGGGAATCGTCTGAATCAATGCGGCCAACGGTCCGATAAAGGAACATATGATGGAAAGAATGGCAGCACCGGCAATGACTTGGACACTATAGACGCCGGTAATGGCCATAACGCCGATGTTTTCTCCATATGTTGTCGTAGGAACAGAACCAATTAAACCAGAAAGCATACTGGAAAAGTTATCGGCAAACAAGGAACGGTGTAAACCTGGATCTTTGATCAGATCGCGTCCGATGATCTTCCCGGTAACAATCTGATGTCCGATATGTTCGCTGGCAATGACCAACAACACCGGAAGCATCATTAAGATCGCATTGATATCGAATTTTGGGAAAGAAAAGTTAGGCAGGGCAAATAAGCTTGCCTCAACAACAGGTGTAAAGTCGATCATTCCTACACAAACAGCTGTGATATAGCCGGCAACGACGGCAATCAAAATAGGAATGACACTTAGAAACTTCTTAAAGCAGACACTTCCGATCACGGCAACGCCTAAAGTAACACCAAAAACCAGAACATTGTTGAATTGAATGACTTCATCCAATAACCCGGCGGTACTGGCAGCACTGGAAGAAAGTTCCAGACCGATCAATGCGACAACAGGCCCCATGGCTGCGCTTGGCAGCACGACATCGATCCATTTTGTACCAAATTTATAAATGATACCGGCAAGCAAACAACCACAAAAACCAACCGCAACAAATCCTCCAAGGGCATACTCATATCCCATGCTGGCAATAATGGCATTCCCCGGTGCGATAAAGGCAAAACTGCTTCCTAAGTAAGCTGGCGCTTTTCCTTTCGTGATAAAGATGAATAGTAAAGTACCGATACCATTCATGAATAGAACAACCGCTGGATTGATTCCAAACATAAACGGAACAAGCACACTGGCACCAAACATGGCGAACATATGTTGAATACTTAGTGGCAGCAATAGTTTGCCAGGAACTTTTTCATCAACTTGTATAATTCTTTTGGCCATATATCCTCCTCTTAAAAATTTTCTTTTCCCAATATACCATAAAACAGAAGTGGAATTCTACTGATTTTGTTGTATAATGAATAGGCAAATGCGCCTGTAGCTCAATTGGATAGAGTACTTGATTCCGATTCAAGCGGTTGTAGGTTCGAGCCCTGTCAGGCGCGCCATAAAAAACAAGGACATCTACAGCATAGTGGATGTTTTTTTGTGCAGAAAAGCCTGTATAATAAATTTAATCGATTCAGATAAAAAGTTCGTATAAAAGGAGAGGATACCATGCGCGATTCACTGACATTTGATTGTTATGGAACATTATTGGATACATCGCCTTTATATGATTTTATAGGCAATGTGGCACAGAATCATGGATTGTCCAGTCAAAAAGCAATATATGTATTCTCAAGTTATGAAGATCGCCTGATGTATGGGCATGATTTTATGCCTTATGAAAAATTGCTGAAGGAAGTCCTTGCGTATTGTGATATGGAAATGAATTCGGATATTTTTGCGAAAAAGTATGATGATGTCATCAAAATTCATAGAGATTTTAAACCATTCCCAGATGTTTTACCGGCTCTGCGACAGTTAAAACAAAAAGGCTATGAACTGCTCGTCCTCTCAAACAGTACACATGCGTTTATGAAGTGGCATATGGAAAAACTGGAGAATTTACTGGATGATAGTTTCGTTGCGGAAGATGCAAAATGTTACAAACCAACTTTGTCCTTTTTTCAACAAGCGGAAGAAAAATTTTTGATCAAAGAAAAAAAGCATTGTCATATCGCAAAAGGTTATTGGTGGGATATGGTTCCCGCTAAAAAATTGGGATGGAATAAAATTTGGGTAAATCGAACAGGGCTGTTGCAGGGAAGAGAGTCTGAACAACCTTATATCACCGTTTCTGATTTATTGGAGCTGCCGCAGTTATAATTATTTATTTCGCGGCTTTATTTGTATTTGTCGAGTCAATGATTTTAGAAGACATTAAGGAATTTCAGGTATTCGAAGAATAATAACCTGATCGGTGAAGTAAGATTAGGAAAGGATGTGGACTTATAGGATCTAACATCTTTTTATGTCTTTAAGTTGAATAAAAATTCCCCATTCTTCTTTGTCTATAAATCGTTTGTAATGGAAAATATCGGTATAAGTACATTGAATTGATATATCCTATGTATATAATGTAATTTTACTAAATGATTTCAAGAAATTCCTCATTGGACGAAAAAACTTTAGGCAAAAATTACATGAATTTTACCTGTTCCTTGTTCTAAATGCGTATACTAAAAGTGAAAAGTCAGTCTTTTAAATGGGAAAAGGGAGTCTGCTATGTATAAAACAATAGTCATAGAATATTCGCCAAAAGCTGATGATATGGCTTTGAAAGTAGAAGAAAAAGCAAACGAGATGTTACAAACTGGTTACAAGCTGATAACGATGTCCATTACAGGTTCAGCAAAAGCCATTTTGGTGTTTGAAAATAAGGAATAGATGAAAGGAATCAGGAAATGCTATGAAAAAAGAGCAGGTAGAAAAATTCTTTCAAAAATATGAATAGTTTTTTATGCAATCCTTAAGCGGAAATGTGAATCCTGATGAGATAACAGAATTGTATGCACCTGAGTTTATTGCTGCATCACCGATGGGTGTTATGACAGGAAAGAATGACATCGATTTTCAAAAAACTTTATCCTATGGATATGAGCAATATCGTAAAATGGGAACGATTGGTATGCATGTTTGTAAAATCAAGGTATATCCAATTGATGAATATCATAGTGTGGCGCATGTATCTTGGAGAGCATCTTATCAGAAATCGGACAAGAGTCGGGTTGATATAGATTTTGAAGTTCATTATCTCATGTAGGAGATCAAGGGAAAACTTAGAGTATTCGGATGGATATCTGGCAATGAACAGGAAGTATTGAGAGAAAATGGAATCATTTAAAGAGGGAAAATGACAATGGATATAATCATATATGGTACGCATTATGGGACCGCCCAAAGATATGCCCAAGAGCTTTCAAAAAGAACAAAGATCGAAGCGATTTCTTTTGAAAATGTTCAAGATATAAATATGTACGATACGATTATTTATATAGGTAGTCTATATGCAGGTACTGTCTTAGGATTGTCCAAGACGTTTAAAAAGATGAAAGATGCATCCCATACAACAATGATTCTTGTCACCATTGGTTTATCGGATCCTTTCGATGATCAGAATATCAGTGAGATAGAAAAGAATATAAGCCATCAAATTTCAAAAGAGATTTTTCAAAGTATAAGAACGATCTTTCATTTTAGAGGGGCAATGGACTATCGTAAGTTAAGCTTTGGTCACAGAGCAATGATAAAACTCTTATATAGTGCAATAAAAAATAAACCAGAAGATACATTAACGGCAGTCGATAGAGCTATAAAAGAGGCCTATAATAAAAATGTAGATTTTACAAACTTTCAAGAACTCGAAAAAATAATTCGTGAAATGTAAGAAATGGAACTTTTTCTATACTTCTCATACATCGAGAAAAAATCTTGTAACATGTCGTTTCAAAACTCCATCGTAAAGCTTATGGTTTTGTTAGGAGGAAAGATCATGAACCAAAAAAAGATTGGTGATTTCTTAAGGAAATTAAGACATGAAAAAGAACTAACACAGATACAATTGGCTGAAATTCTATTTGTATCCAATAAGTCTGTATCAAGATGGGAAAAAGGAAAGAGTTTACCGGATATTGATATTCTTATGAAGTTAGCTCATTTTTATGATGTGAGTCTTGAGGAATTGTTGGATGGTCAAAGAAATGAAATGGCAAATAATACGGAAAGTACAGCTTTAAAAGTTGCTGAATTTGAAAATGAAGAAAAGAAGAAAATGAAAAGAATTACTCAGATACTTGTTCTCTTTAGCATGGTGCTGATGCTCATTAGTTATATTTTATCTAACTATCTGAATCAAAATGATATTATTGATTTCATCTATGGATTCTGCAATGGGGTAACTTTTGCCACATTAGCTTTAATTTTGATTGTTACAGGACGATGGGGATTAAAAATAAGAGGGTTTAAAGAGCGTATTACCAGTAGAGATTAAGTTCAGAGAATACAATATAAAACGTGTAAAGAAAGAGCAAATAGCTCATCTTACACGTTTTATTTCTTCAGTATCCGATTAAAGGAACACACCTAAGTCACTAATAATTATTTTAATCTGTAATAGCAAATGTTTTTTCCAGCGCCCTCTCGTTTTAATTCTCCGGCAGCGACTAATTTCCGTAAAGCTCCTTCAATAGAGCTGATACTGAGAGAAGGGCAAAGTTCACGGATGTCCTGTTTGGTAAAACGACCGATTTTTTTCATTGTAGCCCGATGCACAGTTTCCAGGGCAGATAGTTTGGTTTCTACCAAGTCAAAGCGATCTTCAAAGTCTTTATAAGCAGAAAGAATGATTCCCAGCAAATACTTGATAAAAGGAACAATATCTTCAGTACCTTCATGCCACCCGGTCTGTACCTGACCTAGGACATTGTAATAGAGATCCTTATTTTTTGCGATTTTAGCCTCTAACGAGATATATTTACCTACATAAAAACCACAGCGATAGAGCAAAAGCGTGGTCAGAAGACGGCTCATTCTGCCATTTCCATCATTGAAAGGGTGAATACAGAGAAAGTCGTGGATGAACACAGGAATGATAATCAGTGGTTCCATTTCCATATTTCCAATGACACGATTATACTCCTTGCAAATGCTGTCTAGTGCTTCTGGCGTTTCATAAGGGGACAAAGGCGTGAACAAGGTTTCCACATGACCATCAGGATAGGTAGCGCTGATATAGTTCTGCACGTTTTTGGTTCTGCCTGCCATGGGATTGTTCATGTGGTTGTATAGAATCTTGTGGAGCTGTAGGATGTAATTTTGTGTGACAGGGATGGCATCAAAGTTCTCATGGATGAGGTTCAGTACATCTCGATAACCTGCAATTTCCTGCTCGTCTCGATTTCTTGGTGTTGTCTTCTCTTCTACTAATTGTCGGATACGGGTGTTTGTAGTTCTGATACCCTCAATGGCATTAGATGCTTCAGTGCTCTGTATTTTTGCAATCTCCACTAGCTTCTCCAATTCATCTGGTCTCTGCTTTAAATATAGCTCCTGTTTTCCGGCTTCTTTGTAGATTGCCGCAATCAGACCCAGAATATCTGAGTCCCACTTTTGTTCTTGAATTTTGGAATAATTAAATATACGCATTCCCTTATAATCTCCTTGATTCCCTTAAATATTAGCATAAAATAAGGGGAAATCAAACTTTTGGGGGAAAGTCCCCTTATTTTCAATAAAATTTAAGGGATTTATGCAATTATAAGGGCAAATTACCACCTTCTTATTATAAGTTTTCATGAACAGGTGATAAAACTACCACTCTTCTTAGTTTGTCCAGTTTCTTTAGGCAGGTGCTTTCTGTGCATAATCTCTATTTTTCAAGCCGTTAGGCTGACAGAAGCAAATAAAAACGCTGCAAACCAATAAATAATGGTTGGCAGCGATAATTTCTGGCGTCCTCGAATGGATTCGAACCATCAATCTACCGCTTAGGAGGCGATTGCATTATCCGTTATGCTACGAGGACAGAATATAAATTGCTTACTGATTATACCATGATATTTCATAATAAACAAAAAACAAGTCTATAAGATCAGTTAGCCATATGAAAGGATGATTCATTCTTTAATGGAATTTCCTTTTCTGATACAGAATCAATTTGAAAACGGGGTACTTGATACAAATGATTGATCAGGTACTCTATTTTTTCTTTTGTGCCTTGCACTTCACAAAGTACACTTCCATCCATTTCATTTCGAACCCATCCTGTCAATTTTAATTGAGTGGCAATCTGATAAACTTCATAGCGAAACCCCACACCTTGTACGATGCCTTCAAAGCGAATCCTATAACGCAGAATAGAGCCATCTGAAAAAGAAGGAAGCTTTTTTCTTTGTGGGGAGTTGAATTGTTTTTGTAGTTTTTTGAAAAAGTTCATGGTTATACCTCTATTTTAATCGTAATCAATTTCATCAAAAAAAGCCAGTTGTTGTTATTTTACATTCTGTAAGTTATAAACATTTATTTTTCAATTTATAGCTTGATCATTAAGAAAACATAAAGAAAAGTTTTTCATAAAGCCGATATTTAAAGAATGATATTCATATGTCTATGAATAATGAACAACTTCTTTATAAAATCTTAATTTTACGCAGTCTTTCCTTGATTCATTCAGACAAGACGACTACAATGGATATACTGTTTGATTCGCAAGGAGATAGATATGAAAATTGCAATTGTGGGTGACGGAAAAGTTGGTTTTGCACTGGCTTGTCAGTTGAATCAGGAAGGACACGATGTCACAATCATCGAAAATAAACAGAAAGTATTGGAAGATACAATCAATCGATTAGATATTATCGGTGTCTTGGGCAATGGTGCCAGTGTGGATGTTTTGGTGGAAGCCGGTGTAAAAGAGTGCGAATTGTTGATTGCCGTAACAAGCCAGGATGAAATCAATATCATCTGTTGTATGCTGGCAAAGAAGCTGGGAACGAAAAATACGATTGCACGAATTCGAAATCCGGAGTATGTCGCAGGTTTGAATATGATGAAAGAAGATCTGGGCTTGTCGATGCAGATCAATCCGGAAATGGCAGCTGCCTTGGAGATTGTTCGCTCGTTGCGCTTTTCCAGTACGATCAAGGCAACCTCTTTTGCCAAAGGACGAGTGGAGCTAACGGAGATCAAAATTCGTGAAGGAAGTGCTTTGATCGGAAAGAATCTGATGGAAATAAGTTCTCGATACAAATCCAATGTTTTGTTTTGCGTCGTACAAAGAGGTTCACAGATCATCATACCGGATGGGCAAACGATCATTCAGGAAAATGATAAAGTTTCATTGACTGGTTCTATGCGTGAGCTGGAACAATTCTTTAAAGAAATCAAGTTGTTAAAAGATAAAAAGGTTGAAGAAGTCATGATCGTCGGTGGGGGACGAATCAGTTTTTATTTGATACGTCTTTTGCTTCATCTGGGTATTGAAGTCAAAGTGGTGGAAATGAACAAAGATGTCTGTCTGCAGCTGGTCGAAAAATTTCCATCTATCACCGTTATTCACGGCGATGGAACCGATCATGAACTTTTACGATCCGAAAATTTAGAAGACATGGATGGGTTTATTGCACTAACGGATAACGATGAAGAAAATGTCATTATTTCTATGTTTGCTTCCAGCTTAGGTGTACAAAACGTATTGCCAAAAGTCAATCGTGTATCTTTGGGCTTTTTATTAGAGAAGCTTGGTTTGGAAAATGCAATCACACCTAAAAATATTACTGCTAACCAAATTTGCCAGTATGTTCGCGCTATGCAGAATAGTGTAGGCTCCAATATCGAATCGTTGATCAAAATCGTAGATGATCAAGTGGAAGTGTTGGAATTTAGGGTGCGAAAGAACTGTAAGTTTATCGGAGTTCCTTTAAAAGATCTGACCTTAAAAAAAGAAATGCTGGTGGCTTACATCACACGAAAAGGAAAACCGCAAATTGCACAAGGTGATTCATATGTGGAAATTGGTGATACATTGATTTTAATCAGTAAAATTGCCGGATTGAGGGATATCAACGATGTATTGGCTTAAACGAAAAATGAAGAAAGTCAATTGGCGCTTGATTGCTAATATGAATGGATATGTATTGATCTGTCTTGGCCTGTTGATGGTATTGCCACTGATTTGTTCGTTGTTGTATAAAGAAAAAGTCGTTTATGACTTTTTGATTACTATTGCGATTTGTCTTTTGGTTGGATTTGCTCTATCTCGAATTCGTCTGGATCGTAAAGATTATTTCGCAAGAGATGGTATGATTGCCGTGGGTCTTTGTTGGATCACCGCCAGTTTATTTGGTTGTCTTCCTTATTTTATATCACAGGAGATTCCCAGCTTTGTAGATTGTTTCTTTGAAGCGGTTTCCGGTTTTACCACAACCGGATCGTCTATCGTACCTTCTGTTGAGGAATTATCAAAAGGAATTCTGTTCTGGCGCAGTTTTACACATTGGATCGGCGGTATGGGAATCTTGGTATTTATCTTAGCGTTTTTCCCAAAATCAAATGATCGATCCATGCATATTATGCGCGCCGAAGCGCCCGGTCCTGTGATTGGCAAACTGGTGCCACGCATCCAACAAAGCGCTATGATCTTATATGTGATGTATATGGGACTAACTTTGTTGTGTATTGTTTTTTTATTGGCAGGAGGTATGCCTTTATTTGATACACTTTGTTATACATTTGGAACTGCCGGTACCGGAGGTTTCAGTATTTCTTCTTTAAGCGTCGGCGCCTACAACAATGTTTATTTTGAAGTCGTCATTACGGTTTTTATGTTGTTGTTTGGTGTAAACTTTAACTTGTATTATTTTCTCTTTTTAAAGAATTTCAAACAGATTTTTAAAAATGAAGAATTACGTATGTACTTATTTGTGGTGTTCAGCTGTATCATCTTGATTACCTTGAATATATCACATATGTATGGAGGCATCCTGGAAGGCTTACGCTATGCTTCTTTTCAAGTGGCTACGATCATTTCGACAACCGGTTATGCGACGACCGATTTCAACCTCTGGCCTATGTTCTCAAAGGGAATTTTGTTACTTCTGATGGTATTGGGGGCCTGTGCCGGATCGACAGCCGGTGGTATTAAAGTCTCTCGTTTTGTGATTATTTTAAAAAAGATTCGTTTGGATATTCAAAGACTGGTACATCCGCAAAAGGTGGAAGCTATCACCATGGATGGAAAAGTCGTCGATGATAGTGTAGTATCGCAGATCATGGCTTACTTTGGATGCTTTATGTTGATTTTGTTCGCATGTATTTTTTTAGTTTCTTTAGATAACTTGGATTTTGAGACAACAGTGAGTTCGGTCTTTACCTGTATCGGTAATGTCGGTCCAGCCTTTGGATTGGCGGGGCCGATGGGAAACTTTGCGATGTATTCGGATTTTTCTAAATTGGTACTCAGCTTCGCAATGCTGGTGGGACGATTGGAGATTTATCCCGTTCTGATTTTTCTGTTTCCGTTATTTAAATTACCGGATATGTGTCGCCGAAAAAAATTCAATAAAATGGACTAAAAGACGGGGAGACCCGCCTTTTTTGGTATAATGATAAAGCTATAAGATCCTTGAGGGGATAAGGATCAAAAGGGGGATATAGAATGGCTGTCTATGTATGCAGTGATATTCACGGCTTACGTGAAAAATATGATGCTTTATTGGAAAATATCGATTTAGATCAAAATAGCTTGATGATCTTAGGGGATGTGATTGATCGAGGGCCGGATGGATATTTTATATTGAAAGATGTTCTCCAAAGAGAGAATGTGCATCTTTTGATGGGAAATCATGAGTATATGATGTTAGAGCTTTTAGAGAAATATCATGGAAGGATCCCTAACGATATCCATGTTTTAAATTGGATCTTAAATGGTGGGGCGCCTACTATGGCGGCTTATAATAAAGCCGATGCGCAGGAACAAAGCTTTATCCTGAAGTCGCTGCAAAAGCTTCCTTTTGCCTATACAGATTTCAAGGTCAATGATCGAACCTTTTATTTATGTCATACAGCACCCGGAAAGGCAAAACGGAAAAATATATTGTATCGAGAGGATGTGATGGATCCTTTACATTTTGTATGGGATCGCATGGATCCTAACGGTCCTTTTTTTCGTAACAAAACAATCATTGCCGGTCATACCATTGTGTTAAACTATCATCCAGACCTGCAAGTGTATTCAGATACAGGGGATTTAAAAACAGCACATTATATCGATATAGATTGTGGCTGTGCTATGCAGGATGAAAGAAGCAAGTTAGCTTGTTTATGCTTAGATACGATGGAAGTTTGTTATTATTAATTTATGCCATACATAATGACGAAATATATGCTAGTGTGAAACCAGAGGTGATAAGCATGCTTTTAAATATTGATAAAAAGGAAACAGGAAAACAGATTCGACGCATCATGGACGAAAAAGGATATACCTGCAAGGATATTCAAAATTATTTATCTTTAAGCTGTGTACAAACTGTGTATCGATGGTTGGATGGAACCAATTTGCCAACCTTGGATAATTTGTATGCTTTATCGAAATTGATGGGAAAGCCTTTGGATGCTTTTGTGGTTGGTGTGTATGCACCGGATTATCCATCGATTCATATCAAAGAGAAACAGATTCAATTTTATTACGCATAAGAAAAACCAAGGGTCGCCTTGGTTTTTTAGTGTAAATCTTTGATTTTGATATAACCGACACTGCTGCGATACGATGCGCTGACATCGATTTTCTGATCGGATACTGGTGCTTCACTGGCAATGGTGTACCAGTCATCCTCTTGTTTTTCAATGACAAAGCTGGCAATTTCCTTTGCCGGGATGGTGTACAAGATGGAACTTTCTTTTGTATCGGTATATACAGGAATATCGTTTTGGGCTAGTTCTGTATGAATGGTAATGCTTTTTTGATCTTTTTGATTGCTTCTTGTATCTAATTGATAATAAAAATGAGCTGCTTTTTCACCCCAGTATGGATCACTGGCATATTGCACATTGATGCCGCTTGCCTTATTGCCAAACCATGAGCCATGATAACGACTGTCATCAGGATTGGCATATCCATTCTGAATGAATCCATAGGCATGTTGATAGATACAGTCTTCCAAGGATTTGTAGGTTGTGGCACTGTCCGGATTTTCATCATAAGCCGCATGACCAAATAAATTATAGTTGGTCAAAGCATATTCACTTTGACCATAACCACTTTCATTTAAAGCCACCGAAAACATCATGGAAGCATTGACTCCGGTCTGATTTTGTACATCGATAAAAGTCGATCCCAGATTGTAAAGAACACTTTCATTATCGGCACAAGGATAGGTGTCGGCTGTTTGTGTGATACCCATTTCTTTTAAATATGCATTATAGTTGGCGTTTGTCAGTTGTGTAGTCGAACGATGTGGTACATATTGATAGAAATTAAAATAAGCATTTTCATTTACAGCATTTTCATGGTCCTGGACCAGAATATCTTCCCGCATGACGGAAAGATCGGTATAGAAGTAGTTTCCATCATACGAATAATACGTAGTGTCTTCTTTCATAAAGTCCGGAGCGGGTCCAATCGACAAGGAATTCACGACACCTTGCAGCAGATCTGTCGATATCGTATGGATCAAAGAATCTTCCTGTACCGTATAATGGGATAAATAAAGTGTATCATTCAATAAGTAAAGCTGTATGTCTTCTACCGACACCCATCCCTTAACACCGCTAATCTGCATTAAAACTTGCGTTCCGTCCATAGAGGTATCTAAATACAAGGCATCGGCACCATAGCTGCCATTGGTATAACCTTGTTCATCGGTTCCATCTATAGTGTATAAAGTATTTTCATTAGCGCTTTTCGTATTTAAATTGACGATTCCTTTTGATAACGCAACGACTTTTCCATCCTCTCTTTGGATATAGGCATCTTGCGTATCCAGACTGTTCATTTTAAGCTGGGCAAGCCAAAAATGTTTGTACACACCTTCTTCTAAGGTTCCATTTTCATTGACAGAAATAACGGTAAAAACACCATTTTCGGTGAATTTTAATGTCAGAAATCCTAAGATTGCCATAAGTACAAATCCCATAAGAAACAATCGCAGTTTATGTACTTTTCTTTTTCTTCGTCTTTTATATGCATAGGTTCTTCTTTTTCGTGCCATAGTAACAGTGTATTATAAGCATATAAAACTGTCATTTCATGGGGTTCTATGTTACACTGAATGGGTTGAAAGGATGTTGGAAATATGGCAAAAATGGAAGAAAGATTAGATTCGATTGTTGAGCGATATAATGAAATCAATGAAGAAATGATGAAACCGGATGTCGTATCCGATCGAAAGACTATGGCTAAACTGGGCCGTGAACAAAACGAACTGACACCCATTGTAGAAACGTATCAGGAATATAAGCAGGCAGAGAGCGAATATGCAGATGCCAAAGAACTGTCTAAGGAAGAAGATAAAGAGTTAAGAGAATTGGGACAGGCCGAGATTGAAAGACTGGAACCTTTGATGCAGGAATATTTGGATAAATTAGAACTGTTGTTGGTACCAAAAGATCCTAATGATTCACATAACTGTATCCTTGAAATACGAGGAGCTGCCGGAGGCGATGAAGGAAATATCTTTGCGGGTGATTTATTCCGTATGTATTCAAAATATTGTGAATCCAAAGGTTGGAAGATCGAAGTTATTGAAGCAGAAGACAGTGAAGCCGGAGGATATTCATTGATTTCTTTTAAGGTTAATGGCGATGGTGCTTACGGAACGCTAAAATTCGAATCCGGATCCCATCGTGTACAACGTGTACCAAAGACAGAAGCACAGGGGCGTATCCATACCTCAACAGCTACAGTATTGTGTATGCCGGAAATCGAAGAGGAAGATTTTGACATTGATATGAATGATCTGGAAATCGAAACGATGCGTGCTTCCGGTGCCGGAGGACAGCACATCAATAAGACAGACAGTGCTGTACGTATCATTCATAAGCCGACAGGAATTATCGTAAAATGTCAGGATGGACGTTCGCAACATGAAAACCGTGCCACAGCCTTGATGACGATCCGTGCCCGTGTCTATGAAGAACATCAAAGAGAACTGGATGAGAAAAACGATGCGGAACGTCGTACCAAGATTGGTACCGGAGATCGTGCCGAAAAAATTCGTACCTATAACTATCCGCAAAATCGTGTGACTGATCATCGCATCGGTTATACTGTCAACCAGTTGGATCGTATCATGGATGGTCGTTTGGATGATTTGATGAATGCTTTACAGTTGGCCGATCAACAGGCTAAGCTGGCAGGAGAAAAGAGCTAATGCGTTATCGCGATTATATCCATGAAGGAAAAGAGCGATTGTATAAAGCCGGGCAGGGCGAACAGGCAGCACAACTTTTTATGGTAGAGCTATGCCGACAAAAGGGTATCAACCTCTATATGGACATGGATGAAGAAATCGACGATGAAATTCGTGTTGATTATCTGGAAGGCATCCATGACATGGAAAAAGGGAAACCATTAAGCTATGTACTAGGCTATGAATCCTTTTATGGTTACGATTTTATCGTAAATGAAGATGTTTTGATTCCTCGTCCGGAAACAGAAGAATTGGTTGGTTTAGTGCTGAGTTTATATGATGAACATTTTGGAAACAGAGAACATGTCAATGTGTTTGATGTGGCCACAGGTTCCGGAGCGATAGGAATCACATTAAATCTGGAAGAACCTAAACTTGATGTGATTGCCAGTGATATTTCAGAAAAGGCGGTGCAGGTTGCCTTAAAGAACAATGAAAAACTAGGTGCGCATGTGAATTTTATTATTGGGAATATGTTAGATCCTTTTATTGAAAGAAATCTGCATTGTGATATTTGTGTGTGCAATCCACCCTATATTCCTTCGGATGAAAAAATGGAACATAGCGTTGTCGATTATGAACCACATGTAGCCTTGTTTGGAGGTGAAGATGGTTTAAAGTTTTACCGGGATGTTTTTGAGAAGGCCCATTTTGTATTAAAGGAGAAAGCATTTTTAGCCTTCGAAATGGGATATGATCAAAGAGAAGCTTTAAGTGCTTTAGCTAAAGAGTATTTTCCGCAGGCTAAGATTTGTGTTCACAAAGATATGTCCGGAAAAGACAGAATGTTAACGATTGAAATTGGATTCTAAAACATATTTTACTTGTATGTATTGGAGCATGTGTTATAATAAACATGTAAAAAGACAGGTCAACAAGAAGTCCTGGATTTAGATATTTCATAAGAGAACTGCCTAATCTTGTCCAAAATTCGTTCAGGTAGTTCTTTTATTTGTCATTTCCTTCTGATGATTTCCAAGAGAAAAAGAACAACTAGATTCAATATGAAGATGACTAAGGTCAGTATTTCATATGAATTCATAGCGCTCACCTCCTTATAGGCCGTAAAAAATAGGCCATTTATAGTAACGAGGTTTAACGCTTCCCCGGTCTAGCGACCAGGACTACCTGTGTTGATCTGTCTGGATTTATTTTAATATATATCCTATATATTCACTATGAATTTATAATTCGACTTATCGCATGGAATTATTTTCACTAAAATCAGTAAACACATCTAAACTTTTATCTTCTTTTTGTGCAATTTCATCTAATACAAATGTGTCTTTGTCTCGCAAAAAACGCCAATATTCAATAAATTCGCTGGGTTTGGTGGAACCTTCTTTTATCTCTCTTGTTTCCATATCCACTGTATAATCAATCATCTTTCCTTTAATATAAACCCAAAAACTGTCTTTTTCATTTTCTTGAAAGTCGTGGACACTGACGATTTTGTGATCGAGTAATTGAATGTTTTTCAAAACGTTTTCTTCATGTCGAAGATCCATGAAATTTAATTTGATCAGCCATCGATCATATAGTGGAGGACTTAAATATTTCTGAAGCGTAGAAAGATCTTTTTTGCTCCAGGCTTTTTGTACGGAATAGTAAGTTTCCTCTATGCGTTGATCTAGTTGATCTTGATTCCAGGATGGATCCAGATCATCGATCTTATTTAATAAGTTTTGCGATTTTCTTTTTTTCTTATAGAGATTTATCGAAAAGAGAATACCGCCTGCTCCGGCAACCAGGCAAAATACACCGGTTTGAATGACATTAGCTAAAGGGGAATAGGGGCCGGACGATCTTTGTGAAGTCGATGAATGACCGGAAGAACCGCTTCCGCCTCCACCGCTGCTTCCGCCACCGCCACCTCCTGCACGTGCATATACGGGGGTTGGTAAAATGAAACAAAACAATAATAAAAGGATACACAGATTTCTTTTCTTCATAGCACGACACTTTCTATAGGGATACCTAAGCATTGTTATGTATATTGTACGCAATTTTAGAGAAATGAGGTATTACTTTTGAATGATTGTTGAAAAAGTGTATAATGATTCAGTAAAACAAATAGGAAGTGATAGTGTGATTAGTAAAAATATGCCTTGCTGGTGTGGATCCGGCAAAAAGTATAAACATTGCCATCAGGAATGGGATGACAATATCAATGTTTTAAAATTACAGGGGAAAATTGTACCTGGTCATGACTTGATCAAAAATGAGGAAGATATCAAGTGGATCAAAAAAGCAGCTAAGATCAATAATGAAATCTTGGATATGGTTGGTGAAAAGATCCATGCTGGCATGTCCACCGAAGAAATCGATCAAATGGTTTATGATTACACCGTTAGCCATGGAGCGATTCCGGCCTGTTTAGATTATATGGGATTTCCGAAAAGTTGTTGTACATCGGTGAATAACGAAATCTGCCATGGTATTCCGGATAAAAATGTAATTTTAAAAGAAGGCGATATCGTCAATGTAGATTGTACAACGATCGTACATCGTCATTATGCCGATGCCAGCCGTATGTTTTGCATCGGTAAGGTTAGTGATGAGGCTAAACGATTGGTGGATGTGACAAAAGAGTGTTTACAAATCGGTATTGAAGCGGTACGGCCATGGGGCTATTTCGGTGATATCGGTGCTGCCATTCAAGAACATGCTCATAAAAACGGATACAGTGTGGTTACTGATTTCTGCGGTCACGGTGTAGGAAATGCCTTCCATGAGGATCCTTATGTGCATCATGTAGGAATCAAAAATACAGGCATGGTCGTAGCACCGGGCATGGTCTTTACAATCGAACCAATGATCAATCAAGGTGTCAGTACATTATATATCGATAAACAAAACGGATGGACGGCTTACACCAGTGATGGAAAGCTTTCTGCACAATGGGAACATACCATTTATGTCACAGAAAAAGGAGTAGAGATTTTAGCTTATTAGAATCTCTTTTTTTAGTTTATATTGGCAAAACGGTCGTATATAATTATTGTAAAGGATAGGCTTGTTTTCACTTGATATTTATAATTCAGATAAGATTATTTAGGAATTTTATAAAGAGGTGATATTTATGTTGTTTGTGGCAATCTCCTTTTTGTTTTTGAATGAGAATAAGGATTAATAGTGATGTTTTTTGCTCGGTACTGTTTTCAGACGCCGGGCTTTTATAAAGTAGAAAAGTCCACATAGAACTCTTTTGAGAAGATCAAAAATACCTGTTATAATAAAAACTCGACAAGGAGAAAATATGGAACAAACAATTATTGAACAAATCGCAAAGGAACATCACCTGCAGCCGGAACAAATCTATAATACATTGGAATTATTGGAAGAAGGCAGTACCGTTCCTTTTATTGCCCGTTATCGAAAAGAAAGAACAAAAGGACTGGATGAAGAACAAATTCGTGTGATTCAGGAACAGTATGAATATCAAGTGCATCTTTCAAAACGAAAGGAAGAGGTTTTGGAACGTATTGAAACTTTAGGTAAGTTGGATGATACGATCAAAAATAGCGTTCTTTCTTGTACCAAACTGGCAGAAGTCGAGGAATTGTATCGTCCTTATAAACAGAAAAAGAAAACAAGAGCCGGCATTGCCATTGAAAATGGAATGCAGCCATTGGCCGATCTGCTTTTACGCTTTCCTCGTTTTTTTGATGAAATTGTCGCAAGTCAATTTTTAAATGAAAAAGTGGTCGATGTAAAGGATGCCATACAACAGGCAAAAGATATCATTGCGGAAAAGATCAGCGAAGATCAAAAGATACGAAATAAGATTTATGACTCAATGGTGCAATATGGAAGAATTCAAACGAGTGCCAAGAAGAATCATAACGATGAAGCGAAAGTATATCGCATGTATTATGATTATTCAGAAAGAGTATCGACCTTGGCAGCACATCGCATTATGGCTATCGATAGAGCGGAAGATCAAAAGGTCATTTCCGTTTCGATTGTATTTAATGAAGAATATATAGAAAACTGGGTATGGAAAAGAGTGATTCGATATCCTTCATCACCAACTGCCGTTTATGTGCAGGAAGCTGTGTTGGATGGCTTAAAGCGTTTGGTCTATCCTTCGATAGAACGTTTGGTGCGCTCGGAACTGACGCAAAAAGCACAGGAAAGCAGTATGGATGTCTTTTCTATGAACCTGGAAAAACTCTTATTACAGCCACCTATGAAGGATAAGATCATCCTGGGATTTGATCCGGCTTTTCGAACGGGATGTAAATTAGCGGTGATCGATGCATCGGGAAAGAAGTTATATGTCGACGTGATCTATCCTCATCAACCGAATGCTCGCATACCGGAGGCAAAGAAAAAATTGGTGCAGCTATGTAAGGACTATCATGTCGATCTGATTGCGATTGGCAATGGTACAGCCAGTCGTGAGAGTGAAGCCTTTGTGGCAGAAGTAATCAAAGAATATGATCTTTCGGTAGCTTATACGATCGTCTCGGAAGCGGGTGCCAGTGTATATAGTGCCAGTAAGCTGGCCATTGAAGAATTTCCGGATTTAAAAGTCGAACAACGAAGTGCCATATCGATTGCGAGAAGATTGTTGGATCCTTTATCAGAATTGATCAAGATCGATCCACAATCGATTGGTGTTGGTCAATACCAGCACGATCTTCCTAAGAAAAGACTAGGCGAACGCCTTTCCTTTGTCGTGGAAAAGACTGTTAATCTTGTCGGAGTAAATATCAATACCGCTAGTCCGGTATTATTGACAAATGTATCAGGACTCACAACATCCATGGCTAACAGTATTGTTTCTTACCGTCAGGAGCATGGCAAAATCACATCCAGAGAAGAAATTAAAAAAATCCCTAAAATCGGTGCCAAGTCTTTTGAACAGGCTGCCGGCTTTCTTCGCATTGAAGATGGTATCGAACCACTGGATCGAACGGGCATTCATCCAGAGTCTTATGAGATAGCTCGCCAGGTGCTGCAAATTTTAGATTTGCACACAGAGGATATGGGTACAGATAAGGCAAAAAAAGCATTAGAACAAACATCTCTTCAAAAGATACAGGATCAGGTTTTGTGTGATACTTATACTTTAAAAGACATTTTAGATGCGATCAGCACACCTTTACGCGATTATCGCGATCAAAATGATGCACCTTTATTACGCAAAGATATTCTTACCATGGAAGATTTGCATGTGCATGATCAACTGGAAGGAACTGTTAGAAATGTTGTGGATTTTGGTGCTTTTGTCGATATCGGATTACATGAAGATGGACTGATCCATATTTCACAGATGTCAAAAAAGAGAATCCATAATCCTGGTGAGCTTCTTTCTGTAGGAGATGTGATCACAGTTTGGGTCTATAAAATTGATGAAGAAAAACAGAAAGTGCAGCTAACGCTGATTCCTTAATTATATCGTTGAAAAAACCAGAAGATTCGTCTTCTGGTTTTAAAATATAGCTTTTCTATTTCTTGTGTTGATTCACAGCTTGTTTCAAAATATATTCAATTTGTGAATTGATGCTTCTTAGATCTTCTTCCGCCCAAATCGCAATATCTTGCCATAAGGAAGCCGGAAGTCGCAGGATGAGTTGTTTTTTCTGCTTTTCTTTGAGCTTTAATGCTTTTTCTTTTTCGAGAATTTCCTGTTCCAATTGCGCTAATCTTTGTTGTCGTTCCTGAAGCTTTTTTTCTTTTTGATCTAAATCCATTAGTAGATCGATCCACTGTTGACGATAGGCTGTGTATCCTTATTGGAACAAAGAACGACTAACAGATTGGAAACCATTTGTGCTTTTCTTTCCTCATCTAAAAGAACGATTTCTTCTTCCCCTAATTTATCGATGGCCATTTTCACCATGCCGACGGCGCCATCTACAATTTTCTGACGTGCAGCAATGATGGCATTGGCTTGTTGTCTTTGCAGCATGGCAGCCGCAATTTCTTCGGAATAAGCCAGATGCGTGATACGAATTTCTTCGATATCCAATCCGGCACAGGCAACACGACGATCTAATTCTTCTTTCATATCGTTGGCAATTGCCACAGAGCTGCCGCGCAGCGTTCTTTCTGTATTATCTGCATTTTCTTCCTGATCCAGATCATCATAAGGATACAGTCTTGCGATATTACGAATCGTACTGTCCGCCTGAATGGATAAGAATTCGGCATAATCTTCTACATTAAAGACGGCTTTGGTTGGATCGACTACTTTCCAAATCACAACGGCACCGATGATGATTGGATTTCCCTGCACATCATTGACTTTTTGAACACCGTTATCCAAGGTCATGCTTTTGAGGGAGACTGTCTTTTTCCCTAAAGTCATGCCGCTAACTTCAATCGAGTTTTCTTTGATACCTACTTTTTTAGTTTGTGAAGTGATGCGGTTTTGATACACCGGATTGACATAAGAAACAAACGGGTTTACAAAGAAAAAACCTGGTTTCAAGATCGTACCATAATAGTTTCCAAATAAAGTTAAGACTAGTGCTTCATTTGGTTTTACTACTTTTAGACCACATAATACAATCAAAAATATGATAAACAGAATCACACCGCCAATGATAAAAGTCACACCGAGCCCGACATTGGTTTCTTCAGCAGCCATAATGCAGCCCCATACAAATAAGAAGATGCTTCCGATCATACCGACCAAACCAATGAACAACATTATAAATCCGTTGATGGGATTTATTTCTTTTTGAACAACTTCCTGATGCATAACTTGTCCTCCATAAATATCTATTTGATATCATTATGATATCATAAAACGATAAAAAGTAAAGGATAATGCATAAAAATAGGACCTATGACCACATTGGTCAGTCCCCAAATCTTGTCTTATAGGGTGTTTAGGAGTAAAATGAAAACGAAAGGAAAGGAAGTATCAGCATGGAAAAATGGACTCAGGAACAGTATGCAGCCCGTTTACAGGAAATGAAACAAGAAGCACATGACAAGATGTGGTTGTACATTGAAGTCAATGCCAAGGAATTCATGAATGAATGTGAACCAGGTGTAAAAGGTAATACAACTACCTGCTGTAAAGCTATGTTGGATGCGATGTTAGAAGGGGACGGATTTATCGTTGAACCAAAAGTTAAAACGAAAGTAGCAGGAACATTAACGATCCGCTATTATGTTGACAATCTGCATCCGGGACGTAGAAAGTATTCAGAAGTCAATAACTAGTTATAGCATTACAAAAACTCTTTGAAAGAGAAAGAGGGATCTTGAGCACTTATGCTTTGGATCCCTTTACTTTCCATTTTTCCTTTCCATTAAATCATGTATAATATAGACAAAAGGTACATCATATGAATAAAAATGTAATTATTACGATCTCTCGACAGTTTGGTTCTAACGGAAGAGAAATAGGAAGACAGTTGGCAGAGTATTTAGACATTGGCTATTATAATAAAGAAATCATGGAAGTGATTGCCAATGATTTTGGAATCGATCCAGATTTTTTCCGTGAAGAAAACCGAAATGAACAAGGCTTATTTTCAGTAGCCGGAAGGCATAAGTTATCGGCAATTACAGAGCTTTCTGTGAATTCCGAAGTGTATGAAAAAGCCTGTGAATTGATTCAGGGGATTTCCCAGAGAGAAAGTGCAGTGATCGTAGGACGTTGTGCCGATTATATCTTAAAAGATCATCCCAATACGATAAAGCTGTTTATTTATTCGGATTTGGAGACACGAATCAATTGGAGCATCAGCGAATATAAGGTGCCGGCTCGAAAGGCAAGAAAGTTTGTTCATGATAAAGATGAAAGACGTGCCGGTTTCTATGAGTTTTATACCGGTCAGAAATGGGGTGCCAGTTCCAATTACGATATGATGATCAATACCTCTAAAATGAAAACCGATGATATCATAAAGATGTTGTCAGAACTTTATGATATAAAGATGGGAACAAAAACACTAAAAGGAGCTTATATTGATCAGTATTTGGCACATAAAAATGTATCTTTTGAAGAAGAAGCACAGTAAAGGGTACAAAAAAAGATGAGGAATGAAATTTTCCCCATCTTTTCTTTTGGCTACATCATGTATGGTGTCGCAAAGTAGATGATAAAGATTACAATCAATACCCAGACTGTCGGATGAATTTGTTTGATTCGTCCGGCAGCACACATTCCCACAGTATAGACGATAAATCCACAGGCAATACCGTTGGAGATGGAATACATCAAGACCATCATTAAAATTGTAATGAAAGAGCTTGTCGCATAGACCATATCATCCCAGTCGATACCTTTTAGCTGTTGTGCCATCATAACGCCGACAACGATCAAAGCCGGTGCCGTAACCGCGTTTGTGACAGCGCTTAAAATGATTGGTGAAATCAGGATCGATAGAAGGAATAAAACACCGGTCGTAACGGCTGTAAGACCCGTTCTTCCGCCTACACCGACTCCGGAGCTGGATTCTACGAAGCTGGTCACGGTGCTGGTACCGATGGCAGCTCCAAATACCGTACCGATCGCATCAGCCAACAAGGCTTTTTCGGCATTTTCCAGTTCACCTTTTTCATTGACCAAACCGATGCGGTTTCCAATGGAAATCAAAGTTCCAGCTGTATCAAAGAAGTCCACGAACAAGAAAGAGAAGATGATCACAAAAGCAGCCATCGGATTACTGAAGAGTTCGCCAAAGCCGTCCATGAAAGCGCCGGCTCCATGCATAGAAAGATTTAATGTGAAATCTGTTGGTAAAGATGGCATATTGGCAAGTCCCATCATACCGCCAATGATTCCTAAGATGGCGGTGATGACCATACCGACAAACACGGCTGCCGGCACATTTTTAATCACAAGAGCAATCGTTACTAATAATCCGACAACTGCTAAAAGTACCGCCGGATCCGTCAGATTACCGATACCTACCGCTGTCGAAGTATTTGATACGATGATACCGGCATTTTTTAAACCGACAAACGCAATGAAGAATCCGATACCTGAACCAATCGCAAGCTTTAGCTGGATCGGTATGGCATTGATGATCATTTGACGAATACCGGTCACAGAAATCAACACAAAGATCACACCGGAAACGAATACGGCACATAAGGCAGCCTGCCAGCTGTATCCCATTCCCAAACAAACCGTATAAGAGAATAAAGCGTTTACCCCCATTCCTGCTGCTAACGCAACCGGATAGTTGGCCACAAGTCCCATGACAATACTGGCGAATGCTGCAGATATGGCTGTTGCCATAAATACAGAGCCTTGATCCATACCGGCATCCCCTAAAATAATAGGGTTGACACCAAGGATATAGGCCATTGCCAAAAATGTGGTGAGTCCTGCCAGAATTTCCGTTTTTACGGAAGTCCCTTTTTCTTTGAGCTTAAATAATTTTTCCATTTTCCTCTCCTTTGTCTTTTATGAAACAAAGACGCATCTATTGTAACTTGTAAATTGGATATGAACAAGATATTCGCTATAGAAAATATAGGAAATGAAAAACAAAAAGAGCCTTTTCAGGCTTCTTTGTGAATGTCGATAAATTTTTTTAAGTAAAACGAATAGATTTTTGTATCGATCGACGTATTCTCGATTTGTTTCATAGCGTTCTGATACGTTTCCAGCTGTTTATGATATTGCTCTATAAATTCTTCATCACTTTCTAAATGATCGGTTTTAAAATCGATGATTACGATCTTCTTTTTTTGCCAAACGACAAGGTCCATAAAGCCATGTACGATGTTTTGTTTTTCTTTGATGATATATGGACATTCAAAGCGATGTTTTTCCTTCATATACAAAGCGTATTCTGTATTCTGATTCAATTCTTGAATAAGCTGCAGATCATAACGAGTTAAATCATAGCCATGTACTTTGGCAAACTGTATCAAATCTTCTTTTTGATATGGATAAGCCAACTGTGCAACCATTTCATGAAACAAGGTTCCTCGCTGTGCCGATGTAGAAGGTTTAAGATCAACTTCCGGCCACTGAAGCAATTGCTTGTTTAGCGTTGCGGTCGCATTGGAAAAAGAAAGAGATTCTTTATCATATGCCGTATGCTCCATTTTTCGTTTTGTGTTTTTCTTTGAAGTTGGTCGATCATAAAGCTTTTGGACTTTTTCAAAGTGAACTTCACTTGTGGTCGAATGATAATACGCATGAAAGATCCAGCTGGTATAGCTTTGTCTTTTCAAGAGCGTTTGTAAAGATAAAGGGGCTTCATAGTTTTTGGCGCTGGAAATGGAATCCAGTAAAATCAATTCTTTTTCTGCTCTTGTAGTGGCCACATAGAAAACGCGCATTTCTTCTTCCAGTTCATCCTGCAGTTTTTTGGTACGGATCGCAAGATGGGCTTTACTGGGAAGCTTGATCCTTCCTGTGGCATCGAGCTGTAGAAAGCCTAAGCCCAGTTTTTCATCGATCAGGATTGGTTCGTTAGAAATACGATCTTTCGTTTCATGTTGTGAATAAATATACACGATTGGAAACTGCAACCCTTTGGAATGATGCATGGTCTTGATTGATACGACATCGGCTTCTCGTCCATAAGGGTAGGCTTCTGATAAATTGTCAAAACGACTGGCCTGTACATGCTGCTGCAGAAAGCCCTCCAGGTCCATGGGATCGTTTAACTGACTGGCAAACTGTAAGAATAAATCTAAATTGGTTTTATCCTGTGCACTGGTATGTGATTCATAAAAATCATGCCAGGCGTAGAGCTTGCGAATCAGTAAAGGAACCGGATCGTTCTTCCATTCTCGCATCGTGAAGTAATCCTGCATCAAATCAGTATCTTTTAGCTGAACATATAGAGATGCTCCTTTTTCTTTTCCAAGGCAGGCTTGTGCCAGCTGGTTAGGTGTAGTCTGACAAAATGGAGAGAATAAAGTAGCGCATAAGGCGATATCGTTATAAGGATCTAAAATGGCCTGCAGGCAGGAAAGAACGATCTGAATGCTGGGATTGGTATAAAAACCATGATCGATCTCGGCCAGTACAGGTATATCATAAGCCTCCAATGCTTTTTTGATCTCTTCCTGAGGACCATGGCTTCTGGTCAAAATACAGATATCCTTGAAAGAAGTACCTTGTTTTCTATGTTTTAAGATATCATGGGCTAAGATATCCAGCTTGTTTTCTTTGGCTTTTGTTTTTGCCTCCAGCTTAGAAATGTCGAGTTCATCAGCCAGTGCATCCGATTCCATATATAGAAAGCGAATCGGATATTGTTCTCTTTCGCGTTGGGCCTTTGTGCCCGGTTTTGCGATATCTTTTTGATCAAACTGTGCCGGCATTCCCGCTACATTCATGATTTTTTTATAAAAATGATTGTTGAAATCAATGATAGAGGCATTGGAACGATAGTTTTCATCCAGCACCAATGTACAGGAAAATTCATCCTGCTTTTCCATATGATGTTTCATGATCTCGGGCTTGGCATGACGAAAGCCATAAATGCTTTGTTTGATGTCTCCTACACGAAAGACATTGTTTTTACGGGCAAAACAAGACAAAATGCTTTCCTGCAGATCGTTGGTATCCTGAAATTCATCCACCAGGATCATTTTGTATTTATTCTGCACTTCTTTGGCAATATCACTTTGACTGAGAAGCTGATAGGCAAAGTGTTCCATATCACCAAAATCCATCACTTCTTTTTCTTTTTTGATCTGGGCATAGAATTTTTGTGTTGTCAGTGCCAAGGTACAAAACGTCTTTTTTAATGCCTGTGTTTCCTTGGTTTCTGTTTCATACAGATTCTTATCAAATAATACATCGGTGATCTTCTTTTCAAACTTTTTATAGGCATCATTATCATTTTTTGTATCGATATCATCATATTTGTTTTTAAGACGTACCGTGTTGGAAAGATAGACCAAAAAAGAACTTTTAAACAGGGCATAGTCTTTTCGATCCAGTTCTTCCAGACATGGGCGCAAGGCTTCTTTTTTGGTAATAAGATCTTTGTCTTCCGTCTTTAAGATCAACTCTTGAAGAATCTGCTCCATGGAAAGAGTACATTGTTTAAAATATTGAAAGAACCAGCTTTCCATCAGGGAAGAAGTTTGTTTTGTCAGGGATTGAATCCACTCTTCCGGTTCCGGCTTGGACCATGCGGTTTGAATCAGGGCTTCCAAGCTTCTTTTGATGTCATCTTCTTTTTTTCCAAAGCCGGAAAAGAAAAGAGAAAGATTGGCCATCTCCTTTACAGGTAAGCTAAAGCAGGCTTGTTGATAGGCCTGATCAAAGGCCTGCTTTTGAATCGTGTCATCAATTGTTCGAGACATTTTATAGCTGATGGGAATTCGATAATAATAATTTTGTACAATGCCAAGACAAAAGCTGTCGATCGTACAGATGCTTGCGGTTTCCAAAAGCGCCAGCTGTTCTTCAATATATGGAGAAGAAGGTGCATTTTCCAAAGAGATTTTTAAACGACTTTTCATTTCATTGGCCGCATCATTGGTAAACGTCATGGCCAAAATCGAATCAATGGAAATTTTATCCTGTAGCACAAGCTGACAAAGCCTTTGGACAAGAACACTGGTCTTGCCGCTTCCGGCACTGGCAAACACCAGCACATTTTTATCGCGAATATCGATAGCTTGTTGTTGGGCAAAACTAAAGCGCATGTTCTTCCTCCTGTTCTAATCGATTGGCTTTTGTGACTTCATTGGCCGCGTTTCGACAAATCTCCTTATAGGCACAATAATCACAGGCACCTTTGGCATGATCGGGCTGAATCACACCATTTTTCATGTCTTCCAATAAGGAAAAGAGGATCGTTTGCCATTGTGTTTTGATTTCAGGATATTCCGGCTGTTCTTTTTTTCTGGCGAAATGCTCATGATCGCTGTATATGGATAGATCCTGAAACATCAGACCGGTAAATTTCCTGGATTGGGCAGCCTCCTGTGCCTGTTCTTTGATATCTAACGGTGTAGCCTCCGGAACCTTTTTTCGATAGTTGACCTTATAGGCCAGAGCGGTTTGCGGCGATGTCTTTAGTGAAATATAGTAACAGCCTGCCGGCAGACTGCCACTGGTTGTTTCATAGGCAATTGTATAAGTAATCAGCTGCAGGGCTAGTCCGGCATCAAAATCCTGCAGGGACAAATCTTTATCCGAACTTTTGTAATCAAAGATCACAAAAGAGCTTTGCGAGGCATCGATACGATCGATATACCCATAGAGAAGAATCGGTGTGCCTTGCCAATCCAGCTGCATCTGCACTTTATACTCCTGATGCGAAGTACGCATATGCCAATCGTGTTCAAAATCATCTAACTGTTCTAAAATCTTTAAAATTTTATCGGTTGTCTCCCATACGTGTCTTTCAAAGAAAGGTGCCTGTTGCGGATAAACATTACAAATAAAAGTAAATTCGTTTTGAACGAGGTTTTTGATTGTTTTTGTATCGGCCTTGGTATAGTCTTTTTGATACGTATCCATCAAGATTTCTAAAATATGGTGATAGATCGAACCCTGCATACGAATATCCATGGTTTCTCGTTTTTCTTTTAAATGCAACCCATAACGAAGAAAGTGTTGTAAAGGACAACGGGCAAAGGACTCTAGGCGAGAGATCGAACCGGTAAAACGATCCTCCGGAAAGAAAAGCGAGCTTGCCAAAGAAGGGTTTAGGGAAAACTGTGGTTTTTCGTACACAGAGCTTTCTTTGACATCCACAAACTGTGCTTTTTGGCCGATCCACTGTACAAGCTCATGACTTTCCGGATTTTCCTTTCCATCGTACGAAGCTTCCGGTACAAGGATATATAAAGTCTTTGGCAAAGAAAGGCATGTGAAAAGCTGATCACGCTGTTTTTTAAGCCTTGTGGCTAAGGATGGAACTGAAAGATCGGCTAAATAGGTTTCATCATAAATACCACTATGCATAGAAAGACCCGGGAAAGAGCGCGCATGGACATCAGTTAGGAAACAAACTTTTCGCAATGCTGTGATCTCGCTGCGCTTTCCAATCAAAACGCCCTGGATCTGAGAAGCCGTTGAAGAATTTGTTTTAGCGTTTAAATATTCACATAAAAACAAGAGATCTTCCCTGGTTTTCAAAGAAGGAAGGCACTTTCTTAACACGTCTTGTATTTGATGGAATGTCCGAAGATTTTCCATCGTGCAGGTATTTTGTGCCTGTATATACTGTAAGACATCTTCTATATCCTGTAATGTCCAATGGCAGAGTGCATCGTGTTCCTCTAGCCATGTCAATGTCGTTTCTATTTGTTTTTGAAGATGTTCAAAGCTATAACGATCCATAAAAACATTGTCCTGATATAGATCCGGAAGATGCGATTTTCTGGTCGTAAACAAATCTGGGAACTGTCGCAAGGTTGGCTGTATGCTTTCTTTGGTATCAGGATGCAGGGCATTGATCATCGTGATAAAGCTTTCGATATCTTGTAAGGCGATCCATTTTATGCAGCAAATCAACTGATACTGTAGCAAAGAAGGCGTATCTTCCGTTAAAAAGGTATAGGGAATCTGATAAGCCTCTAACATTTGTGCCAATACCTGCCTTTGGCTTGCCTGGTGACAACAGATAAAAACATCGTCGGCATCGTATTGATCAACGATGGTCTGGGCGATCAAAGTTGCCTGTTTGCGGACATTGGCCACGGATACATACTGCACAGCTGTTTCTGTTGCCTCTTCCAATGTGTGCGCCCCATTTTGGAGTAAGAAGTCGATCCAGAGGCTTTCTTCTTCACTATATTCATACTGCAGGATATAAATATTCTCTGCATGAAACGGCTGCTTTAAAATTCCCGGGATTTGTTTTTCGCGTACATCCAAATCTTCCAGAAGACAAAGGATCTCTTTGAGATCTTTTTCTTTTTGGCTGTTTTCATGCAGTGTATGAAAATCGATGCCATAGGTTTTGGCATGACGCACAAATTGTAGGGTGTCGCGGATAAAATCATAACTTTTCCGGCTGGAATAAAACACATTGGTCGAAGAACAAGCCTGACATTTTTTCATGGTTTCAAACAATAACGCCACTTCATCGACAGTTTGTCCCTGGAAGAATTGTTGTATGAAGGAATGCAGGCTGTACACTTCCAAACCAATCGTGTTTCCTTTGGCTTGATGTATAGCTTGGTATAAAGGCAGATGCAGACTGGCCGGTGCAATCAGTATGCCTTGTTCTGGAATTTTCAACATGGTTTCATTATATCGTAAAAACGAAGGAATAAAAATGTGCTGTAAGAAAACTGCTCGCAGGATTTAATTTTTTGGTAAAATGATGATATGAATCGAAAAAATAAGATGTATCATTTTTTAAATACAAAGAAAAATGTATTGTATAACTTATCGATGACACTTTTGATGTTGTTGGTGGTCAGCGGGATCGGCAGCTTGTTTTATCGAATGGGGTTAGACGATGCGACGATCATATTGTTGTATCTTTTGGGCGTGATGATCCTTGCGATACTGACAAGTCATCGTTTATATTGTGTGATCTTTTCTATTGTCAGCGTGTTGAGCTTTAATTATTTGTTCACCTATCCACAATTTACTTTTCAGGCCTATAATAAGAATCACATTGCCACTTTTTTGATCTTTTTTGCGGCCTCCTTTTTAGCCGGTGCTTTGGCGATTCAGTTAAAGAATCATGCGCGTATGTATTCACAGGATGCTTACAGCGCACAGGTGTTATTTAATACCAGCCAACAGCTTTCCAAGGCTAAGGATGCATCACAGGTTTTTTCCTGTACGGCGGTACAGCTTCATAAGCTGATGAATACAGGGATCATCATTTATCCGATACAGGATGGAAACCTGCAGCCTTCGATCACATATGGGACGATCTCGCAGGATATGTTATATAAAAATGAGAAAAATGTCGTAGATAAAGTGCTGAAAAAGGGAGCCTATGCCGGTTTGATCGCCTCTGAACATGGTGTGTACGCGCCGATTCATATGGATGACAGTTATTTTGGGATTGCCGGGATAGAAACTTTAAAGGAGCAGATTGATTCCTTCGAAGAAAATATTTTGTTGTCGATTTTGGGGGAATCGGCCATGGCTTTAAAGAATCTGAAGATTTTAAAAGAAAAAGAGGAAGCGGCCATATTGGCTGAAAATGAGCGCCTGCGTTCCAACTTATTGCGAATGATCTCGCATGATCTTAGAACACCGTTGACTTCGATCTACGGCAATGCCAGTAATCTTTTAAATCATGAGGCGCTTTTAGACGATTCTGTTCGCCATAATATTTATACGGATATTTATGATGATTCCAAATGGTTGATCGATTTAGTGGAAAACCTTTTGGCCATTACACGCTTGGAAGAGGGTGGTTTGGACCTTCATATTAGTGATGATGTGATCGAAGACGTGATTGATGAAGCGTTGAATCGGATCGACAGACATGAAAAAGAACATTCGATTGAATTTTTGACCAAGGATGCGATCACAGTGGCGAAGATGGATTCGCGTCTGATCGTGCAGGTCCTGGTGAACTTGATCAACAATGCGATCAAATATACACCACCTGGTTCCAGTATTCAAATCGAAACTTGTACCAACGATAAACAAGTTGAGGTAAGGATCAAAGATGATGGACCGGGCATTCCGGATGAAAAGAAAGAAAAGATTTTTGAAATGTTTTATACAGGGGCAGACAAAATTGCGGATTCAAGAAGAAGCTTAGGTCTTGGATTAGCGCTTTGTCAAAATGTGATTCAGGCGCATCATGGAACGATCAAAGTGGAAGATAACGTGCCACATGGGGCCATATTCACATTTACATTGCCAGCAGGAGGAATACAATGAACAAGATGAAAATACTAGTAGTAGAAGATGATATATCTGTAAAGAATTTGATCGTGACGACCCTTCAGGCACACGGATATCAGTATTTGAGTGCCAAAGATGGGCAGGAGGCCATCTTAGAGGCTTCCAGTCATAATCCGGATGTGATCTTATTAGATTTGGGATTACCGGATATGGATGGAGTGGAAATCATCAAAAAGGTGCGTTCCTGGTCCAATATGCCGATCATCGTTGTCAGTGCGCGAAGTGAAGATAGCGATAAGATCGAAGCGTTGGATGCCGGGGCTGATGATTATCTGACCAAGCCTTTTTCCGTGGAAGAATTGTTGGCCAGACTTCGTGCCACACAAAGAAGACTTTCTATCCTGCAGAATGCATCGCTCAGTGAAGCCTCCAGCTTTACCAATGGAGATCTTCATATTGATTATGCGGCAGGATGTGCCTATTTAAAAGACGAAGAGCTGCATTTGACGCCGATCGAATATAAACTGCTTTGCCTGTTATCACGAAATATGGGAAAAGTATTGACGCATAAATATATTACCCAGGCAATCTGGGGAACATGCTGGGAAAGTGATGTGGCCTCTTTACGTGTTTTTATGGCTACCTTGCGCAGAAAGATCGAACCTAAAGGTTCTTCCACACGTTATATTCAAACGCATATCGGTGTAGGCTATCGCATGTTGAAGGTAGATGAGGAATCTTAATTCAAAATTAACATAAATTTATAAAGCCTATAGAATTTCTTAACCTAAACTGTGCTACAATGAAATCAAAGTAGAGGAGAGCATATGAACCTGAATGGACAGTCCAGTAAAAACAAAGGAACGATTTTGAATGGGAAGCCACTCTATGGGTATGACAATGCCAAAAAGATGCGTTATCAAAGCCATGTATTTAAGCATCGGACAACCGTTCAAAAATGGCGAAAGGATTCTCGAATGTCTGATAAAAACAAGCTGATCATGGTTTTGGCCATGGTAGTGATGATCTGCATTTTGAGTTTTCTGATCGTGTTCGTATTTGGAAATGGATAGAGAGGAGCTATTATGTTTATATTGATACCGATTTTGATCATTGTTGGCATTTGTATATTTTATACAGTGCGTATTGTGCCGCAGACCGAAGAGTATGTTATTGAATTTTTAGGAAGATACAAGACGACATGGAGTGCAGGTATTCATTTCTTGATTCCATTCTTTGAAAGAGTTGCCTGTAAAGCCACTTCAAAGGAGCAATGTGCGGATTTTGAACCACAGTCCGTTATCACAAAGGATAATGTTTCTATCTATGTAGATACGGTTGTTTATTTCAAAATCTTTGATTCAAAGCTTTTTGCCTATGGAGCAGCCAATCCTTTATTCGCCCTGGAAAATTTAGCGGCTACTACGCTTCGTAACTTGATTGGGGATATGACCTTGGATGAAGCTTTGACATCCCGTGATACGATCAATGTGAAGTTAAAAGACATCTTGGATGAAGCTACCGATCCATGGGGTATCAATGTCAGCCGTGTAGAATTAAAAAACATTGATCCGCCAACAGAGATTAAAAATGCCATGGAAAAGCAGATGAAGGCAGAACGAGAAAAACGTGAGAAGATCTTACAGGCAGAAGCTTTCCAGGAATCGGAAATCAAAAAAGCCGATGGAGAAGCCCAGGCTATGATCAAACGTGCTCAGGCCAAACGTGATGCGGACATTGCGATTGCCCAAGGTAAGGCCAAAGCTATCGAATTGACATACAATGCGGAATCGGAAGGTCTGAAACGGTTAAAAGAAGCTAATGTAGATGCACGCGTCGTTCAGTTGAAATCATTTGATGCCTTACAAAAAGTAGCAGATGGCAAGGCGACAAAGATCATTGTTCCAACATCGGTTGCCGAGAGCACGACAAGGCAATCTATCTTTGCGGAGATGTTAAAGACACCGATCGAAGAGAATCCAACAAAGTAGAGACCCCTTTTAAAATTGAGAAAAGAAAAGCGAGTAGAGTTTGTATACCTGATGAAATAAAAGGTAAAAAACTCTGCTTTTTTTGATGTTTAGACGATGAAGATTCAAATTATGTACAGAGCGTTTTTATACGATAACTAAAACTTTGAGATTGTTTTCTGTAACAAAATAATAACTTCTAGTTGACTTTTGCATACGGGGGCGCTATTTATGTGACTTATATTAAATATGGGTCATAAAGTTATTTTTTTTGTACAAAAAAAGCAAACTTGAAAAAATTAGGAGATGTGAAAATGAAAAAAATAACTAAGAGTGCATTATCCGGTCTTGTCGCAGTGACAATGATCCCTGCAGTCGCAGCACCTTTGGTGGCCAATGCAGAAGGAACGCAGCCAGCTGCAGAAGAAAAACAAATCCTGCAGCAGATTGAGTTCGTATTGGCTGATGGTACAGTGGTTCAAACAACGACTGTAAATCTGACAACAGGAGCTCATCAGTTTTCTGAACTGACTTTGCCACAGGGATATGAATTGGTTAGTGATGGCTCATTTACTGTTGTGAGCTCTGCTGACATTATTCCGGTTACAGTCCGGGCTAAAGAAGCTGTAGAAGAAACTGCTACTGTTATTGCCAGTGTACAATTTATTGATGCAGACGGAAACTATGCAGGTGGTGGAAATTATTTCTTACCTGCCGGTGTACAGAATTTATCCATTTTGAGTCAGTATGTACCAGAAGGCTATACGTTGGCTGAAGCCGGTGATTTCTATGTGGAAGCCGGTGGGGTTTATCAGGCAAAAGTTAATAAAGCTGTTGAAGAAGTAGAGAATGTAATCACAAATGTACAGTTTGTGGATGCGGCCGGAAATGCGGTAGGCGGCGGTGATTATTTCTTACCTGCCGGTGTACAGAATTTATCTGTATTGAATGAATATGTACCGGAAGGTTATAAATTAGCCGAAGCCGGTGATTTCTATGTAGTAGCCGGTGGATCATATCAGGCTAAAGTTGTAAAAGCTGCAAGTACAATCATCCACGTGACTTATAAGAGCACAGGTGGAAAAGCCCTGGGTGGCGGAGACTACTTTGTAGATGAAGATGGTGACGGAATTGCCAACTATTCTGAACTGCAGTTGCCGGAAGGATACAATTTGACAGAAACCGGTGATTTCTTTGTGGATGCAAATAAAGACTATGAAATCACATTGAAGAAAGAAGTAGAAGGAACGATCATCAATGTTACATTCGTTGATGAAGAAGGAAACAACTTAGGTGGCGGAGACTATTTCGTTGACTTAGATGATGATGGAATTGCCAACTATTCCGAATTACAGTTGCCGGAAGGCTATGAATTGATTCAAACCGGAGATTTCTTTGTGGATGCCAATAACCCATATACTATTACTTTACATAAAGTTCAGACTCATGAAGTAGAACAAGATACAGCCACATTGGTTGTCAAATATGTAAAAGAAGGTACAAATGAAGTTGTTGGCGAAGATGAGGCCTATACAGCTGACGGTGTAAAAGGCGAAGTGCATACTTTCACTGTTGACTTGAAAGCGCCTAAGGGTTATGAATTGGTTGAGGATGAAGATTCATTATCTTTAGATGTTGAATACGGTCAGAACGCTGAAGTCTTCGTTAAAGTAAAAGCTGTTGAAGACAAAAACGAAGGTAAAGAAGACGAAGAAAAGACAAATGCAAAGGAAGATTCCAAGAAAGAAGATAAGGGCGTTGATACAGGTGTTGCGATGCCATTAGCCGGAATCTTTGGAACAATGAGTGTTGCATTAGGTGGAATGATCGCATTACTTCGTCGTAAAAACAGAAAATAATTTTTACTCATTAAATGACTAAAAATTAAAATCAGTATAAAAAGCGTATTTATTAAGAATGCGCTTTTTATTATGGGCTGCCATGTAAAGCCTATGGTGCATATGTCTTTACTTTGTATGTTGTTCTTTGTATCTTATAAACATGAGTATTCAAATATTTACCGGCCTGATCTGGGGCTATGACAGCAAGGAGCAGTTTTTAAAAGATATGTCTGATTTTTATAAGGCATGTCATACGCAAGGTGAAGATGGATTCACAAAACGTGCCAATGAATTTGTAGAAGGGATGAAAAAGAAAAAACGTTATGAGTATTAAACGATTACAAAGTTTGGCTATGCAGTATGAATCCGAAGAAGAATTTTTGAAAGCTATGAGCAAGATTTACGATTTAGCCAAAGAAGACAATTTAAATATGCAAACACTGGTGGATGCGACAAACGGTAAGATTTACGGAAAACAAAACGATTAAAGTTTACTGTTTTTATTGCATGTATCCTGGATTGCAGTATAATCATTTTATAGCAGAGTAAAAATATGTGCGTTAAGTGTTTCAGACACGGGGAGTTGGTCTGAAAACGAAAAGAGTTCTTGCGATACATATTTTGCATCCCGCTGTTGTAATGGACAAACTATGCCTCTTTTTCCATTGCACGATGGGAAAGGAGGTATTTTTATATGAATCAATACTTTGTTATGTTTAAAGAAAATGCGAAATCTTTAAAAGATGTACGTGTTTTGGTTGGCGTGAGCTTATTTTGCGCTCTGAATGTGATCCTCAATATGTTTTCTATTCAATTAACACCGATGTTGAAGATCTCTTTTGGAAGTATTGCCGTCGCAGCCAGTTGTTATTTTTATGGGCCTTATCCCAATATGATTGCTGCATTTGTATTAGATACGATCAATTACATGCTTCGTCCGGTAGGGCCTTATCAGCCATGGTTTATGATCAGTGCGGTCGTGATTGCGGTGCTGTATTCTCTATTTTTCTATAAGCAGGAAAAAATAGGGATCATACGTTGTGCATTGGCGCGTTTATCTGTCATACTGATCGTCAATCTTGTCTTAAACTCATTATGGCTTTCTATGATGTATGGCAATGCTTTCTGGGTGCTTGTCAGTGAACGTATCTTAAAAAATGTGCTTATGTTTCCTATCGAGGCATTTGTGTTGTATTTGACAATGAAATTGTGCCTTCGCATTAAAGATCAGGTGAAAATGTAACCTGATTTTTATTTTTTAGCACTTTTTACTTTACAGTGCTAAAAATCGTGCTATAATATTAGCAGAGTTAGAAATAGAGTGCTAACTCGATAGAATATTCATTACGTTTAATGCGGAGGTGATATGTATGAAATTCTATCCAGGATATAGAGCATTTGATTTGTTTGATGACTTGTTTAATGATAATTATGCATCCAAGACACCGGCTAATTTATTGAAGACAGATATTACCGAAAAGAATGGATATTATGAATTGAATATGGAAGTGCCGGGCATCAATAAAAAAGACATTCAGTTAGAGTTAAAAGATGGTTATTTGAAAGTAACCGCAACAAGAAACTCTAATAATGAAGAAAAAGACGATCAGGGACGCATCGTTCGTCAGGAGCGTTTCAGCGGTTCTTGTTCACGTAGTTTCTATGTCGGAGATAATGTCAGACAACAGGATATCAAGGCCAGCTTTGAAAATGGTGAATTAAAGATCACGGTTCCTACACAAGCTAAAAAAGAAGAGGAAGAAACAAAGTATATCCCAATTCTTTAATCAAGTTCCCGCAATGGGAACTTTTTTATTTCTTTTTTGTAGCTTTGGTGGTAAAATGAATACACATCAAATGGTGCGTTGGAGAAATGGTTAACTCACAGCCCTCTCAAGGCTGCATTTACGGGTTCGAACCCCGTACGCACTACCAATAGTCAATAAAGTGCTTTATGTAAGGCACTTTTTTTATGTGTTAGAAGTGATAATGCGTAATTTGTGCGTAACTTTTTTAATTTTTTTTGCTCCTAAAATTTCATCTCCATCAACATCTAATAAGTGCCCGTATCTGTCCAAAGTTGTAGATATAAAAGTATGTCTGTCCATAATCATAAGTGGTAGCATAAAGAAGATTGTTTTGTTTACATACTTTTCATTACTGTATATAATGTGACTAGGTTAGGAAGTTCATTGTGCTAACCGAGATGATTGCTATTTGGTCATTCTATTAGGCCATTCATTAAGAAAAGAGGGAAGTGCTAGTTCCCTCTTTTCGTTTTACCACCATCAAACAGTCGATCCAGCATCTTTTTATAAGATGTAGTAAAGACTGTACTAATAAAGTGATGATTGTATTTATTAATTTTTCCATTTGGCCATTCACCTCCTTCGGCCATAGGCTAAGGAATTGATGATGGTCTTTTTATTTTATATGATTTGTTAATTTGAAATGTTGCTTAAATACAGTATTGCCATGAAATAGGAACGAAAACTTTTATACATACCTTTATAGAAGATAAAGTGTTAGAAAAATTAAAGAATAAAATCACGAAGACTTTTCAACTTGTTTATAAAAATGTTGAAACCAGTGAAAATCAACAAAAAACATTTGTGATAGAGATATAGATAGTAGTGGAAAAAAGTTATTTTATCCGTTTTCTTTTTATGCAATGAAAGAAATAGTTTAAAAAGAAATATTGTCAAAAATGATAAATTTTAGGATGGATTTTTTCATTTTACAATTGATAAAAACTTCACAACGTTTTACGTGCATTGTAGGACACTTTGTTTTATACTAGACACGAAAGAGGTTGTGAAAAATGATAATTAATGAACTAGAAGGAAAAGTAAAAGGAAAAGGAATCCGTATTGTATTTACAGAAGGATGGGATCCACGTGTACAAAGAGCTGTCATTGATTTGCAGGCTAACGATGTTGTACATCCGATTTTGTTAGGTTCTCCGGAACAAATTCAGAAATGTTCTGAAGAAAATGGACTGGATGTTTCAAACATCGAACAAATCGATCCATTAAACTATGATGGTATTGAAGAAATGGCTGTAAAAATGGTTGAACTTCGTCGTGGTAAAATGGATCTGGAACAGTGCCGTAAGGCATTACAGTCTTCCAACTATTTTGGAACTATGTTAGTGCAGATGGGAATTGCCGATGGTTTGTTAGGAGGTGCGACTTACTCTACAGCCGATACGATTCGTCCGGCATTGCAGCTTGTCAAAACAGCACCGGGCCAGCCATTAGTAAGTTCTTGTTTCTTATTGGTCAAAGGCTCTGAACAATACATCATGGGAGATTGTTCTATCAATATTAATCCTACACCGGATGAATTGGTTGAAATCACTGTACAGACAGCCCATACAGCTCGTCAGTTTGGTATCGAACCTAAAGTAGCCTTGTTGTCTTACTCCAGCATGGGCAGTGCCAAGGGTGAATGTGTTGCCAAGATGGCGGAAGCGGCTACACGTTTAAAACGTATGCCAATCGATTTTGAAGTAGATGGGGAAATGCAGTTTGACTGTGCCGTAGCACCGGAAGTTGCTGCTTTAAAGGCTCCGAATTCAAAGGTTGCCGGACATGCCAATACGTTTATCTTCCCAAATCTTTCCAGTGGAAACATTGGGTATAAGATTGCCGCTCGTTTAGGTGGATGGCAGGCCATTGGACCGGTATTACAGGGATTGAATGCACCGATCAATGACTTATCTCGTGGATGTACTTCACAGGAAATCTATAAAATGGCTATCGTTACCGCTGCTCAAAAAGCATTAGGTATCTAGTTAACCTCGAATTTGACTGTTGGTTCTTTTGGACTGACAGTTTTTTTGTTATACTGTGAATTATGAAAACAGTAGAAAAATTTCCTTATGATGTAGATTTTGGTGCCATTATGGATTATGTGGATGATCGTTTTATGCTGGTGATCAAAGATGAATCCTGGAGTGATGAAGAGATTGCGCTTTTACAAAAAGGCGCAAAGCTTCATTTTTGTTACACGATGGATATTGCCATATTCATTTTTGAGGGTGGGGATATCGACAGCAGTGATTTTTATTTTAATGTACAGGATTGCGATGCCAAAGATTCGCTTTTGAATCAAGAAATCTTAGATGTGGAACTTCTTTTGGTCAATGCCGCTAACGAGGTATGCTTTAAGAAAAGGAAGACCTTGGCCAAAGAACAGAGTGAAAAGATCTTGGATCGACTGCATCACCAAAATACTGTGACATTTATGCCGGATGAATTTGCTGTCAATGTGCAGGGACTGCAGGATGCCTATGAACCATTTGAGCTGGAAAAGTATGCGGTAGTCAGCCTGCCGTTTTAGGAGGAGAGAACATGAAAGCAATTATTACCGTGATCGGAAAAGATAAAGTTGGCATTTTGGCAATGATCGCCAACGAATGTGCCAAAGCCAACATCAATGTGTTGGATGTGAGTCAAACGATCGTAGATGGCTTTTTCACAATGACCATGAGCGTAGATTTAGAAAACATGGAAACTTCTTTGTCTTCTTTTAGTGATCATATGGATCAGTTAGGGAAAGAAAAAGATCTTGTGATCCGTGTTATGCATCAGGATATCTTTGATTCCATGCATAAAATCTAGGAGGGACTATGCAGACAAAAGAAATACTAGAAACGATAAAAATGATCGATGAAGAATATTTGGATATTCGTACCATTACCATGGGAATTTCTTTGTTGGATTGTATGGATACCGATATTGATAAAAGCTGTGAAAAAATTAAAAAGAAAATTTGCTCCAAAGCCAAAGATCTTGTCAAGGTGGGCAATGAGTTTGGGAAGGAATATGGGATTCCGGTCGTTAATAAACGAATCAGTGTGACGCCTATATCGATGTTGGTGGCAGTATCTGGTGGAGATCCGGTCAAATACGCACTGACACTGGAAGAATGTGCACAGGAACTGGGTGTTGATTTTATCGGAGGTTTCAGTGCCTTAGTACAAAAGGGCTATGCCAGTGGGGATAAAGAGTTGATCGAGGCCATTCCTGAAGCTTTGGCGAAAACACAGCACGTTTGTGCCAGTGTCAATGTCGGGTCGACAAAGGCCGGCATCAATATGGATGCCGTAAAACAGATGGGGCGTATCATTAAAGAATGCGCACAATTGACCAAAGATGATCATTGTTTGGGCGCTGCCAAGCTTGTTGTTTTTTGTAATGCTGTGGAAGATAATCCTTTTATGGCTGGTGCTTTTCATGGTGTAGGCGAAGCCGATTGTGTCATCAATGTCGGTGTCAGCGGGCCGGGCGTGGTACGTGCGGTTCTTGCCAAAGCCGATAAAACTTTGCCTATGGATAAGATTGCTGATTTGATCAAACGTACAGCCTTTAAGATTACTCGTATGGGACAGCTTGTAGGTACGGTAGCTTCAGAAAAGCTCGGTGTTCCTTTTGGTATTGTGGATCTATCTTTGGCACCAACACCGGCAATTGGCGACAGTGTAGCGTATATATTGGAAGAAATGGGTTTAGAAACCTGCGGAGCTTATGGAACCACCGCATGTCTTGCGATGTTGAATGATGCGGTCAAAAAAGGCGGCGTCATGGCCACTTCTAATGTCGGTGGTTTATCAGGTGCTTTTATTCCCGTCAGCGAAGATGCCGGCATGATTCATGCGGCTAAAACCGGTGTTTTATCGTTAGAAAAATTGGAAGCCATGACAGCTGTGTGCAGCGTCGGTTTGGATATGATCGTTGTTCCCGGTGATACTTCAGCTTCGATTATCAGCGGTGTGATTGCGGATGAAGCGGCCATCGGTATGGTCAATTCAAAAACAACAGCGGTTCGTATTATTCCGGCTATTGGAAAAGAGGTCGGGGAAGAGTTAGATTTTGGCGGGCTTTTGGGCTCCGGTCCGGTTATGCCGATTCGTCAGACCCAAAACGATGTCATGATCAATCGTGGGGGTCGTATTCCGGCACCGTTACAGTCTTTGAAAAATTAAATGTAAGTCGTTTTCAGAAAATGCTTTCAAAAATTTTCAACTTTTTGTTGCAAAAAAGGATTTCGTGTGTATAATTATGTCCATAAAGACAAAGAAGAGAAGGAGTACAGATGGTTTTCTTTACAGAGAGCGAATGGCTGGTGAAAATTCGCAGGAAGAAATCTGGAACGTGTCTTGGAGTCGCATTGTCGAAAGTGTGAGGCAATGATCGTGTATTCGCGTTAAGAATGAGGTGTCATCCGTATGGCGGATGGAATTAAGGTGGTACCGCGAGTTAATCGTCCTTTGTAAGAAGGGCGATTTTTTTTATAGAAAGGAAGATGCGAATGAGTAAAGAAGACCGACGACGATGCGATAGATTCGCATCTAAAAACAAGTAAACAAAAAAAGAAAAATTAGAAGAGAGAAAGATGAGGAGAAAACATATGAGTAAATTATTAAAAATGGGATTAGCAGCTGCTATGGCTGCCACAATGGTTGGATGTTCAAGCAGTGAACCGGCTACAGAAGACAAAGATACAAAAACGATCACAATTGGTATTTCACCGGATTATGAACCTTATGAAAGTCTGAATACAGATAATGAGATGGTAGGGTTTGATATCGACATGGTTGACTGGTTTGAAAACTACCTGAATGAAAATGAAGAAACTTCTTATAAGTTCGAGTTTAAACAGATGGACTTCGATAACATCGTTACACAGATTCAGGGTGATCAGATCGATTTGGGAATTTCTGGATTCACTTACGATGAAGACAGAAAAGTAGAATGGAGCGAACCATATCTTGGTTCTGCACAGGTAGCCGTTGTACCGGCTGGTTCTGATATTACTTCCATCGATCAGCTGGCCGGAAAATCAATTGCGGCACAAACCGGGGCAACCGGAGAACAGGCTGCCAAAGATGCCGGTGGAGAAGTAACAGGTTTGAAAAACGTACAGGATATCATGAATGCCTTGAGTGCTAATCAGTATGATGCGGCCGTTATCGACTCCGGTGTTGCCAAGAGCTATGCCGAAAGTGGAAACTTTACTGTATTAGATGGTGTCTTGATGGATGAAAAGAACTACATCATTGCCAAAGAAGGCAATACAGATATGATCGATTTGATCAATAAATGCATCGAAGCATTCATCGCCAGTGATGATTATGCCAAGATGTGTGAAGAATACGGTCTTACGGCAGTAGAATAAATGAAAGAAGAGGGATAGTATGTTTTCAGCCTTTGAGCAAGTATTTACACTTGAGACGGCGCTATACTTTGCGAAAGGAGCGTTAGTATCATTAGGGATGGCCATACTATCCCTATTTATTGGTTTGATACTCGGTGTTTTAGGAGCCAGTGCCAAACGTTCTAAATATATCGTATTGCGTGCGATCGGTAACTTTTATGTAGAAGTGATTCGAGGAACACCAATGTTGTTACAGATCTTGATCATCTTCTCGGTGATTCCTTCGATCTATACCGCCATTACCGGCGAAGTATTGCGAATCAATGTGTATTTAATTGGTATCATTGCCATGAGCATTAACTCCGGTGCATATTCAACGGAGCTGATTCGAAGTGGGATCAACGGTGTGGATAAAGGACAATGGGAAGCCTGTGAAACTTTAGGATTAAGCTCATGGCAGACCATGCGGTTTGTCGTATTGCCGCAAGCCTTTAAGTTGATCGTTCCACCGATCATCAGTGAGTTTGTCACTTTGATTAAAGACAGCTCTCTGACAAGTACCATTGGTGCTATTGAATTGTTAAAGAGCGCCCAGATCGTAGGTGCTGAATACTATGAAGTTATGTCGCCTTATTTTTTAGCGGCAATCTTCTATTTGGTGATGACAATCAGTATTTCTTATATTGGAAAACGAGTAGAAAAGAGGTTGGCTGTCAGTGATTAAAGTAGAACATATTCGAAAGAATTTCGGACAACTGCATGCACTTAAAGATGTATCGCTGGAAGTCAATCAGGGCGAAATCGTTTCTTTGATTGGTCCTTCCGGTTCCGGTAAGAGTACATTGTTAAGGTGCATTCATGGTCTTGAAAAAGTAGATCAGGGGAAAATTTATATGAATGGGGAGTTGATGGATCCCAAGGATGAAAAGAAATATCGTCAACAGCGCAATAAGATGGGTTTTGTGTTCCAGCACTTTAATTTGTTTCCAAATATGACGGTACTGGAAAACTGTAATTTGGCACAGATTCAAGTATTGAACCGTTCTAAGGAAGAAGCGGAAAAAACATCCTTGACGTATTTGGAAAGAGTTGGACTGGCCGACAAGAAAGATGCCTATCCCAACAATCTTTCCGGAGGACAAAAACAGCGTGTGGCGATTGCCCGTGCTTTATGTATGAATCCGGAAATGATGTTGTTTGATGAACCAACCAGTGCTCTAGATCCTGAGATGATCAAGGAAGTGCTGGAAGTTATGAAAGATTTAGGAAAACAAGGAATGACGATGATCGTGGTCACACACGAAATGGGCTTTGCCCGCAAAGTGGGAAGTCGTGTTGTATTCTTAGATCATGGCGAGATCGTGGAAGATTCACCGAGTGAAGAGTTTTTCTCCAATCCACAATCGGATCGTGCTAAAGATTTTCTAAGTAAGGTATTCTACGAATGAAATTAGCTGATTTTAAAGTTGAACAATGGATGAATGAGAATGAAGGACAAGCTAGGTACAATTTGACGGACACTTGTGCTTCTTCTTTTTCTATGGAGCAACTCTTGCAAATGGTGAAGACAGATTTATCCAAACTGGTTCTGGATTATGGAGAAATTCAGGGAAGTTTGGCATTTCGGCAACAGATTTTATCTTTATATAAAACCGGAAGTGAAGAAAATATCACCACCACCAACGGTTGTCTGGAAGCCAATGTGCTTGTGATGGAAACCCTATTAGAGCCACAGGATCATGTGATTGCCTGTGTTCCGGGATATCAGCAGTTTGTCAGTTATCCCCAGTCTTTAGGGTGTACAGTTTCTACGATTCAACTTCTTCCGGAAAGCTTATGGCAGCCTAATCTGCAGGATTTTTTGGATGCGATCCAGGAGCATACAAAATTGATCGTTTTAAATAATCCGAATAATCCAACCGGTACACAATATGATCTTCCTTTTTTAGAAGAATTGATCAAGGTTTGTGATCAAAGAGGAATCTATATTTTATGCGATGAAGTTTATCGGGATCCAAATCGTTTGCCAAGCATCAGTGATCTGTATCAAAGGGGAATCAGTACATCTTCTTTAAGCAAGATGTATGGTCTTGCGGGACTTCGTTTAGGATGGATCAAAGCCAATTCAAACCTCATCACTAAGATCAACAGTCGAAGAGATTATACGATGATCTCAACGGGCCCTTTATTAGATGCCTTAGGTACAGCGGCTTTAGAAAACAAAGAATCGATCCTGCAGAGAACAAATGCGATCCTGGATCAAAATCGGTCCTTCCTAAAAGAATGGTTAAAGGATCTAGATCTATTTGATTGTGTGATTCCCGAAAACGGAACCGTATGTTTTTTAGAAATCAAAGGGATGAAAGACAGCGTGAAAACAGCGCAATATTTATTAAAGGAGCACGGCATCTTTTTTGTGCCCGGCGCTTGTTTTGATCAGGAAGGCTTTATGCGTTTAGGTCTGGGGCAAGATCCAGATCAATTTAAAGAAGGCTTGATCCGCCTTTTTGATATCTTGAAATCTAAAAAAGGCTTATGATACACTGTAGGCGTTAAGGGGCTGATGAAATGAAAAAATTGGGGATGATCCTGGTAGCGGTGACATTGCTTAGCGGGTGTGCCAGATTAAGTGATTTTAATACGGATAATAGCCGTACACAAAAAGAACAGAAAGAAGATCAGACGCCGGCCACAATGACATGTACCAGTGATAAAAACGATACGTTAACGTTTGAGGCAAAAGGAGATCAGATTCAAAATATGACACAGGTATTTACGATGTCTTTTGCGGATCTGGGAATACGAGAGGATCTGGATGCACAAAGTATTCAAGATAAGATCAATCAGTCGCTACAGTCTTTATATGACCTGAAAGGTGTTGAGGCAACCGGAAAGATAGTAGAAGATCATGTAGAGATCACATTGCGTGTAAATTATGAAATTGCCAATGACAAAGAACTTGTAGAAGCCGGTCTTTTACAGGAAGGAGAAAGGGATAGCGAGCATATCTCGTTAAAACAGACTCGTAAAAGTCAGGAAGCTTCTGGTTATACATGTACAGTAGAGTAAAGCGGCTTGACCGCTTTTTTTCATTAGGGAGGTGAGATCATGCGCTATTATATTGCGGACTGTCATTTTTTTCATCGTGCATTAAATGAACATATGGATCAAAGAGGTTTTGAATCGGTGGAGGCGATGAACGCTTATATGATCGAGCAGTGGAATGCGAAAGTGCGAAAGAATGATGAAGTTGTCATATTAGGTGATTTCAGTTGGGGAAAGGCCGATGAAACCCAGGAAGTTTTGAAGCAGCTTCATGGACGTCTGTACTTGATCAAGGGAAACCATGACCACTTTCTAAACGATAAGGACTTTGATGCCTCCCGCTTTTTATGGATCAAAGACTATGCGGAATTGAATGAAAATAAACGAAAGGTCGTTCTTTGTCATTATCCGATTGCCTGTTACAATGGACAATATAGAAAAGATGAAAGCGGCAATCCCAAAACGTTTATGCTGCATGGGCATATTCATAAAACGCAGGATCAAATGTACCTGGATGCGTATCAAAACTTTGTCCAAAAGCAGATGCATCGCAGTATTGCGGGGAGTATGGAACACGTATCATGTCAATTTATCAATTGTTTCTGCATGTATTCTGATTATCAGCCTATGACATTGGATGAATGGATCGCAATCGATCAACAGCGAAGAAAGAACGAGCAAGCTTTGGAAATGAAATAATTAAAGGAGAGAACGTATGAAGAATACAGTGACTTTAGTGGCAACTGATCTAGATGGAACTTTTTTGAACAGTCAAAAGGAAGTATCCGATCTTAATCGTAAGGCCATCAGCGCTTTAAAACATCAGGGAATCTTATTCGGTATCGCTTCCGGACGTCCGGTAGAAACTGTGCATGCGATGCTTGAACAATGGAAGATTGCGGACAGTGTCAGCTTTATCATGGGGATGAATGGCGGTGTGATCTATGATATACGTCGTCGTACCAAAGAAGAATATCATTTATTGGATGGAGAGATCATACTGGATATCATACATTTTTATCAGGATATGGATGTCATTTTTCATGTGTTGGTTGGGGATATTCGCTATACCAGTAAATCCACTCCGGAAACAAGAGCGCATGCGAAGTTGTTTGGTGAAACCGAAATTGAAATCGATCTGGAAAGTTTCTTGAAGGATCGAACAGTGAACAAGCTGATCATTTATTGTGATCCAGAATATATGCCACAAGTTTTAGAGCGCTCTAAAAAGTTTAAACGAGAAGACTGTGTTGGTTTTAATACGGCCAATAACTTGTTTGAATATTGTGATCCGGCTATCAATAAAGGGTATGGAATTCAAAAGCTGTGCAAGCACTTTGGGGTGAATCTGGAAAACTGTGTGGCCTTTGGCGATGAAGCCAATGATATTCAGATGTTAGAGAAGGTAGGCATGGGTGTCTGCATGAAAAATGGATCGGATGGTGCCAAAGCGGCTGCCAATGTGGTCAGTGAATATACAAATGATGAAAGTGCATTAGGACGTTTTTTGTTTGAGCATGTACTGGAAACAGAATAAAGATCTTGTGATGAGATCTTTTTCTTTATTTTTGGATACAGGGAAAGTGAGAGGAAAAAAGATGCCTATTGAATACAAGGATACAAAGGAATTTAGCGCATCGCAGCTGCAAAGACTGTTTTTATCTGTAAACTGGGAGTCGGGCAATTATCCGGAAAAGCTGGAAAAAGCAATGCGAAACTCGACACATGTGATTTCAGCCTGGGATCAAGATCGACTGGTCGGACTGGTACGTGCTTTAGATGATGGTCAAACCGTTGCGTTTCTTCATTATCTTTTAGTCGATCCCGAATATCAGGGAATGCATATTGCGGACCAGATGATGAAACAGATTTTAAGCTTTTTTGATGAGCTGCTCTATATAAAAGTGATTTCTTCCGATCCATCCACAAAAATCTTTTACACACGCTATGGTTTTTTTGAGTATGTGAATTATTCAGCTATGGTGCGTAAACAATTTTAAGGAAAGTATGGAAAAAGGCCGATTTTTTCGGGGAAAGAACATTTTTTAAAATTTGTCAAGAAAATGTGTTAATATAGAATTGACAGTTTGCATTCTATAAGCTAATATAATAAATTGCATAATAGTCTAAGGGGGTAGTGCGCCTTTAGCTACGACGCAAGACAAAAATCAACGAAAGGATGGCATGCATGGACACAAACAAAGCGTATCACATCCTCGAATGTGGCAAAAAAGCAACACGTCGAGATTATTCCAAAGTAAGTGGAAAACTGGAATTACCTAACCTTGTTGAGATTCAGACCAATTCATTTAAATGGTTTACCAGACAGGGAATTCAGGAAGTATTCGAAGAAATTTATCCGATTGAAAACTACGGAAAAAATATCAAATTGAACTTTCTTCGCTATCATTTTGCACAGCCAAAATATAATGCGGAAGAATCCATGTACAGAGAGTGCAATTATGCAGCACCTTTGTATGCGGAAATGGAACTGGAAATTACTGATACGGACACCGGAGAAGTTGTTACGAAAAACGAAGAAGTTTATTTAGGTGACTTCCCGTTAATGACGGAAACCGGAACATTTATCATCAATGGAGCGGAACGTGTTATCGTTTCGCAGATCGTGCGTAGTCCGGGGGCTTATTTCTCGGAAAGTTACGATGAAAAAACCGGAAAACAAAACTATGCTTGTGAATTGATTCCAAGTCGTGGAACTTGGCTGGAATTCATGACTGAACAAAAGAAGACATCAAACGGAAGAACAATCAATGTATCAATCGACCGTCGCCGTAAGATTTTATTTACGATCCTTTTTAAAGCAATCGGTATGTCTTTGAATCTGGAAGTGAATGAAAATACAACAGATACAACACAGATGGAAATCTTCTTAAAGGCCATGGGAAGAAACTGGGATGAAGTCGCAACAGATCCGGAAAATCGTGAATACATGAACTTGTATTTGTTGTTATATACGGCGTTCTTTGGAAAATATGAAGAAATTGAAAACACATTGTTGAATGACAAAGTGAAGACGACACAGGAAGCTTTATTGTCTTTCTATGAAAACCAGAGAAGTGATGAAATTCCTACGTTAAATGGTTCCATTACGTTAATGCAGGCAAAGTTCTTTGATCATCGTCGTTATGATCTGACAAAAGCCGGACGTTATAAGCTGCGTAAAAAATTGAATGCGATTGCTCGAATGGATGGTACAACGCTTGCGCATGATATCGTGGATGTCGATGGCAATGTGTTTATGGAAAAGGGTACGGTGATTCATCGTGACCAGCGAAATGCACTACGTGAACAGCTTGCCAAAGGACCATATTGTACGCCTTATCCGTTCCGTTCTGAATTCCATGAAGAAGACATCGTCAGCGTTCCAACAAGCTATAACAGTGGCTTGATCGGACGAATTCTGGCGAAAGATGTAGAAGTGGATGGCGTATATTACGAACAGGGAACTGTACTGACCGCACAAGATGTTAAAGAACTGCAGGAAGTGGAAGAAATTGCCGTTTACGGTGGATTGATCGCTCGCCCGGTTGTTTTGACAGCTGAAAACAGTGAGTCTGTATTTAACTATGGACAGCGTTTATATGCTTTGGGTCGTTTGACCAATGCCAAAGGACAGGATATTGTGGATGCGCAGATGGAATTAGTAGCACCACGCTATACCGTAGGTGTAGAGCCGGATACTCTGGAAGAGGATGTTGTGAAGGCCTTGCGTATTCGTGCCAACCAGGAAGAAATCACCGCATGGTTGATCGGTGCCTGTGTACAGGAAGTCTATGTCATCGATAAAGAAGGCGATGAAATCAAGATCTGCGGAAATGATCCATTGGCCAATAAGCACACGATCACTATGTCGGATATGTATGCCTTCTTCTCTTATAATATGAATGTTATGGAAGGTGTAGGTACGACCGATGATATCGATATGTTGGGAAACCGTCGTATTCGTTCAGTTGGTGAACTGATCCAAAACCAGTTCCGTATCGGTCTATCTCGTATGGAACGTGTTGTCAAAGAGCGTATGTCCATTCAGGAATTGGAGAACCTGACACCAAGAAAGCTGACAAACATTCGTCCGTTAACAGCGGCTATCAAGGAATTCTTCTCGAGTTCACAGCTTTCACAGTTCATGGACCAGCAGAACCCATTGGCTGAATTGACAAACAAACGTCGTATTTCTGCCTTAGGACCTGGTGGTTTGACACGTGATCGTGCCGGTTTCGAGGTTCGAGATGTTCATACTTCTCACTATGGTCGTATTTGTCCAATCGAAACCCCAGAAGGTCCAAACATTGGTTTGATTTCCAACTTGACATCGTATGCTAAGATCAACGAATATGGATTCATTCAGACACCATATCGTATTGTCAATAAAGATGGTACCGTACAGGAAGAAGCGGTGTATTTAAGCGCCGATGAAGAAAGTGATTACCTGATTGCCCAGGCCAACGAGGTTCGTGATGGTCGTTTGATCAATGAACATGTCGTTGTGCGTAAAGGTGGGGAAACGATCATTGCCAATCGTGAGGATGTAGAACTGGCTGACGTTAGTCCAAAACAGATCGTATCGGTAGCCACAGCTTGTATCCCATTCCTGGAAAATGACGATGCTTCCCGTGCCCTGATGGGTGCCAACATGCAGCGTCAGGCCGTACCTTTGTTGCAGCCGCATTCACCATATGTCGGAACTGGAATCGAACACAAGATTGCCAAAGACTCCGGTGTCGGAATCGTTGCCAAGGAAGATGGAACCATTAAGTATGTCGATAGTCTTCGCATTGTTGTGGAAACGGAAGATCATAAAGAACATACCTATCAGTTGCGTAAATTTGCCCGAAGCAATGCTTCTACCTGCATCAACCAGCGTCCAATCGTAGAAGTTGGTGAAAAAGTAGAAAAAGGCGATATTTTAGCCGATGGTCCTTCGATGGAAAACGGTGAATTGGCCTTAGGACAAAACGTAACGATTGCCTACATGACCTGGTATGGTTATAACTACGAGGATGCCATTATCATGTCTGAACGTATGGTCAGCGATGATGTTTATACATCCATTCATATTGAAGAATACGATATTGACTGCCGTGATACAAAGTTAGGACCGGAAGAAATTACCCGTGATATTCCAAACGTGGGTGAAAGTGCGGTTCGTAAGTTGGATGAAAACGGAATTATCATGGTCGGTGCCGAAGTAAAAGAGGGCGATATCTTAGTTGGTAAGGTAACGCCGAAAGGACAGAGTGAAGTATCACCGGAAGAAAAACTGTTATTGGCTATTTTTGGTGAGAAATCACGTGAAGTTCGTGACAACTCTTTGAAGGTTCCTCATGGTGGAGCCGGTATCGTGCATTCTATCCGTGTCTTTAAACGCGGTGATGGATCCGAACTTCCACCGGGAGTGAATATGCGTGTGAAAGTCTATATTGTTCAGAAACGTAAGATCTCTGAAGGGGATAAGATGTCTGGACGACATGGAAACAAGGGTGTTATCTCTAAGATCCTTCCGATCGAGGATATGCCATTTACGGCTGATGGAACGCCAATTGATATTATTTTGAACCCATTTGGTGTGCCATCACGTATGAACATTGGACAGATTTTGGAAATCCATTTAGGCTATGCCGCTAAAAAGCTTGGTGTCAAATTTGCCACACCGGTATTCGATGGTGTATCCAATGAAGAATTGGCCGACATCATGAAAGAAGCACAGATGACAAGCGATGGTAAACAAGTATTGTATGACGGACAGACCGGTCAGCCATTTGATGAACGAATCAGTGTCGGTGTCATGTATATGATCAAGCTGGCACACATGGTTGACGACAAGCTGCATGCCCGTGCTACAGGGCCATATTCACTAGTAACGCAGCAGCCGTTAGGTGGTAAAGCACAAAATGGTGGTCAGCGTTTCGGAGAGATGGAAGTTTGGGCTTTGGAAGCTTATGGGGCTGCACATACACTGCAGGAAATCTTAACAATCAAATCCGATGATATTCAGGGACGTATCAAGACATATGAAGCCATCATCAAAGGTAAGGACATTCCGGAACCGGGTGTTCCTGAATCTTTCCGTGTATTGGTACACGAGCTGCAAGGTTTGGCTATCGATGTTCGTCTGTTGGATGAAAACAACAATGAAGTTGATCTGAACCCGGATGATGACGATGATGTGCCAGTAGCACATCAACCGCTTCCAAAAGAAGAACTTGTCAACGATATGGAAGAAGAAAATACCGATGAAATAGAAGAAGAGGAGGCTGAGTAATACATGTCAATCAATAATTTTGCCTCAATTCAGGTACGTTTAGCTTCGCCGGAAACCATTTTAAAGTGGTCGCATGGTGAAGTTACGAAACCGGAAACAATCAACTACCGTTCACAAAAAGCAGAACGTGACGGTTTATACTGCGAGCGCATTTTCGGTCCAACCAAGGACTGGGAATGTGCCTGTGGAAAATATAAAAAAGTGCGCTTTAAGGGTGTTGTCTGCGACCGTTGTGGGGTAGAAATCACAAAGGCCAGCGTTCGTCGTGAACGTATGGGACACATTCATTTAGCAGCACCTGTGGCTCATATCTGGTACTTGCGTGGAATCCCCAGCCGTATGGCTTTGTTGTTGGATGTGACACCAAAACAGTTGGAAGAAGTTGTATATTTTGTCAGCTATATCGTAACTGATCCAAAGGATACGGACTTAGCCTATAAACAAATTCTTTCGGAAAGAGAATATCGTGAAAATATCGCGATTTACGGAAGTCAGGCTTTTACGGCACAGACCGGAGCCGAAGCCGTACTTCGTTTGTTACAGGATGTTGATCTGGAAGAAGAATATCAGAACGTACAGGAAGCTTTGGATAAAGCCCAGGGTGAAAAACGTAAAAAGTTGATCAAACGTTTGGATACGATCAATGCGTTCCGTCAAAGTGAAAACGAACCGGAATGGATGATCCTGACCAATATTCCGGTAATACCACCGGATCTGCGTCCTATGTTGCAGCTGGATGGTGGACGTTTCGCAACCAGCGATCTAAACGATTTATATCGTCGTGTCATTACGCGAAACAACCGTCTGCGTAAGCTGTTGGATTTAGGAACACCAAACATTATCGTTCAAAACGAAAAACGTATGTTACAGGAAGCAGTGGATGCGCTGATTGATAACGGACGTCGTTCCAAACCGATTACCGGTGCCGGTGGACGTGCCTTGAAATCTCTGTCTCATTCCTTAAAGGGTAAACAGGGCCGTTTCCGTCAGAACTTGTTAGGAAAACGTGTTGACTTCTCTGGACGAAGTGTTATCGCCGTTGGACCGGATCTGAAGATGTATCAGTGTGGTATTCCACGTGAAATGGCAGTCAACCTGTTTAAACCATTCATCATCAATGAAATCGTGAACCAGGGTTTAGCTGCAAATCCTAAAAATGCGGAAAAACTGATTGAACGCCGTGATCCTAAGATGTGGGATGTCGTGGAAAAGGTTATTGATGGCTATCCAGTATTGATGAACCGTGCGCCGACATTGCACCGCTTAGGTATTCAGGCCTTCTTGCCAAAACTGGTTGAAGGACGTGCTATGCGTTTGCACCCATTAGTATGTACAGCCTTCAATGCCGACTTTGACGGTGACCAGATGGCCATTCACGTACCATTGAGTGAAGAAGCTCGTGCGGAAGCCCTGGTTATGATGTTAGGAAGCCATAATATCTTAGGTCCTAAGGATGGTAAACCAATCGTTACTCCAGGGCAGGATATGGTTATGGGTAACTTCTATCTAACCATGGAAGAAACCAAACAAGAGTTGGAAGAAGAAGCCCAGCGTTATGAAGACAAAGACTGTCCAAAAGAAGCCGCGCAATGGAGAACATATGCTGCTAATGAAGGACATGTTTACTTAGATGAAAAAGAAGTGATGATGGCCTATCAGACTGGACAGGTACATCTGCATTCACGTATTGCTTTACCGGTACGTGGCTTAAAGAAAACAAGCTTCGATCTGATTCATGAAAATGATTATTTAGTGACAACGGTCGGAAAATTGATCTTTAACTCAATGTTCCCGGAAGACTTCCCATATTTGAATGAAGTCTCAAAGGAAAACTTTGAAAAAACACCGGATAAATATTTTGTACAGCCGGGCATGGATGTGAAGAAATACATCGCAAATTTAGAAATCACACCGGCTGTAAAGAAAAAAGATTTAGGAAAAGTTATTGCCGAAGTCTTCAACCGTTATTCTGTTGATCAAACAGCTGAAATTCTGGACCAGATCAAATCCATGGGATTTAAATATTCGACAGTTGCGGGTATTACGGTATCTTTAAGTGATATCGAGGTAGCACCAAATAAAGAAGAGCATGTCGAATATGGTCGTAATAAAGCCGAAGAATTAAAACGTCTGCAGAAAAAAGGTATGTTGACGATGGAAGAATGGGAACGCCATTTGAATAAACTTTGGGAAAATGTAAAGGATGAGATTGCCGACGAATTGTTAGCCAATCTGCCTCGTAAAAACCCAATCAACATGATGGCTCGTTCCGGTGCCCGTGGTAACCGTTCTAACTTTACACAGTTGGCCGGTATGCGTGGATTGATGGCTAAACCGGGTCATGGTAAATCCAGCGGGGGCGAATATGTATCCTCTATTATCGAGGTACCGATCTACTCTTGTTTCCGTGAAGGATTGAACGTATCCGAATTCTTTACCAGTACACATGGTGTGCGTAAAGGTTTGACCGATACCGCCTTGAAAACAGCCGAATCTGGATATCTGACTCGTCGTTTGGTTGACGTTGCCCAGGATGTTATCATCAAAGAAGACGACTGTGGAACTGACCGCGGTTATTGGGTAGAAGCATTAGTCGATCGCAAGAACAATACAGTGATCGAACCATTGATGGATCGTTTGATCGGACGTTACTCAAAACAAGATGTGACCGATCCAAAAACAGGCGAACTGATCATTGCCAGTGATGAGTTCATTACCGAAGAATTGGCAAAACGTATCGTCGATACAGGTATCGAAGGTATGTATATCCGTTCAGTATTTACTTGTAAATCTCGTTCCGGTGTATGTCGTAAGTGTTACGGACGTAACATGGCAACCGGAAAAGATGTTGAAGTGGGTGAAGCTATTGGTATCATGGCGGCACAAAGTATCGGTGAGCCAGGTACACAGCTGACCATGCGTACATTCCATACCGGTGGTGTTGCCGGTTCCGGAACCGGGGATATCACACAAGGTTTGCCTCGTGTTGAGGAGTTGTTTGAAGCCCGTTGTCCAAAAGGGGTAGCGGTCATTGCCCAGATCAGCGGTGAGATTACTTCAATTGAACGTATTGAAGGTACAATGCGTCAGGAGGTTATCATTACCAGTGAAAGCGAAAGCATTTCACACAAGATCAATGCCAACCAGACCATGCGTCCGTGGGTACAGGTCGGTGAACATATCGAAGCCGGTACAGCTTTGACAGAAGGACCATTAGATCCAAAAGAACTGCTTCGTGTAGCCGGTGTACGTGAAGTACAAGACTACATTTTGAAGGAAGTTAAGAAGGTTTACCAGTCTCAGGGTATCGAAATTTCCGATAAGCACCTGGAAGTTATGATTAAACAGATGATGAAACGTGTCATCGTAACCGACAGTGGTGATACCGACTTGAATGTAGGTGTGCAGTTATCCTTGAACAACATCACTAAGATCAACCGTGATGCGTTGTTGACAGGAAAAACACCGGCACAGTTTAAACCGGTATTGTTAGGTATTTCCAAGGCTTCGGTAGAAACGGATTCTTTCCTTTCTGCGGCAAGTTTCCAGGAAACGACAAAAGTACTTACCGATGCGACAATCAAAGGTAAAGTCGATCATTTGATCGGTTTGAAGGAAAACGTTATTATCGGTAAACTGATTCCGGCAGGAACGGGATGTACCGGTAATCGACCTCAAAATGAACTGGTTAAAGAAAAGGCAAAAGAGCTGCGTGATAAACGTTTAGCTCGTATGCACGAAAATGAAGATGAAGAATTCGATAAGATCGTAGGGGCAAATTCTTTAGATGAAGAAGCAAGCCTGCATGAAGATGCCGCTGAGGCAGAAAGCATTCTTGGGGATGCAAGTCTGGATGTGGAATCAATCGATATTCATGAATCCGATTCAACATTAAGTGCAGAATAACAAAAAGAGAGCTACTCGCTCTCTTTTTTTGTGGTTAAAACATCGCCTTAAGGAATGTTATAAAAATGTTATGAGAATATAATAAGTTTGAAATAAATAATAAGATGAATCAAATGCTGAGTTAAATGTCTGTTAAACACGCTTTATGTCCATTGTTCTTGAAAATAGAGGCGATATAATCTGCTTGTATTTAAGAAGAGGAGGGAATCACAAGATACTTTGTTGCTTGTGAGACAAACATGAAAAGATCAAAGTGTTCAAAAGTCATTTTTGCGGGTTTAATTGCACTCAGTTCTATCGCTCCTGGCATACCATGGAACGTTCAAGCGCAAGAAACTGATGTGAATCAAGAAGAAATTGCAAAGATTCCACAAGAATTAGATCAAGGAAAGACGATACAGGAAGAAACAGAAGAAGTCGCATCAAAAAATACAGTTACACTGGATGAGAACGAGGTTGTATATCCAACAAAAATTGCACTTAATGCGACCTTGTTGAATCTGGGTGTGAATGAAACTGCTGCTCTTAATGTCGTTGCGGTTACCGGTGCACAAAATTGGGACAAGACAACGGGTATCAGCTGGAGTTCGAGTGACCCTTCGATTGTTTCTGTTGATGCCAACGGAAATCTAATAACCCACCAAAAAGGAGAGGCAGAAATTACAGCTACTGTTACAGGATCGCCAACTATACAAGCGGTTTGTACGATTATTGTTTCAGATCAAAAGCCAGAAGAAATCTATCCAACGGGATTATCTATTTCATCAACACTTACACTAGATGAAGGAGAAACTGAAAAAATTTCTGTGGGTTATAAAGGCTCCGATATCACAAATAAGGAAGTGGTTTGGACTTCCAGTGATGAAAACGTAGTGAAAGTCGAGAATGGGACCCTTACTGCTGTAGGGGCCGGTACAGCCAAGATTACGGTGACCAGTGTTGGAAAAAATGAAGGACAATCCGAACCGGCTTCCGCAACTTGTGTAGTCAGTGTTAATGGTTTGTATCAGGGATTAAAGTATAAGATCGAGAATGATCAAGTTATGATCATCGGATACACAGGAACTAAAACCGATCTTCAGATTCCAAGTACGATCCAGGGAAAACGGTAACATCGATTCAGGACAATGCCTTTATGAGTAAAAAGTTAACCTCTGTAGTGATTCCTTCCAGTGTCACTTCGATAGGAAAGAATGCGTTTCGGGCCAATCGTTCTTTAAGACAGGTGAGTATATCCGGTAACATCTCGGTTATCTCACAAGGGGCCTTTGCGTATTGCACGAGTTTATCTTCTATCACATTGCCGGAAGGTGTAAAAGAAATTGCCAATGATGCATTTAATAATTGTACAAGTTTAAGTACTGTTGATTTACCACAGTCTTTATATAAAATCGGTTCAAATGCTTTTGCCGATTGCGATGCGTTAACGACACTCACATTACCCGACAATATTACCAGTTTAACTTCTACCAGCTTTGAAAGATCGATTCAGCTTAAAGTGAATAAAGGATCGACAACAATCGAAGCAATTGGAACAAAATACAATTACCAGGAAATAGATCCGGAAGTCTATCCTATCAGTATTGGACTGAATGAAGATGAAAAAGAATTGGTACAGGGGGATACATTTCAGTTGCGTTTAAATTCGTATTCCGGAGATGCAACCAATACAGATCTCATTTGGACAACAGACAACGATGCTGTTGCCACGGTTGATGAAAATGGCTTAGTGACAGCTGTGAATGAAGGAACGGCTATCATCACGGCAACCAGTGTTGGAAAGAATGAAGGGCAAGATGCTCCGGCCTTTGCGACTTGTACAATTCATGTAGAGGGAGTGGAAGGGGATTACGTTTATACTGTCAATCAGGGAAATGTAACGATTACCGATTATCGAGGCGATGATAAAGATCTTGTCATTCCATCTACAATTGCTCAAAAACCAGTCACAGAAATCGGTAGTTATAGCTTCTGGTCCAATGATGAAATGACCAGTGTTGTGATTCCTGAAGGCGTAGTAAAGATTGGTGATTATGCGTTCAATGGCAATGATAATCTTTCAAAAATCACATTACCAGGCACTTTAAAGACAATTGGGGCACGAGCCTTCTATGGAACGGCCATGGAAGAAATTACAATACCCGATGGTGTAACTTCCATTGGAAGAGAAGCTTTTAATACATGTCACAATTTAGTCCGTGTAAAACTGCCACAAAGTCTGACAAGTTTATGTCCAAATGCCTTTAACAGTTGTAATCAATTAACAGAAATCACACTTCCAAACAACATCACGTATGTAGGAACCAATGCGTTAAAAGGCATCGATACAATCTATGTGCAGGCAGGATCAAAAACACAACAAACATTAGACAAGGCAAAAATTTCTTATACTGCCTTTACTAAACCTTCTTTGATCACGAATACGGTTCCTGTGCTCCATGTCCAGGATGTCACTATGCAAGTAGGAGATTGTTTTGATCCAATGAATGGTGTATCAGCCACGGATGCAGAAGATGGAAATCTTACTGATAAAGTGGTGGTATCAGGCAGCATTGAACCGGGAAAAGCCGGCAAATACCAATTGACCTATTCGGTAACGGATTCTCAAGGGGCCAGTGCTTCTAAGACCATTACGGTAACTGTTCAAGATAAACAAAATAATCAGGAATCAGATCAGAAAGAAGAATCTTCTTTAGCACAAAAACCTGCATCGCATAAAAACACGGATAAAGCCAAAGGCACAAACACCGCAACTTCGTTTGGGGCAAAGCTAGCGAGTGTGGCAGGTGTTGTATCGGTTTTATCAGCTGGCATTCTAGTTGTGCTAAAAAGAAGACAATCATAAGTCATTGCAAGACAAAACAAAGTTTTCCTTGATTCATATCAAAACAACAAAACCTCTGGGAGTAAAACCAGAGGTTCCTTTTATTTTAAAATGTTTTTTTATCAACAACGATTACCGGTCATGATCTCAATGATTTCTTTATCCGTTTCTTTCATACCTTCCTTGGCTAATAAAGAAATGTTTCGGATCGTATTTTCTACACCTTTGGTCACAATACCTTCCCCATCTTTAAACTGCTGGCCATTTTTATACATTTCATAGCCTAAATAACCGGCTTCCAAAGCGCTGGCAATCTTGGCTGCACAGCTCGGTTTGGCTCCATCACAAACTGTACCGGAAATCATCGCGATACCATTGACCAAAGTATGAGATATCGCATGCAGATCGCCGCCTTCCAAATAACAGATACCACAGGCGGCCCCTACACCGGCACTGACAACACCACAATAGGCGCTTAACTTTCCAATGCCATATTTTAAATGCATGGTAATCAGATTGGAAATCAAAAGTGCTCGATATAATTTGTCCGAACTTAGATTCTTTTCTTTTGCCCAGACGATAACAGGAATACTGGCAGTCATTCCCTGATTGCCACTTCCGGAATTGATAATAACAGGCAACTCACATCCACTCATTCGCGCATCACTGCCAGCTGCCGCATAGGCTTTTGCCTTGTTGAGAAGATTATCAGGATCTCTTTCTAAAAGGATCTTACCAATATTTGCTCCATAGCTTTCTGTTATTCCTTTTTGGGCAATCGCCATGTTGTAAGAAATCTGACGATCCAAGGTTTCTTTGACATCCTCTAAATTTGCGCAGTTGGCAAAATCAATGATATCTTTAACGCGCATAAAGGAATGATCAACAGTACTTGATTCAGAAATGGTTTTCCCATCAAAAATGAGCTCTCCATCTTTTTTGATCCATAGGATATGATCATGCCCACCGGCAATACGAACTGAAACAGAATGTGATTCACTATGCACCGTCACAATCAGATCTAAAGGAATGACAGAATCTAACGGTTTAACGGTAATAGGAATCGATTTCAAAAAAGAATGGATGTTTTCTTTTTGTTCTTTGGTTACCTGACTGATGACTTCCAGCTTTTTATCGGCATCTCCCGCAACGATGCCGGCAGCAGCGGCCGCTTCAATTCCTTTTAATCCATCCGTATTCGGCACTGTCACGCTTTTAACGTTCTTTATGATATTTCCACTGGCTTCAATAAGAACCTGATCACAATTTTCACCTAAGTTTTTAAAGGCTGTGGCAGCGCAATAGGCGATGGCAATCGGCTCGGTACATCCCATGGCAGGAACCAGTTCATTTTTTAATGCGTTCACATAATTTTGGTAATTGATATCGGATTGATTCATAGTTAAACACCCTTTCGCAAGAGATATTTTCCCATAGATTTTTAAGAGTTTCAATACGATTATACGAAACTTAAAAAGAGTCCAATTTTTATTAGACATTTTGTTTTATTTGTGTAATCGTTATCATTTTGTCTAAAAAGCATCTTTTCTAACGTTTTAAAGCGTTGTAAAATAGAAGATGAAGTTAAGGAGGTTCGGGTTTTATGGACCATAAAAAGACAAAAGCCTTTTTTGAAGGAAGAGAATTAAGAGCGTATAATATTTTCGGAGCGCATGTTAAACCAAAATCTGTTGAATTTAAAGTTTGGGCACCTCATGCTCAATCCATTTCCGTTATCGGAACATTTAACAACTGGGATGAAAAAAAGAATGTCATGAAGAAAGACGATCAGGGTATTTGGTCTTGCACGATACGAAATGCCAAAGAAGGAGATTCTTATAAATATCGTGTCGTGCGTGCAAATGGAGATACGATCGATAAAGTCGATCCATATGCCTTTTACAGTGAGTTAAGACCCAATAATGCCAGTATCATTTCTTCTTTGAAATTTGATGAATGGGAAGATCACGAATGGATGAAGAAGCGAAACAAAGGTTTTGATTCACCAGTGAATATTTATGAAATGCACGTAGGAAGCTGGATTAAGGACGAAGATATGGAAGACTTCGTACATTATGACCAGATCATTGAAGAATTGATTATTCACTGTAAGCAAAAACATTATACTCATGTAGAAGTTATGCCTTTAAATGAATATCCGTTTGATGGTTCATGGGGCTATCAGTGTACAGGATATTTCTCCAGCACATCACGTTATGGAACAAATAAACAGCTGATGCGTTTTGTCAATGAACTGCATAAGGCGGGTATCGGTGTCATCATGGATTTTGTGCCGGTTCACTTTGTACGCGATGATTATGCACTTCGTCTGTTTGATGGAACACCAACGTATGAGTACGATCGAGAAGAAGATGCCAATTCCCAATGGGATACATTAAACTTTAACCTGTGGAAAGAAGAAGTACGTTCTTTCTTAATGAGTGCTGCCAATTTCTGGCTGGAAGTGTATCATTTTGATGGATTGCGCATGGATGCGATCTCTAATGCGATCTATTGGCACGGCAATAAAAACAATGGGGTTAATGAAGGCGCCTGTGATTTCATGAAGCGGATGAATTATATGCTGAATGAAGCACATAACGGAAACATTATGTTGATTGCGGAAGATTCTACCGATTTTCCAAATGTTACAAAATCTACATTGGATGGTGGACTTGGATTTGACTATAAATGGGATATGGGATGGATGAATGATACCTTAGCTTATTTAAAGAAAGACCCAATCTATCGTCAATGGCATCATTATGATGTGACTTTCTCTATGGCTTATTTCTATTCAGAACGTTTTATCTTGCCGTTTAGCCATGATGAAGTGGTACATGGAAAGTGTACGATCGTAGATAAGATGTGGGGAAGCTATGATGATAAATTTGCTCAGGCACGTGCTTTATATACGTATATGTTTACGCATCCTGGTAAGAAACTGAACTTTATGGGAAATGATATCGGACAGCTGCGTGAATGGGATGAACAAAAGAGCTGTGACTGGTTCTTGCGTGAATATCCGATGCATGATGCCTTTGAACATTTCTTTGAAGACTTAGGTAAGTTATATTACGAAAATGATGCCTTCTGGAATAAAGATTATGACTGGTCCAGTTTTCAATGGATCGATGCCGATAATCAATCGCAAAATATGTTCTCCTATATTCGTCGAGGAGAGAAGAAAGATTATGTCATTATTTTAAACTTCTCTACCAATGGTTATGATCACCAACAGTTCGGTGTGCCGGATAAAGGGGTCTATAAAGAAATATTGAATACGCAATGGAAGAAATACCATGGTACCTGGGATAATGAGACACCACAGACATGTCACTCTATCCGTATTCCTAGACATAATCAACCATTCATGATTGAAGTGAATGTACCGGCTTTAGGAGCTGTTGTCTTTGAAGTAGAAAAGTAAAGAAATTGCGCTGACTTAGTGTTGGCGCTTTTTTATTTTCCAATGTATAATAAACGCATGAGTCAGTATTTTGAAAATGATAAGACCTTACAAGATAAGCCACAAATTCTTTCTTTTCAGATAAACGGAAAATCTTATAGACTTCATTCAAATTCCGGAGTTTTCAGTAAGGATAAATTGGATACCGGAACAAGGATCTTGTTGGAAACGGTGTTAAAAGAAGAGAACAGACCTTCTTCGGTGTTGGATCTTGGATGTGGTATCGGACCTGTTGGTATCGTTTGCCAAAAAGAATGGGATGCCCGGGTGACTATGATCGATATCAATGAAAAGGCTGTTGAACTTGCGAAAAAGAACATAGTCGAAAACCATGTACAAGCGCATGTGTTTTGTCAGGATGGTGTGTGCGAAGGTCAATTTGAATGTATTTTATTGAATCCACCGATTCGCACCGGGAAAAAAGTGATTTATCGCTTGTTTGATGAATGTTTGGAACATTTGGAAAATGATGGTCGCTTTTGGCTGGTGATGCGTAAACAACATGGTGCTCAAAGCGCTATTCAGTATTTGGAAGAAAAAGGATGCGCAGTACGAAAAGTAAATCGTGATAAAGGTTTTTGGGTCTTTGCGGCACAAAAGAAAAGCATTGCGTAGGCAAGCAGAATTTAGTGATTCTGCTGCAGATGATGCAATGCTTTTTTGTTGATCGATAATGCCTGGTTTTCCAGTTCTTTGCTGGACATACGACGAGCTCCGTTCGCTAAGATGGAATTTTGAATCAAGCCATCACTGGTTGCGACCGTGATGCGATATTTATCCTTTAGCTCATGAACCTTTCTTTCAATGTACTGATCGGCACTTTGTCCGGTTCTTGTATAGATGACATCCAATCCACCCTGTCGATAAGATGAACCATAATTATTAGGAACCCGATATCCATCAAACACCAACAAGATCTTAATTTGTCGATAGCCTTGATAATTAGAAATCGCATCGATCAGGGCATCACGAGCCGATTCGATATTATGAGCAGCCAAAGGTTTTAAATTGTCCCAGCTGTAGATCATGTTATAGCCGTCAATGATCAAGCAGTCTTCTTTTCTTTGCACAACTTCTTTTGGCTGTGTATCAAAATCAATTTTCTTTTTAGGCTTTCTCGGTTTCTTTTCTTCTTTTTTATTTCGCCCACCAAGACTGTTGAAGACTTTCTTCAGTTCCTCTTCTTTGACTGTATGCTTAACTGCCTGATAAGAGGAAGTGTTTTGATTCTTGGTTTGAATATGCATATATTCCTGGACTTCATCATAAGGAACATAGAAACCGGAACCATGGGCACAGAAAACAGATCCGGTTGGATTTCTGAGATCGGATTCGCTGTCATATCCAATTTCCTCAACGATTTTATCCTGTTCTTCACTAGGATAATAGCCATCGAGTGCGCAACTGAATTTTCCTAGTCCTTTTGTGTAGGCAATGACTTCATTTTGATAGTTCATCATGGTACGTACCGGGGCAATCCCTGTGATTTCCATCTGTTGTGAACCGACTTCTTTGATTTCTACCTTTGCCTTTCTTAGATCTAAATCATAGAGAGCTTTACTTAAACGCTCCGATGGTAAAGTCAATATAAATCGATAATACGGCTCTAGCAGGATGGACTGTGCCATTTTTAATCCCTGGCGTACAGCGCGATATGTGGCTTGTCGAAAGTCACCGCCTTCGGTATGCTTTAAATGACTTTTGCCGGCAATCAGTGTGATTTTCATGTCGGTGATTGGTGAACCGGTCAACACCCCTCGATGTACTTTTTCCTGTAGATGGCCTAGGATCAATCTTTGCCAGTTTAAAGCTAAATCATCGCTTTTGACTTCGTTTTCAAACTGCAACCCTTTTCCTCGAGGTAATGGATCAAGTCGTACATGAACCTCGGCATAATGACGCAAAGGCTCAAAGTGCCCCATACCTATGACACTATCGGCAATGGTTTCTTTATAGAGTACATGATCCAAACCAAATCCGACAGTTACACCACTGCGTTCCTGAATCCTCTTTTGGAGGATCTCCATTTGTATTTCGCCCATCAGGCGTAAAGAAATCTGATGGGTATTTTCATTATATTCGATTTCAAGACTGGGATCTTCTTTCATCAGTTGATCACAGACCGGCATCATTTCAATCGGTTTTTTATCCGGCGGCAACAAAAGACGATAATTTAAATAGGCAGATAGAGAAGGGGCAAGACTGTCTTTTTCAAAACCAAGTCCCTGGCCAATAGAAAGATTTTCTATTCCTTTTAAGCTGACGATCATACCGGCATGTGCTTGTGTAAGCAGCTGATAGCTTTGACCATTGTACAATCGAATCTGATCGACCTTTTCTGTTTCTGTAATCATTTGTTTTGGCTTTAGGCTTCCTCCGGTGATCTTGATGTGGGTTAAACGATTTCCCTGTTCATCTTTTGTGATCTTAAAGACGCGGGCACCAAATTCATCTGGATATTCTTTTTCCAGAGATAAATCAATGATCGTATCCATTAATACATCGATGCCTTCATTTTTTAAGGCGCTTCCGAAAAGAACCGGAAAAAATGTTCGTTTGGCAAAGCTGATTTGTAAGCTGTCTTTGGATAATGTGTTGTTCTCTAAATACTCATTCAATAGCGCTTCATCACATAAAGAGATTTGTTCTTGGGCATCATCTAATGTCATATCAATGATATTCGAGGATAAATGCGTCTGTAGATCTTGTAATAGATCAGCTTGAGATTGATAGGATATATCCATCTTATTGACAAAGATCAAAACAGGAACATGATAGTGTTCTAAACATTCCCAGATGGTTTTGGTATGGGATTGTACTCCATCTTGCCCGTTGATCAACAATACGGCCAGATCTAACACTTGTAAAGAACGCTCCATTTCACTGGAAAAATCAATATGGCCGGGTGTATCTATAATGGTGATATCAGTATCTTTATAGTGGAAAAAGGCCTGCTTGGAATAGATCGTGATCCCACGCTCTCTTTCCTGGGAATCGTAGTCTAAAAATGCATCTTGATGATCGACACGCCCGGTCTTTTTCAGCTTTCCGGCTATATACAACATACTTTCGATACTGGTGGTTTTTCCGGCATCGACATGGGCTAAAATACCTACGGTTACTTGTTTCATGGTTTCTATTTTATCATGGTTTCATATTGAATGAATAAAAACTTGGTGGTAAGGTATTGTGCATGAAAACAAATGTAAAAATGAAAGCGTTGAAATGTGCTTTTCCCCATACCATTCCGATTATGACGGGTTTCTTATTCTTGGGGATGTCGTATGGAATTTATATGCATGTATCCGGTTTTAGCTTCTGGTATCCGATGTTGATGGCCATGACGATCTTTGCGGGAAGTGTGGAATTTGTCTGTGTCAATTTTTTGTTGGGGGCTTTTAATCCCTTGCAGGCATTTATTGTCACTTTGATCTTAAATGCGCGCCATATTTTTTATGGAATTTCCATGTTGGATCGATTTAAAGGAATGGGTTGGAAAAAGATCTATTTGATCTTTGGTATGTGTGATGAGACTTTTTCTGTGAACTATACAGCCGATATTCCCAAAGATGTGGATTCAGGCTGGTTCATGTTCTTTGTGACTTTACTGAATCAGATTTATTGGGTATTGGGAGCTACGTTAGGTGGTTTATTTGGCTCTTTGATCATGTTTAATACCGAAGGTTTAGATTTTGTGATGACTGCTATGTTTGTGGTGATCTTTTTAGAACAGTATCTAAAAGACAAGAACCATTTGAGTTCATATATTGGATTGAGTGTTTCTTTGTTGATGTTGATATTCTTTGGTGCGGATAATTTTATGATTCCTGCCATTTCCGGCATATTAGTTTGTTTGAGTGTTGCCAGAAAAAGCATGGAAGAAAAGGAGAAGGATATAGTATGAGCCTTGTACAACAAATCATAACGGTTGCCATGTGTGTCTTGGGAACGATGATTACCCGCTTTCTTCCTTTTTTAGTCTTTCCGGCCCACAAAGAAACCCCAAAATATATTCAATATTTAGGAAAAGTGTTACCGGGAGCTTTATTTGGACTTTTGATCATTTACTGTTTAAGAAATGTCAGCTTATGGAGTGGCAATCATGCGATTCCGGAACTCTTGGCAATCCTTGTGGTGATTGGTATTCATCTTTGGAAACGAAATATGTTGTTGTCTATTGCGACAGGAACAGTATTTTATATGTTATTGGTACAAATAGTATTTTAAACGAAGAAGGAACTGGAATGGATTTGATACTATCCATCACAGCTCCTTCTTTTTTATTATTTCATGATGTTCATTAAAGTCTCTACTTCTTCTTTGGTACAAAGGTTTTCTGAAAAAGCGCTGGCACTGCCACTGCACACACCTTTTAAAAATGCATATTCATAATCATAATTAGATTCAATACAACCGGAGATAAAACCAGCTACCATAGAATCACCGGCACCAACGGAATTGATCACATTTCCTTTCGGAGCCGGCAATCGATATTCTTTACCATTCTCATCCAATAAAACGGCTCCTTGACCAGCCATCGATACTAGAATATTACGAGCACCTAGTTCCTGCAGTTTATGTGCATAAGGGAGGACTTCTTCCTGCGTGTTTAAGGTTACATCAAAGATTTCACCTAATTCAATATTATTGGGTTTGATTAGAAATGGATGATAGCGCAAGACTTTCATCAATAACGTATTCGTGGCATCGACTACAACCTTGCAGTGATTCGGCTGTACATATTCTATGATTTGTTCGTACATTGTATCGGGTAATGTTTTTGGGATGCTTCCGGAGATAACTAAAACATCCTGATCGGTTAATACTTTGAGTTGATCAAACAGTTTATCAATATCTTCCTGCTGGATAGCAGGGCCCATTCCATTGATTTCGGTTTCTTCATCGGATTTCATTTTGACATTGATACGGGAAAGTCCTTCTTTGACTTGGATAAAGGATGAAGAACAACCAAAGTTTTCCAAACGATGTTCAATTTCTTTTCCGGTGAAACCAGCCATAAAGCCTAAAGCTGTGCTTTCATGACCAAAATTGGCTAAAACGATAGCTACATTAATTCCTTTTCCACCGGGAAGGATCTTTTCATAGGTGGTTTTGTTGATTTGACCGGTGGTAAAATGATCGACTTGAATAATGTAATCTAATGAGGGGTTAAAAGTAACGGTATAGATCATAATGTGTCTCCTTTTCATCTATCTGATTGACAAGTACAGAATAGCATTAGAATTGTTGAAAGTCAAATAAAAATTGTTGTTTTAACAGTTGACAACAAGAATAATCGTGATAATATAGGGTTGTAACTTTTGAAACGACAATAAAAAGGGAAAGGAGTTGTTAAAATGAAAGTTAAGGCAGTACGCTTACATGGTGCGAATGATTTACGGTTAGATGAATTTGAATTACCGGAAATTAAAGAAGATGAAATCTTGGTCAAGGTTGTCTCCGATAGCATTTGTATGTCCACTTATAAATGTGCTATTCTAGGAACGAAACACAAGAGAGTGCATGAAGATGTAGCCGATCATCCGGCTATTATGGGACATGAAATGGCCGGTGATATCGTCAAGGTCGGCGCCAAACACCAAGACAAGTTTAAACCGGGCATGAAATTTACACTGCAGCCGGCGCTAAACTACAAAGGAACAATGTGGTCACCGGGTTATTCTTATGAGTTTTTCGGAGGTGATGCGACATATTGTATCATTCCTGCCGAAGTTATGGAGTTAGGATGTCTGTTAGAGTATAAAGGAAAAGCATATTACGAAGCTTCCCTGGCTGAACCGATGTCATGCAGTATTGGGGCATTTAATGCAGCCTATCATACAAAAATGGGCGTCTATACCCATGAGATGGGCATCAAAAAAGGTGGAAAGCTTGCCATCATGGCTGGGGCCGGACCGATGGGATTAGGCGCATTGACCTATGCTTTGCATCGTGATATTCGTCCTAGTATGATTGTAGTGACGGATGTAAATCAGGAACGTTTGGATCGGGCAGCCCATTTATTTCCAATCGAAGATGCCAAAAAAGACGGCATTGACTTGCACTTTGTGAATACAGGTAAATTAGAAGATCCAGTGGCATATTTACGCGAAATGACAGGTGGAACAGGCTTTGATGATGTATTCTGTTATGCACCGGTTGCGGCTGTTGTCGAACAATCCAGCGGCGTATTAGGCAGAGATGGCTGTTTGAATTTCTTTGCCGGTCCAACGGATAATCAGTTTAGCGCAAAGATGAATTTCTATGATGTGCATTATAATTCTACGCATGTGATGGGAACAACCGGTGGAAATACAGCGGATATGATAGAATCTTTGGAGTTGACGGCACAAGGACGAATCAACCCGGCTGTTATGGTAACACATATTGGCGGTTTGGATGCGGCTGCCGAAACGACATTAAATTTGCCAAAGATCCCCGGAGGAAAGAAATTGATCTATACGCATATCTCTATGCCATTAATTGCATTGGAAGATCTGCGTTCCAAAGAGGCACAGGATTCTCGTTATGGAAAGCTGGCGGACATTGTGGAAGCTAATAAAGGATTATGGTGCCCGGAAGCTGAAGAATACCTGTTGCATCATTTTAAAGAAGAAGCTTAGTCTGTCTGCTCCTGCAGATAGGCTGCAGGAGGTTTATATATGGAAGGTATGGAAAAGCGAAGAAATGATATCGTTCGCTATGTCAATGAACAAGGAAATGTAACGTTTAATCAATTGAAGGAACATTTTCCCTCAGTCTCGGATATGACATTAAGAACCGATTTAAAAGCATTGGATGAACAACAAAAGCTGGTTCGTATCCATGGAGGAGCTAAGTCTCTGGAAATCGTTACAGGAAATGATGATGTACTAAAGAAACGTTATATTCGAAATACAGAAGAAAAGAAGATAATTGCCCGTAAGGCGTTAGAACTGGTGAAACCAAATCAAACAATTTTTATTGATTCTGGCAGCACAACAACCATGTTGTCGAATGTTTTAAAGGATCAGCCTTGCACCATCTTTACTAATTCGATTTCCTGTGCAGTAGAGCTGTCTCGTTTGAAACAGGCTCATTGTATGTTAGCTGGGGGCACCATCAATGTAAATTCTTTGTCAGTGACAGGTGTCGATGCGGTTCAATTTTTGGAACATGTCAATTTTGATACTGTATTTATGGGCGTAACTTGTTTCAGCAAAAACTCTGGTTTTACTTGTGAATCGTATCAGGATGCACAGGTCAAACGAATTGCGATTCAAAATGCTCGCAAGGTCGTGATCTTGATGGATTCTTCTAAAATCGATAAAGATGGCTCCTATCAATTCTGTTCGATGAAAGAAGCCGATATCATAGTCAGTGATTTCCATCTTCCTGAATCATTTAAAGAAGAATGTGAAAGTATGGGGGTAACGATTCTATAAGCTCTTCCCCAACTTTCTAGTAAGGAAGAATAATATGAAAAATGCACTTCAAAGATTTGGTAAGTTCCTATCGGCGATGGTCATGCCAAATATTGGCGCTTTTATTGCCTGGGGATTTATCACAGCCCTTTTTATAGCGGATGGATGGTTTCCTAATGAGCAGCTGGCATCCATTCAACCATATATGTTAACGTATCTATTACCGGTTTTAATTGCCGCAACAGGCGGTCGAATGATTGGAAAAGATCGTGGAATGGTTATGGGTGCGATTGCCATCATGGGATGTATTGCCGGTGTAGGCGGTGTCGATGGACAGCCGATGTTGATGGCAGCGATGTTTATGGGGCCATTGGCCGGATGGATCATCAAAAAATTCGATCAGATGATGGAAGGCCATATGCCAGCCGGTTTTGAGATGTTGATCAATAATTTCTCGGTCGGCATTTTCGGTATGATCCTGGCGATTTTTGGATACTATCTGATTGGTCCATTGATGGAAGCTATCTTAGCAATATTAACGATGGGGGTCAACGTTCTCATCAATCATGCCCTTTTACCGTTGGTCGCAATTTTTGTGGAACCGGCCAAAGTACTGTTCTTAAATAATGCGATCAATCATGGCATTTTTACACCGATTGGTATTGAACAAGCTTCCCAAACCGGTCGCTCGATCATGTATATGTTGGAGGCCAATCCTGGGCCGGGACTCGGCGTGTTGTTAGCTTATTGGATCTTTTCCAAGGATCAGGCAACTAAAGATTCCGCACCGGGTGCGATCATCATTCATTTCTTTGGTGGAATTCATGAGATTTATTTCCCTTATATTTTAATGAATCCGATTGTGATCGTTGCACCGATTTTAGGAAACATATGTGCAATTGCCTTCTATGCATTGATGGGATGTGGCTTGCAGGGACCGGCTTCTCCGGGATCGATCATTGCGTTTATGTCGATGGCTCCCAAGGATGCGATCATTCCTACCGCAATAGGTGTTATACTTGGCGCCGGTGTATCCTTTGCGGTTGCCAGTCCGATCATTAAAATGACAAGTACAAAATCACAGTCTTTGGAAGAAGCCAAAAATCAAGTCAGTGGAATGAAAGCACAGGCAAAAGGATTGATCAGTGCACAAAATATTTTCAATGCGAAGAAAATTGTCTTTGCCTGTGATGCCGGTATGGGATCCAGTGCAATGGGTGCAACAAAATTTAGAAATCGATTAAAATCGGTTCGTCCGGATATTGTAGTGACAAATACTTCTGTCGATAATATACCTTCAGATTGTGACATTGCCGTTGTGCAAACTGTACTGCAGGATCGGGCCAAAGTCTGTGCGCCACAGGCGGTTTTGGTTACTATTAAGAATTTCCTGGCGGATCCGGCCCTTGATGAATTGTATTTCCAGCTTTCTACAGGAGATGCCTTAGTGACAGAGGCAACATCGGAAGAACCAGAAGAAGAAACAAGTTCTTTATTCGCATCAGATGTATTGATCAAAGATGGTATTTTGTTAAGACAAAAATCAGTTTCTAAAGAAGAAGCTATTACTGCTTCCGGCGAGCTGTTAGTTCAATTAGGTTATGTTACGCAAGATTATGTACCTGCAATGTTAGAGCGTGAAAAAATTGTCACGACCTATATCGGTATGGGATTGGCTATTCCGCATGGTACAACACATGGAGATGATACCATCAAGAAAACCGGTATCGTGCTGTTGCAGTATCCAGATGGTGTAACATTCGGTGAAGAAAAAGCACAACTAGTCATTGGCATTGCCGGTAAAGGTGGGGAACATATGGAAGTTTTATCCAAAGTTTGTACTGCACTGGAAGATGAAGCGGTCTTAGAAAAAATGAAGACTACACAGGATAAAGACTGGATCTTACAGATTTTAACAAAGTAAAGATTTTAAACAATCAATCATAATATACACTTTAAGCCAGGACATAGGATTCTGGCTTTTAAACTGTACTAATGAATTGGTAAGATAACACTTTTTAGTAATTTGGCAAAATAACATTTTGTATATTTGCCCTAAAACCCGTTTGGTAATATTGAAAAAAGGTATAATATCTCTATAAATTAGAAGTTATGAAGGAGTATGTAAACATGAAAAGATACGTTGCCTTATTAAGAGGTATCAATATAAGCGGTAAAAATAAAATTTCGATGATAGAATTAAAACAATGTTTTGAAAGACTTGATTATACAGAGGTTAAAACCTATTTGAACAGTGGCAATGTGATTTTTTCAAGTGATGAAACTGATAGAATTAAGATTACAAGTCAAATTGAGGAAATGATTAAAAATCAGTTTCATTTAGATATTCCTGTTTTTATCACATCGAAGGAAAAGCTTGAGGACATTTTACATCATGCGCCTGACTGGTGGGGAAATGAAAATAAGGAGATTTATGACAATTTGGTTTTTATCATTCCACCTGCTACATACAAAGATGTATATAACGAAATCGGAGAGCCTAAAGAGGGATTGGAAAAAATAAAGGAATACAAAGAAATTGTATTCTGGTCTTTTAGTCGAAAAGAATATCAAAAGACAAATTGGTGGTCTAAGACGGCAAATGTAAATATCAGTAAAAAATTAACGATAAGGACAGCAAATACAGTTAGAAAAATCGTTTGTATGTAGTTGCTTTTCAAAGCCTGTTTTAACAGGTATATCCAGTATCGCACAAAGTGGTCAGTCTTTACGATTGACCACTCTTTTTTCATAAGCATATAACAAGTTATGAACAGCTCAATTCGAATAACTAAAAAGTATAAAAAATAATTTTCCAATCTATTTGGATTTTTTTTAGAAAATCGCATAAATAAAGGGGAAACATGAATTTCTTTAATTTCTATCTCCCCAATTTAATAGTACAGTTGATAAAACTTTCCGACTTTTCATCTCGATCGGGTATATTTTATCTCTGATTTTATTCAGTTATACCTTTTCGGGTATAACTTTATGCCGCTACACGTAATAATTAAATAAAGTTTATATGGATTATGTAGTAGATTGTCGTTAAGACCATGCTTGAATGATCAAGTAAAGAAAAAGAATCATGGTGATTTTCGTATTGATTGTTTTTTATAGCCTTCAATAAAGGGCTGGTGGTCGCATAAATGAAAAAATCCAAATTAGGATCTGAATAATCCTATATCATATATAACTGATAGAAAAAAATTTTGTGCATATGTTGTTAATATTTTCTTTTAATCCTTATGAAATTCTGTCAATTTATTTAATTCTACTAATTTTGATAGCATAAAATATCTTGTGTAAATTCGTTTTTCTGGAAATATAGAAAAAAAGGTATATCCTTAGTAAAATTAGTTCGACCAAAAACAATTTACGAAAGGAATATACCCATGAACTATTTTACTACATCTTTAATGAAAAACCTATTTTCTAATGACAACAATCTTCCAGCTTTTGAACAGGCTGTAACTGAACTGTTTCGTTCAGAGTTGGAGAAATCTCTCAATGAAATACTCGCATATGAGTTGACGGCTTTTCTTGATTATGAACCATACGCTAGAACCAATAACGAAAATTCTAGAAATGGTTCCTATCAAAGAAAGTTTGATACAAAATATGGAA
>NZ_ATUT01000003.1 GCF_000420345.1 Faecalicoccus pleomorphus DSM 20574 | reverse complement strand
CATCGATAAGTGGAAACACAAATATCCATCAATGGTGAAAAGTCTCAGCAACAATGACTATCTGTTTACATTCTATGATTACCCAGAAAGTGTTAGGCATACGATTTATTCAACAAATCTGATTGAAGGAAACAATAAACAATTAAAACGAAGTTTCAAAAAGAAAGAACAATTTCCAACGGAAAAATCTGAAGAGAAATACCTTGTGATTCAATTCAATCGTTACAACGAGAAAAACATGAATCACGTACATAGAGGTTTTGGACAAACAACTAGAGAAGATTGGTTCAAGAGCTAATCTGCTTTACCAAGGATATACTTTTACACATAATTCTTGACGCTACCCTAATTTTGAACGAGATTTAAGCAGTTTGAATTGACATGAGGCATTTATACTAAGTATGGAAAAAAGCTTTATGTAAATCTTGGTTTTGTAGGTAAAGTCCTCTATCATCTGCATTGTGATCCTTTTTCGACAGATCGATTTATTTTCCTTCATATAAAAAAAACTCCTTTCGAACTGCTTAAATAGGTTCGAAAGGAGACGACCTTTAAAACGTAAAAAAGCAGTAAATTACTAATCATACACTAGTTTTTACCGCTTCAATTTTTTGAAAAAATGAATATGGCGGAGACGGTGGGATTCGAACCCACGTGCCCGTGAAGGCAACTCGATTTCGAGTCGAGCTCGTTATGACCACTTCGATACGTCTCCATGCCCAAGTATTGTACCATAAAAGTAAGAATAACGTAACTAAAATTGATTGAATGCCTTAAAGTGTTTTGATACAATCGCGGTATGGTAAATTTATTAGTCAAACGATTTGTAAAAGATTATCAGAACACGAAAGATTCAGGTGTTAGAAGTGCTGTAGGAAGACTATGCGGTTTTATTGGGATTTTAGCTAACCTGTTTTTATTTGTGATCAAATATGTTATCGGAGTGATTGTCAATAGCGTTTCCATTCGTGCCGATGCGATCAACAACTTGTCCGATGCCTGCAGCAATATCATTTCCATCGTCTCTTTTGTTGTATCTAATAAACCGGCGGATGAGGATCATCCTTTTGGCCATGAGCGAAGTGAAACCATTGCTTCCTTGTTTGTGGGATTGATCGTAGGATATATCGGTATTGAAATGGCTAAAGAAAGTATCGAAAAGATCCTGCATCCTTCAGCGATTGATTTTCGTATTGTTACACTTGTGATCTTAGGCATTTCCATCGTCGTTAAATTATGGATGTATGCCTACAATAAAAAACTTTCTAAAGTATATGATTCTTCTTTGTTGGAGGCTACGGCACTAGATTCGATCAGTGATGTCATGGGAACGGGTGCTGTCTTTTTATCGACATTGATTTCTCCGTTAGTTGGATGGAATTTAGATGGGTACATGGGTATTATCGTTTCATTCATTATCTTATATAATGCTTATACCTTGATTCGTGAGGTTTTAAATGCGCTATTGGGAGAAGCGCCAGACCCGAACTTGGTGAATAAAATAGATCGCTTTATCTTAAAGAGCCCGGAAGTATTAGGCGTTCATGATTTGATGATTCATAATTATGGACCCAATCGGTTGTTTGCCAGTGCACATGTGGAAGTCGATGCTTCGGATGATATTTTTAAAGTGCATGATGCCATTGACAATATTGAAAGAGAAATCAAAAAAGAGATGGGTATTGAACTGGTTCTACATATGGATCCTGTCAAAGTCAATGATCCGTTGACTGAGCATTATAAAAAGCTTGTCGCCGATGCGATACAAGCTTTGGGTGTTTCCTGGAATTTTCATGATTTTCGTATCGTATCCGGTCCAACACATGTCAATCTGGTCTTTGATCTGGTCATTCCGTATGATGAAACAATGACTCCTTCTCAAATTGAAGAAAATTTATTGGCGCACATCAAATCGGATAAAAAAGTATATCTTGTATTAACAATTGATCATCCTATGGCTTAGACCTGGATGATCTTTTTTATATCTTTGACAAGATTTAAATCGTCCTGTGAAATTTCATTGGTCACAAGCATATCAAATTCGCGGAATTTACAAAATGTAAAAGGGGCTTTGTCATGAAACTTGGAACTGTCCGTGACCATGATCAACTTTTCGGTTTGATTCATGACATGTCGTTTAAATCCCAGTTCATTGATGTTGGTGGAAGTAAAACCTTCACAGTCTCTAAAGCCGTCAGTTCCCATGATCGCTAGATCGATATGTACATGATCAATGATTTCAATGGCAAAGGTTCCATAGGCGCGTAATCCAGCATTATAAATCATACCGCCGGTAAAGAGAATATCGAAATTAAAGGCAGCGCATTGTTGGGCTAACGGTAAAGAATTCGTTACGATGGTCAAGCTTTTTTTACCCTGCAAAGCAGGAATCCCTAGCAGAACGGTGCTTCCAGAATCCAAAAAGACAACCGAACCATCCTGGATCTCGTTCAAAGCACGAATGCCGACTCGTTTTTTTGCTTCTGCATTTTCCTGATTTCGAAATAGTAAAGGTGTTTCCTGCATCGGATTTTGAATACGGGCATAGCCGTGTTCTCGAATCAGTAAAGACTGTGCTTCCATCTCACTGATATCATTACGTAGGGTTTCCGGTGTGACACCCAATCTTCTGGCAAGATCGATTACGCGTACTCGGCTTTCTTCTAATAAAATCTGACGAATCTTTGATTGACGAAGTTCTTTTTTTCTGGACATATCCATTCCTCTTTTCAAATGTATTATAGCGAAAGATGGAAAGAATAGAAAATTTTTGTTCAGAAGATTTTATGTTTAAAAACTTTTTGAAAAACGATTTTAAATATTTTGTTTCATCGAAATAACAAGGATAAATTGTTTTTTTATGGGTTTTAGCTACAATGAGTTTGTCCATGAGGACCACTAATCATATCTGTATCCTCCTAATACGGATACAAATTATTCATCCTTTGCCTGAAAAGGCATAAAAACCTCAATGCGAGGTTTTTTCTTTTATATAGCCATAGGTGAAATGTTCACCACATTTAGGAAATTCCTTTAAACGGTTGTTTCTGCGATAACTAAATCCGTTATCTATATTGGTTAGCGTATCGATGGAAGATAGATGAATGTTTTCTTTTGTGATACCGGCATTGATCAGCATCTGGGCATTGATTCCCTGATTGTCTAATAAAGCTTTTTCGTTAGACACTCTGCGAATAAATATAGAAGTGTCTATAGGCAGCTTCTGTATCTGTTCTATGACTTCCATGCCTACTTCCAAAGAATCAAACTGCAGGCTGGGGCTAAAAAAAGCCTGTGTAGTTTTGGGATGGATAAGCTGATTTTGAATTAGGTGATCTACGGTTTTTGCGGTGATCTGTTGTACGGTTCCTTTCCATCCAGAGTGGATCACACAAAGACAAGGCGTTGTTTCATCGACCAATAAGATACCAACACAATCGGCGGTAAAGACACCGATCAATACATTTGGCTCGGTTGTATAAAGGGCATCGACATCCATGATGCTGGTATGTTTATCAAAGGCCCCCTTTCCTTTATCTTTTGATGTAACATGGTAAAAATGATCGGTATGTTTTTGCCATGGCAAAGCCCAGTTTTCTAAAGGAATCGTGATCTTTTCCAACTCTTTTCGATTGGATAATACACCTTGTTCATCATTACATACGTGCAAAGCCATGTTGTTTTGATCGGGACGAGTCGTATCTTTTAGTGACACAGCCCCATAAATGGTTGTGTTTATAAACTCTATTTGTTTCATGTTTCTATTGTAGCAAACCAAAACAAGAAAAAGCATTTAAAATTTCTTGAATTTTTAGCACTAATATCTTGCGTTTGCTAAAGAATATGATATACTGTTAGCAGACAGAGAACAAGAGTGCTAGAAAGGGGCCTTGGATATGGAACTGACACAACGTCAAAAAATCATCTTTAAAACGATCGTCGATGAATTTACACGATGTGCAGAACCAGTCGGCTCAAAGACTTTGATGAAGCTGTTGGATTTTCCAGTATCATCCGCTACGATTCGTAACGAGATGGCAGTCCTTGAAAAAGTGGGCCTGCTGGAAAAAACACATACATCCAGCGGTCGTGTTCCCAGTCAAAAAGGATATCGGTACTATGTAGAGAATCTGATGGAAACCAACCTGGATGCCAATGTGAAACATTCCTTGCAGCAGGTATTTTCCGAAAGACATTATTCATTGGATGAAGTTGTAGAAAAAAGCTGTGATATCTTAAGTCACATGACCAATCTAACGAGCATCGTCTTAGGGCCGGACAGTCGTTCACAAAAGCTTCAGCATGTACAGCTGATTCCGATCAGTGAAAAAAGTGCGGTAGGCATTATCGTGACCGATCAGGGCCATACAGAGAATAAAGTCTTTGATTTTGGTACAGAAGTATCGGTACAGGATATTAAGACATGTACGGATTTGTTGAATGATCAGCTGGTAGGAACACCAATCAGTGAAGTTGTTGACAAGATGAAAGAAATCGAGCCTTTGATGGCAGCCAAGGTTGTTCGTCACGAAGTGTTGTTTGAAGCTTTTGTGACAGCATTTATGCGATTTGCCACAGAAAAGGTCAAGGTTTCCGGAAGAAGCAATATGTTGTATCAACCGGAATTCAGCGATTTAAATAAGCTGAAAGAGCTGATGGCTGTATTGGAAAGCTCCAGCTTATTTCATCAGTGGACCGATCAAAAAGATAATGTGGCGATTCAGATCGATCAGCGAAATGAGTTGTTGCAGATTGGAGATTGTTCGGTCGTTACGACAAAATTTCATTACAACAACGATGAGGAAGGGCAGTTGATGGTCGTAGGGCCAAATCGAATGCAGTATTCCAAAGTGGTTGCCCTGATGGATTACATGTCCAGCGTGATTGAAGATGTCTTTGCACAAAAAGGAGGCGGAAATGACGATGAGCAAAAAGAATGAGAAAAAAGAAGAAAAAAAGATGGAAGAACAGCCGGAAATCAAAGAACAGAATGATGCGGACAAGGAAGCGAATGTCGAAGAAGTCAATCCTTTAGAAGCAGAGATCGAAAATTTGAAAGAAGAATTGGCAAAGGCTAAAAACGATGTAGCTCGTGCCTATGCCGATACAGAAAATATGAAAAAGCGTCTGCAGAATGAAGCGGATATGACAAAGAAATATCGTTTCCAGCAGGCCGGACTGGAACTTCTTCCAATCTTGGATGGTATGGAAAGAGCTTTGATGGTTCAAAGTGAAAATGAAGAAGTTTTAAATTATGTCAAAGGATTTGAAATGATTCATCAGCAGTTAGTCAATGTGCTAACAAATGAGGGAATCAAAGAAATTGAAGCAATGGGACAACCTTTTGATCACAATACGATGCAGGCTTTGATGCAGGAAGCCAAGGAAGGTGTAGAGCCGGGAATGGTTATCGAAGTGATGCAGAAAGGTTATATGTTAAAGGATCGTATATTAAGACCTGCCTTAGTGAAGGTAAGTGAGTAAAGGAGGAATCGACTATGGCAAAAATTATTGGTATTGACTTAGGTACAACAAACAGCTGTGTAGCTGTCATGGAAGGTAAGGATTCAAAAGTAATCCCTAACCCGGAAGGCAATCGTACAACACCAAGTGTTGTAGCATTTAAAAACGGAGAACGTATTATCGGTGATGCCGCTAAACGTCAGGCAGTTACCAACAAAAATACGATTTCATCCATTAAACGTTTGATGGGTACAAACCAGAAAGTAGAAGCCGAAGGAAAACAATACACACCACAGGAAATCAGTGCGATGATCCTGCAGTATTTGAAATCTTATGCAGAAGATTATTTAGGAGAACCTGTCACAAAAGCAGTTATCACTGTACCGGCTTACTTCAACGATGCTCAGCGTCAGGCTACTAAAGATGCCGGAAAGATCGCCGGATTGGAAGTAGAACGTATTATCAACGAACCAACAGCGGCTGCTTTAGCTTATGGTATTGACAAGACAGATAAAGAACAGAAAGTTTTGATCTACGACTTAGGTGGAGGAACATTCGATGTTAGTATTCTGGATTTGGCCGATGGTACTTTTGAAGTATTATCGACAAACGGTGATACACACTTAGGTGGAGATGACTTCGATAACGTATTGGTTGATTGGATGGCTGATACATTCAAGAAAGAAAACGGAATTGACTTGAAACAAGATACAATGGCCTTACAGCGTTTAAAAGAAGCAGCTGAAAAGGCAAAGAAAGATTTAAGTGGTGTTATGCAGACACAGATCAGCTTGCCATTTATCTCTGCCGGAGCCAGTGGTCCATTGCACTTTGAAGCTACATTAACACGTGCTAAATTTGATGAAATGACAAAATCTTTGGTAGATCGTACAATGATTCCAATTGAAAACGCATTGCGTGATGCCAAATTGTCTAAGAGTGATATCGACCAGGTATTGTTGGTTGGTGGATCCACTCGTATCCCGGCTGTACAGGAAGCTGTACGCAAGGCATTAGGTAAAGATCCTAACCATTCTGTTAACCCGGATGAAGCCGTTGCCATGGGTGCTGCCATTCAGGGTGGTGTTATCTCCGGCGATGTAAAAGACGTATTGTTGCTGGATGTTACACCATTGTCATTAGGTATCGAAACTATGGGTGGTGTTATGACAGTATTGATTCCACGTAACACAACGATCCCAACAAGCAAATCACAGATTTTCTCAACCGCTGCGGATAATCAGCCAGCTGTAGATATCAAGGTATTACAGGGTGAACGTCCAATGGCTGCCGATAACAAAGAATTAGGAAACTTCCAGTTGACAGGTATCGCACCGGCTCGACGTGGTGTGCCTCAAATCGAAGTTACCTTTGATATCGATGCCAACGGTATCGTTCATGTCAGCGCTAAAGATAAGGGAACCGGAAAAGAACAGTCTATCACGATCCAGAACTCCAGCGGATTAAGTGATGATGAAATCGATCGTATGGTTCGTGAAGCCGAAGAACATAAGGCCGAAGATGAAAAACGTAAAGATGAAATCGATTTACGTAACCGTGCCGAAGGATTCATTGCACAGATCGATGCGATGTTAGAGGATGGCAAAGACAAAATCGATGCCAAACAGGCAGAAGAAACGAAAAAATTGCGTGATGACTTGCAGAAATCTCTGGATGAGAATAATATGGAAGATGTCCGCAATAAATTAGAAGCTTTGGAAAAGGCTGCACAGATGGCTGGTCAGCAGATGTATCAGCAGCAGGCTAACCAGGGCGGACAAGACAACACAACGCACACTAACGATGATGTTGTCGATGGTGAATTTACCGAAAAACACTAATTTTTAAAGTTCTAGCTGCTGCTAGAACTTTATCATGAGATAAGGAGGGAAATCATGGCTGAAAAAAGAGACTATTATGAAGTACTGGGCGTTGCCAAAGATGCCACAGAGGATCAGATCAAGAAAGCCTACCGAAAGTTGGCCATGAAGTATCACCCGGATGTAAACAAGGATCCAGGGGCTGAAGATAAATTTAAAGAGATCAATGAAGCCTACGAGGTCCTTAGCGATAAAGATAAACGTGCCCGTTATGATCAGTTTGGACATGCCGGTATGGACGGTGCCTTTGGTCAGGGCGGATTCCAGGGTGGATTCAGTGACTTTGGGGACTTGAATGATATTTTCGGTTCTTTCTTTGGAGGCTCCGGATTTGGCTTTGGAGGTTCCTCCCGAAGAAGTGCCAATCAGCCTCGTCAGGGGCAGGATCGCTATATGCAGATGCGTATCGATTTCATGGATGCGATCTTTGGCAAAACCGAAACCATTACTTTAGAAGTGGATGAACAATGTTCGCATTGCCATGGCAGTGGAGCCGAACATCCTGAAGATGTACAGACGTGTCCGACATGTCATGGTAGCGGCTATGTCATGACACAACAAAGAAGTATGTTTGGTGTGATTCAGCAGCAGTCCGTTTGTCCGGATTGTCATGGAACCGGTAAAAAAGTTACGCATGTTTGCCACAAATGTCATGGCAAGGGCTATGAACATAGACGCGTAAAGCTGGATATCAAGATTCCGGCCGGCATTTCTACCGGTCAACAGATTCGTATCGCAGGCAAAGGAGAACGTGGATCCAACGGTGGACCTAATGGGGATCTCTATATCGAAATCATCGTACAGCCACATTCTACCTTTAAACGCGAAGGAAACGATATTTATATCAAAGTACCAATCAGTGCTTTGGATGCGACAATCGGAACCAGTGTACAGGTACCGACCGTATATGGTGATGTCGAGTTGAAAATTCCGGAAGGAACACAGCCTAATACAAAATTTCGTTTGAAAGGTAAAGGTGTCAAAACTTCTCGTCAAACAGGTGATGAATTTGTTGAAGTGATGATTGAAATTCCAAAGAAGCTGACGCGTAAAGAACGTGACTTATATGAACAGCTTCGTAAAGGGCAGAAGGAAAGCCCGTTTGAGCGTTTTAAAAATTCATTTAAATAGAAAAAGTACTGAAATCTAAAATGGTTTCAGTACTTTTTTAATCCAATGCATCAAAACCTTGGGCAATTAGAAGCTCATTGGTCTTGAATAAGTTATAGTGATGTTGTAAAGCATAGATCAAGATCGCATCTTTTTTTACCTTGGCATACAATAAGCCATTATTGCTTAACGACAACAAGTTATTGGTGTCATGTAAATCCAAATGCATGGCCAAAGCCAGCTGAATGATCTTATCTTTACTTCCTTTTTTAGTGCCATTACAAATTTGATACGCATAATTTTTCTGCATATTGGTTTGTGCGATCACTTCACTTTTTTTAAGTCCTTTCTTTTCCAGACAAGCTTCCAAGTAAGAAACAAAGTCTAAATCAGGAATAATTTCTAAAATGTTTTCTAATGGAGTGTTTTGATTTAAAAGGGTGATAAGTTGTGTTGTTGAAATCATAATAAGTACCTCTTAAAAGTATGGTAAAATAAGAAACGAAATCAGGCAATAAAAATGGTTCCCTCTTTAGTTAAAATCGTTAGTACGTTTAAAGACACAGACACGAAGAAAATTTATCTGATACAAAACAAAATGGATCAGACTTTTTTTGTGCAGCGAAAGATGAAGCATGCCGATTATTTTGTGTATAAAACACTGCAGGAACATCCGATACAGGGAATACCGAAGATATACGATATACAAATTGAAGAAGAATGGTTAGTTATCACAGAAGAGTTCATCCAGGCGCCTACACTGGCCGAGTTGCTTCCATTTTCAGAAAAGGAAGCGGTCAATATTGTTTGTCAGCTGTGCGACATTTTAACGTGTCTTCATCAATTTCATCCGCCGATCATCCATCGGGATATCAAACCGGAAAATATTTTTTATCAAGATGGAAAAGTCATCTTATTTGATTTTGATATTGCCCGTTTTTACGATCCTTCAAAGATAAGAGATACAACATTATTAGGAAGTGTCGGTTATGCGGCACCGGAACAGTTTGGATTTGCCCAAACCGGCGTACAAAGTGATGTTTATTCCTGTGGGAAACTCTTGCAGGTACTTTTGACAGGACGGTTGGATCTAAGTGTAAAGGGACGTTTTGAAAGAATCATTCGAAAAACCTTGAGTATGGATCCTAAAGATCGATTTCAAAGTGCGGCGCAGTTAAAAGCCGAGCTTCAGGAAATTGGATGGATATTTCCGGGCATCAATAATCGAAGTCGTAAGGGGAAGGTTGGTTCCTGGATCGGATGGATTTTTAGTATTTGTGTTGTTTTATCGATCAATATACAAAAGAATACGTCTTTTAAACATGATAGCTTGTATTTAATCGCATGTTTTTTAGTCTTAGCCCTTTTAGAACTAGTCATCTGTAATCGCCATAAAGTACAAAAATATGATTTACCACTCATACGATGGGGCATACTTTCCTTGATGTATTTTCTTCTTTTGGTGATAGGAATCGGTATCTTATCTCTTTTTGATATGATGCTGCCAGCATAACAATTTTACTTCTGCATTGTCTATAGTTAAGGCAGGCAGAAGTTTTTTTATTCCCTTTGTTTGACAGATTTGGCTCATGGAAAGGGGTAAAAGTACTAAGGAGGATTTTGTGATGAAGAAATTAGGATATGCTTTACTTTGTAGTGCTATGGTGTTTGGAATAACGGCTTGTGGACCGTCGGATACATCAAGTAAAGATGATTCGGCAGATGAGAAAGAAGTAGAAGAACAAGAAACGAAATCAGAGTATGGAGTCAATGAAACAGCGGATGTAGATGGCGTAAAATACACCGTCACTGGTGTAGAAAGAAGTTCCGGTTTTAGCTATAACACGCCAGAATCTGGAAAAGAATATGTAATCGTGTCTGTAACAATTGAAAATGGATCGGATGAAAAAATTGATTATAACCCTTACTACTTTAAGATGTTAAATTCACAGGGACAGGAAGAATCCACAGCTTTTGTGGTTGATTTAGAAAACGAATTGAATTCCGGTGATTTGGCTGCCGGAGGTAATGTATCCGGTAAGTTATGTTTTGAAGAACCGGCAGGAGATACAGGTTTAAAACTAAATGTATATGCGGATATCTTCAGTGATGATCCAACATATGTATTTAATTTGAATGTGTAGAAAGTAGGAAATATTATGAATGAACAACCATCAAATGGAAAAGCGATTGCGGGACTGGTTCTTGGAATCGTATCGATTGTATTGATTTTCTTTGGTGCGTATGGTGCTATTTTTGGGCTGATTTGTGGCGTGGTTGGTATTATTCTTTCCATCAAGGCAAGAAATGAAAACCTAACAGGCATTGCTACGGCCGGATTTGTATGCTCCATTATCGGAACCGTATTATGTGCTGTGGGCTTTGTCGCCTGTGCTTGTCTGTTAGGCGGACTAGCCAGTGTAGGAGCTTCACTACAATAAGAGCCATTGTGCTCTTTTTTTGTCTATGGCACAAATTCAATTAGGACCTATAGTGCTTTCTTCCTATGCGTTTTTTGCACTGTGTGGAGCCTTTGCCTGCTTAATCTATGGCTTGTTTTGTATTCCTAAAGCACAAAGAGAACAGTCCGCCTATCTTTTGTGCTATGCCGGAATCGGCGCATTGGTAGGAGCTAAACTTCTCTATATTCTAGTTTCTTTACCGGAAATCTCGGCCCATATGGACCAATGGATCTACTATGTTTCTTCCGGTTTTGTATTTTATGGAGGTCTGTTAGGGGCTATCATAGGAAGTGTTTTCTATTGCCATGAATTTCATAAAGATTCCTATGGACAGACAAACGTTTTAGTACCGATGATTCCTTTATTTCATGCCTTTGCTCGTATCGGCTGTTTTTTCAGCGGTTGTTGTTATGGCGCGGAAAGTGAATTTCTCGGACTTCCTACTTTCTCCGTCTATGCCAATCCCATGGAAACAAATCGTATTCCGGTACAGCTGATAGAAGCTGGCATGGAATTTCTACTTTTTCTTTTCCTTCAATTTTATAAAGAAAATCGTCTATATGCTTATCTGGTTTTTTATTCCATAGGGCGTTTTCTATTAGAATTTTGGCGAGGCGATCCACAAAGAGGAATATGGATTTTATCCACTTCACAATGGATATCCATAGGGATTTGGTTTTTCTTGAGCCTAAGATTTATACAGAGTTATCATCACACAAAATAGTGTGTGAAAATATGGCAAAAAAACACGAGTTTCTGGCTCGTGCTTCTTTTTAATGTGTTGTTAATAGCTCTTGATGATCCGGGTTTGCTTCTATGCGTTTTTTGGCATAAGAACAAGTCGGATAAAGGAGGATGTGACGATTTCTGGCTTCGGATACGATCCGATCAACTAATTGACCGGCAATTCCCTGTCCACCATAAGTTGAATCGACAAAAGTATGATTGATATTCCACTCATCGGGGATGCCCGTTGTGTAGGTGCATTCACCGATACACTTTTCTTGGTCATAAGCTGCACTGCGATGCTTTTCGGGTTCAAATTGAATTTTAATCATAATTTCATCTCCTTTTTGTCTTGGAAATATTTCACATAGAACATTTTAATCTATCAATATTGTGCCTTTTCTTTGATGAACTGTCCAGTCTGCAGATCGGTAAATGCCTGTTCCAGTTCTTTTTGTGTATTCATAACAATTGGCCCAGCCCAGGCGATAGGTTCTTTTAATGGCTTAGAACGAATAAAAAGAACTTGCGAGGGAGTATGATGACTCTTTAAATGAATGGATGTACCTGGTGTTAGGCGAACTGCTGTTTTTTCTTCAATGAGAGTATCCCCTACAATCACATCGCCTAATAAAGTAAATATCATGACAAAATCATCCATTTCGGTGGATAGTTCTAAGCTTCCTTCTTGATCAAAGTGAATATCATAATAATCGATGGGCCAATGTTCTCCTTTATAACCTTGTATATCTTTGTACGATGCGGCTAAAACACGAATCTTTCCGGCATCGAATGAGACTTCCGGGATTTCTTCTTTTTTAATACTGTGATAGGTTGGCTGACTCATTTTTTCATGAGCGGGTAAGTTTAGCCACAGCTGCACGCCTAATAAACGATCGGCAGCTGGTACCATTTCTTCATGCAGAATACCGGAGCCGGCATTCATCCATTGGACTTCACCATCACTAATGGCTTCTTCGTTTCCTAACGTATCGCGATGCACCATTTTTCCACGTGATAAATAACTGATGGTTTCAATCCCTCGATGCGGATGCATTGGGAAACCGGCAATATAGTCTTTAGGATTCGTGCTGTCAAAAGAATCTAACATCAAAATAGGATCAAATTCTTCCATCGTTTGATTTCCCAGCACTCGAACTAAGCTGACACCGGCTCCATCAACTGTGCGATAGCCTTTGATTTTTGTTTGTACTTTTCTTTCCATATTTATTTTCCTCCCAGTTTTTTTAGTAAATGAATCAATTCTTCTTTTTCATCTTCAGATAGATGCGAACAGTATTGTTCAATTTGTTTTAGATTTTCCGGTAAGACTTTTTCCACCAGGTCTTTTCCTTTGTCTAAAAGATGCAGTTTTGTGGCTCGTTTATCTTGTGGATCTACCATTTTTTGAATGTACTGTCGACGTTCTAAGTTTTTTAAGATCGTTGGCATAGTTCCGGTAGAGCTAAGGATCTTATCTTGTACTTCTCCGATACGAAGATCACCTTTACTGTACAAGACTTCCAAGACACCAAATTGGCTGAGCGTTATATGGTGTTTCAAAAGCAGCTGTGCCGTTTGTCTATGCAGGGCATGAACATTACGGGATAATCCAATCAAAATCTTTGCGTTCCTGTTTTCCAAAAATCCACCTCCAATTATGACCTGTTTATTGTTTTGGTCATTATCTCGATATAGAGATAATATAGTATTTCACTAGGGATTACAATGAATATGCTCCAATAAAAAAAGACCTGAATATAGGCCTTAGGATTTAAAATATTTTACATATGCGGAAAGTAGAGAATAGATCAAACCGGCGATAGCCCAAATGATCCAAGTATACTCCCAATTTCCTGTCCAGAAAGATAGGAGCAAATAGATTATCGTGATACTGATCCAAAACAAAGAAGCGATTGGCTGCATGATCTGATCGGCTTGTTTTTGATTGGTCGTATGTTCTCCGGTTTGTAAAAGAACATCAAATCCGGATTGAACGATGATAGCATATACGATCAGGGCTACACCGGCAGAAACAATCAAGAGCATCAATGCCGGCGCTAAGGCAACAAACAAGCCTTGTCCCTGTGCTTCTACCTGTATGGAAGCACCTTGGATTTCTATGAACGGTACAGAGAAACCATCGGCAAAAATGGGTGGAAGAATACTTAATATACATAACATGATTCCAAAAGCGATGCAGGCGGTATAGATGGAACGAAACTCTTCCTTTTTCTTTTCTACGATACCTTCTACACCATACAGAAGCTCTAATTCTTCGCTTCTTAAATATTTGAATCTATTCATAGTTAAGTGCGATGTCACAAAAACAACGACCGCAATCGCAACAAAGATAAATAAGGATGCCGCTCCCAGTGCTTCCCCGGCTTCCAAAGAAAGAGGTAACACTTTTTGTTCAGCCAGTGCGGAAATACAAATCACAGAAGAAAAACTCAAAATACAAAGCACGACACCGATCATGATCTTAAAGGCGTACTTACGCTGTGCTTTTAAAAATAGGTCGGCATCTTCTAAGGAAACCTTACAAACCTTTCGCTTGGTTTCTGTACCCCATTTGGAAAACTTTGGTGGTTCTGCTAAAGAAGGAGCAGAGGTGTCTTCTTCCATTTCATCTTTTAATAAGTAATCGGTCGATACATCAAAGATCTGTGATAATTTGATGATCTTATCTAAATCTGGTAACGAGGAGCCGCTTTCCCATTTGGATATGGATTGGCGCGATACTCCTAACTGACTGGCCAGTTCTTCCTGAGACCAGTTGCTCTCTTTTCTAAGTTGAATAATTTTATCGGCGAATATCATAATTTTGCCCTCCTTGATGGCTTTATTACATCAAAAAATCTAGTAGCAGACCACCAAACAGGCTTGAAACTTTGTCAACTAGCGGTTGCATCGTCTATTTTTGGGCATGTTCCTGTACTTTTTTGGCTTTGATTCGATCGGAATCTAAGAAAAACATCGTAAAGGTAGCACGAGATAAAAGGGTGTTTCGATCGTTAAAAATAAAGACTTCATAGACACCGGTCGTTCTTCCCCGACTGATCTCCTGTGCAATACCAATCAGTTTTCCACCTTTTCCGGGTTTGATATAGTTGATCGTTCCGGTGAGTGTCACACTGTCTCTTCCACTGGCAAAGCTGGCAGCTCCGGCAACAGTATCAGCCAGTGAAAACAAAGCGCCGCCATGTACAAAGCCATGCACGTTTAAGATTTGCTCATCGATGATCATCTCCACTTTGGCATAGCCTTCTCTGACCTCGGTTACCTTCATATCGTTGCTTTGAAGATACATGGAAGAGCTGTTTAAACGCTTCATAAGTTCTATATTATTTTCCGTTTCCATAAAGTTCCTTCTTTCTTTTACGCCATTGTAGCATATTTACTTTTCAAAATGATATAATGTCAGAAAAAGGAAGGAAGCAATATGGAAGGGAACAGTATTATAAGCATTATCGTCACCATATTATTTATCGGAATTTCATTGTTTACAATCTATGAAATCGCCAGGCGATATCAACGCTATCAAAAAACGTTGCAGGAGTTTCAAAGCGCTCATTCGAATCATGAGGATATCGATCTATCGTTATGGCCAATGGTTGGTATGATCGTTTTGGCCGTGTTGATCTTTATTGTATGCGGCGTTACTTTAACCACAGGCATCGAGGCATCTTATACAGTCATTTATGTTTGCCTGGGCATCTTATTTCTGGCTTTGGCAGTGGATAATCGCATTCGATATCGCTGTTCCTTTGCCAAAGATGGTTTCTTTTATGAAGATACGTTTTATCGGTTTAAGGCTTTGCGCGATATACAGTTTAAAGAAGGTTTATTTAAGAAAAGCTATCTGGTGATCAGTGCCGGCAGTCAGGAGATTCCCTGTACGTATAAGATCGGTAAGATCATTCAGGAAAAACAAACCCAGTGGAAAAAAGAGAAAAAGAGAAAGTAGGAAAGATTATGCGAAATATTGTATTGATAAGTCATGGTGAATTGGCGCAAGGTATGCATTCTGTTGTGAAAATGATTGCCGGTGATCGAAAAGAAGTGTATTCAATCTGTTTGAAGCAGGATATGGATGCCGGTCTTTTTATGGAAGAATGTGAAAAAGTATTTTCTTTAATTCCGGAAAACGATCAGATCATTTTACTGACGGATATCCTGAGCGGCTCGCCGATCCTTAATGCCCTTTCGGTCTTGGAAAACAAGAATCGGGAGGAGCAGACCATCGTTATCGGTGGCATGAACATGCCGATGGTTTTAGAAGCGGTGTTTAAAAAGGATCACATTGAAGATTTGCATTTGTTAAAGGAAACCTTGATTGAAGAGGCAAAAAAGGGAATCAGTGGGCTTGTAAAATAGTTTAAATGACTATCACAAACTCTCACATATTCTGTCCATAACAATCTCAATATTGTTTTGTATAGTATAACCGAGCCAAGGATAGAGGCTCACTTCATAATCAAAATTCCCTTTCTTAAAAACTTTCCGGAAGAGCGCCTGTTTATTGTAGCGATAAATAGGCGCTTTTCCTTTCTAGGAGTTATTTGTTATAATAGGATAAACGAAAGCGAGTGTTACAGTGAAAAACGCAAAATTAAAACTGATTATGTATTCCAGTGCCGATAAAATTGATGGACAGGGCGTTGGTAGTGCTTATGAAGAACAGGTATCCTTGATCAAGGAAGGTGCGAATGACTTGTTTGATGTAACCATCAATGATTGGACCAGTAAACCGGATATCCAGCATTTTCATACGATCGATCCTACATTTTTTGTAAAGATGCAAGATAAAAAGGCTGTAAACATCGCCTATTGTCATTTTTTACCGCAAACAGTAGATGAAAGTTTGAAGATTCCTTCGCCGTTCTTCAAGATCTTCTCAAACTATCTGATTACTTTTTATAAATCGGCTGATCGTTTGGTTGTGGTCAATCCCATTTTCATCGAAGATCTTGTGAAGCTGGGAATCCCCAGAGAAAATGTGTACTATATTCCTAATTATGTTTCCAAAGAAAAGTTTCATCCTTTAGGGAAAGAGGCACGAGATGCGTATCGTGAAAAATTGGGAATCGATTCGAATGCTTTTGTCGTTTTAGGAGCCGGTCAGGTTCAAACGCGAAAGGGTGTACTGGATTTTGTGGAAGTGGCTAAAAAAATGCCAGATACAACCTTTGTATGGGCTGGTGGCTTCTCTTTTGGTGTGATTACGGAAGGCTATGAGGAATTACACAAGCTGCAAAAAAATCCGCCGGAAAATGTTAAGTTTTTAGGAATCGTCCCTCGTGAGGAAATGGTAGCGCTTTACAATATGTCCGATGTCTTGTTTGTGCCAAGCTATAACGAGTTATTTCCTATGACGATATTGGAAGCCATCAACTTTAAAACACCTTTGGTCTTACGAGATCTGGAGTTGTACAAAGACATTTTATTTGGGCATCATATGCAGGCAAGTGATAACGATGGTTTTGTACAATGTTTGAACAAGTTAAAACAAGATCCGGAAATCTATGCGAAGTATCAGTTGGAATCACAAATTTTAAGTGAGTTTTACTCAAAAGAGCATGTTCTTCAAATGTGGCGTGAGTTTTATTTAAGCGCTTATGGTGAAAAACAGTATGCGCTTCGTCAAAAGAAGAAAAACAAGAATAAGAAAAAGAAAGTAAAAAAAGAGAAACGATCATGAAAAAAAGTAAATACGTGCTGAACTTTCTGATTATCTTCTTATTAACGATTGGCGTTTTATGGTTTGCCTTAAAAGATAATTATCGAGAAGTTCTGGAAGCAATCTCACAAATCAATATCTTTTCTCTGGTGATTATTTTATGCTGGGGTATCCTTTATACGGTCGTATGGGGATTTGTGTATTTTGTTCTGGGAAGAAAATATGTTCATAAGTATTCGGTGGGTAAAGGAATTCTGGTCGCATTTGTCGGTACTTTTTTTGCGGGCATTACCCCAAGCAGTACCGGAGGACAGTTTGCCCAGGCTTATATCATGAACAAACAAGGAATGAAGGTATCGGATGCGGCCAGTCTTCTCTGGGCTGATTTTATCATCTATCAGACGACGATGATGATCTATGTGACGATTTTGTTTCTGCTGCGGTTTGGCTATTACAGTGCCCAATCGGCATGGTTTAATGTGATTCTTTTGGGCTATGCGGTCAATGCGATCGTCATATTGGCGCTTTATACCATGGCGCTGTTTCCTAAGGTATATATTCGTTTGGCCGGCTTTTTTGCCCGTCTGTTAGGAAAGTTGCACATCTTAAAGAATCCGGAAAAGACAAGAGATTCCTGGAATCTGCAGATGACTTCCTTCACAAAGGAAATCAAGAGTCTTTCTACGGATATCAAACGTATCATCATTTGTGCCCTGATCAATACAGTACGATTAACGCTGTTGTTTTCATTGCCGTATTTTATCGGTTTGGCCCTTCATATTCCGTTGGGAATCTCTTCGTTGTTGGATGTGATCGCATTAAGTAGCTTTGTTACCATGGCCAATAGCTTTATTCCGATTCCGGGTGCCAGTGGCGGAACCGAAGTTGTATTTAATTTATTGTTTACAGGTTTGATGGGCACTTTGACCAGTGCCGTGATGATCCTGTGGCGTTTTTCGACATACCATATTGTTTTATTATTAGGTGGAATCTGTTTTATGGGTGCTAAAAACTATTACATCCGAAAAGAATCGAAAGGAAAAGAAGATTCCATTCAGATACATTAGGAGGGTTTATGCGCATAGGATTGTTTACAGATGCCTATTTGCCGGATATCAATGGCGTTGTCAGCAGTGTTGCGACGTTAAAAGAGGCTTTGGAGAAAAAAGGGCATACTGTTTATGTCGTATCCAATCATAAAGGAACAAATATTGTGATGGAGGACCATGTTCTTCGTTTGGGAGGACTGGAGCTTAAAAAGTTTTATGGATATAAGATGTCCAGTCCGATTCAGATCGGTGCGGAAAAATATATTCGCGATATGAATCTGGATGTGATTCATGTACAAACGGAAGCCGGTGTAGGCATCTTTGCCCGTCAGATGGCAAGACAACTACATATTCCGCTTGTTTATACGTATCATACGATGTATGAGGATTATACGCACTATGTCAATCCTCTGGATATCGAAACAATAGAAAAGATGGGACGTAAAGCCGTACAGTCCCTATCACGAATGTTGGGAAATGGGGCACAGGCTGTGATCGCTCCCAGTGAAAAGACAAAACAAGCTTTGATCCAATACGGTGTGACGACTCCTATTTACATCGTGCCTACCGGGTTGGATCTTTCTTTGTTTGAAAAAGACAAGCTGGACCAAGAGCGTATCGAACATCTTCGGGAAGAAATCGGCCTGCGAAAAGAAGAGCATGTCGTTGTCTTTGTCGGTCGTATCGCCAAAGAAAAATCCATTGATATGCCTATTCGCGCCATCGCCAAAAGCAGCGATCCACATTTGCATCTGGTCATAGTTGGTGGAGGGACCGATGAAGACTACTACAAAGAAATTGCGGCACAGTGTAATGTGGAAGACCGTGTTCATTTTTTAGGGAAGAAACCCAAGGAACAAATTGCCTATTACTATGCGGCTTTTGATTGTTTTGTTTCCGCTTCTTTGACCGAAACACAAGGCATGACGTACTTGGAAGCTTTGGCAACCGGATTGCCGATCTTTGGGCGTCGTGATGAGGTGTTAAGTGAATTGTTGGAAGAAGGACAGACCGGCTATTACTTTGATGATGAAGAAGAATTGTTGCGCAAATGGGAAACGTATTTTTCTTTATCGGATCAGGAAAAACAAGAAATGCAGGTACAATGTGTAGAAAAGACAAAGCCATATTCGACAAGCATGTTTGCCTCTAAGGCATTAGCTGTCTATGAACAGGCCATCGATTCGTATCATCGTGCCTTTACCGTAGAAAAGGTAAAGATGGTCGATGATTTTGTGAAGCTGACCTTAAAACGAGACAGTGATGAAGAACCGGTGACATTACGATTGCCGGTCGATGATTATTTTGATTTAAAAATTGCTTTGCGAACGGAACTGGATGCCTATATCGTAGAAGACTATCTGGCAATGCAGAATTACTATAAAGCGTACAGCATATTAAAAAAGAAGGTCTTTCAAAAAGATCATACAGTCTATCAAATTAAAAAAACGGCTATGCGAAAGCTGGATCTCAGTCAGGAAGAAGCTGAAAGTATTGTAGAGGAATTTGAGAAACGTCATTGGATCGATGATCGTCAATATGCCTTAGACAAAGTACAGGTTTGGTCTACGTATGGATATGGGAAAAAGAAGATTGCTTCCAAACTTAAAGAAGCCGGTGTAGCACAGTCTTATATTGAAGAAGCCTGTGCGCAGGTGGAGCAGGAAGATGAGCTGAATGCGGCCATGAAAAGTGCCCAGCGTATCATGGCTACGATCCGTGAACAAAGCGATCGCTTGAAAAGACAGACGATCATACAAAAATTGATCTCAAAGGGATATTCGGTCGATGTGGCCAAACAAGCCGGTGATTCCATTGAACTGGATGGAGATGAAAAGGAAGCTTTATATCTTAGTCTAAAAAAGGCAAAGCGTATGTATGCATCTTTGGAAGAGCCGAAAAGAACCAATAAGATTCGTATTTATTGTCTGCGTAAAGGGTTTTCTGTCATGCAGATCGATGAAGTATTAGAAAGTGAGTCAAAATGATAAAGGATATAGTAAAAGAAGGGCCGATTACTTTAGAGTGTTTGATTGCCCGATGTGAAAGAGGAAAGACAGCTAAGAATACACCATATCTTTCACTGGCTTTAGAAGATTCAAGTGGTACATTGGATGCTAAATTCTGGAATCTGACAGAGGAAATGATTGCACAATATACGACAGGAATGGTCGTAGAAGCGCATGGTGATATCTTATTTCATCGCAATGCGATCCAATTGCGTGTGCGTAAGCTGATTCCTTTGGAAGGAAAAAATGTCAATGATTATGTACAAAATGCGCCCATGAGCAAAACAGAAATGGAAGAAGAAATCATGGAAGTGGTCTTAGCAATGAAAAATGAGACGCTTCAGAAGGTCGTTTTGCGTATTTTAGATCAAAAACAGGAAGAATTTTACAGCTATCCGGCAGCTACCAAGAATCATCATAATTTTGTGGGAGGACTTGCCTACCACACTTTATGCATGCTTCGTATGGCTAAGCATGTAGTTAGCGAATATACTTGGCTGGATGCCGATCTTTTGTATGCGGGTGTCCTGCTGCATGATGTCGGAAAAACCGTTGAACTATCACAACCGGTCTTGCCGGAATATACGATGGAAGGAAATCTTCTGGGTCACATCAGTATCATGGCATCCTATATCGATCAGGTAGCCAGGGAAGAAGGCGTACAGGATGAAGAGTGTGTGACTTTGTTGAAACACATGATATTAAGTCATCATGGAAAGATGGAATTTGGATCACCGGTTTTACCGATGATTCCGGAAGCAGAAGTCTTAAACTTGTTGGATAATCTGGATTCACGCTTATATATGATGAAACAGAGTCTGGAGCAGACAAAGCCGGGGCAGTTTGGGCCACGTGTCTTTGCCTTGGAAAATCGTATGATTTATCGAAAGAAGGATGAAGAATGAAAATAGGATTTGTATCACTGGGATGTTGTAAAAATCTGGTGGATTCGGAAGAAATCATGGGAATGCTGCAGGCAAACGGGCATCAGATCATTTCCAATCCGGCACTGGCAGATGTGATCATCATCAATACATGTGGCTTTATTGAATCGGCTAAGGAAGAATCCATTTCGACGATTTTTGAAATGGCTAAATATAAAGAGAAGAATTTAACGAAGCTGATCGTTTGTGGCTGTCTGGCCCAGCGTTATACACAAAGTCTGGAAGAGGAAATCCCGGAAATTGATGCGGTGATCCCGATTCGTGATTATGGACAATTTGCCAAGCGTTTGGAAAAGGTGCTGGATGGCTCTTTTGATAAAAATATAGAACCAGATCAAAGAGTGCTGACATCTTTGCCATATCGGGCGTATTGTAAGATCAGTGATGGCTGTTCCAATCATTGTACATATTGTGCCATTCCACTGATTCGTGGGGATCAAAGAAGCAAGTCAATCGAAGAAGTCATGAAAGAAGTCCGACATTTAGCTTCGATCGGTGTAAAAGAGCTGACATTGATTGCCCAGGATACGACTAAATATGGTTTGGATAACTATGGAAGCTTACAACTGGCCCATTTGATTCGAGAAGTCAATGCGGTAGAAGAACTGCACTGGATTCGTATCTTGTATATGTATCCGGATGAAATCGATGATGAACTGTTAGTGGCGATGAAGGAATGTGACAAGGTATTACCGTATTTTGATATTCCTATGCAGCATGCCAATACGCGATTGTTAAAAGCGATGAATCGTCGTGGAACCAAGGAAGATGTCAAAGTACTGGTTGAGAAAATACGCTCGATGTTTGATCAACCTACACTTCGTACGACGATGATCGTTGGCTTTCCTGGCGAAACCGAGGAAGAATTTGAAGAGATGGTTTCGTTCATTCAGGATATTGAATGGGATCGTATGGGTGCTTTTACATACTCCAAAGAAGAAGACACACCGGCATATTCGATGGACGGACAAATCGATGAAGAGGTGGCCAACCGTCGTTTATTGAAACTGATGGCTATACAGGAAGAAATATCTCGTAAAAAAAGTCAGGAAAAAGTAGGATCTGTGATTGAAGTCCTTGTCGAAGAAAAAGAAGCGTTAAAGAACCGATATCGTGGACGTTCCAAAGCTGATGCACCGGATGAAGTGGATGGACAGGTCATTTTTACATCGGATCGAGAACTGGAAATCGGAAGCTTCGTATCTGTAGAGATTACAGAAGCAAAGACGTATGATTTGATTGGAATATGTCGCGAATCATAGGTTTTGATCCCATCACGCATCCAGATGATCACATTTTGATCCTGGGCTCCATGCCAAGCGTGGAAAGTCTAAAACAATCGTTTTATTATGCCAATAAGACCAATCGCTTTTGGAAGATGTTAGAAGTGATCTTTGATCAGGAAGCAGACACAATTGAACAACGCTTACTTCTATTAAAACAAAATCAGATTGCCTTGTGGGATGTTTGTCATTCGTGTTTACGTAAGACTAGTGCGGATGCGGACATACGAGATGTGATGCCAAATGATATTGAACAACTCTTAAAAGAACACGCTTCAATACAAAAAGTGATCTGTAACGGAAAAACGAGTGCTGCATTAATGAAAAAGTTTTATAAGGATATACCGATCGTGGTGTGTCCTTCTACATCAGCAGCCAATGCCAGATATTGTTTGAACGATTTAGTAGAGATCTATGGAAAGGAATTGAAAGATCATGAATAAAATTTATTGGGCAAAAGTAAAAGAACAGGCGATCATTCCGACAAAACGAGAAGAAGATGCCGGTTATGATCTGTATCCTTGTTTTGAAGAAGATTATATAGAGATTGCCCCTTTGACGACCAAGCTGGTACCTTTAGGGGTGGCCAGTGCCTTTGATGCGAATTATGTGCTGATTCTAAAGGAAAGAGGCTCTTCCGGTACCAAAGGCTTGGCACAGCGCAGCGGTGTTATTGATTCAGGCTATCGTGGCGAATATATGGCGCCGGTAACCAATGTCAATAATAAGCCGATTCGCATTGCGAAAAAAGAAGTAGTCGATACATGGAGCGACTATGAAAAAGAACAAATTTTGATCTATCCTTATGAAAAAGCCATTTGTCAAGGTGTGCTTTTAGTCATGCCTTCTTTAGAGAGCGAAGAGATTTCCTATGAAGCCTTACAACAGATAGAATCCCAGAGAGGATCAGGTCGTTTAGGAAGTTCCGGTAAATAGTTTTGTTAAGAAGAGATTAAGGTTTGGTTAATCTTTTGTAAAAATTTTTATTGCAATCCATAGCTTTGCCTTTTATTATGTAAGAGGATATGCGCACTGCGCTATCATACAATTTTATCAATTTAGACGTTGATGAGGAGAGAGTTATGGACATATCTTTGGTTTTGGGGTTACTAGGAGGACTGGCCCTGTTTTTGTATGGGATGCAGATGATGTCCGATGGTCTGGAAAAAGCAGCCGGTGACCGGTTGAAGACCATCCTGGAAAAGCTGACATCCAATCGTATTCTTGGTGTTATCGTGGGGGCTGTGATCACAGCCATCATTCAATCCAGTAGTGCTACAACAGTCATGGTTGTTGGATTTGTAAATGCCCGTTTGATGAGCCTGCAGCAGGCTGTTTGGATCATCATGGGTGCCAATATCGGTACGACCATCACCGGACAGCTGGTGGCACTGAATGTCAGTGAGATTGCACCGCTGATTGCCTTTGCCGGTGTCGTATTGATCGTATTTTTAAAGAATCCAAAGCTTCATTATTTTGGGTCGATCATTGCCGGTCTGGGTATTTTGTTTATTGGTATGGATATGATGTCCACCGCAATGGAGCCATTACGTGAATCCGAAACCTTTATTTCACTGATCACGAATTTCTCCAATCCGGTCATCGGTATTTTGGTGGGTGCTGTATTTACCGCCATCATTCAGAGCTCTTCCGCTTCTGTTGGTATCTTACAGGCATTGGCACGAAGCGGTTTGATTGGTTTGGATGGAGCCGTATTCGTATTGTTTGGACAAAATATCGGTACATGTATCACCGCTGTGTTGGCATCGATTGGTACAGGCCGAGAAGCCAAGCAGACAACGATTATTCACTTGAGTTTTAATATCATCGGTACAATCATCTTTACTACGGTATGTTTATTGACACCACTCACTTCGGTTGTGGCCGGATGGTCACCGGATAATGCAGCTCAACAGATTGCCAATATGCATACGTTGTTTAATGTGGTCACCACACTGTTGTTGTTGCCGTTTGGAACTTATTTAGCAGCTTTTGCCCAGCACGTTCTTCCAAGTGAAAAGCTGTCTGTGGATTCCGAAGGTTTGATTTATCTGCAGCCATTACCAAAGAGTAATAAGCTGATTGGTCAGTCGGCCATCAATGTGCAGCAGGTCAATGATGAAGTCATGCGCATGATGAAACTTGCCTATACCAATGTATCGGATGCCTTTGATCAGTTGATCAACTATAAAGAAGATCGTTCCAAATCGATTCAGAAAAGAGAAGCGGCTGTTAACTTCTTGAATAGCGCCATTTCCAAATATATTTCTGATGCCTTTGGAAATGCCAATCTGAATATGGAAACATCCAAAGCACTGACGGCATATTATACGATGTTAGTTGATATTGAACGTATCAGTGATTATGCGATCAACATGGATCGTCAAGCTTTGGTGACGACAAAAGAACAGATGAGCGAAAACGAAAAACGTATTCTACGTAAGATGAAAAAACGTACATTTAAAATGTATGATTATATCTTTAATCTGCAAAAGGCAGATGACTACAACAATCAGATTGATGAGAACACACAAGAATGGAGAACAGCTCAGATCCAGGGCTTAAAAGACAAGAGCATTTCCAGCGAACTGGGAATTGCCTTCTCCAGAATCTTAACGGATTATGATCGAATCAATGATCATGCGGTCAATCTGGCTGAAGAAATCGATAAAATTGATGCCAGTCTTCATGAAACAATGATGGATGAAAAGATGATATCAAATCTGGCAGAAGAGAATGCATAAGGTCGTCAAGTACGACCTTTTTCTTTGTGCATTCAACGCCTGTATGTGATAGAATAGACATTGAAAATTTGAGGTGAAATAGATGAAAATTGGATTTGACAATCAAAAATATTTGGCCATGCAGTCTGAGCATATAAAAGAAAGAATCGGACAATTTGGTGATAAGTTGTATTTGGAATTTGGCGGTAAGCTATTTGATGACTATCATGCTTCCCGAGTATTACCGGGTTTTGAACCCGACAGCAAGCTTCAGATGCTGCTGCAGTTAAAAGATCAGGCGGAAATCGTTATCGTCATTTCGGCAAAAGATATCCAACAAAATAAAGTGCGCCAGGATCTGGGAATTACTTATCAGGAAGATGTTCTTCGTCTGATCAAAGAATTTCGTAAGGTTGGCTTATTTGTAGGCAGTGTTGTCATTACGCAATATACTGGTCAGAATCTGGCAGACAGTTTCAAACAGAAGCTGAAACGTCGTAAGATCAACTGTTATTATCACTACTATATCGATGGCTATCCGACGAATACACAGAAGATCATTTCTAAAGATGGATTTGGTAAAAACGATTACATCAAGACAGAACGTCCTTTGGTCGTTGTAACGGCGCCGGGGCCGGGTTCAGGAAAAATGGCTACTTGCCTTTCTCAACTGTATCATGATCATGTACATGGTATTAAAGCTGGGTATGCGAAATATGAAACCTTCCCGATCTGGAATCTGCCTTTGACACATTCGGTCAATCTGGCTTATGAAGCAGCCACAGCGGATTTAAACGATGTGAATATGATCGATCCATTTCATTTGGAAGCGTATAATAAAGTAACAGTCAACTATAACCGTGATATTGAAATTTTCCCGGTATTACGCAATATCTTTGAAGCCATTTACGGAGAAAGTCCTTATAAATCACCAACAGATATGGGCGTTAATATGGCCGGTTTCTGTATCAGTGATGATGAAGCCTGCCAGGATGCCAGTAAGCAGGAAATCATACGCCGATACTTTAATTCCAAAACACGATTTGTTCGTGAGCAATGTAAGGAAGAAGAAGTACATAAACAGGAAATGGTCATGAAACAGGCCGGTGTCAGTGAAGAAGATCGAAAATGTGTTGTGGCGGCTCGTCAAAAAGAAAAGGAATCTCATTCTTTCAGTGGGGCCTTAGAATTGGCAGATGGTACGATCGTTACCGGAAAGACAACGCATTTGATGGGCGCCTGCTCTTCAGTATTGATGAATGCGATCAAGCATTTAGCCGGTATTGAAGATGAAGCTTTGTTGATTGAGCCGGAAGCATTTGGTCCGATTCAGAAGTTAAAGACGAAATACTTAGGCAGTGTCAATCCAAGACTGCATACCAATGAAATTTTGATTGCGTTAAGCTTGAGCGCTCAATCTAATCCACTTGCCCAAAAGGCGATGGAGCAGTTAAAACAGTTAAAGGGAACACAGGCGCATATCACATGTGATGTAGCGCATGTCGATGCTTCAGTATATTCCAATTTAGGAATTCAAATTACGTTTGAGGCAGAAAAACATTAGGAGGCCAATATGTCAAAATCAATTCCATCCAGTGGTGCCGGTGCTATTCGTGTTATGTTAAAAAATAAGAAAGGCCTGCACTTTGAACAACAGTCGAAAAAGGCAAATGAGGAAAGAACAAGCTATTTATATGACATATTCTATGAAAATGTGACAGGTACTTTAAATATGTCCGTTGTGGATGGTGACATCCGCATTGCGGCTTTAAATTTGAGTATGGGTAAAGTCATTACTCTAGAAAATGATCAGAACTTGAAAAAATTCTGTCGTTATATTTTGGAGCAGGATGGTCAATGTTAGTTCGTCTGCATGTGGTCATAGATACAGAAGATACAGGTATAGAGGAAGAAATTAAAGAACAGCTTCGTTCATATTGTCCGGATCTGTCTTTTTCACCATCCAGAGAACAGCCTTCTTTGATGAATTGTATGGAGTTCTATTCTACCGTACAATTGGAAAAAGAGCAGGCAGAAGTGCTTTGGCAAACGTTAAATAATGACTGGGATGGAGAATTTGATGATTGTGATGCCTATGGCTTTAATACCATCATGTTTCATCCTCATGTTTATTATCTTCAATTTCAAATACAGTAGGTGCGTTTATGATCGATTATACACAAGGGGCTGGTGTGCAATATCACATTGGTGTCAATGAAGAAGAAATAGGAAGCTATGTATTTTTGACCGGGGATCCCGGACGGGTAGAAGAAGTGGCAAAGTATTTACAGGATGCCCACTTTGTACAAAGAAATCGGGAATATGTCACTTATACAGGTTTTTTAGATGGCACAAAAGTCAGTGTAGTTTCCACTGGAATCGGCGGACCTTCTACGGCCATTGCCATAGAAGAGCTGGTTCGATGCAAGGTACATACGTTTTTACGTCTGGGCACCTGTGGCGGAATGGCCTTAGATGTCAAAGGCGGCGATCTATGTATTGCCAGTGGTGCGATAAGAGCTGAAGGATGCAGTCGGGAATATGCACCAATCGAGTTTCCGGCTGTACCTGATTTTTCTGTTTTACAAGCCCAGGTACAAAGTGCGCAAAAGCTTTCCTTACGCTTTCATGTTGGGGTAGCACATTGTAAAGACAGCTTTTATGGCCAGCATGAGCCTTTGAAATCGCCGGTTGGAAAGCGCCTTGCGGAAAACTGGCAGGCGTATTGTGCTTTAGGTACGATCTGTTCGGAGATGGAAAGCAGTACGTTGTTTATCGTTGCTTCCGCATTACATGTTCGTGCCGGCGCGATGTTTATGGCAATTGCCAATCAGGAACGAGAAAAACAAGGGTTGTCCAATCCACAGGATCATAACCTTCATCCGATGTTTTCCTGTGCTGTGGAAACGATGAAAGCTTTGATCGCAGAAGATAAAAAAAGGGAAGCTTAACCTTCCCGTAAAGATTGAAATACACTAGGAATTTGATGAATCAGATCCTCCGGCATAATGGCAGAGGAGCATAAAGAAGTATTGCGAAAATACTAACCTATGCCAAGTGAACGGGAAATATGAAACCTCTATGTGAATGGACGAACCATTTGCATAGAGGTTTTCTTTTGCTTCTTAAAATTTTTCAGCGTCCGCAGGACGCGCAGCCGTCACCGAATGGGGACGATCTTGGGGGCTTGGGGGGAATCCCTCAACAAGCATTTTGGCCGGTGCAATCCGGCCAAAATCGCAAAACATGTATATGTTTGCATTGCTTGCCAATCTGTAATCTCACAGCTTTTGAATTTTTTTAGTTCGCCTATATTCCAGAGGGTTCATCTGAAATTGTTGACGGAATACTTCGGCAAACTTCCCTTGTTTTGTATATCCAATTTGTGAAGCGATTTCAGATATGGATAGCGTGGTTTCAGTTAATAACTTTTCTGCCATGCTCATACGTAAATCACGCAGATAGTCGGAAACATTTTTTCCATATACTCCTCGAAAGTAATTTTTCAAACTTGTTTCACTAACGCCGAATTGTTGTGCAATCTGTTTCATGGGAATATGCTGTTTCAAATCAGCGGTTAATATCTGCTCTGCCTTTTTCGCAATTTCCACTTGTACGCTGGTATAGAAGGTTAGAGTTTTTTCCTTGACAACATTTCCTGCATCTAACAGTAGATGTAGCAACTCCAAGACACAAAGTTTCATATGAAAAGGAGATGGTGTTTCATAGAACTGCCATAACCGCTCAAGGATTTTTCCCATTTCACTGCTGGCTTCTGCGATGTATGTATCCTTTTTTTCAAAGTAGATTTCTGACAGTTGCGACAAGTTCAAATTAAAAAGATTATCCACATTGGAGTTGGCTTCTGTAAAAAAATCAGGGTCAAAATACATGGTAATACCGTGATAATACTTCGTAGGGAAATAAGATTCGCTTTGCGAGGTCTGCCTGCTGATGCAAAAATCTTTTTCTTTGAGATAAATATAAGAATTGTCATCCAAAAGCATTTCAATCCGGCCACCCACACAATAATTAAACTGCATAGGGTGATACACAGCATTTTCTGCGATTTCTCCCGGCAAAGAACGAGCGTGAATGTCAAAGAAAATCAGGCGCATATATGGCAGAATATTGAAAAGGGTTGTTTTACTGATGCCCTCTGCCGAATTGATTGTGAATGACAGGCTATCCGGCCCTTTTTGCAACTGCACATTTGATGAAACCAAATAGTTTTCAAGCATTTGATTTAATATTTCACCCATTACACCGCCCCTTTTTTAGCTACTATTTCTTGCGATATGGAATCGTCACAACTATTATCGTCTTATTTTGATTCCTTGTCAAGTTAAAACTCGTTGCTATATGGGGCTAAAATGCTGATATAGGGATAGAAGTACAGATGAACGGTGTGCTATACTTTATTGCGGTTAGCAAAGCCTAACCACAATGAAAAGTTAGGAGGACATTCTCATGAATGAAAAGAAACTAAAGGCAAGAGACTTCATCACCATTGGTATCTTTACCGCAATCCTGTGGGTTGTGCAGATGGTTATCATGTATCTCGGATTTCTATCCCCGTTTGTTGTCGCCGGTTATGCCGTTCTCATCCCGATTGTCACAGGTATTCCGATGATGCTCTACTATGCGCGGATCGAAAAGTTTGGGATGCTTACAATAACATCGGTTATTGTTGCAATCCTGTTGTTTATCTTTGGCATGGGCTTTCTTGGCGCACCTGTTTGTATTGCGGCAGGAGTGATTGCAGATCTGATTGCCAAGTCCGGGAAATATAAAAGTTGGAAAAAAACCGTTATCAGTTGCGGCGTATTCAATCTTTGGGTTAGTGCAAGTTATCTTCCCCTCATTCTCACAGCAGACTCTTACAAGCAAAGTCTGATTGAAAGCGGATTTGATGCTTCTTTTGCCGATACTCTGTTTACGCTCGTAACTCCCGCTACATATCCAGTCATTATTCTGCTCTGCTTTGTGTGCGGAGTAATCGGTGCGTTTATTGGTAAGGCCGTTGTACGGAAGAACTTTGAAAAGGCGGGAATTGTGTAAATGGAAAATGGATATAGAAAAAGCCTCAATATCCGCTTCCATCTTGATCCGAGAACAAAACTGCTTTTGCTGATTTTGTTTTCCGTTGTTGTAATGATTGATGTAACGGATGGCCCGGCTTATATTGTCCGGGCCATCATGACCTACATTCCTGTGGTTCTGGTCTGCCTGGAAGGGAAACCCCATGTAGGCGCAAGGTTTACTGTTCTTTTCATTTTGGCTACATGGCTTATGGAGATTACACAGGAAAACATCGGGGGCATAGCGGGCATGTTGATACTGTTTCTATGCTACATGATTACGCAGTTTGCACCAACGATGATTATGGTCTGGTACTGCATTTCAACAACAAAAATCAGTGAATTTATGGCTGCTATGAACCGTATGCGCCTGCCACAAGGACTTGCAATTTCTATTGCCGTAATGATGCGCTTTTTTCCTACATTGTCAGAGGAATACCGGTCAATCCGTGATGCTATGCGTATGAGAGGAATTGCTTTTGGCGGCGGCAAGGTAACGAAAATGATTGAATATCGTTTAGTTCCTCTGCTGTTTTCCTGTATCAGTATCGGGGACGAGTTATCAGCGGCGGCAGTCACCAGAGGTCTTGGAGCACCGGTAAAAAGGACGAATGTTTGTGAGATTGGGTTCCATAGCAAAGATTATGTGGTAATTGCAGTAACTTTAGTGTTGTCAATTTTATATATTTACCTTTCAGTGTGAGTGGAAGTAGGATGATATGATTGAGATAAAAAATGTAACCTTTCATTATTCAGGATTAGACCAAGCGGGACTTTCTGATTTTAATCTGTCTGTTACAGACGGAGAATGTATTCTTTTGTGCGGTGCATCAGGCTGTGGTAAAACAACTGTGACGAGGCTTATCAATGGTCTTATCCCCCATTTTTTCAAGGGCGAGCTTACCGGGGATGTTTGTGTGAATGGATTAGACATCAAGCAGCAGGAACTTTATAATCTGGCCGGAATTGTCGGGTCTGTTTTCCAAAATCCCCGCAGCCAATTCTTTTCCGTAGACACAGACGGCGAAGTGGTCTTTGGGCCTGAAAATATCGGCTTGCCAAAGCCGGAAATTTTATCCAGGAAAAAGCAGGTAGTCCAGGAGTTAAATCTAAATGAACTTTTGGGACGCAGCCTTTTCGACTTATCTGGCGGTGAAAAACAAAAGATTGCCTGTGCATCGGTGGCGGCTCTCTTACCGGACATCATCATTTTGGATGAACCATCCTCAAATCTGGATTGGGCGGCAATCCGCGATCTGCGTGATGCTATGCAGCTGTGGAAGTCTCAAGGCAAGACGATCATCATTTCAGAACACCGCCTATGGTATCTGAAAGATATTATTGACCGGGCAGTTTATATGGAAAAAGGCCGTATTGTCAACGAATGGACAAGGCAAGAATTTTCTCAGCTTACTGAAAAGGAATTGAAATCTTATGAACTTCGGCCTGTTACATTGGAGGAACGCTATATCCGGCAATTTTCTAATGTTTCAAAGTCAGGCGATGAAAATCCCGCAGACCAGAGAAATCTGAAAACAGGCATTGACAGAGATGAACTGTTGTGCCTTACGGATTTCTATTTCACTTACACACCGCGAAAATATCTTTTCGTAAAGAAAAAGCTGACACCAGAAGATGAAGAAATCTGCGATTTACGGATACCACATCTTCAAATTGAAAAAGGGAAAATTGTCGGAGTGATTGGGGATAACGGCTCTGGAAAATCAACCTTTCTTCGCTGCTTATGCGGGTTAGAAAAGACCTGTATAGGGACTGTCGAAGTCTCAGGCAGAACATATCATGGGCGGCAGTTGACAAAGATTTGCTATATGGTTATGCAGGATGTAAACCATCAGCTATTTACAAATAGTGTTCTCTCCGAAGTGCTTCTGTCAATGGAACACCCCGATGAGAAGGCAGCCGAAAAAATTTTAGAAAGCCTTGACTTGGATGAATACAAGGAAAAACATCCGATGGCTTTGTCAGGAGGACAAAAGCAGCGGGTAGCGATTGCATCTGCTATTGCAGCACAGGCGCAGATATTACTTTTCGATGAGCCGACATCTGGACTGGATTACCGCCACATGCGTGAGGTTGCGGAACTTTTGAAAAGACTGGCGGCTGAAGGAAAGACTATATTTGTATCGACCCATGACCCGGAGCTGATTGCTTTATGCTGTGATAGAATTATCCGAATCACTGAGGGACGGGCGCAGGAAGTCGGCTGATATTTCTGAAGAAGGAGGTTGATAAGTTGTGAAAGAACAGAAAAAGGGTTCTCCCCTCGGCACTCTTTGGAGCTGGGGGAAGGCTCATCACGGTAAATTTGTTTTCAGTATTATCCTGGCAATTCTCGGTGTGGCCTGCCAGATGATACCGTATTTTTGTGTAGTTAATGTCATTTCTAAAATGTTCGCTGGAGAAACTGCCTTCTCTGCATATCTGCCTGTATGTCTTGTGGCTTTAGCAGGATATTGCGGGAAGGTGCTTTTTTCAAACCTGTCAACAGTAATTTCCCATAATGCGGCATATAGTACGCTGCGGGATCTGCGGGAGCGTGTTGTGGAAAAACTCGCAAAGGTGCCGATGGGAACGATTTTAGACACCCCATCCGGCCACTATAAAAGCATCATTGTTGACCGGATAGAAGGGATGGAAATACCATTTGCTCATCTCCTGCCGGAAATGACTTCAAATATGTTGGTGCCGCTGTTTATCATTGTATACCTGTTCGTTTTGGATTGGCGGATGGCACTTCTTTCCTTGGCAACCCTGTTTATCGGGTTGGTCATTATGTCCATCGGTATGCGGAACTATGCCACAGAAGGCGCAGGTGCAATGGCCGCCAGCAAGAAAATGGCCGATGCTGTTGTAGAGTATATCGGCGGTATTGAGGTAGTCAAAGCATTCAGCCAGTCTGCAGGTTCCTATGAGAAATATGCGGATGCTGTCCGGGGCAATGCAGATTACTACATAAAATGGATGGCTAACAGCCAGAAAACCATGTGTTCTTATAATGCAGTGATCCCGTCCGTACTTCTAAGCGTCCTTCCGGGCGGTATGGCTCTTTGGCTTTCCGGCAGTTTGGAAACCATGACCTTTTGCTGATGTGCGATAAAGAAGTAATAGAAGTGTAAAAAATTTTGCCGTTCCTATCCGGCACTTGCGCATTGTGTCGGATAGGTCGGGCGGTTATTCTGGCAAGTCAATCTTGCCGACAAAGCTGTAATAAATCTCAATGTCCTGCCTGCGGGTGCCGTTCTCGTCATAGCTGCACTCATGCACGACGATTTTCTCAATCATCTCCCGCAAGAGGGTGGGGGTCAATTCCTCAAAGGCAAGGTGCTTTCGGACGATACCCATAAACTTTTCCGCGTTGATGGTGGCGGCCTGCGACTTGTCCAGTTCCTCCTGCAAAGCGGCGGCGCGGTCTTTCAGTTCCCGCTGCTCCTGCTCATAGTCTGCCGACAGTTCCATGAAACGCTCGTCGCTGATTTTGCCGTTCACATTGTCCTCATACAGCCGCTTGATAATGCGGCTCACTTCGGAAATGCGCTCCTGCGCCTGTTCAAGCTGCTTGGTGGCTGCGGCGGTCTTTCTCTTGCCGCCGATCTCGTTCTGCTGGATAAGCAGCTTCACAAAGCGGCTCTCATGCTTGGCGGCGTATTCGGTCACTTGCCGGAGATTGGAGAGGACACCGGCGGTCAACAGGTCGGTGCGGATAAAGTGCGCCGTACAGTCGCGGGTGCGCTTCTTGTAGCTGCCGCAGATGTAACAGTCCTGCTTGCGGTTCTTGTTCTGATACCGCTGCTGGTACATCACATGGCCGCAGTCGGCGCAGAACAGCATACCGGAGAACAGCCCCACCTCGTCATAGCGGTTCGGGCGTTTGCGCTGCTTGCGTAACTCCTGCACGCGCTCCCATGTTTCCGTGTCGATAATCGGCTCATGGTGGTTCGGGAAAATGGCCTGCTTCTCAATGGGGTTCTCTACGCTATGCTTGGTCTTGTAAGAGGGCTTCTCCGTCTTGAAGTTTACCAGACAGCCGGTGTACTCCCGGTTTTCCAACAGGTGGACAACGGTATTTGTCGCCCACTTGCACTCATAGCCGGGGTGGTAGCGGCGGGTGCTGCCCGTCCTGCGGTATTCCAGCGTCCCCGGCGTGGGGATTTGCTGCTCCGTAAGCATACGGGCAATCTTGGTCGGGCCGTTCCCGGCAAGGCAAAGCTGGTATATCTGCCGGACTACCGGCGCGGTTTCCTCGTCAACGATATAGTTCTCGTCCTCGTCCATGAGGTAGCCATACACCGGCTTGCTGGTAACGGGCTTGCCGCTCATGCCTTTTGCTCTCTTAACTGCCTTGATTTTCTTGCTCGTATCTCTCACCAGCCATTCGTTGAACAGATTTCGCAGAGGGGTAAAATCGTTGTCCATGCCGCCGTTTGCACTGTCCACATTGTCGTTGACAGCGATAAACCGCACGCCCTTTTGGGGGAACAGCATTTCCGTGTAAAATCCCACCTGCAAGTAGTTTCGCCCTAACCGGCTCATGTCCTTGACAATGACCGTACCTACTTTCCCGGCTTCAATGTCTGCAAGCATGGCTTGAAAACCGGGCCTTTGAAAGTTCGCGCCGGAATAGCCGTCGTCGGTGTACCAGCGCAGGTTGGTAAAGCCATTCTGTTTTGCAAAGGCTTCGAGTATCCGTTTTTGGTTCGATATGGAATTGCTCTCGCCTTGCAATTCGTCCTCATGGGACAATCTCGGATAAAGGGCGGTAATGAGGTTTTGGGTGGCTTGTCTTAACATAAAATCCTCCGTTTCCGACAGCCAGCCCCACTATTCCGTGGTTTCATTGTACCACGGAACAGGGCTGGTTGTATAGCGGCAAAAGTGTCAAATCTGCTTCTTTACAGCTTGTCAAATCGCCGGTTTTTGTGTAGCAGCGGCTTCCGCTTCCAGTACCCGCGCCATTTTGTCGGCGGCGGTGGTGGTAGTGTCTTTCTTGAAATAGCCGGACACGACAAGGACGGAATTGCCCATGCGGATTTCCGTCACGCAGTCGGGGCGGCGGGCGGTGCGGGTGTCGTGCTGCTTGTTATCTGCCATAGGCAATACTCCTTTCAGTCGGTAATCAGTTTCTTCATGCTCTCCATTTTCCGCTGCGCGGTTTCCTGCCGGAAATTCTCGCCGGTAAAACGTACTGGGACGCACATGGAAAGCAGCCGGTCATAAATCCGGGAATGGGCGGTGTCCTCCGGGTTCCGCAAATCGTCCAGCGTGAGGTTGGTCGTGACGATCAGCGGCTTGCCGCTGCGGTAACGGCTGTCAATCACATTGAAAACCTGCTCCAGCCCGTATTCCGTTCCGCGCTCCATGCCGAAGTCGTCAAGGATAAGCAGCGGATAGCGGCAAAGGCGGGAAATGTACTCGTTGCGCCCCTCAAAGCTGGCGGCAAGGTCATTGAGGATAAGGGCAAAGTTCGTCATGTGGACGGGGATTTCTTTCTCCATGAGGGCGTTTGCGATACAGCCCGCAAGGTAGCTTTTCCCGGTTCCCACGCCGCCCCAGAACAGGCAGCCGATATTGTCGGCTCGCATATCCTCCCAATGCTCCACATACCGGCGGGCAATCCCGGCCTGTGGGTTCCTGCCGTTGTCGTTCTCAAAAGTCCAGTCCCGCATGGTGGGGTCGGTAAAGCCCCGGCGTTTCAGTTCCTCCACGGTGTCAAGGTGCCTGCGCCGCTTCTCGGCGGCCTCCCGTTCCTCGCGGGCGGCTCTCTGGCAGTCGCACTCTGCCGGGTGGCGGTCACGGCCAAAGATAGCGGCCTTATCCGGCGCAAAATAGGCTTCTTTCGGCTTGCGGCACTTGCCGCAGTACAGTAAACCGTCCTCGCCGGTGTAGTCCTCCGGCTCCGGGGTGGTGGCGGTCATATTCTCCAAAACAGCGTTGATTTCGTTCTTCATAAACTCTCGCCCTCCTTGCATGAGTAGTCTGGTATGCCCTTTTTCGGGGCTTTCCTGGCTGCGTCCTCCTGCGCCCATTTGTAGATTGTCGCGGCATGGCTGCGGTATCGCTTGCCGCTGGACGCGATATGGCAGGATAGCCGGTCAATGTAATAGTTCCATTTGTCGGGCAGGTCTGCTTTCAGCCCGTCCAGTTCTGATTGCGAAAGAAAGACATTTTCATATCGGCCATAGGCGGCGCGGGCGGGCTGTCCCGTATCTAACTCTCGCTCTCTCTCTTTTTCTATCTCTTTCTCTATCTCTATCTCTATCTCTGGTGGACAAATGTCCGCTTGATATGGTGGACATTTGTCCGCCCCGGCCTTTGGCAAGGCTTTCTGCTCCTGCAAAGCCAGCCTTGCCCGCCGTTTCCGCTCCCCCTCGGTAGAGGATTGGCCGATAAGCAGTTCAATGTTGCTCATATACAACGCGCCGTTCTGTAACGGCTCCACAAGCCCCAGCTTCATAAAAATCTGCAAGGCTCGCTCTACGGTGCCGACTTGCTGGCGGGTAATGGTGGCAATCATCTGCGCGGTGTAGGGAATATTTTCATCAAGCTGCAACTTCCCGCCGTTTTTCAGCGATTTCAGGTACAGTTTCAAGAGAATGTTGGAATAGAGGATACCGTCCTGCATACTTTCCAGCAGCACGATAGCGTCCTCGTCAAAGTAATTCTCTTTCAGCTTGAGGTAGTAGTATTTTCGGTTGTCTGACATGGTTCCTCCTTTGGGTGGATTTGGTGCGTTTGTACGCATTTAGAACGCCGTTTCCGGGGGAAAAGGATAAATGTATCAAGCCCCCGTTGAGGGCGGGCAAAAAAGCCTTGATTTACAAGGGTTTGACAGCCCCTAAATGCGTAGAAAGGTGGTAGCGTTTGCGCTGTCGCTCGGCTTCTTTGCGGCGGCGTACTCTGGCGGCGCAGTCGGGGCAGTATTTTCCCCGGTTGGATTTGGGGACAAAGGCCGCCCCGCAGACGGCGCAGCGTTTCCGGCTCCCCTTGTACAAAAGGGCTGCGGCCAGCTCCCCGTCAAGGGGCAGGACAGCCACACGGAACCAGCGGCACATGAGGGAAAGGGAAATGCTCTGGACGCACACGCAAGGCTCCCCGTCGTCTAACAGCAGGCAGTTCCCCTCGTCGTAGTTACAGCACTCATGTACCAGCCGCCGCGCCCGCCGGTGCTGGCGGTAGTCCATGCGGGGCAGGTTATCGCTCATGGCTCTGCTCCTTTCTGCGGTGGGGTTCCTCCCGGCGCAAAATCTGGTCGATGTTCCGCTTGACGGTCTGCAATTCCTTGAACCGCTGTTTCTGTTCGTGATAGGTGTTATACAGGCCGTCTTTCTCGGAGATAAGCTGCTCGATCTCGGCCTGCAACGCTTTCCGGGCGGGCAGCTTGGTAATGCCATGCGCCTTGAAATACCGGGCGGCGGCTTCGGCTATGATAAAATCGCTCTCGTTTGCCTGCCGATAGGCGGCGCGGGCTTTCTCGGATTTCTGCACTTTCAGCCCATCGCGGGCGGGCTTGGTCTTGGCATAGGCAAGTACCTGTTGCTGCAACTCCTTTTTCCCTTGTAGCTTCGTTTCCAGCGTTTTCAGCTTGCCGCTGGTCTGGCGCATTTCCTGATAGGCGGTATCAACGGCGGCTTCTAACTGCTCCGGGGAAGTGAAGCCGTATTCCTGATACACATTCAGCGTCGCGGCCATTTGTTTGAGGTTGTGCATGGTCGCCCAGCGTTCATAGCCCCGGCCTTTGCCCTCGGCTTTCTTCTGCTCAATGTCCACAAGCCGCTGCACACCGTCCTGTTTCGGGGCGGTTTGAGGGGTTTTTGTGGGCTGTATGCCAGCTTTCCCACGCCGGGGGTATTCGTCGGGTATGGCCGCGGCCTTTTCTGTGGCTCTGGCGGCGTTCTGCTCCAAAACGGCAAGGACAGCGGCGCGGTCAAAGTCGTCGCCCAGTTTTCGGGCGGTAATGGGCTTTGTCCTGTCCGGCGTGAGATAGGACAGCCGCCCCCGGCTCTCCTTGACGGTCACACCCTCCCGCAGCAGCAGAGAGGAAAAGTCCTCGAATGAGGTCGCCGCAGACAGCGCGGCGCGTATGGTCTGCCGCAACTTCTCCTTGTTCGTTTCAAACTTGGTCTGCCGAGGTGTGATACCCTCGGCAATCATGGGGGCGTTCTGCTTGTCCAGCGCGGCCTGTCCCTTTTTCTGCGCCCAATACTCCCGGTCTGTGACGCGGTTCTTGCTGCCGTTCAAGAGGTCGATTTGGTAAAGCCCCTCCCGGTGGCACATCTCCATGACTTCGGATTTGAAGTAGCGCATGGCAGCGTCGGTACAGCGGTGCTTGCAACCGGCTTTCGTGTCGGCTGGCCTGTCCATGTAAGGCAGGAACGGCACTTCCTCTATCCGCAGGCTGTTAATGACGATATGCACATGGATGTTGCCGCTGTGGTTATGCCCGTCCGGGTGGGTGCATACAAGGGCTTGGTGGCCGGGGAAATGCTCTTTACAGAATTGCTCGCCCAATTCCTGCGCCCGGTCTACGGTCAAGCCGTTGTCCGGCCCGTCCCGTGGGTCAAAGCTGATGATATAGTGGTGGCTTTTCACATCTTCCCGCCGTTGGTTTTTCTCATAGCGGAGATTTGCCCGCATACAGGCAACGGCAAAATCCTCGCCGCCGCAGTTCAGCGTGGACAGCCGGTAGTCCTCGCGGGGGATAAGCCTGCCGGTTTCATCAAGGACAGGCTTCATGGTAAACTCGTCATGTTCAAACAGCAGGTATTGTTCGGCGGCTCCGTAGTCGGCATTTTTAGAGTTGATATGCTTGAGTGTTGCCAACCGCGTCACCTACTTTCTTGAGGACTTCATACTTGAGGGCGGCAAGGTCGGCTATGGCGGCGCGTACCTCGCCGAACAGTGCGTTGTAGGGTGCGCCGTACTCGTTCAGATACCGGGCAATCTGATTGAGGTTGCCGCCGATCCTGCCGTACTCGGCGGCCAACTTCCCGACAGCGGAGAGCAGTTCATCATTAACCGCCGACACATGGATAACGGGGCGTATGGTGGTGCGCCGTATCGCCTGCCGGAGAAATTCGGACTGGCTGATACCATAGGGCGCAAGCCGCGCTGTGAAGTCGGCGTATTCATCTTCGGACAGCCGGGTTTTCACAACGCGGCTGCGGTGGGGTGTGTTGTATTTCTTTCGCATGGTCGTGACCTCCTTTCTTGCCGCATGAGCGCGGCGGGGATAAGCGGCGCAAGCCGCAAAGCAGGGTTTGGGGAAGGCACTCCCCAACAAGTTTCCCGCGAGGGGCAAAACCGCAGAATTGCGGATTTTGGCACCGTGGTAGAAACTTGCTCTAAGTAAGCCGTAGATTTCCCCTTGCACTTACTACTCGTATAGCTGCCGCCTGTTTTGGCCGGATTTCTGCAAAAATCTTACGGCGTGGGGCGATTTTTACCCGCAGTTCTTTCTTTCCGCTAAAGATACATTTCAAAGGCCGCCAGCTACCCGCTTGCCGGGAATTTTCTCAAATTTTCCTTTGCCTTAGAAATACAGAAAATGCAGATTTGGCTACCGCCGCAGAAAATTTTTTGTTTCCGGCTTCACCTACCTACTACGGATGACTTTGCGATTTTGCCAAACGGATAAAGAAAAAAGCAGCAAATCTTTTTCAGACTTACTGCTTTCGCTGGCCGCCGATGGGCGGTGGATATTCAGTTTTGAAAGTTCAGGTCAGGTTGGCCCGATGATGGATAGCACAATAAATTCCTGTTTTCCCTTTAAGGCATTGTGCATTTTTTCTATTTCTCTTGATGATTATTTTTTTCATAATCAATCAATGTACCTATAACAATTCCAATCAACATTCCGATACCTGCACAAATAGAAATAGCAAAAAGATTTTGCAAAAACGCCCATGCCAACACACCTATGCAACCACCGACAATAAATCCTGTTAATAAGCCAATAGTTAAGTATTTATTACTTTTCATATTGCTATATCTCCCCTAAAAGTATATTTGTCGTTGGTTCTATTATACTATGACCTGCTTCCTTTAGGAATAGATGAATTGTAAACTGGCTGGAGTGAAACCGCTAATGACAGCCAGTGTTTGTTCTTTGTTTATCGGTCAAAGCGAAATTTGAACAGGGCGGCAATGAGCTGTTGCTTTATATGTTCCTCAACTTCGGCGTTGACTTTCCCGTGTACTTTGGAACAGTAGCGGATATATCCGGCATAGTGGGAAAGAATGGTGTCGATTGCGTCCGGGTCGCCCTCATGGGCTTTGACGATTGTTTCATAGGGGAGAAGTTTACTCATAGTCATTTCCCTCCATGAGCCGCCTTAACCGCTGCAAGGCAAGCCGGATATGCCGCCCCGCTGTGCTGCGTGTCCGGCCAATATGTACGCCGATCACTCGCTGCGGCTGGCGCAGGAAATAGTAACGAAAAATTTCTTCCTGCGTCTGCTCCGGCAAAAGGGCAAGGGCGGCGGCAAGCTCCGCATGATACAGAACGGCGGTCTGGCCGCAGGCGGTAAAAAGATATTCTTCAAGCTACTCCGGCTCGGCAAGCTGGACAAACTTTTCACTCATCAGATAATCAAGGGAAACTTCCCGTTCCCACCTCCGGCGCAGCTTCAAGATTTTATCTATGGCTGCGTGACGAATGACTACCTTGCAAAAGGCATTGAATGTGTACTGGATATGCACCTTGTAGGCTTCATCTTCGGTCATGGAAATTCCCCCTCTCTGAATAATAGTGCGGGGCGGCAGTACTCCTTGCTGTCGCCCCTTGATTGCCTACCAGCAAAGACGGGCGGGGCTGTCAACGACGGCGCGAAGCGGCGTTCATTTTATCGTTGACTGGCTCGGCTGGGTTTGCTATTTACCCGACAAACTTGAATTTATTTTAAGCTATCACGTTTTACCTTCTTAAGCCTTACTATCATTACCATAGGAATTTCTTTGTTGGTTTTGAAACATTCTTCATAAAATCCATCAATGACAAATCCAGCTCTAAAACAAAGGTTAAAAATATCTTGTATGGAACGATGATAATAAATCTGCTCTTTCGGTTGCCCTTCAATCGCTATATCATAGTAACTGTGCGGTGTCATATATTTTTCAGTCAACGTGACAAAACAAGGGTGTTGCGTTGCAAAGACAAAAATTCCGCTTTCCTGCAACAGTTCATAAACAGCCATAAGAAGTGGTTCAATGTCCGTAATATCCATAATTGCCATATTAGAAACTGCTTTCGTAAAGGCTCGATTTCTTTTTAATTCTAATATACTTTTTCTATCGGTCGCATCCGCCACACAAAATTCAATTTGTTTTGCATATTGTGATTGCCGTCTTTTAGCCAATTCTATCATTTTTTTGCTGTAATCAAAAGCGACAACCGAAGCACCTCTTTGTGCAAGATACGAAGAATAATTTCCATTGCCACACGCAATATCCAAAATGTAATCCGCAGGATTAGGAGATAGAAGTTCCGTTACTTTGGGGCGCACTACCTCTCTGTGAAATTCATTAGATTCGTCACCCATTGCATTATCCCAAAATTGTGCGTTCTCCTCCCAGATTTTTTTACTTTCCTCTGTTCCCATGTTCTCTCCCACTCCCAAAATTTGCTTTTTTGCTTCCATTAAATCTTCCTTACTATATTCCATTGTTACCCTCCATAACTTCTGATTGTTGTCGTCTTGACTATTATGTATCTTTTCTTTCCAAAATGGTATAGGCTTTTATTTTTGTAATGCTGCAAAACTTTTCTTCTGTAAGGTATTCAAAGGATATTTCCCTTTGCCGCCGCTTGCATTAAGCCGCCGCTATTGGAAAGCCAAAAGCAGCGGCTTTTTTTACTCGGTATTACCGAAAAGTATAGAAAGCAGGATATGTCATCATTTGTCATTTCTTCTCAATGTAATAACTGCATGGCATATCAAGCCAAATACAAGAGAAAAACAGCCACCGCCAAATAGTGATGCTCCCCACCCTGCACCTGACATTGTCATAAAACCGCCAACAAAGAAAATACCAATGCCAAGAAATATACCAACACCATAAAAAAGTCCAATTGCCATATCGTACTTATTAAATTGTCGTTTCTCCTTTTTTTCATATGTTTCCATCTTTGTTATTACCTCCTTCGCAAAATCGTCCATGTTGACTCCAAAAAGAAAGCAAATTTTTTTCAACATATTTAAATCGGGTTCATTAACATCTCTCTCCCAATTCGATAGTGCCTGCCGGGTAACATTCAATTCCCCGGCTAGTTCTTCCTGTGTCATTCCCAATTGTGTTCGCAGATGACGTATTTGCTTTCCTGTTGTAATATTCGTCTGTTCCTGGTTCAAAATAGTTTCTCCTCTCTGATACTGATTTTATCAATGATATTTCGCAATAGCCAGCAATGAACGCTTGCATTGCGCAAGACGTTACATTATCTTCTGAAACATATAGCGCACCTTGTCCAGGCGGCTGTTTGGACGGCGGGGCTGGATGACTGGCTTGCCGACAGCGGCCTGATACCCTTTCAGTTCTGTAAGGCATACGCTCTGCCCGTTGGTGTAAAAGGCCAGATCAGTACGGTATGCCTGTATACAGCGGGCGGGAATCTCGCCAGTAAAGACAACTTCATCCTTTTTTACCTGGACCGTTTCGATGGTGGCACAGTATTTCGGTGCATCATGATAAGCCCTGGAAAGATATTCCCGGGGCGCATAGAGGGTGAAGGAGAGATAAGGTTCCAGCAGTTGCGTCCCTGATTCCTTCAATGCCTGTTCCAATACAATCGGGGCCAATGAGCGGAAGTCCGCCGGCGTGCTGACCGGACTGTAATAAAGCCCGTATTCAAAGCAAATCTTACAGTCCGTTACGTTCCAGCCGAACAAGCCCTGCTCCAGCCCGTAACGGATACCATCCCTGACAGCGTTTTGAAAACTCTGGTTCAAGTATCCCAGCGAAACCCGGCTCTCGTATTGTACACCGGAGCCAAGCGGGAGTGGTGTAACAGACAGTCCGATGGATGCCCAAAACGGGTTGGGCGGCACCTCGATATGGATGGTGTGGCTGGCTGCTTTGAGCGGCCGCTCCATATAAATGACGGTGGGTTCCTTTACCACTGTTTCAAGCTTGTATTTTTCCGACAGCAAAGCGGAAACAACCTCCAACTGCACCCGGCCCAAAAAAGAAAGAATGATCTCATGGGTGATGGAATCCACCTCGCAGCGCAAAAGCGGGTCAGTATCCGCAAGTTGCGTAAGAGCGTCCAGCAGCCGTTCTCTTTGCGCTGCCGTTTTCGGCGCAATCGACGTCCGCAGCATGGGGAGGGGGTCCTCACGCCACCTTTTACGAGGGAGCCGGGTTGGGTCCCCTAATACATCGTTTAACCTCACGCTGTCGCTGGGAAGGATAACAATTTCACCCGGATAAGCGGTGTCTGTCCGAACAATTTCCCCTTTGGATGGAATACGCATCTCTGTGATTTTCAGCTTTTCTCTCCCGGCCAGGGCCACCGTATCCCGCAGGCGCAGCGTTCCGCTGTATAGCCGTAGATAGACACGCCGCTGGCCGCAATCTGTATACTCCACCTTGAAAACGCTGCCGCATAGGGCGGCGCTCCCCTGTTCCCCAATCGGTTGGAACAGCCCTGTCACCGCATCCATCAACGGTTGAATGCCAAGGCCCTTTTTGGCGCTGCCATAATAGACCGGGAACAGGGAGGCGTCTTGAACCCGCCGCTGTTCCTCCCGCACAAGTTTTTCCCGGCTGATTGGTTCTCCTGCGATATACTTTTCCAATAATTTATCGTTATTTTCGATGACCGCATCCCATGCTTCTATGTCGGTATTTTCCTCCAGGACTATTTCCGGGGACAGCGACACCGTCTGCTTGATGATAATATCGGCGGAGAGCTTATCCCGAACAGACTGAACCACGCTCTGCAAATCAACGCCAGCCTGGTCGATCTTGTTGATAAAGATAACGGTGGGAATGTTCATTTTCCGCAGGGCATGGAACAGAATACGGGTCTGGGCCTGCACGCCATCTTTAGCGGAGATCACCAAGATGGCCCCATCTAAAACAGCCAAAGAGCGGTACACCTCCGCCAAAAAATCCATGTGGCCGGGCGTATCCACAATGTTGACTTTACATCTGTGCCACTGGAAGGAAGTGACTGCCGCTTGAATGGTAATCCCACGCTGCCGCTCCAAAAACATGGTGTCCGTCCTCGTTGTCCCTTTTTCGACGCTCCCCGGTTCTGAAATGGCTCCGCTGGCATATAGCAGGCTCTCCGTCAAGGTCGTCTTTCCAGCGTCTACATGGGCAAGAATTCCAATATTGATTATTTTCATGTGATTGTCCTCCCTTTACTGCCCCGAAGGGCATAAAAATCCCCAGCAGTAAAATACTTTTACCACTGGGGATGATAATTTGCGGACATACACATATACAGCATACACCTGTTTGTGAGTGCTGTTTTTGGGGATATGTCAAAATTGATAAGGCAAAAGTATTCTTAAATTGGGTACAAAAAACTAAGCCCCTACAAAAGGGACTATCATAATCCTTTGTTCCCACTATTTGATTATAGTTTTATTTAAGAATACCTTGCCGCATATTTTTTACTCCTTTTCTGGAATTGAATTATTATATCACATCAGTTTTAGGAAAACAAGTATCTAAAAGAAATTTTTCTTCCCCTTATATGTAACAATCATACCGGCTTCCTAACGTTCAGAATGGTTTCTACTGTCTGCTGCGGTGTTTGGTTGGAATTGTCCAGCCAAAAGCCGATCCGTGGTGTTGTCTGCATTTTACTAAATACAAATTCAATGTATACAGAAAGAAATATATAAGGAGTGGGAGGGATTCCGCCGTAGTCGGCATTGTAGGAAAATCCAAAAGTTTAGATTTTCTCAAAATGCTTATCTTTTGGTCTTTGGTTCGGAATAGTGTAGTGCTGGCGGTCTATCTATTGTTTTCGGTTGCTTGCTTCTTTACCGTACATGAGCATTATGGCAGCGGTTATCTTTTCCCTTGGACTTGTGGGGCCAATCATGGAGGCTTTTTCTTTCACCGGCTCTTTGGCTATGCTGGGAAAAAATACAGAGGAAATCGACAGCATCTTAAATGCCGAAGAACTTCATCATGCCAATGGGCCTGTTGCGTTTGACGATTTGGAAATTGAACTCAAGAATGTATCATTTTCTTATGATAAACAGCAGGAAGTTTTGCATGGTATAAATCTTTCCATCCGCCCCGGAACGATAACCGCCTTTGTGGGGCCTTCCGGTTCCGGCAAGTCTACGATTGCAAAACTAATTGCCGGATATTGGGATGTTACCAGCGGCAGCATTACTTTGGGTGGTCATGAGCTGACAGAGGTTCCGTTGTCACAGCTTTCGGAACAAATTTCCTATGTATCCCAGGACAACTACCTGTTTAACCGCAGTATCCGTGAAAATATCCGTATGGGAAAACCTGGCGCATCTGATCAAGAAGTAGAAAAAGCAGCAATCCGAAGCGGCTGTGACAGCTTCATTCGTGGGCTGGATAAAGGTTATGAAACGATTGTCGGCAGCAGCGGTTCCCAGCTTTCCGGCGGTGAACGCCAGCGAATTGCTATTGCCCGCGCTATGCTGAAAGACGCTCCCATCGTGATTTTAGACGAGGCAACAGCTTTCATTGATCCAGAGAATGAAGCAATCGTCCAGAAAGCAATTTCTGCATTAACTGCCGGAAAGACACTGATTGTAATTGCCCATAGGCTTTCTACAATCACAGGCGCAGATAACATTGTGGTAGTCAATGCAGGAAATATTGAAGCACAAGGCACCCATGAACAATTACTGGCTCATTGTCCGCTTTACAAGGATATGTGGCAGGCGCACATTGGTGCAAGAGATGAAGCGTAAGGAGGTGGTTTCATGCTTGGCACATTAAAGAAAATATTTGCATTTGCAGGCAATCGGAAAGGGCTTTTGAAAAAATCATTGTTCTTTTCCTTTCTTAACGGTATTTTTGCGTCATTTCAGTTTGGCGCGCTTTACTTCATTGTAGACGCTTTGGCTTCGGATAACCACAGTCTTACTTCTGTATGGCTGTCGCTGGGGATGATGATGCTTTCCATCGCCGGACGGATTTTCTCCTCCTTCTTTTCCATGAATGAGCAGACGGTAGTAGGATATGGCATGGTAGCTGATAAGCGTATTTCGATTGGTGATCGCCTCCGCTATATCCCGATGGGCTACTTCAACAAGAATAATATCGGCACGATAACCGGCATTGTAACCACGACATTAGGGGATGTAGAAAGTTCAGCACCCGTAGCATTGGTCAACATGATCGGCGGATTTTTCAACTCCGTTGTTCTTATTCTGTTCCTGCTTCTTTTTAATTGGCAGCTTGGACTTGTCGCTCTGGTTGGGGTTGTCTGCTACCTGCTGGTGACAGAAGCGGCTACTCGAAAATCGACTTCCACAGCAGAAAAAAGGCAGAGCGCACAGCGGGGATTAGTAGAAGCTGTTTTGGAATACATCCAAGGCATGGGTGTGGTAAAATCCTTTGGCTTTGAAAAGGATAGTTCCCAATCCATTGCTGCTGCTATTCGGGATAGCAATAAAGGAAATTTGAAGCTGGTTTATGCAGTAGCTCCTTACATTGCGCTGCAGCAGCTTATAGTGCGGATTTTTAGCACGATTTTACTGATACTGTCCATTTATCTTTATACGATCAACGCATTTTCTTTTGTGTATGGCATCCTTTTTGTTGTCCTTTCCTTCACTGTGTTCAACAATCTCGAAAGTGCTGGTAGTCAAATTACGATGTTGCAGATGCTGGCATCTTCGATTGATACCGCAAATTCTGTGGATAATACGCCAGTCATGGACGAAAAGGGTACAGATATTACGCTGCAGGACACAAACATCGTCTTTGATAATGTGGATTTTTCCTATTCAACGCGAAAGATTTTAGACCATGTTAGTTTTTCTATCCCTGAAAAAACGACTACGGCCATTGTAGGCCCTTCCGGAGCAGGTAAGACAACGATGTGCAATCTGATTGCCCGCTTTTGGGATGTGAACGCCGGGAAGATTACCATAGGCGGTACGGATGTACGGGATTTCAAACTGGACAGCCTGATGAAGAATATCTCGATGGTGTTCCAGAGCGTGTACCTCTTTGCAGATACGATTGAGAACAATATCAAGTTTGGCTGCCCGGACGCCACCCATGAGCAGGTAGTTGAGGCGGCGAAAAAGGCTTGCTGCCATGACTTTATTTCCGCTCTGCCGGAGGGTTATGACACTGTGATTGGCGAGGGCGGTGGCACTTTGTCCGGCGGTGAGAAACAGCGTATTTCCATCGCCCGCGCCATGCTGAAAAATGCGCCCATCATCATTTTGGACGAGGCAACAAGCAGCGTTGACCCGGAGAATGAGGATGAATTGCAACGGGCTATTGAGGCGTTGACCCACAACAAGACCATCATCATGATTGCCCACCGGCTGAAAACTGTTCGGAACGCCGACCAAATCCTTGTGTTAAACAATGCCCATATTGTCCAGCGCGGCACTCATGCAGAGCTGATCCGGCAGAAGGGCCTGTATGCCGACTTTGTATCGGCCAGACAGGAGGCCATAGGCTGGAAACTGGGTTAGTTATTTTGAAGGGAGGTGTGCTTATGGCTTTAACATCAGCAATGGAGGATTATCTGGAGGCAGTCTTAATGATGCAGCAGCGTCATGGCTATGTCCGCTGCGTGGATGTTGCAGAGCATTTAGGAGTGAAAAAACCTTCCGTAAGCCGGGCAGTCAAGGAATTGTCCAAATCCGGCCATCTTGTTAAAAACGCTGACGGTACACTTTCCTTAACAGAAACAGGATTGCAGCTTTCCGAACAGATTTATGAAAAGCATCGTTTTTTTACAGAACGGCTCATAGCGGCAGGTGTGGACCCCAAAATAGCAGAACAAGACGCTTGCAGTATTGAACATGCAGTTAGTGCGGAATCCTTTCAGAAATTAAAGAAAGCATTTAATGAAGGCTAAGGAGGTGGTGATATGGGAAATTAGCTGTGCTTGATTTAGCTGAAACTGGCTGGCAGATTGGAGAAAAGTTGTTTGCTCTGCTATCCGCAGAGCAACGGCGGGAACTTGCGCAGTTTGTTTTCGAGAGTGAAACAAACTATGCTAACCCGATTTATTTACCACATCAGGCCATCTTCCGCGGTAAATATTCTATCCCCCAAAGGCTGAACCATCCCCTAACAGAAACACGATCTGGAGATTTGTACTTCTGTTTAGAGCAAAGACTTGTTACAATCCGGGAGCAGCCGATAGAATTGACCGTCAAGGAATTTGAAATCTTCTCGCTGCTTATCTTAAATCCGAAGCGGGTATTTACCTATGAAATGCTTATGGAATTAGTATGGGAAGAAGATTACACTTACTATTCCCGCAAAGCAGTCAATAACCATGTGAGCAATCTGCGGAGGAAGTTAAAGATCGCTCCTAACCTGCCAGACTATGTGAAAAGCGTCTACGGTATCGGCTATAAGTTTGAAGCAAAATGAAAGGTGCGACAGCGTTGTATGTATGCTGTCGCACCTTTTTAATCATCTTTTTTACAAACCAAACAAAGCCAATCTTTTTGGTTTTGGTCTACCTCGATTTTTGAAAACCCAGCATTTTCCAATTCTTTCTCAATCTGCTCGGAAGTATAAATTGTCATGCCGTGGATTATATCTGTCCATTTTTCGTCCTTTGTATTTTTCCCATTGGATTCATTGCATATCAGGAAAGTTCCTCCATTTTTAAGCACACGATATACTTGCTGAAAAGCAACTTGAATACCGGGCCAAAAGTAGATTGTTTCAAAGGCAGTTACCAAGTGAAAAGTGTTTTCTGAAAACGGCAGATTCATAACATTGCCTTGCAAAACTTCGCATCGGCCTTCCTGAATTGCTGCCCGATTAAGTTTTTTCGACTTCTGAACACTAACTTCGGAGTAGTCAACGCCAGTTATGTGTCCATTTGAACTTTTTCCCAAAAGGCGTTTGAAGTTAGCCCCTCCACCGCAGCCAATATCCAGACAGAAATCATCGTCGCGGATTTTTATGTGCGTCAAGCCCCATTCTGCAAGTGCGGCATGGCCGGTGTTCATCATATTGACCATGATCTTCCCGGCGAATCCTTTTGGTTTGCAGGTGTTTTGAAAGAAAGACATATTTTTTCTCCTAATTTAACATGATGCGAAAGATTGGCAAGTGCCGATTCTCCGAAGTTTTCCCGCAGAGTAGGAACTTAAATTTCTCCGGGCGTAACGCCATATCTTTTTTTAAAAGCGTCGATAAAATGGCTTGCGTTGGTATATCCTACCATCCATACCACGTCTTTTACCTTGTACTTTCCGCTTTGCAGCAGGCGGTAGGCCATCTCCATTCGTTTTTCCACGATGTATTCATAAACCGTGCAATTAAAACAGATTTTGAACCCCTGTTTCAATTTGGTTTCGCTCAAAAAACATTGTTCGGCAATCTGTGCGATTGTCAAAGTATGGAGGAAATGATTGTCGATAATTTCCCTCGCTTTCATCAAGCATCGGTAATCTTCTCTGGAAATATCTTTGGTATTTTTCTGCTTGCCAATCGCTTCATCACAAAACAAAGACAGCAGTTCTAAAACCTTTCCTTCCAGATACAACTTGCGCAGCTTCCGCTCGGGTGGGCAGTCCAACAACTGCTGTAAAACAAGGCGTATCTCCGGTGTGGTGGAAAATACATGGGTACAAATCTTATCATCCCGCCGAATTAAATGCGCTGCTTCTAAATCTTCTGTCAGTGAGGAAAAACGTCCTTCCTCCAGCGAAATGCTCAAGGTATGGTAAGGCTGCTCGGAACCGAAATGGCTTACGCACTGTGAAAACGTCCCACATTGCAAACTGCACTGTGTTGGGGAAAGCTGGTAGTGCTCGCCTTGCTTTTGGCGATAATCCCATTCGCAGATCCCATTCATACAGAAGGAAAGCTGAAAGACCTTGCGCTCTGGATATTCTTCGTACAATTCCGTTTCCCGCTTAAAGGCCATTTCAGACTGAACCAAAAACAGTCCTTTGGATAACTCCTGCATACCCACAAAACCATCGGCAACCTGTTTTGTGAGATCAAAGCAGTTGCCGGTTTGTTTATGCCCTACGGTACCCGAAAGGCCGGAAACCTGAAAAGAGTGAGGCATATATTCGGGGGCGGACCATTGTAAAAGCATACTGCCAAACTCCTTTCACAAAAATAATAGTTAGCAATAACTAACTACATAATATCACATCTGCTTACGAAAATCAAGTCGCTTCAAAAACAGATTTGCCGGATTGGGGTATAAAACCGCCGGATTCGGTCACAAAAGCGCAGGCGGTTTTGCTACACTAAACTGTGTTTGGAAAATAACACGGAAAGGCGGGTAAATGTATATGCGAAAAGAAAAGTGATGGTGCAAGGCAATGTGATTCCTCTGACAGTCAAAGAATTTGAAATCTTCTCCTTGCTTATCTTAAATCCAAAACGAGTATTCACCTATGAAATGCTTATGGATCTGGTATGGAAAGAAGATTATACTTACTATTCACGGAAAGCGGTAAACAACCATGTAAGCAATCTACGGAGAAAATTGAGGGTTTCCCCTGATCTGCCGGACTATGTAAAAAGCGTCTACGGTATCGGCTATAAGTTTGAAGAAAAAATAGAAAGGTGAGGAAGTGTATAAACGCTGCCTCACCTTGTTTTATCTCTAATGTCTCTGAAATGCTTCTATGGGTAATTTCCCTCTTGACAGAACCCGCCTCTCGAGATAAAATATAACAGTGATATATAACAGCGTTATAAGGAGGCGAAGAAAATAGACGGCAATCTGACAACCTTAGAACGTATCCACCAGGCCGCAAAAGCAGAGTTTTTAGAAAAAGGGTACAAAGACGCTTCCTTGCGGAATATTGTGAAATCCGTGGGAATGACTACCGGAGCCTTTTATGGCTATTACAAAAGCAAAGAAGAATTGTTCGAGGCTTTGGTAGGCGAGCATTATGCGTACCTGCTTGGCTGTTTTCAAAAAGCGCAGAAGGAATTTGCCGATCTCCCCCACGAGCAGCAGCCGGAGGTTATGGGAGACATTTCCGGCGCTTGCATGTTTGATATGCTCCACTACGCTTATGAACATCTTGAGGAATGTAAGCTCATCCTCTGCTGCTCGGAAGGGACAAAATTTTCCGGCCTTATTGATGAAATGGTGGAAATTGAGGCAGCGGCAACCCATGCCTATCAAGAAGTCTTGCAGGAGCTTGGGCGGCCTTCTCCCCAGATTGACCCCGCGCTGGAGCATATCCTGATTACCGGCATGTTCCACACCTTTTTTGAATTGGTGATTCACGAGATGCCGCTTCAAAACGCAGAAAATTATGTGAAGGAAATGCGGGCTTTCTATACAGCCGGATGGATGAAAATTATGGGGCAGTAATGCCCTTAATTTTTGCCCATGGGTTAGCTATAACTAACTTATGCGGATATAAGAAGAACGCGCTTGTGTTCTCTTTATCATAGATGAAATAAAGAAAAGGAGGAATCTTCTTTGAAAAAACAATCCAATCTGTCACGCCTGCTACAGATTGCAGGCAACCACAAATACCTGACTTACGCTTCCTGGGTGCTTTCGGCCATCAGCGCCCTCATAGCGTTAGTGCCTTTCTACTATATCTGGAAGGTCATGCAGGAAGTGTTGGCAGTTGCGCCGGATTTCAGCCATGCGCAAAACCTGACCCGTAACGGCTGGATGGCGGTGCTGTTCGCAGTGATCGCAGTGTTGGTCTACATAGGCGCTCTGATGTGTTCCCACAAAGGGGCGTTCCGCATTGCCACCAACCTGCGCCTACAAACGATGGAGCATATTGTAAAGCTGCCGCTGGGGTTTGCAGAGCAATTCGGCAGCGGCAGGCTGCGCAAGATCGTCAATGAATCCAGCGCCGCCACCGAAACCTATCTGGCGCATCAGCTTCCCGACCGTGCCAATGCCATTGCGACGCCATGCGGCCTTTTGGTTCTGCTACTGGTGTTCGACTGGCGGTTGGGACTTTTGAGCCTTGTGCCGGTAGTGCTGGGCTTTCTGATTATGATGACGATGACCGGAAAGAAAATGCAGGAAAAAATGAAAGAATACCAAAACGCTCTCGATGATATGTCCAATGAAGCGGTAGAGTATGTACGGGGGATTCCCGTTGTAAAAACCTTCGGGCAGACCATATTCTCCTTCAAAAAATTCAAGGATTCCATTGATAGGTATAAGGTGTGGGTGATTGCCTATACCAAGCAGCTTCGAGCACCCATGATGTTCTATACGGCAGCCATCAACGGCGTCTTTGCCGCGCTGATTGCCGGTGCGCTGATTTTTACCCAAGGCGGCGTTACCAAGGATTTCCTGCTGGATCTCATGTTCTATATCATCATTACGCCCATTATCTCCGTTACCCTCACCCGCATCATGTTCCAGAGCGAAAACGCCATGATTGTAGACGATGCCTTGCAGAGAATCGACAGCGTATTGAATCTTAAGCCGCTTGCAGAACCAAAACAGCCGGAACACCCAGAGGACGCTTCGGTACAGCTTAACCATGTTCATTTCAGTTATGATGGAAAAAACGAGGTCATCAAGGATATTTCCCTTTCAATTCCCGCAGGGCAGACGGTAGCTTTTGTGGGACCTTCTGGCGGTGGCAAGACCACGCTTGCCAATCTGATCTGCCGGTTTTTTGACCCGCAAGGCGGGCAGGTGAAAATTGGTAGCGTGGATGTGAAGCACATCGCCAAAGAGGAACTAATGAATACAGTTTCTTTTGTATTCCAGAATAGCCGCCTAATCAAAGCCTCGATTTTGGAAAATGTGCGTATGGGCAAACCGGATGCTACCCGCGGAGAAATCATGGCTGCCCTCCACAATGCCCAGTGTGACGATATTCTGGAAAAGCTGCCCCAAGGCGCAGACACCGTGATAGGGACAAAAGGTGTGTACCTTTCCGGTGGCGAACAACAGCGGATTGCCATCGCCCGCGTGATGTTGAAAAATGCGCCTGTCGTAATTTTAGACGAGGCCACCGCCTTTGCCGACCCGGATAATGAATCTCGCGTACAGGCAGCCTTTTCCAAGCTGTCACAGGGGAAAACGGTGATTATGATCGCCCATCGTCTCTCTACCGTAGCTGGCGTAGACCAAATCTATGTCATTGAGGACGGGCAGATCACAGAGAGCGGCAAGAGCCGGGAGCTGCTGGAAAAAGGCGGCGTTTTCAGCCACATGTGGCAGGACTATCAAACTTCTGTTCAATGGAAAGTTGCAAAGGAGGTACAATAACATGATAAAACGGCTGCGAAAACGGTATGCCCTTTCCGAGCAGGGGGCGAAGGATCTGGTAAAAGGCTGCCTTGCCTGCGTCTTCCAGAATCTTTCCTTTATGTTTCCCGTTGGGCTTTTATATTTTTTAGTGGCCGATCTGATGAATGGCGGCGTACCCGGTGAAAAAATTATCTTTTATATCATCGGCTGCGCGGTGTGTATCGGTCTGATCCTGCTTACCACTTACTTTCAGTACAACGCCACGTATTTTGCCACCTATACGGAAAGCGGAGTGCGGAGGATTACGCTGGCCGAACGGCTGCGGAAAATTCCCTTGTCCTTCTTTGGAAAAAAGGATTTGGCGGATCTCACCAGCACCATCATGGCCGACTGCACCTTTTTGGAGCAGAGTTTTTCTCACTTTATACCGGAACTGGCAGGATCAATCATCTCCACTGTCTTAATTTCCATTAGCCTTTTGGTGTTCGACTGGCGCATGGCATTAGCGGCGCTGTGGGTGTTGCCGGTTGCCTTTGCTATTGTAGGCTTCTCCGCAAAGGTGCAGGAACGGCTCAATCAGAAAGCGATGGATGTAAAGATGGCCTGCGCCGACGGGATTCAAGAGTGCATTGAAACTGTGCGCGACTTAAAAGCCAACAACGCCGAAGCAGAATACCTGAAAGGCTTGGAAAAGAAAATCCGCGCCGTGGAACATCGTTCCATTCTCAATGAGTTTGGGTTGGCGGCCTTTGTGGTATCCGCTTCACTCATATTAAAGCTGGGAATTGCCACCGTTGCGCTGGCAGGCTCGGTTCTGCTGATAGCAGGCAGTCTCGATGTGCTGACCTTCTTCCTGTTCCTGCTAGTTGTTTCACGGCTCTACGATCCGCTGCAAGGGGCGTTGCAAAATCTGGCGGCGGTTATCAGCACCCGCACTAATATCGCCCGCATGAATGAAATCCTCGATCATCCGATTCAGCAAGGAAAAAGCACGCTCACCAACAAGGGATATGATATTACCTTCGACCATGTAGGCTTTGCTTACAATACGGGAGAAACCGTATTGAAGGATGTTTCCTTTACCGCAAAACAGGGCGAAGTCACGGCATTGGTGGGGCCCTCTGGCGGCGGCAAAACCACGGTATCGCGGCTGGCGGCAAGGTTCTGGGACGTGAGCCGTGGGAAAATCAACGTGGGAGGCATGGACATTTCCAAGATTGACCCGGAGGCGCTGCTTTCCCTGTTCTCCATTGTGTTTCAGGATGTTACCCTGTTTGATAATACCATTTTGGAGAATATACGGATTGGGAATAAAGACGCTACTGATGAGCAGGTGTTAGCGGCAGCACGGCTTGCTAATGTAGATGAATTTGCCGAAAAGCTGCCGGACGGCTGGCATACCAACATCGGGGAAAACGGCTGCGAGCTTTCCGGCGGTGAACGGCAGCGGATTTCCATCGCGCGGGCCTTTCTGAAAAACGCGCCGATCATTCTTTTGGATGAGGCTACCGCTTCGCTGGATGTAGAGAATGAAACCCTGATTCAAACCGCCCTTTCCCGCCTGATCGCAGATAAGACGGTGCTGGTGATTGCCCACCGGATGCGCACCGTAGCCGGAGCAGACAAAATTGTGGTGCTTTCTGAAGGAACTGTGGCCGAAGAAGGCGCACCGGAAACATTGTTGAAGCAAAACGGCTTATATGCCCGAATGGTGAAGCTACAGACGGAGAGCCAGAATTGGAAGCTGGCGTAAAGTCTTTATTTCTTCCAGTTTTATTATCTGCCGCGTCGGCTATAAATTTGAAATCTGAGGAATGCCATCATGGCTTGAAACGGCCATGGTGGTATTTTTTTTGCGAAAACACCTATAAAAACACCCTTAAAAATGTCACGACTAATAGAGAGGTATTTTTAAATTTTTCTGCTGAACCCCCCGTAAAAATCCCCTCAAAATGAAATGACTATTAGAAGGGTATTTTTGTGTTTGTCCACGCAATAATTCCCTCGAAAATATACGGATATATGAGAGGGATTTTGAGCTATCTCAAATTTATTTTCAAAAGGGGGCGTCATTTTGCTGTCAAAATGTACGGATAAATAGAAGAGTGTGTTTTGACCGTCCAAAAGGAGGTGATAGAAATCAAAGAGAAAATCCCCGTGATGACCTACTCCCAATACCGCAGAGCTAGAAAGCTAGTCCATCAGTGCTGCAACTATGAGAGCGGGAACTGCCTTGCCCTTGACGATGGAGAAGAATGCGTTTGCGTGCAAAGCATTTCCTACTTTCTGCTGTGCAACTGGTTCCGTGCCGCTGTCCTGCCTTTGGATGAACCTCTGGTGACTGCTTTGCTTCATCGGAAAGAACATAAACGGTGCGCTGTCTGCGGACAATCCTTTCTTCCCGGTTCCAACCGGGCAAAATACTGCAAGTCCTGCGCCGCTATCGTTCACCGCAGGCAGAAAACAGCCAGTGACCGGAAAAGGCGGGCTGCCTGCGGACAATTAGAGACGAAAAAGGCTTGATTCTGCGGGCTTTGCAAGCACCGGTCAACGGGATAGAGGGATAAATCCTTATGCCCGCCCAGAACGAGCTTCTAATTGTCCGCACAGGCTCCTGACCTAAACGGGATTTCCCCAGACAGGCAGCAGGCTGAGTACATATAGGTTCCCGCTTCATTTTGTCTGCCTAAACGGGAATATCCAGGATTGGTTTTTCAGAACATGGCAAAGCTGACGCTCTGGAGCGCCCATATCCTGTTTTTCAGTCCGTGGCTTTCCCGCCTGTCAGACAGCCCGGATTTAGACGGTAGTTAATAAAAAAGAGTTAAATACAAAATAGTCAATATCAATCTATCTATCATAGCGATGAATGGATAGGAAGGAGAATTTATGATTCCATACAAAACAGATACCGATATTTCGTCTTATATCATTTTCCCACGATTCCTTATCCCCCTGGATTTATCCAATGACGCCAAGGTGCTGTACGCCCTGCTTTTAGACCGGGCGGGGATTTCCAGGAAGAAAGGATACATCGAAGCAGATGGGACTATCCGTCTGTACTTTACTGTGGAGGACGCCAAAGCGAAACTTCGCCGAAGCAGGCAGGTGGCAACACGGGTGTTTCATGAACTGGAATCCTGCGGTTTGATCTTCCGCCGGAAACAGGGGCTTGGCAGACCGGCTGTGATCACCCTGAATCTGCCAGCTAAAGAAAGGAGGAGCGCCAATGATTGATGACCAAAAGCTGTATGAGCTGCTGAAAGACTTTGACCCCGCAGTAGGGGAACGGATGGAAAAGCACTTCAAGGATGGGGCGTTTTATTTTGACCTTGGCGGCAGCAGCTATCCTTTCTTTGAGGGGAATACCGTCTATACGGTCATTCCCCACTTTGCGGAAAAAGGCTCGGAAGGGATCGTGAAGAAGCTGAAGCGGCTGATGGAAAAAGATTTGAAAGAGAAAGAACCGGAAAGATAGCTGCAAAAACCCAATCGGAGCGTTATAATAAGGGCAACCGTTTACTTGGCTGCCTGAACAGAAAGGAGAAGCAAATGAACCAGCAGCCAGAGAAAATCACCGCTTTATACTGCCGCTTGAGCCAGGACGACGCTCTGGACGGAGAAAGCAATTCCATTACCAACCAGAAAGCCCTGCTGAGCAAATACGCCGCCGATCATGGATTTCGGAACACCCGGTTCTTCGTGGACGATGGCTTCTCAGGAACCAGCTTTCAAAGGCCGGGGTTCCAGGAGATGATGCGATATGTGGAGGATTACAGCGTATCCGCTGTAATTGTCAAAGACCTGTCCCGGCTGGGCAGGGAGTATTCCTACATGGGGCGATTGCAGGATTTCATCTTCCCTGCCTATGACGTCCGCTTTATCGCCATCAACGACGATGTGGACAGCGCCAAAGGGGAAAATGATTTTGCGGTGTTCAAAAATGTATTCAACGACTACTACGCCAAGGATACCAGCAAGAAAATCCGGGCAGTGGTTAAGATGCGGGGCGAAGCCGGGGAGCATATCGCCAGCAATCCGCCCTATGGGTACATAAAAGACCCGCAGGACAAAAAGAAATGGATTGTAGACGAAGAAGCGGCAAAGGTGGTGCAGCGTATCTTCAACCTCTGCATTGCCGGAAAAGGCCCCATGCAGATTGCAAAAACCCTCACAGCCGACAGGGTGCTGACCGTCACCGCCTATCACGCCAGGCAAAAGGGCTGGGTCATGCCGGAGAACCTATACCGTTGGAATACCAACGCCGTGCTTAGAATTTTGGAGCGGCGGGAGTACACGGGCTGTACCGTAAACTTCAAGACTTATACCAAGTCCCTGAAATTCAAAAAGCGGATGGAAAACCCGGTTGAGAACCAGCGAGTTTTTGAGGACACACAGCCCGCCATCATTGATAAGGGACAGTGGGAACGGGTACAGGAACTTCGGAAGAACAAACGCAGGCCGACAAAAACAGGAAGAACCAGCATGTTCTCCGGCCTGCTCTACTGCGCCGACTGCGGGGCCAAGCTGTATTTCTGCACCTGCAATACCTACAAAGACGACAGCCAGAATCATTTTGTCTGCTCCAATTACAAGAGCAACACCGGCTCCTGCAAAATCCACTATATCCGGGAACAGGTGCTTTACCGGATTGTGCTGGAAACCATACGGCAGACATTGAGTTATGTCCGTATGTTCCGGAAGGATTTCAAGCTGGAAATGCTGGCGCAGGACGAGGAAAGCCGCAAGGCCGAACTGGCAGAAAAACAGAAAGCCCTCTCCGGGGCGAAAAAACGGATGGAGGACTTGGACCGGATTATCCAGCATATCTATGAGGACAATGTGCTGGGCAAGCTGTCTGACAGCCGGTACCTAAAATTATCCCGCCAATATGAGAAGGAGCAGGCAGAGATTGAGCAGCTTGCCGCCGTACTGGAACGGGAAATTGAAACACAGGCCGGGCAGGTTTCCGATGTGAACGAGTTTCTGAAGCTGGTGGACAAGTACCTGGATATTCCGGAACTCGACGCCGCCATCCTCAATGAGCTTGTGAGCAGGATCGTGGTGCACAGCCCGGTAAGGGAGAACGGAAGGAAGCAGGTGCGAATCGACCTGCATTTCACCTATGTGGGGCAAATCCGCATCCCCTTGAAGATTGGAAGGGAGTCCCTAAATGAATCGGAACCGGCGTGACCTAACACGCCGGTTCCTACCAAAATTCTTTTTACTTCCTTATGGGACGTTGCATAAAGCAGGCAGGATCTTTTTTCTGTTTGGCACAACAACTGTGAATATACGTACCAATGGCAGCCGCCTGAAAGGCATTACGGCATTGGCCATAGAGTCCGGCAATGATACCGCATAATATATCGCCGCTTCCTCCTTTTGCCAGAGCGGAGTTTGGCTGATGCAGGACATACATTTGATCTTTATGTCCGATCAATGTGATATCGGATTTTAAGACCAGCGTACAGTTAGGATAGCTGGCACAAAATTCCTGCACGGTTCCAAAGGGATCCTGCAGGATCTCAGATAAGCTACGATGACAAAGATAAGTCATCTCTTTGATGTGTGGTGTCAGGATGATCGAAAAGTCCTGTCGTAAAAGTTCAGGGTGTTCACGAATCGCCCAACAGGCATCGGCATCGAAAAGAGTGCAGGTGGAAAGCTGCAATGCCTTTTGTACCAGTTCTTTGGTGCTTTCCTGCTGCCCCATGCCATTGCCGATCGTCACGATATCATATTTTCCGGTTTCTTTTGTCAAGACTTCAATGGCTGTATTTGAAAAATAACCGTTTTTATCTTCTCCGCTTTTCAACATCGCAAATTCCATTTTCTGAGCCAGAATGTCATGAATACAATCCGGAACAAAGCAGGTCAGTGTTCCAATCCCACTTTGATAACAGGCTCTGGCAGCCATGGTGATGGCACCATGCATAGAATAAGAACCGCCGATCATCAAGGCTTTGCCAAACGTACCCTTATGTCCATCATTAGAGCGTCTGGGAAGAAGTTGTTTGGCTTCTTCTGAATCTAAGAGTATAGCGGTTTTTAAGGATGCATGTATGGTTTGCGGAATTCCGATTGAAAGGCATTCCAGTTTAGAACAGACCTTTTTTCCATCGTTGATCAACTGCCCGGTCTTGATACAGTCTAAACAAATGGTCAAATCACTGATTATGCAGGCATTCAAGATTTTTCCGGTCGTCGCATCCAGTCCACTGTTGATATCGATGGAGATCACAAATGCATTTGAAGCATTGACCGCATCGATCAAGGTCTTGTAGTTGCCTTCAATATTTCGAGAAAGTCCATTTCCAAAAAGGGCATCGATCACCATATCGGCATTTTGCATCAAAGACAGAGTTTCTTCAAAGGATGAGAAGTGAACCTGTTCATTCTTTTCCAGCATATCCCACTGGATTCTTTCATCATTTGACATGGATGAAGCTTTAGGGGCATAGACGAAACAAGGTCGCTGCAGCAAACGGGCAATGGCTAAACCATCACCGCCGTTATTTCCCGGACCACATAGTATAAGAATTTGACCACCAGGCTGCAGATGTTTTTGAATGATCTTTGTACAGCCTAAGGCCGCATGTTCCATCAGGATCAAGGAAGGTATCTTATGTTCATGAATGGCTGTTTTATCGGCCAGGCGAGCCTGTGCAGCCGTACAGATAGTTGTTTTCATAATTTTAGTATAGTGCAAAAGAGAAAAAAAAGCTTGTATTTTTCAAGCGTATGATATAATGAATTCTAATTGGGATGGAGGTGCATGGAATGCAGGAATCATCAAAGATCAAAAAGTCGATCATACTCAGTGGTTTGGTAGGCACCGGCGGTATGTTTATTGCCAAACTGATTGGGATCGTCTATGCCATTCCCTTTTCCAGCATTTTAGGATCGGATGTCTATATGGGCATTTACGGTCAGGCTTATAATATTTATTCCTATGTGCTAAGCGTATTTACGGCAGGCTTTCCTTTTGCGATTGCAACATTGGTAGCCCGCTATACGGTACTAAAAGATGCACATACGGTTTTATTGATTCGAAAGATTGCTTTTGTGGCGCTGGCATTGATGGGCTTTGCGGGCATGCTTCTGATGTTTGGATTATCTGGTGTGCTGGCTCCTTTAATGGTCGCCCAAAGCAGTGATGTGATGGCCCGCTCTTTACAAATCTTATCACTGGCCATCTTCTTTGTGCCTGTTTTATCCGCTTTACGCGGCTTTTATCAGGGACGTAAAGAGATGGAACAATATGCCTTTTCGCAGGCTTTTGAACAAGTGTTCCGTGTCGGCTTTTTATTATCGATTTCATGTTTATTTGTCTATGTTCTAGGATTGGAGAGAAAATGGGCATTGTATGTTTCTGTTTTATCGACATCCGTGGCAGCCATTGCGGCCATTGCGCAGTTTTTGGCTTTTGACAAACGCAAGAAACAGGAAATTGTTTTAGAAAGTCAGACACAAAAAAAGACAGGAATCTCACAGAATAAAATTGCCAAAGAGATGTTTATTTTGGCCATTCCTTATATGATCTCGGCAATTTTTGGTTATTCTCAACAAATCTTTAATGCGATTTTATTGCCGACTGGTCTTCATCTGCACCAATACGATGAAGCCACGATTTCAACCATTATTTCGGCAACCAATTATGTCGGGGTAAAAATCACGGCCATTCCGATGATTTTGGCACCTGGTTTTACGGCGGCCATCATTCCGCATATCACAGAGGCTTTGACACGAAAAGACTGGGCTAAGACAAGAAAAAATGTCGTGGATTGTATAAATGTCGTTTTGACTATCGGTATTCCTGTATCCTTCTGTATCTTTTTATATGCAGGGCCGATCAACTATACTTTATTCTACACCGGAAACTTGGATATGAGTTCTTATGTTCTGGCCTGGCTTTCTATCGAAGGCTTTTTGGGGACGATTTCTCCGGTAACGACCAATCTGATGATGGCATTAGGTTTAAAGCGAACATCTTTACGGCGGATGATGATATCAACCATTATCAAAGGTGTTTTAATGGTACCTCTAACCGCAATTTTTGGCTTTGCGGGCAGTGTATTGACATCCATTGTCGGTGATGGGTATTTGATCTTGTTTAACTTAAAAGAAGTGCGTTCTGTGTATCAGATTCGCTTTCATAAAACATTACAGATCGTATCCCGACTTTTGTTGGTGATCGCATCGATGTTTATCGTTTGTACTCTTTTAAACTGGATCGGCCTCAATGGAGTTGATGGCTCAAAATGGATCGCCTTTATCAAGATGGCTTTTAATGGTCTTTTGACATTGGGAGTTGGTGTTGCGGTTGCCTGCTTTATGCATCTGCCGCAGGCTGTTTTTCACATTCGTATTCATTTACCACGTAGAAAAGGGGCATAGTCAATGTACGATATCATTGTAATAGGAGCTGGGCATGCCGGTATTGAAGCGGCCATGGCAGCTTGTCGAATGCATAAAAAAGTGGCATTGGTGACCTTGGATATTCAAATGGCAGGCTCTATGCCCTGTAATCCAAGTGTCGGTGGTCCGGCCAAGGGCATTGTTGTAAGAGAGATCGATGCTTTAGGTGGTTTAATGCCCATCGTTGCCGATCAGACCGCTTTACAGTTTAAAATGTTAAATACGACCAAAGGTCCGGGTGTTTGGTCTTTGCGCGTACAAAGTGATAAAGAAGAATATAAAAAACAGATGGCTTCAATTTTACAGAATACCAAAGGACTAACGGTGATCGAAGATGCGTGTACGAATTTGTTGATTGAAAACCAGCGTGTAACCGGTGTGCATTTAAAGACACATGGCAATGTTTTGGCCCGGGCTGTCATTTTGACAACGGGAACCTATATGACATCAACGATCCTTCGCGGACATACCGCAACGGTATCCGGGCCGGAGGATCAACCTACGATTCAATCGTTGTCGGCCGGTCTGCAGGAACATGGAGTGCGTCTGTTTCGCTTAAAGACCGGAACACCGCCACGTATCTTACGTGACAGTATTGATTTTTCCAAAGCCGAAAAACAACCCGGTACACCGGAGTTTTTCAGTTTTAGTGAAACCACAAAACCAGAAGACGTTTTATCTTTTGACAGACAGGAAATTTGTCATTTGATCTATACAACACCAAAAACACATGAAATCATTCGTGAGCACTTACAAGATTCGGCGATGTACTCCGGTCTTGTCAAAGGCGTAGGCCCTCGTTACTGCCCCAGCATAGAAGACAAGCTGGTACGCTTTGCGGATAAGGAAAGACATCAGCTGTTTCTGGAGCCGGAATCCAAAAGCCTGGAAACCATTTATTTACAGGGTTTTTCCACTTCTATGCCTATTGATGTGCAGGAACAAATGGTTCATTCTCTGCCGGGTCTGGAAAACGCAAAGATTGTAAAATACGCTTATGCGATCGAATACGATGCGATCGACCCTTTACAGATGAAACCAAGCATGGAAAACAAGGTCATTGAAAATTTATTTACGGCCGGGCAGGTCAATGGTACCAGCGGTTATGAAGAAGCAGCCGGACAAGGTTTGATGGCCGGAATCAATGCCGCTTTAAAAATTGATGGAAAAGAACCGTTTGTTTTACGAAGAGATGAAGCTTATATCGGTGTTATGATCGATGATCTTTGTACTAAAGGCACCAAAGAACCATACCGTCTGTTGACTTCCAGAGCCGAATATCGCCTGTTACTGCGACACGATAATGCCGATCAGCGGTTGTTGGAAAAGGGATACCAGTTAGGTGTTGTATCCAAAGAGCGCTATGAGCAGTTTCAAAAAAAGATGGAGACGATTCAAAAAACGAAAGAATTGTTACAGGAAGTGCATATCAAACCAACGGAATCCATCAATGCGTATTTATCTTCTTTAGGCTTTGATCCTTTACAGCACGGATGCAGTGCTTTGGAGCTGTTAAAGCGTCCACAGGTAACGATCAAAGGCTTGCAGTCCTGGATTGAACAGAATATTGATGCTTCTGTCGCCAGACAGATCGAGATTGAAGTGAAATATGCGGGGTATATTGAAAAGGCAAAACGCGATGCACGTCATTTACAGGCGATGGATCAAAAGAAGCTTCCAGAGGGTTTAGATTATCTGCATATGGATAATTTGCGTTTGGAAGCCCGACAAAAGCTGGATCAGATTCGTCCTTCTACGTTAGGGCAGGCTTCCAGAATTTCCGGTATCAACCCCAGTGATATTGCGATATTGTCATTATGTGTAAAACCACATAAAAAATGATATAATAATAAGGGGATTCATATGAAAAGAGCATATAAAGTCAAACGAACCGAAAGACAAGTCAAAAAAGTGCCGATCTCAAAAGGAAAAGCCATGCGAAAAGCTGTTCTTTGTGCGTTCTTGTTAGGGGGAACCATCTTTTTGACATGGAGTGGCATACAAGATCTACAGACAACGGCACAGCTTCGGTTAAACATACAGGAGAATAAAGATCAGATTGCGGATTTGGAAAACGAAATGAAAGATTTGGAAAAGACGTATCAGAATCTAAGCAATCCGGATTATGCCCGCTATTTTGCCATGGGGCGCTATCACGTGACCCAGGATGGAGAGCAGGTCTTTATCTTTCCAAGCGCAGATAAACAAGAGTAAAACAGTCATCTCAAGCCTATTGGGATGACTTTTTTCATGCCGAAAAGATCATGTTGTGCAGATCTTTGTCCTCTTGTACCGCTTTTCTTGTCAACACAATAAAAATCTGTTTATCTGAAGGCGGAGGTTATTATGAAAACTGATACAATTCAAATCTGTTTAGACGTAGAAGATGATGTTTGGAATGAATGGTGTCTGTATCATGAAGTGCCCAATCGGGCTCGTATTCATTCCAATACGATTTGTATTCCAGGCACCATCACCCGGCAAAATGCCTGCTTTCTTCAAAATAAGAAGATGTATGGACTTCATGGCTTCTGGATCGAAACCAAAACACTGGTCAGGCATCGATATTACTGCTCGCAAAATATTACTGTAGATCTTTTTACGCATAGAGTTTATGTAGCGGATAAAATGGTCAAGCTTAATCCCTCGGATTTTGATCTGCTGGTGCATTTTTTAAAACATCCGCATCAGGTATTATCCAGAGATATATTGATCGATTTATTGGAGATACGAAAAAATCGAGTGATGCAGGACAATGCGCTTTCTGTGCATATACGTCGGATTCGTAAGGCCATTCAAAATAAAACGCTCATTTTGACGGTTCCCATGGTGGGATATATGTGGACAAGTGACGTAACTAGCGATAAATAGGGCGCTTGAAAAGCGAAAGAATTTGAAAATCGACCGACAGATAGTTATAATAGACACAGTGTGGAGGGAAAACTATGTCAAATCGATTTGATTCAAAGGAAGTTTTTATCGAGCGGTATAAACAGGAAGTTTCTGAAACATATGGTCGAGATTTTGAAGAAACTTTCCCGGCAGAACGATATCAGGTATTAGGAAAGATGATTCGTGATTATGTCGGAATCAACTGGAAAGAAACAAAAAATGCGATTCGAAAGTCACAGTCAAAACAGTTATATTATTTTTCAATGGAATTTTTGATGGGGCGCTTGTTGACAAGCAATCTGATGAACTTGGGAATTTACGATCTTGTCAAAGAAGGATTACAGGATCTGGGCATGGATCTTAATGATATGGAAGAAATGGAAAGCGATGCCGGTTTAGGAAACGGTGGTTTAGGACGCTTGGCAGCCTGCTTTATGGATTCTTTGGCTTCCCTGGATTTAGCCGGACATGGAAACTGTATTCGTTATCGCTACGGTCTTTTCAAACAAAAGATCGTTAATAACGAACAGGTAGAATTACCGGATTGTTGGTTAAAGAATGGTAACGTATGGGAAGTTTGGAAACCGCATCATGCGATGCAGGTACCTTTTGGCGGACAATTGGATGCCTATATGGATCAAAACGGAAAATTCCGTTCCAACTATCATCCAGAATTTGTTGTGCGCGCCGTACCTTATGATGAACCGATTATCGGTTATCATACGACAACGACCAATACATTGCGTTTATGGGATGCCGAAGTCGATGAAGACTTTGTGCAGGCCGGACAGTTGAATAAATATTTGAACGACGTTATGGCTATTACAGCCAACGTGTATCCGGATGATTCTACAGAAGAAGGAAAGCTGCTTCGTTTGAAACAGGAATATTTCTTCGTGTGTGCCGGTATTGATCAGATTATTCGTTCTCATTTACGTGCTTATCCAAGTTTGGATAATTTGGGTGAAAAAGTGGCAATTCAGTTAAACGATACCCATCCGGTATTAGTCATTCCGGAATTGATGCGTGTATTGTGTGATGATTATGATTATGAGTGGGATCACGCATGGGATATCGTGACAAAAACGGTTGCTTATACCAACCATACGGTCATGGCAGAGGCTTTGGAAAAATGGCCACAGGAAATGATGCGTTCTTTATTGCCTCGTATTTATATGATCATCGAAGAAATCGATCGTCGTTTTAAATACGAAGTGGATCATAAAGGGATGGGACATGTATGGAACAATGTAGCCATCTTAAAAGAAGGTCAGGTTCATATGGCGCATTTGGCCATTGTCGGCAGTCACAGCGTGAATGGGGTAGCTAAGCTGCATACCGAAATCTTGATTCATGATGTCATGAAGGATTTTGCGGATCTATATCCAGGTCATTTCAACAATAAGACGAATGGAATTACGCATCGTCGCTGGTTGTTGTATTCGAACCCACAGCTGACAAAATTGTTGGAGGAAACCATCGGAGATTCCTTTAAGACGCATCCGGAAGATTTGGAAAAATTGATGGAACACGTAGATGATCCAATCCTGCAGCAGCGTTTTATGGATGTGAAGCTGGAACGTAAACAGATTCTTGCCGATTATGTCAAGAAAACGTTAGGCATTGATGTGGATGTGCATTCCATTTTTGACTGTCAGGCTAAACGTTTACATGCTTACAAGCGTCAGTTGTTGAACATTTTCCATGTCATGCATCTGTATTTGAAGATGAAGGAAGAACCAAGCTTTAGGATTTATCCACGTACTTTCTTCTTCTCTGCCAAGGCAGCGCCAAGCTATATGCTGGCAAAAGAAATCATCAAGTTGATCAATATGGTGGCCGATAAGATCAACAACGATCCGGAAATCAATCAGTATATCAAAGTGGTCTTCATTCCTAATTATTCTGTTTCCGTAGCGGAAATTTTGTTGAATGCCGCAGATGTCAGTGAACAGATTTCTACGGCTGGAAAAGAAGCCAGTGGTACGGGAAATATGAAATACATGATGAATGGAGCCATCACTTTAGGAACTTTGGATGGAGCCAATGTGGAAATCGTAGAACGTGTCGGCTATGAAAATGCGGAAATCTTCGGTTTGCGTGTGGAAGACATCGAAGAAGTAAAGAAAGAAAACTCTTATAACGCATGGCATATCTATCACAATAACTATCGCGTTCGCCGTGTGATTGATTCTTTGAAAAATGGAACCTGGTCCTCCAATCCGGATGAATTCCAACTGATCTACAATGACTTATTGTTGCGAAATGATGAATTCTATGTCCTGGCTGATTTTGATGCCTATGTGTATGCACAGCGTCAGGTAGAAGCTCGTTATCAGGATAAGACAAGCTGGGCACGTACGATGTTGATCAATATTGCACAGAGCGGTTATTTCTCCAGTGATCGTACGATTCGTGAATACGCAAAGGAAATCTGGGATCTTCATCCGATTCCTTTTAAAAAGTAAAATGAGAAGTGAGGTTGAAAAACTTCACTTTTTTTGTATAGTATGATTAAGAAATGAGGAAAAATATGAAACGTATAGTATTGTTAGGGGCAACAGGTTCTATTGGAAGACAGACCCTGGATGTACTTTCCAAACATCCGGATGAATTTTCTTTAGTGGGAATTTGTGCCGGACATAACGCAAAAGAACTCAAGGAAATTGCTGAGGCTTTTCCATCGGTGGAAGTAATCGGCTTATCGGAAAACAAGGAAGACATTACTTTTTTGTGTGATCATGTCTTTTATGGGGAAGATAATATGGTGCAATGTCTTCAACATTGTGACTATGATCTGCTGGTGAATGCGGTTGTCGGTTTTCGAGGATTAAAGCCTACTTTAGAATCGTTACGTCAAGGAAAGGATGTAGCATTGGCCAATAAGGAAAGCCTGGTTGCCGGGGGTGTTTTGGTTAAAAAGATGTTGGAAAAGACTAACACAAAATTATATCCGATAGATTCTGAGCATTCGGCAATCTTTCAATGTCTGCAGGCTGGAAAAAAAGAAGAAGTGCGGCGTTTGATCATTACCGCATCAGGAGGAAGTTTTCGTGATCGCACCAGAGAACAACTTCAAGATGTAAGCGTGGAACAAGCGTTGTCCCATCCAAACTGGAACATGGGCAAGCGTATCACGATCGACAGTGCCACCATGGTCAATAAGGGTTTTGAGGTCATAGAAGCGCATTATTTGTTTGATCTTCCTTATGAAAAAATAGATACGGTCTTACATGCTCAAAGCTTGATTCATTCCATGGTGGAATATAATGACAATGCCATCATGGCACAGCTTGGTTCGGCCGATATGCGCTTGCCGATACAGTATGCTTTAATGTATCCAAACCGTCCGTATTTAAAAGAAGAGCATCCGTTGGATATGACAAAGACGCTAACCTTGGATTTTAAAGAAATGGATTATGAACGGTATCCTATGTTGAAATTGGCGTATCAGGTTGGAAAAAGAGAGGGCAACTTGGGCGCTTGTTTTAACGGAGCGGATGAAAAAGCGGTAGAGTTGTTTCTGGACAAAAAGATCTCTTTCCTGCAAATTGAAGAAAGTATTGAAAAAGCGGTAGAAGCTGCTACATTTGTGGCGGATCCGACTTTAGAAGATTTGGAAAGAACGGATCAGGAAGCCCGAGAATTTGTCGTTCGATACTGGGGACTGGAAAACCAGTAAAAAATAAGGTAAAATACAAGTTGGTATAAGAAACGTGAGGAGTGATGGATCAATGAAAAAACGGATCGCATACAGTCTTGCTTCTGTGGTGGCAGCTTCTGCCATTGGTTTTTCCGGCATACCGATTTATGCACAAACGACATCCACACATACGACTGTAGTACAGACAAAGGAAATCAAGGATCCTCAGGATTTTGTTGATCTGTACTGTTCCTTAAAAAAAGTAACGATCGATAATAAGAAACAGGAGATCATTACTTATACAGTCTATGAAACTGTAACAGAAAAAAACTATGAACAAATCCTGAGTGGTAAAAAAGTGTATGATACCCTAGATAAGGATACACAAAAAGCGATCAATGAGATTTTATGGAATACCAAGAATAAAGAAGAAAAGCCTCTGGAGAAAGATTATGGAAAACTGTATGAAGAAGCACTTTTGATGCAACAGACAGTGAAACAAAGTGAAGAGGCAAAAGTGGAAGAAAGCGAAGAAGTCACAAAACCTGAACAGGATGGGGATAAAGAGGAACCGCCTGTAACCGACGAATCTACCTCTTCACAAGAATCGCAGACGACACCCGAAGATAACAAAGAGACAGAAAAAGTCGAAGAAACAAAACCAGTTGAAGATACAGAATCAAAAGTCGAGGACAATACAAAGGATGAAACGGAAGTAAATCCGGATGAAGAAACCATAGAGACTCCTGTGGAAGAAACTTCGGATACGCTTGAAGCGCCGGTTATTGTTCCGACAATGTTTTTATCAAAGGCAGAAGTCCCTGCAGAATCTTTATTGGTGAGTTCTGTACAGACGGCTACTCAAAGCGTAGAACCGCAAGTGGTGACACCGACTGCTCAGGAGGTAAAACCGGTTGTTTCACAGACAACAGAAACGCTAAAACCGGTAGTGTCCAATGTTGTAGAGTTGAACACATTGGATCAGGATGTACAAAATTTCATCCGGAATTATTTGATGGATGCCAACGGCAACCTTTATACTTCGGTAACGGTGTATAACTACCGTCAGATTTTATCAGGGGTGGCCGGCTATTCGGATTTATCGACGGATAAGGTATCGCAGTTAAATTCTTATCTATTGGCGAATGGAAGCCAAAGATATTTCTCTTTGGTCAACCAGTGCCAGCGCATTGAAAATCAAGGTACTACATTGACAAAAAGACCGGTCGTAGATACAGCCAGTTCCAGTGGGTTTGGCTTGTATGGGATTTTGATGACTTTATCCTCTGTCGGATTTGGCTTTTTGATCAAACGAAAGAGAGAAAAAAATGTATAAGAGATCGCCTAAGCGATCTTTTTTTCTGCCTTTCTTTGTATAGAGAATTTTTGTATAATAGAAGACAGAAAGGTTTGTGATAGAACCATGGTCATCAAAGAGTATAGTTTAAAAGATCTGACAACAGCCTATTTTCAGAAAAAATCACAGCTGTATCGTTCCGGCGGATATCGTCATGCCAAATATTTAAGGCGTAATTTAGAAGACTATCAGGCACATTTTTTTGCCTTTTTAATGGATGTCAATATATGCCTGTTGCCGGTATATATATGGGTCATTGAGTTTTTATTGATTCTTTGTGGATTGATTCCACCTAATTTCTTTGATCTTTTGTTTTATATCATGTATGCCTTGTTGTTTGTTGTCAGCGTGTTATTGTTGCCGATATTTTCGGCTCGCTGTAAAGGGCAGTCGATTGGATATGTCTTTACCGATTTAAAGCTGGTAAAGAAAAACAAAGAAGAAGCATCAGCTTTAAAAGTCATCTTTCGACAGATGATTGGCTTTGGGATTCCGCTGATGGTTTTCGGTTTCTTCTTCCAGACTTTTGGTATCGTATTATGGTGGCTTGTCAATGGCCTGATAGCTTTGTTGACGCCTTGTCAACAGACATTGGTCGATCTGTTCTTTAATACCGTTACCGTACGGGAACCAATCACCAATATTCGCTTTGAACAGGAAGTAAAAGAAGAAATCAAAGCCGATGTAACGCCAATTGATTTGCATATTCGCTCGAATTATAGCGATGACGCATCAAATGATGTCGAAGAAATCTTTAAAGAAGCCAAACAGCTTGGCATGGAAACAATATCGATCACTGATCATAACTGTGCCAGAGCCAATGCGGCTGCCAGTCGATTTGCACCGCTTTATGGCATACAGTATATACCGGGTGTGGAAATCGATGCACAATATCGCAGTACTCGAATTCGTATTTTGGGATACTACATCGACTGGTCTCATGAAATCTTTGACGATCTGGAAAGAGAATCCTTGATGCGGGAAAAGAAGATGTCGATCGAACGTGTACAGCGTTTTGAAAAACTGGCAAAGGTAAAGATCGATACAAGATCCATTATGGAGAATTCAAGATTTCAGACAATTACACCAACGGATATCACAAACATGGTGTTTAATAATGCGCAGGTGCGTTCAATGCCGTTGGTAAAAAAATACGTAGATGCCTATGAACCAAAAGAAGCCATGCGTCGCTTCCGCAAGGATGTGTTTGGTAAGAATGGCCCTTGTTACGTGCATTGTACCTATCCGGCAGCTAAAGAGATCATTCAAGCTATTCATGAAGCCGGTGGTATCGCGATTTTGGCAAGCTGGCATCTGGATTCCATCAGTGATGATCTGATCGAGGAAATCATGCGTTTAGGTATGGATGGTATCGAATGCTTCAGTCCGGATATTCGTGAAGAAACAATGGCTTCCACCATTCGAATCGCCCAGAAGTATAAAGCGTTTATCTCCTGTGGAAGCGATTATCACGGAACGACAAAGCCGGATCGTCATCTGGGTATCACCAATTGTCCGGCCAAGGCTTTGCCGTTGGTTCGCATTTTAACCAAAGCAGCTTAAAGAAGGTGTTTTCGCCTTCTTTTTTCTATGTACTTGTTTAAACAAAATTTCTATCGTATAATACAGGCATTAAAAGGCAAAGAAAAGTAGAGTACCGTTTGGACTGTGCAAAGAGAGCGGAAGTTTGGTGAAATTCTGTGACAGAAAAGATGGGAACATGGACTTGGAGCCGTTCTTTTGAACAATGTAGAAAGAAACGTAGCCGGCGTTAACGGCCAATGAGGTGTCTGCACAGACACGAACTAAGGTGGTACCACGAAGCTTTCGTCCTTGGGAGGAAGGCTTTTTTATTTTATAGGAGGACAATATGGAAAATAAAGGACCTTTTTATTTAACAACCGCAATCGCCTATACATCCGGAAGACCTCATATCGGAAATACGTATGAGATCATTTTAAGTGATGCGATTGCCCGCTTTAAAAGAGCACAGGGATACGATGTGTTCTTCCAGACCGGAACCGATGAACACGGCATCAAGATTGAAGAAAAGGCCAAGGAAGCCGGTGTATCCTGCCAGGAATTTGTCGATTCCATTTCGGCAAAGATTCGTTCGAATTGGGATTTGATGAATACCAGCTATGACTACTTTATCCGTACCACGGATGAAGATCATATGAAACGTGTACAGAAGATCTTCCGCAAGCTGTATGAACAGGGCGATATTTATAAAGGGGTGTATGAAGGCTGGTATTGTACACCATGTGAATCCTTTTGGACAGAATCGCAGTTAGTAGATGGTAAATGTCCGGATTGTGGAAGACCGGTACAAAAAGCCAAAGAAGAAGCTTACTTCTTAAATTTACAGAAATATGCCGATCGTTTAATTCAATACATTGAAGAGCATCCGGATTTTATTCAGCCGGAATCTCGTAAAAACGAGATGTTGAATAACTTCTTACGTCCGGGATTACAAGATCTATGTGTATCCAGAACTTCCTTTAAATGGGGCATCCCGGTTGATTTTGATGAAGGTCATATTGTTTATGTTTGGATCGATGCGTTATCTAACTATATCACCTCTTTAGGCTATGATGCCTATGGCAACAGTGATCCAAAGTATAAAAAATACTGGCCGGCTACACACATTATTGGAAAAGATATTTTGCGTTTCCATACGATCTACTGGCCAATTATCCTAATGGCTTTGGGTGAACCATTGCCAAAGAAAGTCTTTGGGCATCCATGGCTGTTGATTGGAGATGGGAAAATGTCCAAATCCAAAGGAAATGTTATTTATGCGGAGGATCTGGTGCGTCATTTCGGTGTCGATGCGGTACGTTACTATTGTCTGCATGAAATGCCGTTTGCACAAGATGGAACGATCACATGGGAGTTGGTCGTAGAAAGAATCAATTCCGATCTGGCTAATATTTTGGGAAATCTGGTTTCTCGTACTGTAGCAATGTCTAATAAATATTTTGATGGACAGATTTTGAATCCACATGTCGAAGAAGACGTCGATAAAGAATTGATTGAACTGGCAGAGAACACGTTATCTAAAGTGGAAGCTAAAATGGAAGAACTGCGCGTGGGGGATGCGTTAGATGAAATCTTTACGCTGCTGCGACGTTCCAATAAATACATTGATCAGACGATGCCTTGGGCGCTGGCTAAGGAAGAAGATAAAAAAGATCGTTTGGCAACCGTATTGTATAATTTATTGGAATCCATTCGTATCAGTGCTGTTTTATTGAAGAGCTTCCTGCCGGAAACAGCGGATAAGATCTTAGATACATTACATACGAACCAACGTGATTTTGATTCGATTCAGACTTTCGGACAGTTAGAAACAGGCATCCAGGTAGAAAAGAAACCGGAAGTTCTGTTTGCCCGTATTGATGAAAAGAAATTTATGGAAGAACTGAATAAAGAATTGGAAGCCCAAAAAGAAGAAAAACTAAAGAAAGAAGAAATTAAAGAAGAAATCACAATCGATGATTTCTCCAAAGTGGAATTAAAGGTTGGTACGATCATTGAATGTGAAAAACATCCTAAAGCCGATCGTCTTCTGGTGGAAAAGATTGACATGGGTGAAGAGATTCGTCAAGTGGTCAGCGGTATTGCTGATACGTATAAACCGGAAGAGCTGATCGGTAAACAAGTTATTGTCGTAACCAACTTAAAGCCGGTTAAACTTCGTGGTGTAGACAGCAACGGAATGATTCTTTGTGCAAGTTCTGAAAAAGGATTGTCAATAATCAGTCCGGTAACAGAAATGCCAAACGGTACTGTTGTACGTTAATATGAGTGATCGACAAAAGGTTTTGTTTCGACAGCTGCAGCTGGTGATCTTGGGGCTTGTGATTTTGATTGGCGGTATCGTGGCCGATCATCAGGCATTTCGCATCATTGGGATCATCGTATTGATTCTGGGAATTGTTAGATATTACTCCTTTTGGAAACTGTTGAAAAAACTGGAACAGGATGAAGATACAGAGGCTTGATGCCAACTGTATCTTTTTTTGTGTTACACTAAAGCTATGAAAAAAGTCTTGGAAAATTTTGCCAGAGGCATCTATGATTCGCTTTCCGAAAAGGAAGAAACGGATGTATTTCTCTATTCGGAAATTGAATCCTATGTGATTGCGTTGTTTCGTTCTTTTGTGAATAAAAGTGCTGTATTGATTGGTATTTTCATTGTATCTGTTTTTCTGATCGTACAAAAGACGGATCCTTCCTGGTTCTTTTCCACCGCAATGATCTTCTGGTTCGCATGGCTGCTTTCGACCAGTGTTATACGTCGGTTTTATATAGAATTTCAAAAGCGGCAGAAGAAAAAGTAGGAATGAGACGATGACAGAAAAAGAAAAGATGCTGGCTGGGCAGCTTTATGATTGTGGGGATCCTGCATTGTTGAAACAATGGCATAAAGCTAAGGATCTGGTGCGTGAGTACAATCAGACGGTTTCCGATGACAGCGTCAAAAAGGGGCAAATTCTAAAAGAACTTTTAGGAGGCAAGGGAAAAATCTTTGGATCACACCGCCTTTTTATGTCGACTATGGAGAGAATATCTATTTTGGCAATAATTGCGAAGTGAATATGAATTGTATTTTTTTGGACGATAATGAAATCCATATTGGTGATAATGCCCTGATTGCACCCAATGTACAGATTTATACGGCTTTTCATCCGACCAGCGCTTTAGATCGCTTTGGTGAACCAAAGGAAGATGGCTCGTTTGCGTTTTGTAAGACACAGACGGCACCGGTGCATATCGGCGATAATGTAGTGATCAAAGCCGGCAGCGTAGTCACAAAGGATATTCCGTAGAATTGTGTTGCCTGCGGAAACCCATGCCGTGTGATTCGGGAAAATAAATGAGGGTTTTAGTTGTCAAAGAGAAGCCTTTGTGATTAAATAGTAATGCATTATCAAGAGATGGGTTAGAGAGTTAGCTCGTTGATCCCACGCCAACCTGATATCGGCAGATATTAAGGTGGTCCTGCTAACAACGATAAGAAGTATCTTGATTTCGACATACTTCTTAGGAAGTATGTTTTTTTATGGAGGAACAGTATGAAAAACTATATCTTTACCAGTGAGAGTGTTACAGAAGGACATCCGGATAAGATTTGTGATCAGATTGCCGATCGTATCCTGGATGCTGCATTAGAACAAGATCCATATTCTAATATGGCAGTGGAATGTACCATTAAAGATGATTTTGTATTGATCTATGGTGAAGCTAATACCAAAGCTGATATAGATTATGAAGGTATCGCTTTAAAGGAAATTCGCCGTATTGGTTATACGGAAGATTACAAGGTTCATGTTGTTGTCAATCAACAATCTCCAGAAATTCATAATGCGGTCAATCGCGATGAAATCTGTGCCGGTGATCAGGGAATCATGTTTGGTTATGCCTGCGATGAAAGTCGTGAATATATGCCGTTGACGATCTATTATGCGCATAAACTGGCTCGTCAGCTGACAAAGGTTCGCCGTCAAAATCCGATCTTAAAGCCGGATGGAAAAACACAGGTTTCTGTGGAATACGAAAACGATGAAATCAAACGCATTGATACGATCGTTGTTTCCACTCAGCATGATGCCAGTGCCACACAGGAAGAAATTCGTGAGCTGATCATGAATGAGGTCATTAAACCAAGTATCAATGAAAAGTTTTTGGACGAAAATACAAAATACTTCATCAATCCAAGTGGAAGCTTTGTCGTAGGCGGTTCTTTTGGAGATTCCGGAACGACAGGCCGTAAGATCGTTTGCGATACCTATGGTGGAAGAGGACGTATTGGAGGAGGCTGTTTCTCCAGTAAAGACCCGACAAAAGTTGACCGCAGTGCCGCTTATTATTGTCGGTATGTAGCTAAAAGCTTAGTAGCCAATAAACTTGCCAGAAGAGCCGAAGTACAAGTCAGCTATGCCATCGGTAAAGCAGATCCGATTTCTTTATGTGTTGATACATTTGGCACTGGAATCATGGATGATGAAAAACTGTTGGATGTGATCAAAAAGAATTTTAACTTTGATGTCAACAATATCATAGAAGAATTGGATTTAAGAAAACCGATTTATCACAAGACAAGCTGTTACGGTCATTTTGGAGATCCACAGTTTACTTGGGAAAAGATCAAAAAAATATTATACTAAGAGCATGAGACGTGCTCTTTTTTTGTGGAGGTGATGTTTTGAGTGTTCTTTTGATGGGAATCGGTGTTGTATTTATTTTGTGTATTTTATTGAATCATTTATTGGCAAGATTGCCTATTCCTTCACTGGTGATTTTTTTAGGATTAGGTGTATTGTTTGGTGTAGATGGTTTGTTTCAAATATCTTTTGATGATTATACATTATCGGAAACTATTTGTTCGATCTGCCTTGTTTTTATTATGTTTTATGGAGGGTTTGGAACCAATATTCGACAGGCAAAGAAAATTCTAGCGCCAGCCATCTTATTGTCTAGTATAGGTGTCGTCCTTATGGCTTTTTTAGTCGGTGGTTTTGTCTATTTTGTGTTTGGACTTCCTTTATATGCCAGTCTTTTGATGGGCGCTGTGCTTTGTTCTACTGATGCAGCCAGTGTTTTTAATGTGTTGCGTTCTAAAAATTTGGCATTGAAGCAGAATACAGATTCATTGTTGGAAGTGGAGTCAGGTTCGAATGATCCTTTCTCTTATATGTTGACATTGATTCTTTCCGCATTGTGTATGCAGGAATCCGTTCAAATTCCATGGATGTTGGTCCAACAATTAGGCTTTGGTGTACTCGTTGGAGTTTTAACAGCTAAAGGTGTTTTATTTCTTCTTCATCAAATGGATCAGCTTTCATCGGCAGAACGAACGATTCTTTTGTTTGCGGCCTCATTGTTATCGTATGCTTTCGCATATGCACTGGGAGGAAACGGTTATTTAAGTGTTTATTTATGCGGTATCATGATGGGAAACAGTTATGTGCCGGATAAAAAAGATATGGTTCATTTTTTTGATGTATTGACAGAAAACTGCCAGATGATCATTTTCTTTTTGTTAGGGTTATTGGTTACCCCTTCTTCGTTACCAAGCCAGTTTATGTATGCTTTTTGGATTTCCTTATTTATGATTTTGATCGCAAGACCATTGGTTTGTACATTGTTGTTGAAACCACTAGGTTTTTCATGGAATCGTATTGCGGTGATATCTATGGCTGGTTTACGTGGTGTTGCCTCCATCGTGTTTGCAATCATGGCGGTTACCAAAGGTGTGAACTATCCGTTAAACTTGTTTAATATTGTTTTTATCATTGTGTTGATTTCGTTGATCATACAAGGCTCTCTACTTCCCAAATTTACAGAGTGGATGAAGATGAAGGATCCACAAGGAAATATCTTAAAGACATTTAACGATTATCAGGAGGAAGAAGAAATTCGTTTTATCCAAATTGATCTTGATGAAAATCATGCATATGTCAACAAGACCATTTCACAGATTGCATTGCCCGAGCAGATGTTGGCGGTGTTGGTGCTTAAAAAAGAGGAAACGATTATGCCAAACGGAGATACTTTTTTAGAAAAGGGAGATACACTTGTATTAGCCGCACATGCCTTTGAAGAAACACAAAATTATCGGATGAAGGAAATTTATATCGACGAGCATCATAAATGGTGTCAAAAGAACATCCATCAACTTCCACAAAATATGCCTTATTTAATCGTTATGATCAAACGACAAAAAGAAATCATTGTACCCAATGGAGATACAATGATTTGTGAAAATGATAAGCTTGTCGTGTTAAAGCATAGTTAGTGCTTTAACATAAAAATAGATGTTGTAACTTGAATGGATCCATGTTTTTAAGAATCTTCACTTTTAGAATTAAACCATTTGTAGTCGATCCATAAAGCCGGAATTAATAAAATGATCATAGTGAGGACTCCATAAAACTGAAATGAGAAAAATTCTGTTTTATCGATACCGGAATTGAAGATATCACAGGCCATAAAACCAAATATAAGAGGATTTAGAAATAAAAGTAGTTTTTTGTGCTGCCAATTTCTCTTCATCGAAATATTTTTTATTAGCAAAGACAGAATTAATAAAACAGCCACTAACAGAATTTTTAGAAAGAAAGCGCCATTTAAAATCAAATGATCATCCATTGCAATCCCACCTTTCCTATCATTTCTATTCATATTATAACATAAGGAAAGAGGGATTCAGATATCTTGGTATTAAAAAAATCGTATCTTGATGCGATACGATTTAATAATCGGTAAGATTATCCGGGAAATTGACTTGATCCAAAGAATTAAAATCACGGATTTGACAATGAATCGTAAAATCCACATTCGCGGCATCGGATTCAATATTCTGACTACCGACGATATGTAACGTAAATTCTTGAAGAATGTTATCTTCTATGACTGCTTCTAAAGTAGCTTCCTCTAAAGTAACTGTTCCAAAAGAATCTAACAGCGTGGAAATCATTTGAGAATCTAGCGTATAGGAATAGGTGTTTCCGGAGCGACTGCTGGATTCCATTAAGGATGTGAGTTCTTCATCGGTAAAGTTCATAAAAGGATCTTTCACCGATATTTTTTGATGGGTATCGATTCCTAAGTTGGAAGCTACACTTTGAGAAGTAGTACCCATGGAATTGAGATATGTCTTTCCGTCACGAATGTAGAAACATAAAAAATCATCCTGACGGTTTCCACCGGATTCTAAATCCACACGCAAAGCTAGTTGTAAATCATCGACTTGGCGATATTGCATGTGTAAATCAATGACTGAATTTTCAATGCTTGCCATTTCAATGCTTCCTTCGATCGTACCGGATTCTGTATCTAAGGTGTTGTGGAATGCGGAAAAAAAGGCAAGGATATCTTCATTGTTCTTTGATTGGCATCCTGTTAGGGCAAGACAAAGACAGAATGTCATAAATAGTGTTATAATCTTTTTCATAGAAGTTTCCTCCTGTTGACAGTATTGTATATATTTTCAGGAGTGAAGTCAAAAGAGGAGTTCTTATATGATTTTGGTTTATTTTAAAGAAGGTTCACAACAAAAAGAAATTGTGGAACATGTGTTAAAAGATTTAAATGAAGAATTTAAAGAAGTAGGTGACAATCATTTGGATTTGGTTATCTCCAAAGTGTTTTCCAGCGATGAAGAGCCGGTGGAAAATAAGCTTTATGAAGATTTCTTGTTTCTGGATACGATGCAACAAGATAAAATTCAGCTTTTTGCCAAGCTGTTGAAAGAAAAAGGGATTCGCCTTGGACGTGTTGCGGTGCGCACGGAAAATAATATTTCCTGGAAACTGAAAGATTTGATGGATGAAGTGGAAGAAGAATTTCAATATTTCTTATTGCGTGATAAGTTGTTTGAATTTGTGACCCATCCGAATAAAGAAAGATTAGATGCTGATCCTGAATATTTGAAACGAATGTCTTTGGTGTATGCCATGTTAGAAGATTCAAATACGAAAATGGATGATCTAAAAGCAGCTTATATGTTATTAACAAAAACAGAAGAAACAAGCTCTTAATGTAGGAGCTTGTTCTTTTCTATAAAAATCCAGAATTTTTTTAAAAAAGTACTTGCGCATTAAAAAAACTCATGATAATATATGTGAGCACTTGCCAAAGAGGCAAGTTTAACATACATGGCGCGTTGGAGAAACGGTTAACTCACATGCCTTTCACGCATGCATTCACGGGTTCGAATCCCGTACGCGTCACCATTTGATAAGTAAGTCCTGAAAAGGGCTTTTTTTGTTTATTCTCTAAAAATAAACAGAAATCAGCATGAACTGATTTCTGTTATAGGGTATGGATAAATGATGAAAGAGAATGCAGGGAGAAATGATGATAGTGTTCCATTTTCTCTGTTGCGATTTGTTTGTAGATGAGCTCTTTTCGCTTTTCATAGAGCATATTGCCCCAATAACCCCATAAGATGTCAGCCATAGCTTCAAACAAGCAGACTTCTGTATTTGATATCGGTAAATGATAGGCTTCATAAAATTGGTTTCTTGACTCTGGATCCATGATCTGGTTTTCGCTAAAGAAACTGGCAATATCAAAACGTCGGTCGTTCATGGCGCCATATTCCCAATCAATCAAGTATTCTCTTTGTGGGCTAAAAAGGATATTGCCTTGTACGACATCATTATGACAAAGTGTATCCGGAATATAGATTTCTTTGACGGCATTTAAAATTTTTTCTTCTTGATCAAAATGAATAATAGGGGACTTAATAGCATTCTTATATTGTTCCAGTTTAAAAAAAGGATCGAAGAAAAAAGAAACCTCTACATTTTTTGTATGTAACGTTTTTAACAACAAAGCTGCTTTGGCATACTTTTTTGGATCAGCGGTTTCATGAAACTCGGATATGTGAGGAACAAAGTTGGTGATCTTTATACCGTTGATCGTATCAAAATAAAGAGTTTCTACATCTAGATTTTTTACATGCAGGAGGACTTCCTTTTCTTTTTCAAATTGAAGATGAAGGGCAGAGTGCTCACTTTTAGGGGCGCGAACAATATATTTTTTTTGATTAACACACAGCAGATAATTATGATTGCTGATGCCTTTATCTAATTTTGTAAGGGAATATTGTTTGGTCTGAAATACATTTTGTATGGTCTGATCGATGATTTGCATATGTACATTGTACTCAAATTTCATTTATATGCAAAACGTGATAAAATAGAACCAATCAATAAGGAGGATATGACTATGGAAAACAAGCAAACTCCACCTGTGATCCCGATCGCAGAACAAAAAGAAGAAAGAAAACCGCATCCGCAGGTTCCAAAATCGAAAAAAAGTGAAGTAAATCCACCAGAAAGTCATGCGTCTATGGATATCAAGATGGTGTTGGCTATCGTATTTGGTGCAGGTTCTATGGCTTTAACGATTTTATCGCCATTTACATTTTTCTTTAATATTTTGGCAATCATTGCAGGCGCAGTGGCTGTCGTTTTGGCACTGCTGTCCTTTGATATCACAAAAGTAAAGATACTGGCGATGATCGTTTCCATCGTAGGATTGGCGATTTCGGTGGTAATCGCCGGATTCTTATTGTTTAGTGCAGCCAGGCTTTCCTGGAGCGTGCAGAATGCTTTCAACAACAGTTATAATTATGACTATAACTATGGTGATAGCTTCTGGGATGATGGCGATGATTTCTGGGATTAGAAAAAAACAGGAAAAAATTTAGAAAAAGAGTGAAAAGTCCTTGCACTTTTTGCTCTTTTTTTATAATATAAGTAAGCATGCGTGGCAGAGTGCGCAACCACTCGTTGGACCACTGCATAAGAACAAACTATTTAGGAGGTATTGTCTTATGAGCAAAAAGAAAGTTGCTAAGGTTTGTAAGTTGCAATTCCCTGCTGGCGGAGCTAAACCGGGTCCTGCTTTGGCAAGTGCCGGTATCAACATGCCACAGTTCTGTACAGCATTCAACGATGCAACAAAAGACCGTAAAGGGGACTTGGTACCAGTTGTGATCACTGCGTACGAAGACAAGAGTTTTGATTTCATTTTGAAAACGACTCCTGCTGCCGTTATGTTGAAAAAAGCAGCAAACATTCAGAAAGCCAGCGGTGACCAGAAACAGGTAGCTGGAACGATCACAGTAGATCAGTTAAAAGAAATTGCTGAATACAAGATGCCGGATTTGAACGCTAACGATGTAGAAGCCGCTATGCGTATCGTTGCCGGTACAGCTCGCAACATGGGTATCAAAATCGAAGGATTTGAATAGGAGGTTTATCAATTATGGCAAAAGTAAGTAAACGCTATGCTGAAGTCAGCAAATTGGTAGATCGTAACAAAACGTATCCTATCGAAGAAGCTGTTGCTTTGGCAAAACAGACTGGAAAATGTGGATTTGACGCTAGTGTGGAAGTAAACTTCCGCTTAAATGTAGATCCTCGTCATGCGGATCAGCAGATTCGTGGTGCTATGGTTCTGCCTAACGGAACCGGTAAAACACAGAAGGTATGTGTTGTAGCACAGGGTGACAAGGAAAAAGAAGCTCAGGAAGCCGGAGCTGATTTTGTAGGTGGTGCTGATATCATCGAAAAGATCCAGAAAGGCTGGATGGATTTTGATGTATTGATCGCTACACCAGATATGATGGGTCAGTTAGGACGTTTAGGTCGTGTATTAGGACCTAAAGGTTTAATGCCTAACCCTAAGACAGGTACGGTAACAATGGATGTTGCCAAAGCTGTGGACGAAGTTAAAAAAGGTAAAGTAACATATCGTGTAGATAAAGAAGGAAACATCAATGTTATGATCGGAAAAGTAAGCTTTGAAGATGATAAATTGATTGAAAACTTCCGTGCAATCTACAACACGATCGCCAAAGCTCGTCCAACAACTGTAAAAGGAACTTACATGAAAAACTTAGTTCTTTCTACAACAATGGGTCCTGGTATCCATGTTACAATCGAAAGATAATTGACAAAAACACCAGAATCAGTAAAATTTAGATTGTTATCAATATTCCAAAGACAGTAACTGTTCATTGAACTTAATTTGTTACCGAGGGTTGATGCTAGTAGTTTTTGAAATGCATTCCATTGACCCGCGTCTTGTATGCGGGTTTTCTTTTGGATATTGTTACAATAAATAGAAAGAGGTGGAACGAATGAATCAACAAATCCTTGCTCAAAAGGAAGCCAACGTTAACGCCTTAGCTGACAAGATGAAGGATGCCAGCTCCATCGTATTGGTTGAATACCGTGGATTGACTGTTGCCGAAATCAATGAATTGCGTAGAGATCTTCGTAAAGAAGAAGTAGATTTCAAAGTTTATAAAAACGCAATTGCTCGTCGTGCATCTGAAAAATTAGGTTACGATGATTTCGCAAAAGACTTGATCGGACCAAACGCTTTAGCTTTTGGGAAAGATCCAGTGGCTCCTGCTCGTGTATTGGCTAAATTTGCCAAAACACACGAAGCACTTGTATTAAAGACAGGTATCGTTGATGGCGACATGGTCGATACAGATACGATCAAAAAATTGTCTGCATTACCGAACAAAGAAGGTATGTTGGCTAAGTTCGCTTCTTGCCTGAATGCACCATTGATCAAGTTTGCTATGACTGTTAAGGCTGTAGCTGAAGCTAAAGAAAATGGTACATTTGAAGTAAAAGAGGTAGAAGCAAAAGAAGAAGCCGCTCCTGCTCAGGCAGAAGAGGCAACAGAGGCTGCTGCATAAGCTGCCTAACAAAATAACATAGGAGGAAAAAGAAAATGGCTAAATTAACTCAGGAAGATATTCTTGCTTACTTAGAAGAAGCTACAATTTTAGAACTGAATGACTTAGTAAGCGCAATCGAAGAAAAATTCGGTGTCGTTGCAGCTGCTGCTGTAGCTGCTGCTCCAGTTGAAGAAGCAGCTGCTGCTGGACCAAGCGAAGTAACTGTAACTTTGACAGATGTAGGTGGAACTAAAGTTGCTGTAATCAAAGCAGTACGTGAAATCACTGGTTTAGGATTAGTAGATGCTAAGAAACTGGTTGATGGTGCTCCAGCTGCTATCAAAGAAAACGTTAGCCCAGAAGAAGCAGAACAGATCAAAGAAAAATTGGTTGCTGCTGGTGCTACTGTTGAAGTTAAGTAATTTAACGAAGACAAAACATGTAAGAAAAAGCCTTTATCTAAAGCAGATAAGGGCTTTTCTTTTTGGTTTGTGATACTAGTTTGATACTAAAAAAATTAATTTTTACTTATTTCTTCAAGCTTTTGGGCTATTTGATCCTGTTTATTAGGGTATAAATGGCTGTATGTATCTAGCGTGATCTTGATACTTTCATGTCCTAGTCTGTCAGCTATGGCTACAGGGTTAAAACCCAATTCAATTAAAAGGCTTGCATGGCTATGTCTAAGATCATGTACACGTATTTCCGGAAGTCCGGCTAGTTTTGCTTTCCTCTTGAGCTCTCTTCCAAAACTTGACTTTGTAACATTGAATAATCGGTCAGTATTGGACTCATACAGGCGCTTTTTGTATTCTTTGAGTATTTCTATTAAATGGTCGAAAATCACGATAGATCTAACGCTTTTGGCGGTCTTAGGGGCTGTTATATGCTCTATGCCATTAAAGCGTTGCAAGGATTTAGATATATGGATTTCTTTCTTTTCAAGGTCGATATCATCCCATGTTAAGGCCATAAGCTCACCTATGCGCATACCGGTATAATACAGAATGTTAAAAGCACAATAGTACAGTGGATCATCTTCATAGGTGAGAAATAGCTTGAAATCGTCTAAAGTCCATATGGTCATGTCTCTTTTAGCCCTGGCTTTGCCTATGGAGCCACAGAGAGAGGCCGGATTTTGCTTAAGTCCATGATACTTGATTGCATAATTGAATATAGCCACTAATTGGGTGTAGATCGTATTCAGATAGCTTTGAGAATACGTTTTAGGGCTTTCTAAGAGTTCGTTTTGCCATTTCCTCACAGTTTTAGGGGTGATCTGATTCAATGGTAAATTATTAAAGAATGGTGCTATATGCTTGTTTATGATATTCTCATGGCTTTCTATCGTGGAAGGCTTAAAGCGTGTATACATGTCACGTTTATAGTCCTTTATGAGGGTGCTAAAAAGCATGGTATTATCTTCACTGTGGAGCACTAGAAATTGTTTTTCATACTCCTGTGCCTCTTTCTTGAGCTTGAAACCACGCTTGAATTTTTGCTTTTTAGCTCCTGTATAGTCCTCATAGTAGAACTTACAGTACCATGTGTTAGTTTTTTCATCTTTGTAAACGGGCATAATGTTTCTACCTACCTTTCAATTCTAATCGAAATTTGATAAAATAGGCACGTAAAAAGTCTTTCATGTGGTAGTGAAGTTTTTTTACGTCCTGGCCCTTCAGTGTTGGCGCACTGAGGGGCTTTTTTATTTTATCTAATCTTTGTATATCCCTTTCCAATACTTATCCATGTACCAATCTAAGAAGTCTCCTATTTTCTTTTTTGATTCCTCATCTAAATGTTTATCAAATTTGGAATTCAAAAAATCAAAATTCGGATTGTTTAATATCTTATTTAGTGCCTCAGTTGAGTTAATCAATGACTTAATTTCTTGTAATAAGCAATCATTGATTTTACTTTTTAAATCTAATAAATAATTTTCGCTGACTAATATAGGTTCTTTAGGAGCCTTGAACTGCTCTATAGAAGAGTCTAATTCGTCAAATTTTATCATGTATTTATTTTTATTTATAGGTACGATTTCCATACCTAGCTCTACATATAAGTAACTTGCTAACTTATCTAGCTCAGATTTTTCTAATTTGCTAGATAAGGCTATTTTAAAATCTTTTATGCTGTCACTATAAAATTCAAAGACACTTACACCTAAAGCTTCTGCGATTTTTTCGAGATTTTCTATTTTTGGCTTTCTGTATCCTAGCTCATATTGTTTGATCGTAGACATTCCAACATTTGCTTTTTCAGCAAGTTCTTTTTGTGTCATTTTTTTCGAGACTCGTAGCTCTTTTATTTTCTCACCAAATTTCATCATATCACCGTTTATATAATAACAGACATTTTTATAGGTTGCAAAAGAAAACATTTTTACTTATTGACAGTTACAAATGCAACCATTATAATGTGATTGAGGTTGCAAAAGAAACCTAAAAAAGCGAGGTGAGAAAGATGAGAATAGACGCAAAGCTATTGAGAGGTGTCTTGTATGATCGTGACATAACACAGATTGAATTAGCTAAGAAATCAGAAGTGGCTCGTTTTACGCTGAATAAAGTCTGCAATGGCGGATCATGCACCTATGAGACAGGCAAGAAGATTGCGGACGCATTAGGCATGAAACTTGAAGATCTATTAGAAAAGAGGTGATTAAGATGCATGAAGAATTTAAAGAGGGGTACCAAGAGATCAAGGATCAATATTTCATCTTTGTAGATGAGGTAATGTCTATGCTCAAAGTATCCAAAGGTAAGGCCTACGAGCTTATGCGATCCATGAACGGAGAGCTAAAGAAAAAGGGCTACTATACAGTAGCCGGACGAGTTCCACGTAAGTACTTTATGGAACGCTGTGGGGTGATGAGATGATGAGTCTTAAAGACTTTGCCAACTCCTACATAAAGCAAGGCCTTTATATCACCCCTATAAAGCTTAGCACAAAGGAAGATGGAAGTAAAAAAGTCATTTTCTTAGCCGGTGAAGATTGGCCGGGAAAGCTTAGAAAAACACCGGTACAAAATTGGTCGGGGAATATAGCCATTGGAACTGGTCACGGGAACAGGGATAATGTTTGTGTTATTGATGTTGACAGTCCGGAGCATAAGAGAAATGGTGTAAATGGCTTTGAATCTATTGAAAAGTGGCAAGCAGAGCACGGAGCCTTTCCTAATACTCGTATGGCAAAGACTACTACAGGTGGCCGTCATTATTATTTTAAGGTGCCTCAAGAGATCCACATAAAAGGAAGAAGTAATATTTTGCCGGGAGTTGATACACGAGGTGACAGGAATTGTATTATAGCGCCACCTTCTATATATAGAGGAAAATACTACGAGTGGCTTAACGATATTGAGCCGGCAGAGGCAAATGAGAGCGTGCTCGAACTTATGCAGTTTAAGGCCATGACTAAAAAAGAAACACTACCACAATCCTCACAGAATCTTGCTATGGTGCCGGAAGGTGGGCGAACTGACTATCTAGTTAAAGCTATTGGTCGTCACACCTTTAAAGGAAATATGGCGGATGATGAGGCCATAAAGGCTATGATCAGAAATATCAATGAAAATAAGTGTGTACCACCCTTGAGTGAGGAAGAGCTTGAGAGTGAAGTATTTCCGTCTATAAATAACTTTGACGAGTACGAGAGAGAAGACATACCGAAAGAAGTTAGCCTTGTTTCAATGGCTGATGTACAACCTAAACCCATTGAATGGCTGATACCGGGGTGGATTCCAAAGGGGAAGATCACGCTGATAGGTGCTGATGGTGGGACGGGTAAAACATTTCTTTGGTGCCATATAGTGGCTTGTCTGAGTGCCGGAAAGCCCTGTTTCTTTGAAGATCCTATAGAGTTCAGTAGTAACCCAAGAAAGCCTATGAAGTTTCTTGTATTGAGCTCAGAGGACGAATTGGAAGAGGTCTTATCTGAACGTCTGATCAGTAATGGGGCAAACATGAGCAATATTCTAAGCGTGCCTTATACTGATCCCAACTTTGAATACATGAAATTCAATAGCGAAACACTCAAAAATACAATTTTGGAGCATAGGCCGGACGGATGTATATTTGACCCTTTACAGAGCTTTTTGCCCCCTAATGTAAATATGGGCTACAGGAATCAGATGAGAGACGCACTTAATCCTTTAGTAGCATTGGGCACCGAGACCGGTACAACCATGATCATTGTCATGCACACTAATAAGATGAGTGATCGCTCCGGGAGAGGCCGTTTTGCGGATAGCTCGGATATATTCGACATCGCGAGAAGTGCCTTCCTTTTGGGTAAGACCAAAAACGGGAGCTTGTACCTTGACCATGCTAAAAGCAATTATGCGCCATTAAATAAGACAGTGCTCTATATGCTTGTGGACCAGGTACCTAAGTTCTTAGGATCAACCGAAAAGAAAGATTGGGACTTTGTGCATGAGAAGAAACTTGAACGAAGTGCACCGGCAAGAGATGAGGCAAAGCAGATGATACTTGACCTTCTTGAGGATCAAGGGGAAATGAATATCAAGGATTTAAATACAGCCTTAAAAGAGGCCGGAATATCTGACAAAACCATTAGAAACGCAAAAGAAGAACTCAATTCGTCCAAAAAGGTCAAAATGAGGTGTGAGGGAAAAGGGGATAAAAAAGGCGTAAAATGGTTTATTTCGCTACCCGAAGAGGACAAACTTCTATAGACCCATTGATAGAGGGACAAATTGAGAAAAAAGCCTTATATAATCAATACTTACTCATATTGCCCTATTGGGTCAAATTGAGTCAAATAGATAGACAATATGAGATTTGAAGTATAACAACTTAACTCAACTTGCCCTTCACCACAACATCATAGGGAATGGATACATAAAAAGACTACCATATATAGAAAGAGAGGACGTAACAATGTCAGATTGGACAGTGAATTTTATAGAAAGCAGTGTTTTAAAAACGGCGAGAGAGCTTAAAAAGAAAAATCCGGATTTGACAATGCAAGAGTGTATTTTAGCGGTTTTATCGTATGAAATCTATGTAATTAAACAAAGAAAGTGTTTTTAGAAAGAAGAGGAAAAAAACTATGATTATCACCGAAGATATGATCGAACAAATTAGAGAAAAGGTACAAGATATGCCAGGTATGGGGTATGTAACAATTCTAGAGTGTAAGGCCTTGATCATGAATGCAGAAAGTATGGACGAATGGCTTTCAGATATTTATAGATATGGTTATTACAACGGCCAAAAGAGCAACAAAGAGCGGTATGACCATAACCATATGGCCATGTACTACAGTGTGCTGAATTATCTCCGTAAGAAAGGCACAGATAACGCCTCATACAAAGATTTTAAGGCGTGGATGTATGAGCTGACGGGGTATAAGTATGATTAAGCTCACAGTAAGCTATGAAGACGAGAAAGAGCTATACAGGGTTCTTTCTCGATTCAAGGGCAAGATCAAGAAGGTCAAGAGATCAAAGAACAATGAAGGGCCATACAAGAAAGCCTATGTAATGTTAAAGGACGAGTGAAAGGCTCGTCTTTTTAATGGCTTAACCAACAAAGGCCAACATATACGCGCGCACGCGAGGAAATGGGGTATAATGTAACTAGAGGGGTAACAATGAATAGCTATATAGTAGATGATAGACTAGACTTAGAAGAGTTATGCAAACAAATAGATACATATGACCGATCAAAGACACCCTATAATAGCTTTATTGATCACACAAAGGATTTTCTTAGTGGTAACTCAATGACAGCTAAGGAATACTGTAACTATGTTGATCAATTTTGGGTGGATCATGAGGAAGATTTGGAGTACTCTGCTGATCCTAATGATCGAAATGACGAGAATACTATCGTGTCACGAATATGGGAACTTGCAGATCGATATGATCCGTGCGATGAAATTGTAGCTCATGATCCATACTGTATAAACGAAGAACAACTTCGTGAGGGACTAGAGGAAATATTAGGTGCTATATAGAGGTGAGCGATTATGGCTAAAAAGAAGAAAAAAGGTAAGGACAAAGAGGAAAAAACTTTAGGCTATTATGACGGTATTATTTTCTCCGGCCTTTCTTCGGAAGAACTTGATAAAGAATACGAGAGATTAAAAGAAGAATCGGACAAACTAACCGATTGGCCGGAAATGTGATATAATACCTATGGGCTGAGTCGAGTCTGAGGACAGTCTAAGCATGGGATTTGACATCATTCTTATTCAGCTAAACACAAAAGCGTAAAAAGTGGAGCTCCTTGTATAAGGGGCTTTTCACTTGATTATAAGGTATATAAATGCGGTAAGGCATGGTATAATATAGCCATAAGTACCGCAATGATTAAAGGGTTCTTAATTGACGTTTTCCCTTTTATCAAAGTAAGCCTAACTCCGGGCGTGGGAAAGTATGTTTTTCATGATCCCACGCTTTTTTATTCCTCTATTCATATTTTCAGCGTGGGAATCCCCTTGTTTAAGGTCGAGGAGCCACGCTTTTATTTTTGGTTCTATTCAGCGTGGCGCGACACCTCAAAAGGCGCTAGGCCTTGCGCTTAAAAGGCATAGAAAGAGAGGGCAATACATGCCACAAGAAGAAATGGTTGAGGGAATCCAAAACGAACAAAACCCGGAAGAAGTAGAGGCTGTCACTACTGAACAACAGACAGAAGGTGCTGAAAAAAGCGAGGAAGAAGATCCTAAAAAGGTCAAGAAGTTTTCAGAGGAAGACTTAGAAAGAATTGTAAAGCGAAGACTTGCACAACAGCACAAAAAATTTGAAAAGATCCTAAACCCGGTAGAAACGGAATTGGATCGAAGAGAACGAGAAGTAACACAAAGGGAGTTTAGAGCAGAAGGTCGGGAACGCCTTTTGAAAGAAGGACTTCCTACAGAATTGATCGCGCTCATGAATTTATCTAATAAAGACGAATTTGAAGAGAGTTATACTCATGTATTGAATGTCTTTAAAAAGGTTTTAGATGATAAAGAATATGAGATCAAGAAAGCATTTCTAAAAGGGAAACCGCCCATTCATGGCGATAAATTCAAAACAGGCAACAATGACAATTTAAAATCTGCTTTTGCTCCTAAAGAATAGATAAAGGAGTGATAAACAATGGCTATTGATTTAGTCACAAAATTTGAGCCCTACGTTGATGAGATGTTCACGACAGAGGCCAAGAAGAGCCTTGTAACGAATAACGATTTCACATGGACAGGCGCTCATACAGTCAAGGTCTATAAGATCAGCACTGCTACCATGAACGACTACGACCGTGAGGGAACGAATGAAGGTAATTCTAGATATGGTACCGTTGCAAGCCTTAATGCAACAACAGAAGAACTCACATTGACAAAGGATCGATCTTTCACCTTTGCCATTGATAAAATGGACAAAGACGAAACAGCACAACAGCTAGCCGGAGCAAGTGCTTTAGCCCGACAGGAGCGTGAAGTCATTATCCCCGAAGTAGATACCTATGTATTCAATAAAATGTGCACAGGGGCCGGAAATACGCCTTCTGCCATTGAATTGACAGAAACAAATATCTATGACGAGATCTTGAAGGCCACTGAGGCTTTGGACGACGCAGAGGCCCCGGACACAGGCCGTGTCTTGATCGTGACCCCTACAACGTACAAACTGTTAAAACAGTGCCCGGACATCACACTAGACAGTGATGTGGCACAGGAACAGCGCCTACAGGGTGTCATTGCTATGGTTGACGGTCTTTCAGTAGTGAAAGTACCGGCCAAGCGTTTACCGGCTCAATTTGGCTTTATGGTATGCCATAAGGTGGCTACCGTAGCACCGGCCAAATTGGAAGATTATAAGGTGCACAGTGACCCACCTGGGATCAGTGGTGATCTTGTAGAGGGTCGAATTGTATATGACGCTTTTGTTTTAGAGAATAAGAAGAACGCTATCTACTACCAGGCTGTAACAGCGGAGTAGATTTACAGAAAGGTATTAACTCCTTATTCGCAAAAGTGGCTTAGCAAAGAAAAGGTAATAACAGACTGCATATAGGGCACCTCTCCCCCGGGGTGTCCTATTTTTTAAAAGAATGGAGAGAAAATGGAAATGAACGACTTTGAGGAATTGGCCATATTAACAGAAGAATGGTGGTACATGATGGATAAGCTCAAAAAGGCGAAATCAACGTTTTACGATGTCAAGGCGGTTCAGTATGACAAGATCCCCTATGATCAGAAGGTCAGTGATCCAACCTTGAAGAAGTTCATCTATATTGATTCTTTGGAACGTGAGACAGCAGAGGCGGGATTGGCAAAGCACAATAAATGGTGGCTCATAAAAGAGCGTATAGAAAAAATGGAAAAGCCTTATAGTGAAATGCTCGAAGGGTATTATCTTTACCATTGGGATATAGAGAAAATATCGGGCTTTATGCACATTACACCCGGTGAGGGGTTTAGACTAAAAAGGGAGGCCGTAGAGCAGTATGAAAAGCTCTATTCTGATCTACCTAAATGATACTAATTTGATACTGAAATTCTATTTTCATTGTTCTTTATATAAAATATAAGGAATAAAAAGCACTAAATATGCCTTATATATAGGTGGAATAATAAAAATAAATCGCAAAGAAGTTGAAGTTAAGTAATTTAACGAAGACAAAATATATAAGAAAAAGCCTTTATCTAAAGCAGATAAGGGCTTTTCTTTTTGGCTTGTGATACTCGTTTGGTACTAAAAATTTTTAATTTTGTTGTTTTCTTTCTGGCATAAGATATGAAATGTTCATAAATAAAATTTATGACACACTAATTTATATGTATTGGTGTTTTTTTAATAATACGATTACAATAAGGAACGAATTAGTTATTTGGATACACTTGCCTGGTCACTTCGATCAAATGCTGCATGGCAGGTGTCATCTGCTTATACTGATTCCAGATCAAGTAAATCTGAATTGCTTGAAACTCTGTTACCGGAATCGATACATATTCTTGATCGTCCGGTAAAGTATGTTCAAAAAGGAGAGTAGCGGCAATTTTGTTGGTCACCAGCTGTTTGATAATAGAAATCTGGTTGGTTGTTAAAATGATATTGGGATCAATCTTATAGTGCATGCATTGGCTGATGGTTGCGGTAGTAAGAAAAGATTCTTCGGACAACATGACCAAAGGTTGCTCCTTGATTTCTTGTATCGATAACATATTCTTTTTGGCCAAAGGATGTTCCTTATGAACAAACAGGCAAACTCTGGTGTTTGCGATTTTGTAGGAACCTAATGTAGAAGGTATAGGAGCATTTGATGAAATGATGGCTAAATCTAGTTTTCCATCAATGATTTTTTGTCGGTTCAACATGCTTCCGTTTTCCACAAGAATCGTTTGAATCTGTGGATATTGTTGATATAAAGCTTGCGCAATCAAAGGAAAATATAAGGTGGAACTGGCCGGGGACAGGCCAAATTGCACCGCTTGATGCGTATGGCCTAAAAACTTCATTCGATTGGAAAAGGCATCTGCCTGTTCCAGTAATAGATTGGCTTCATTTAAAAAATCTTGTCCCTGCTTAGTTAAGACCAAACCCTTGTTCTGGCGCAGAAATAAAGTAATGCCAAATTCCTGCTCCAAGTCATGAATCACATGCGTTAATGTAGGTTGGGAAATGTGCAGAGCCTTGGCGGCTCGTGTTAAATTGTTGTATTTACAGATGGTTTTAAAATAGTGTAATTGAACCAAAGTCATAAAAAGCCTCTTTTCGATTTGAAATCATTATAACAGAACCTTTTAAAGTAGAATAGAAAGGAACGGGAATATGAAACGATTATATCATTATTTACGCGCCTATCCATTGATCACGATCTTAGCGCCTTTGTTCAAGATGTTAGAAGCAACCTTTGAACTGTTTGTTCCGCTGGTTGTTGCCCAGATGATTGATGTGGGGATTGCCCAAAAGGATGCGATTTTTTTATGGAAGATGACAGCGCTACTGATTTTATTAGGAATCATCGGTTTTGCCTTTTCTTTGACGGCACAATACTTTGCCGCCAAATCGGCAGTCAGCTTAGGGCAATCCATGCGTAAAGATTTGTTTGCTCATATCAACACATTTTCGTTCCAGGAAATCGATCGTATCGGTACATCGACATTGATCAACCGAATGACCAATGACATCAATCTGGTACAAAATGGCTTGAATATGTTTTTGCGCCTATTTTTACGTTCTCCTTTTGTTGTATTTGGGGCTATGGTTATGGCTTTTGGCGTAAATGTAAAGGCGGCCATGATTTTTGTGGTTGTTATTCCGGTTTTAATGATCGTTGTTTTTGCGATTTTGTTGATGACTATGCCTTTATATAAAAAGGTGCAGCAGATATTGGATAAAGTTTTGTTGAAGACAAGAGAGAATTTAACCGGTATTCGTGTAGTGCGTGCTTTTGCCAGAGAAGACGAAGAAAAAGAACAGTTTCATCAGGAAACAGATACACTGTATCAAAAACAAATCTTTGTCGGTAAGATTTCCGCATTATTAAACCCTTTGACCTATATGATCGTTAATTTGGGCGTTGTTGCGATTCTATATTTTGGCGGTCTGCAGGTGAATGCGGGAGAATTGACACAAGGGGAAGTTATTGCCTTGATCAATTACATGTTTCAAATTCTGACAGAACTTGTCAAACTGGCCAATCTGATCATTCTTTTATCCAGAGCCTTTGCGAGTCTGGGACGTGTCAATGCGATTTTTGACGTACCTTCCTTTTTAGAGAAGTCCGATTCGAATTTAGAAGATCTGAATTGTATAAAAGATGTTCCGGCAGTTGTTTTTGAACATGTCAGTTTTCAATATGCGAAATCCGGAAAAGAAGTGTTGCAGGATATTAGCTTTCAAGTACAACAGGGAGAAACGATTGGAATCATTGGGGCTACCGGTGCCGGAAAGTCCACGTTGGCCAATCTCTTGTGCCGGTTTTATGATCGTACCAAAGGAAAAATTTATTTATATGGAAAAGAAATCGGTACACTTTCTCCTTTCTCGATTCGTGAACATATTGGCTTTGTCGAACAAAAGGCGACATTATTTTCCGGAACACTAAGAAAGAATATGCAATTAAAAAAGAGAAATGCTACAGATGAAGAAATACTAGAGGCCTTAGATATTGCACAGGCTAGAGAATTTGTTGAGGAAAAGAAAGAAGGATTGGATCTGGAAATTCTTCAAAAAGGAAGCAATCTTTCCGGTGGTCAAAGACAAAGATTGACCATCGCTCGTGCTTTGGTTGGAAATCCGGATATACTGATCTTGGATGACAGCGCTTCGGCACTTGACTTTGCGACGGATGCCAGATTGCGCCATGCGATTCGAACAAATACGAAAAATCAAACGGTCTTTATTATTTCGCAGCGCGTATCCGCCATTTATGATGCCGATCATATATTGGTCATGGATGATGGAAAACTTGTTGGCTATGGAAAACATCAAGATTTGATCCAAAACAATTCGATTTATCAGGAAATATGTGCTTCTCAATCCTTTGGAAAGGAGATGGCTTAGGATGCGTGAAAATAAAGAGACGCTACAAAGAATATTGACATATTTAAAGCCTTATCGCTGGTGGATATTCTTGTCCTTTCTTCTTTCGATTATAGTTGTGGGATTTACCCTGTATGTGCCAATCATGACCGGAAAGGCTGTTGATAAGATCGTACGAGCCGGACAGGTCGATTTTTCTGGATTAATGGCCATCATTTTTGGTATTTCGCTTTCGATTTTAATGACGTCCTGTGCACAATGGTTGATGAATCACATCAATAATAAGATTACGTATCATGTAGTCAAAGACTTGCGGGTACAGGCTTTTGATCATTTACAGGTATTGCCTTTATCTTATATAGATCAACATGCTTCCGGTGATTTAATCAGTCGAATCATAACGGATATCGATCAATTTTCAGATGGTTTATTGCTTGGGTTTACGCAGCTTTTTTCCGGTGTTTTGACCATCGTAGGTACAATCTTATTTATGGCCAGTTTGAATATTTGGATCACATTGATCGTTGTGTTATTAAGTCCACTTTCGTTTTTACTGGCAAATTTCATTGCGAAAAAATCATATCAGATGTTTACATATCAGTCACAGACCAGAGGACAGTTAACCGCTTTTACCAATGAAATGTTGGGCGGGATCAAAGTGGTGCAGGCCTTTAATCATCAGGAAGAAGTACAAAAAGAATTTGATCAGATCAATGAAAAATTATCCACTTATTCTTTAAAGGCCACCTTTTATTCTTCTATTACGAATCCGGCAACCCGTTTGATGTATTCATCCATTTATGCCGGTGTGGCGATTGCGGGAAGCTTGGCTTGCACAGCTTCTATGATCAGTGTCGGTCAGCTGTCCAGCTTTTTAAGTTATACCAACCAATACACCAAGCCTTTTAATGAGATTACCGGTGTTATTACCGAATTTCAAAACTCGATCGCATCGGCGGCTCGTGTCTTTGCCCTCATTGATGAACCGGCAGAAATTCCGGATAAAAAAGGAGCGTTGAATTTGGTGGATCCAAAAGGAGAGGTTGTGCTGGAACATGTGGATTTTTCGTATAGTTCAAGTAAACCATTGATTCAGGATTTGAGCGTTTCGGTTAGACCGGGACAGCGCATTGCCATTGTCGGACCTACTGGATGTGGAAAAACAACACTGATCAATCTTCTTATGCGCTTTTACGATGTGCAAAAAGGCACCATCTGGTTTGATGGACATGACATTCGTGAAATTACGCGTCATTCTTTGCGTACGAGTTATGGTATGGTCTTACAGGATACATGGTTAAAAGCGGCAACGGTCAAAGAGAATATCGCCTATGGGAAGCCGGATGCCACAGATGAAGAAATCATAGAGGCAGCTAAAAAAGCGTATGCGCATAATTTTATCTTACAGATGCCAGAGGGCTATGACACGATTCTGGCCGAAGGAGGAGGCAATCTTTCACAGGGGCAAAAACAGTTATTGTGCATTGCGCGAATTTTATTGTGTTCGCCATCGGTCTTGATCTTAGACGAAGCTACTTCTTCTATCGATACCATGACCGAATTACGTGTACAAAAAGCTTTTGAAACGCTGATGAAAGGAAGAACAAGTTTTATTGTGGCCCATCGATTATCCACTATTCAAAATGCCGATCGAATCCTGGTGATGAAAGAAGGAAAGATCGTAGAACAGGGAAAACATCAGGATCTATTATCACAAAAAGGATTCTATTATCAGCTCTACAACAGCCAGTTTTCATCGTCTGTGAATGGATAGAAATCGTAGAGTTTGGTACAATAAGTGCATGATTGAAATTTGTAATGTGAGCAAAATTTATGAAAACGGTGTAGTGGCCCTGCGGGATATGTCTATGCAGATTCCCGAGAAACAGAGAACAGTGTTTTTTGGGCCAAGCGGCTGTGGAAAGACAACGCTATTAAGAATGATTGCCGGCTTAGAGAGCATCACAAGTGGAAACATCCGAATACCACCATCTTTGAAGATATCGTTTATGTTTCAAAATGACCGACTCTTCGATGCGATTACGGTAAAAGAGAATATTGCCTATGGCATCGATCAAAGAACCCTCTCCAAAAGCGATTTGGCAAGAAAGGTAGAGCATGCCGCCAGGCTTGTAGGTGTAGATTCAATTTTAGAACAAAAGTGTAAAACCCTCTCCGGTGGACAGAGACAGCGTATTTCTCTGGCAAGAGCCTTGATCAAAGAGCCGGATCTGTTGTTGATTGATGAAGGCTTGAATTCCTTGGATCAAACCTCAAAATATGAATTGATCGATACCTTGATCAAACTACAGGAAACAAAACAATTTACCTTATTATATGTGACGCATGATGCCCAAGAAGCCAGGAAGGTGGGTCAAAACTTTATAGAATTTAAAAAGGAAGGGGATTAGTTGTCCTCTTCCTTTAATATTTTTGCCACGGCATTAAAGATACCATTTTCATAGGTACTGGTTGTTGACCAATTGGCAAAGCTTTTGACATAATCGGACGCACTTCCCATCGCAACTCCGATATCTGCTTTTTCTAACATGCCAATATCATTCGTGCTGTCTCCAATACAGATCGTATCCTTCCATGTCATGTTGTTTTTGTTTAATACCAGATCGATTCCCTTGGATTTGTCATTATCGGCATTAAAGATATCAAAACAGAAGCCATCGGTTTTAACGTTGATCAAATCAGAACGAAGATTTGGATGTTCCTTCATAAAAGCATCCAAACTAGTTTTATCTTTTGTCATGATCACGGCATTAAAGACACGGTGACGTTTATGGAAAGTCTGTGTCTGATCGTAAAATAAAGAATCCAGTACATTACAATATTTACAGAAATAATACATCGGATAAAAATCGTTGTAGATATATGTCGCATCACCGAAATGAAACATCAATCCGAATTTATGATCCTTACAAAGCTGTACCAGTTCTTCTACTGTTTCTTTTTCAATAGGATAGGCACCGATCTCATTGAAATCTTTATCAAGAATATAGCTTCCGTTGATCAGCACATAATCATCAAACTGCACTCTTTCCAAGATCAACTTCATCTGATTTAAAGGTCTTCCGGTAGCGGCACATACCTTATATCCTTTATCTTTTAACATTTGGATTGCATCCAACGCGTTATCTTGTATGATATCATTTTCTGTCTGATACAAAGTTCCGTCCATATCAAGAAAAATAATTTTGTGTTTCATATTCATTCCTCTTTTCTGTCCTCGTACCTATTATAATAAAAAAATAGATAAATTTGGATGATGTTTTGTCTTTTTAAACGATGAAAATACTTTGTGACTGAAATCTAAATCGAGCATAATAAAATCAAAGGAGAGAAATGAAAGTTTGTAAATCTTGTGGAAAATCCTATGAAAGTGGTAAACATTGCGTAAAATGTGGTTGTGAATTAACAGAAGAGAATCCAGAAAACAATATGAAATCCAAGCCCAAGAAGATACTGATTCTCTTGTTGGTAATTTTGATCCTGGGGGTATTGACAGGGGGAAGCTATTTTCTCTTCTTTGCGAAAGCAAATGTGTCCTTGATGGATGAAGAGGATTGTACGATAACTTTTTATGGTACTAATGGTAAAGGAAAAGCAGATGTAGCATGTATGATGGACCCGGGGAATTATAATGATTTTTTCACAACAGTCAAATATACAGTAAAACCCAATGAAAATTTAAAGAATGGACAAACCGTTTATGTCGAAGCAAGATATGATGAAGAATCAGCTAAACATTATCGGACTCATCCCGTAAATACTTCGTTTAAAACAGAGGTAGAAGGATTGAAAGAACCAGTGGAAAAGCCAGTTCAAGAAGATACAACATTACAGTTTTCAAATTTGGAATCCGTCAAACAAATGATCGATTTTTTAAAGGAGCAGGGTCTGCCTATATCCGATGTCTTTTATTATGATCAGGCAACTATAATCGATGAAGAGCTGGAGCAGGTTGTTGATAAAGCTTATTTTGAAGATCAAACCATTGCGGGCAAGTCTTCCAAAGCTAATGCACATTTAAGCGGAGGTACGATCGAAATCTGTGCATCGAAACAAGCCGCCTATGATCGCTTAAATAAAGTCAATAGCATCGATCATCATCAATATATATAATTATGTATTTGGTAAAGTGTATGTTCGTTTGGATAAAGCTTTGTCCTTAGAGCAGGTACAGGCTTATGAAACGGTTTTTGATCAGATGAATAATGGGCAGACAGGAAGTGCTAAAACAATGCGCGATGCCAATTTTTAAAAAAGTAGAAAATGGAAGGAAATAGAATGAAAAAGATATATATGTATTTACTGCAAGGTTTGCCATTACAGTAGATGAAAGAAACTTCGTCATTTGAACTTTTTACTGTAGGGATATCGAAAGAGCCAGTCACAACTGCGGGAGGATTAAAAATCGTTCCGGATATCTGTATAAATGAAATGGATGAAGAACAGGCTGCTGCACTATTGTTGATTGGGCCAGATACATGGATGGAAGATCAACATCAGCCGATCTTGGAAAGAACTGTTTCTTTTCTGGAAGCTGGTAAAACGGTAGCGGCTATTTATGGGGCTACATTGGGGTTGGCAAAACAGGGGATTTTAAATAGGTATCAACATACAGGCAATGCTTTATTCTATTTACAGAGCATCGATACTTATAAAGGTTATTCCTATTATATTGATAAGGTTGCCGTTCAAGATCAAAATTTGATTACCGCAAGTTTTGCCGTTTCACTTCTTTGGATCAAATACATCATGGAAAATTTAAAGCTTTATTCAGAACAGACCTTGGATGCCTGGTATCGTTATTTTTCTATTGGTCAGGTTGAATATTTTGAAAAACTGATTGCTTCCTTTAATGAAGAAATTCACTAATGTGCAGACGCTAAATTGTCTTTTAAAGAATCTAAAATAGTTTATTTGTCGAAAGAACAAAATTTTTCATGAAAAAATTAAAAAAGTATTTGACATTGAAGTTTAAAAAATGTAATCTATTCGTGCATGCGTAAATGAGGGATTCGAAAGAATCCCATATAAAACGGATGAAAAAGACACACCCGGAAACGTGTGTTAAGAAGTTTTTGAAAGGAGGGTACTTATGCCTACAATCAACCAGTTGATTCGTAAAGGTCGTAAGGCCAGTCAGAACGTTTCAAAGTCACCAGCTTTGAACCGTGGGTACAACTCACTGAAGTCAAGACCAACTAACTTGTCCAGCCCACAGAAACGTGGAGTATGTACACGTGTTGGTACCATGACACCAAAGAAACCAAACTCAGCACTTCGTAAATATGCCCGTGTTCGTTTGAGCAACGGAATGGAAGTTACAGCTTACATTCCAGGTATCGGACACAACTTGCAGGAGCACAGTGTTGTATTGATTCGTGGTGGTCGTGTTAAGGACTTACCAGGTGTTCGTTACCACATCGTTCGTGGAACATTAGACTGTGCCGGTGTAAATGACCGTAAACAATCTCGTTCTTTATATGGAACTAAGAAACCGAAGAAGTAGTCAATCGTGAAAGGAGGAAATTAAATGCCTAGAAAAGGACACATTGCCAAACGTGATGTATTAGTTGACCCTATGTATAACTCCAAATTGGTCACTCGTCTGATCAATAAAATCATGATTGATGGTAAAAGAGGGGTTGCACAGACAATTCTGTACAACGCGTTTGAAATCGTTGAAGTAAAAACAGGAAAACAGCCAATGGAAGTTTTCGAACAAGCATTGGAAAACGTTATGCCTCAGTTAGAGCTGAAGGTTAGACGTGTTGGTGGTGCCAACTATCAGGTGCCAGTAGAAGTAAGTGACGAACGTCGTTTGACATTAGGTCTGCGTTGGATCGTTAACTATGCACGTTTAAGAAATGAAAAAACTATGGAACAGCGTTTAGCTGCAGAAATCATTGATGCATCTAACGGAACGGGTGCCAGCGTTAAGAAACGTGAAGACACTCATAAAATGGCGGAAGCAAATAAAGCCTTTGCTCACTACCGCTGGTAAGAAAGGAGAAAAGTTTAGTTTATGCCTAGAGAATATAGTCTGGAAAATACTCGTAACATTGGTATCATGGCGCACATCGATGCCGGTAAAACGACAACAACTGAACGTATCCTTTATTACTCTGGTGTTAACCATAAAATTGGGGAAACACATGAAGGTGCCAGTACAATGGACTGGATGGAACAGGAACAGGAACGTGGTATCACGATTACTTCTGCTGCCACAACTTGTCACTGGAAAAAATTAGATGGAACCGGACCGGAATGCCGTATCAATATCATCGATACACCAGGCCACGTTGACTTCACCGTAGAAGTTGAACGTTCTTTGCGTGTATTGGATGGTGCTGTAACCGTTCTGGATGCCAAAGCCGGTGTTGAACCGCAGACAGAAACTGTATGGCGTCAGGCGACGACATATGGTGTACCTCGTATCGTATTTGTCAACAAAATGGATGCGACAGGTGCAGACTTCATCATGTCTTGTAACACGATCATTGATCGTTTAGGAGCTAAGTCCTGCCCAATTCAGTTACCAATCGGTGCTGAAAGTGACTTCGAAGGTATCATCGATATCATCGAACGTAAGGCTTATACATTCAGTGGTGACTATGGACGTATCATTACGGAAATTGCCATTCCTGAAGAAAGCCAGGATTTAGTCGAAGAATATCGTGCTAAATTATTAGAATACTTAGCCGATTATGATGAAGATTTCATGATGATGGTTCTGGAAGGTGAAGAACCTGAAATCAGTGAAATCAAACGTGTATTGCGTATTGCCGTATGTGCTGGTGATTTCTTCCCGGTATTGTGTGGTTCCGCATACAAAAACAAAGGTGTTCAGCAGGTTCTGGATGCAGTTGTAGATTATCTGCCTAGCCCATTAGATGTACCGGCTATCAAAGGTACAACTTTGGACGGTGAAGAAGATGAACGTCATCCAAGCGATGATGAACCATTCTCAGCATTGGCATTTAAGATCGCAACAGACCCATTTGTAGGAAAATTAAGTTTCTTCCGTGTGTACTCTGGTACTGCAACTGCAGGAAGCTATGTATTGAACTCTACAAAGGATAAGAAAGAACGTTTCGGACGTATCGTACAGATGCACGCCAACCATCGTAAAGAAATCGATCAGGTTTGGGCCGGAGATATCGCTGCTGCCGTAGGTCTAAAGGTTACGACAACAGGGGATACGCTGTGTGATGAAAAACATCCAATCATTCTGGAATCTATGGAATTCCCTGAACCAGTTATCGAATTGTCTTTGGAACCAAAAACAAAAGCTGACCAGGATAAAATGGGCTTGGCTTTAAGTAAATTGGCTGAAGAAGACCCTACTTTCAAAACATATACAAACGAAGAAACAGGACAGACGATCATTGCCGGTGTTGGTGAACTTCACTTGGATATCATCGTTGACCGTCTGCGTCGTGAATTTAAGGTAGAAGCCAACGTAGGACAGCCTCAGGTTGCTTACCGTGAAACAATTCGTACCGCTGCTGACTGTGAAGGTAAATACATTCGTCAGTCTGGTGGTCGTGGACAATACGGTCATGTATGGATCAAATTCGAACCAAATGAAGAAGGTAAAGGATTTGAATTCGTGGATGCGATCGTTGGTGGTTCCGTACCAAGAGAGTACATCAAACCAACAGAAGAAGGTTTGAAGGATGCCTTAAATAATGGTATGATCGCCGGTTATCCGGTTATCGATATCAAAGCTACACTGTTCGATGGTTCTTACCATGATGTCGATTCCAGTGAAATGGCCTATAAGATTGCCGCCAGCATGGCACTTCGTGAAGCTGCCAAAAAGTGTAATCCGGTATTGTTGGAGCCAATCATGTTTGTTGAGGTAACAGCACCGGCTGAATACTTAGGTAGCGTTATGGGTGACGTTTCCAGTCGTCGTGGTTCTATCACAGAACAGGAAGAGCGCGGAAATGCCGTAATCGTACGTGCTCACATTCCATTGTCAGAAATGTTTGGTTACGTAACTGACTTGCGTAGCTTTACACAGGGACGTGGAACTTACTCCATGAAATTTGATCACTACTCTGAAGTTCCTAAGAGCATTGCAGAGAAGATCATTAAAGAGAATTCAAGCGAAAACTAGTTGCTTTTCGCTTGGTTCTAAAGTACAATGTTTTTGCATGAATTTTAATTTTTAATTAGGAGGAAAACTAAAATGGCAAAGGAAAAATTTGACAGAAGTAAAACCCATGTTAATATTGGTACAATCGGTCATGTTGACCATGGTAAAACAACATTAACAGCTGCTATTACGAACGTATTGGCTCAGAAAGGTCAGGCCAAAGCAACTGCTTACGATCAGATCGACGGTGCTCCAGAAGAAAAAGAACGTGGAATCACAATCAACACAGCTCACGTTGAATATGAAACTGAGAAACGTCACTATGCACACGTTGACTGCCCAGGCCACGCCGACTACGTTAAGAACATGATCACTGGTGCTGCTCAGATGGATGGTGCTATCCTTGTAGTAGCTGCATCTGATGGACCTATGCCTCAGACTCGTGAACACATCTTGTTGGCTCGTCAGGTAGGTGTACCTTACATCGTTGTTTACTTGAACAAATGCGACATGGTTGATGACGAAGAATTGATCGACTTAGTAGAAATGGAAGTTCGTGAACTTCTTAATGAATATGGATTCGATGGAGACAACACACCAGTTATCCGTGGTTCTGCATTGAAGGCTTTGGAAGGCGATCCAAAATATGTTGAATCTATCAACGAATTGATGGATGCTGTTGACAGCTGGATTCCAGATCCTGAACGTGACATCGATAAACCATTCTTGATGGCTGTAGAAGACGTTATGACTATTTCTGGTCGTGGTACTGTTGCTACAGGACGTGTTGAACGTGGACAGGCTCACTTGAACGACGAAGTTGAAATCGTTGGTATCAAAGAAACTCGTAAGACAGTATTAACTGGTTTGGAAATGTTCCACAAACAGTTGGACGTTGCTCAGGCTGGTGACAACATCGGTGCTTTGCTTCGTGGTATCGCACGTGATGAAATTCAGCGTGGACAGGTTTTAGCTAAACCAGGAAGTGTACACCCACACACTACTTTCAAGGCTCAGGTTTACGTACTGACTAAAGAAGAAGGTGGACGTCACACTCCATTCGTTTCTAACTACCGTCCTCAGTTCTACTTCCGTACAACTGACGTAACTGGTGTTATCACTCTTCCAGAAGGAACTGACATGGTAATGCCTGGTGACAACGTTGAAATGTCTGTAGAATTGATTCACCCAATCGCTATCGAAAACGGAACTAAGTTCTCTATTCGTGAAGGTGGACACACTGTAGGTGCCGGAAACGTTACTGAAATCATCGGATAATTTCGATTAAACAATGATTGTAAACCGCTGGAAACAGCGGTTTTTTTAATAAGGGGGGAATTATGGATTTAGAAAAATGTAAAGCGCTGGTACAGGTCATTGATACGAAAAGTCTATCCAAAGCAGTTAAAAACTAGGTTATACACCCAGTGGTCTTTCTCGAATGATTTCCAGTTTAGAAAAAGAAATGGGATTTACCTTGTTGCGAAGAAATCATGATGGTATGTTTCCAACCAATGAGTGCAGTCATCTTTTAAGTGACATACGAGAGCTTTTATATCAAAACCAACTGTTGGACCAAAAAGTATCTGATATCAATGAATTATACGTTGGTGAAATCGAAATCGGTGTTTCACATCGCTATTATTACGATACATTTTCCTTGGCTATGAAGAATTTCAGTAAGGTTTATCCAGATGTGGATTTAAAGATACGTCATGGATACAGTTCTTATCTGGTGCAGGAGCTGAAACAACATCGATTGGATCTATGTATTGTATCCAAACGAGAATTGGGAGATTGTCAATGGATACCAATCACAAAAGATGAGATGTTGGCATGGATTCCCAAGAATCATAAATTAGCAAGTGAAGACAAAATATCTGTCAAAGAATTTGAAAAAGAAAATGTGATTTTTACCTATCCCGGAGAAGACACGGATAATCAACGAGTTTTTCAGAAACATAAAATATATCCACATCGTCAGTTTTCTACTTTGGAGCTCTACGCCAGCTTTGCGATGGTAAAGCAGGGGTTAGGAATATCTATGGATAATCGTTTATCAGCCTGGGGTATGGAAGAAGGAATATTATATAAGTCTCTGGATCCTCAAGAATATATTGAAATCGGTATTGCGCTGCAGTCCAATCCTTCCCCGGCGGTACAGGAATTTATGAAATATTTGTTGCCTCTATTAAAAAACGAAGCAACTTCTCTTTAAGAAAATGGTGGAATATTGTATATATATTGCGAAAAAGTCAAACCCTCTTTGACAATTACGCAAAAATATGTGATTATATATGTACTTGTTTGCTTTGGGAAAGGAGTTGTAAATAGTGGATAATTCTCAAAAGAAAATCAAGTGGTACATGTTGGCGTTCATGTGCTTCTCCACATTATGGGGATTTGGTAACGTAGTTAACGGTTTCATGTACTTCAACGGAATCCAGGTAATGTTCTCTTGGATCTTGATGTTCGCTTTGTTCTTCGTACCATATGCATTGATGGTAGGTGAACTTGGTTCTGCATTTAAAGATCTAGGTGGAGGTGTTACCTCTTGGGTTCAGGAAACAGCAGGTTCTAAAGTTGGTTACTATGCTGGTTGGACGTATTGGGCATGTCACGTTTCATACATTGCTTCCAAAGGGTCCGGTGGTTTAAAAGCGTTGAGCTGGATGGTATTCCAGAATGCGGAAACGTATGACACATTCCCTACATTGTATGTACAGTTGGCTACATTAGCTGTATTCTTGTTCTTCTGCTGGGTTGCAAGCCGTGGTTTGAACCCATTGAAGAAACTGGCTACATTGGCTGGTTCCAGTATGTTTGTCATGAGTATCCTGTACATCTTGATGATGTTTGCGGCACCGGTAATCAATCCAAACGGTGGATTCGTAAACATGGACTTCAGCTTGGACAACCTGATTCCTACATTTGATGTAAGCTACTTCACAAACTTGTCAATCTTAGTATTTGCGGTTGGTGGTATCGAAAAGATTTCTCCATATGTAAATAAGATGGATGGAAACCCTGCTCGTGAATTCCCTAAGAGTATGATCTTTGCGGCTGTTATGGTTATCGTTTGTGCTATCTTCGGTACGATTGCAATGGGTATGATGTTTGATCCAAATGTTGTATTCGCAAGCGAAGAAGCTACAAACTCTTACATTGCCAACGGTGCTTATATCGCCTTTGAGAAATTAGGTGAATACTATGGTGTAGGTAATGTATTGATGATCATCTATGCATTGTGTAATGCCATTGGACAGTTCTCTACATTGGTTGTAAGTATCGATGCTCCTTTGCGTATGTTATTGGAAGACCCTATCACAAGCCAGAGTGTTCCAAAACAATTGTTGAAGAAGAACAAATACGGTGCTTTCATCAATGGTATCTGGATGGTAGTTATTCTGTCAGGTGCTATTATCTTAGCGCAGACATTTGTTCCAGGTGCTGCCAATGTATTGGCTCAGTTGAATAAGTTGAACTCTGTAACAATGCCACTTCGTTACTTGTGGGTATTCTTTGCTTATATTATGCTTCGTAAAGTGGCAGACGAAAAATTCCCTCGTGAATACAAATTCGTTAAGAGCAGAGGTATCGGTAAAGTATTTGGTGTTTGGTGTTTCTTAGTTGTATTGGTATGTTCTGTATTGGGTATGTACTCTCCAGATCCATTCACAATGTTCTTGAACATCATCACACCAGTTGTCATGGTATTGTTAGGTCTGATCTTCCCTGTTATCCGTAAAAAACAGGACGAAAGAGACGGAACAACTAACGCTTAATGAAAATCGAGAAACGATTCCTTCGGGAGTCGTTTTCTTTTGAGTTTTTAGTGTCTATAGTTTAGAATAGTCTAAGGAGGATACTATTATGAACAATATTGAAATTTCAAATGAATTGATGGATTTTATTCAAAGCAGTCCAAGCATGTTCCATTCGGTAAAAACCGTGCGTGATTATTTGGAGCAGGCTGGATTCACATATTTACCGGAAGGTAAACCATGGCACCTGGAAAAAGGAGAAGGGTATTACACGATTCGTAATCACTCCAGCATCATTGCCTTTAAATTGGGAAGCGTGTTAGATGATTATCATTTCCAGATGACGGCAGCTCATTCCGATTCGCCAACATATAAGATCAAGAGCGTTCCGGAATTAGAAGGGCCAAATGAATATTTACGTTTAGATGTAGAAGCTTATGGCGGTATGATCGATTCTACATGGTTTGATCGTCCGTTAACGATTGCCGGACGTGTATTGGTACAGGAAGGCAACAAAATTGAAAGTCGCTTATTATATATTGATAAAGACTTGTTGTTGATTCCTAATGTAGCCATCCATTTCAACCGCAACATCAACGATGGTTATAAATATAATCGTCAGGTTGATCTTTGTCCTCTATTCTCAACCGGTGAGTTGAAGAAGGGTGACTTTGATAAGATGGTTGCGGATGAATTAGGTGTAGAAGTCGAACAGATCTTAGCTAAAGACTTATTCTTAGTTAATCGTCAAAAACCGGTGATCTGGGGTTACAAAAATGAATTTGTTTCTACACCAAAACTGGATGACTTACAATGTGCCTTTGTTTCTTTAAAAGCATTTATTGAGTCTGAAAACAAACATGCGATCAATGTCTGCTGCGTATTCGATAATGAAGAAGTTGGATCGAATACAAAGCAGGGAGCTATGTCCACTTTCTTATATGACACATTACAGCGTATCAACTTAGGTTTGGGAAAGGATGCCGAAGATTATTATCAGGCCATCAGCAAGTCCTTCCTGGTAAGCTGTGATAATGCGCATGCGGTACATCCAAACCATCCGGAAAAAACGGATGCGGTCAACTGTTCGATGATGAACAAAGGACCGGTCATCAAAGAAAGTGCAAACCAGAAATATACGACAGATGCCTTTAGCCGTGCCTTATTTACTTGTATCTGTAAAGAAGCCGGTGTACCGGTACAGACTTTTGCCAACCGTAGCGATGTGGTCGGTGGATCTACATTAGGAAACTTGTCCAATACACAAGTAAGTGTACATGCCGTAGATATCGGACTTCCGCAGCTGGCTATGCATTCCAGCTATGAAACGGCCGGTATCAAAGATACAGGCTATGCGATTGAAGCATTAAAAGCTTACTTTGGAACAAATGTAGAGATCGATGAGGCGCAGAAAGTAGTTTTTGAATGATCGATCTGACAAAATATACTTGGCTGAAACCTCATCTTCCTTTACCGGAAACGTTAGAGGAACAAGAGGACTTTCAAGACATCTTAAAAGCAATTGAGAAAAAGGAATCCAATCTGGGATTGCGCAATCTATATGCCAATTATTATTTAGATCAGCTTCAGAAGGCAAAGGAAGAAGGACGCAGCCTGCACTATGAAGGAAATTTAGGCAAGGAAATTCGTTCCTGGGCGAAATCACAATCGTTTAAGAAATTTAAGGAAACGTATTTAAAAGAAGACAAGGCAAAGTTTCAGCTGTCGGGTATCGTGATCGTCATTACCGGCACTTTGATCCTTTTCTTTCTTCGAGCTATTCTGGCACAGGAATTTGTCGTAAATTTCAGTGTAGATGCGATCGTCGGAGCCATTGCGATGGTCTTCTTCTATCGGAATATGAAGATGAAAATGCGGTTGATCAAAAGCTATACACCGGTACGTGATTATCTGTACATGGATATTGCCAGCTTTGTGATGTGCATTTTATTAAAGATGTGGCTTCCTCCGGCTTTTGATGTTTCGATTATTGTCCTGGTCATCGCTTATTATGTACAAAGGCGAAAGTTTGAAAATTTTTTAAAGACCGTTTAGAATGACTACAGAGAATTTCTCTGTAGTTTTTTTTGAAGGGAAGCGAAAGATATGCTTGATTTACAACTGGAAATCTTTTTGTTGATCTTAGCTGGTTTTGTTTTAGCAAAGCTGGGCTATTTTTCCAAGCAGACCCGAAAACAGTTGACCAATATTGTCTTATGTCTGGTCTTGCCTTGTGCAACGATCCAATCTTTTGAAATCAAGGTTGATCAACAGCTGCTTGTATCCATGATCCTGGTTTTTATGATTTCTGTGGGCATTCAGCTTTTGTATTTGATCTTTTGTAAAAGCTGTTGGAATGGAATCAAAGATGATCGTAAACCTTCTTTACAATATGGAACTATGGTTTCCAATGCCGGGTTTATGGGAATGCCGGTAGCACAAAGCGCGTTTGGTCCGACGGGATTATTGTATGCATCGATTTTTTTGATTCCGCAAAGAGTTTGTATGTGGAGCTATGGTGTATCGCTTTATGAAAAAGGGACAAGACAGGAAGTGATTCGAAAGGTTGCCACCAATCCTTGTATTGTGGCGATCTATATAGGAATCGTGCTCATGGTACTGGGGATGTTTGATATTCACCTGCCAAAGTTTATAGATGATACGATTGACGCAATCGGAGATTGTAATACAGCTTTAAGCATGATCGTGATTGGCGGGATCTTAAGCGATGTGCCAAAAGAAAAGATATTTGATCATATCTCTATTTTATATAGTGCCCTGCGTTTATTGGTATTGCCGCTTTTGATCTTTGCGATTCTTTTAGTCTTGCCGGTTGAATCTATGGTTCGCAATGTCTGTGTTCTTTTATCGGCTATGCCAGCTGCCAGTACGACGGCTATGTTGGCACAGCGCTATGAAAAAGATCCTGAATTTGCATCCAGGATCATCTTCGTATCAACTTTATTGAGTATGTTGACATTACCATTGATTTTTCTTTTACTGGAATGGCTTTAGCCATTCTTTTTTGTAGGCACAACGACAGCTAAACCGCCTAAGGCACTTTCCTTTAATTCTAAGGGAAGTTTGCTGCCGGTCAGATTCATCGTTTTGACGACCATATCAAAGCTGACACGGTTTTTCTTAACGTTGCGTAAATATTTTGCCAGACGGGCAGCATCCAGACTGCGAAGGCTGGCAACGGCATTTCTTTCGATGCATGGAATCATGACATAACCGCCGACCGGATCACAGGTCAAGCCTAAGTGATGCTCCAGTCCGATTTCAGCAGCACATTCAATCTGTGCGTTATTTTCAAAGTTACAGGAGCTGACAAAGGCGGCTCCCATACTGCAGGCAGCACCAACTTCTGCCTGACAACCGGCCTTGGCTCCGGATATCGTAGCGTTATGTTGAATGAGATTACCGATCAGACCGGCTACTTTAAGGCCCTGGATCAGAGTATCTTTGGGATAGTTTTCATCTTTATAAAAATGATAGAGAAGACTAGGCAATACACCGCAGCTGCCCATAGTTGGTGCGGTAACGACCATACCGCCGCTGGCGTTTTGTTCACTGGCCGCATAAGCATAGCTGGAGAGTAAAAGACTTTTTCTTTCAATCAGATCATCACAGCTGTTAGCACTCTGGTACAATGCACTGGCTACCCTGTCGATTTCTAAGGAGCCTGGCAGCTTACCGATCGTATTTAATCCTTTGTCAACACATTCGATCATCGCATCAAAGATCTTATCCATATAGCTGTTTAACGATTCATCTTCAAACTGATCGATATACTTATCTAAGCGAAGATGATGTTGTTTACAATAGCCTTGAATATCATCCATAGAATTATGTGGATAGACATGTGTTTCTTCCGATTCCTGCTCCTGATCCTTTAAAATTTTACCGCCGCCTATAGATATATAGATATGTTTTCCTAAAGTATCGTGTTCTTTAAAGGCTTCGATGGTCATCGTGTTTGGATGCTCGCATTGTGTCTTTAGATCGAAGGTGATCGTACAATGGGTAGGAAAAAAGGTCTTTTCGATAATTTTATCAGTGAGATGGCCTTTTCCGGTCAAAGCCAGAGAGCCAAATAATGTAACTTTAAATTCATCGGCGTCGGGGTAATGTTCCAGCATGTCCTGACTGGCGCGCATAGGGCCAAAGGTATGAGAGCTGCTGGGACCCGGACCGATCTTATAAATATTTTGAATACTTTGCATAGTGTGTATCTCCTTGACCAAAACGGTCTTATTTATCCATACAAAAGAGTAGCATAACCATCGAAAAAAGGATAGTAAAGAACCGGCAAAATCCATAAGGAAAAAAGTGAAAAAAGCACTTGAATGAATCGTGTAGTTATGGTATCATCATTGCGCACTGCGTAGAAGTGCGAGGTTGCTGACCCACTGAGAAGCGTTGTCATGGGTGGCGTCAGGGAATTCGCATGGAGCATGTATATCTCGAATATACGAAAGGAGTTAAACATGGCAAAAAACACAATTCGAATTCGCTTAAAAGCGTATGAGCACCGCATCTTAGATGACAGTGCCAAGAAAATCGTCGAAACAGTGACGAAACACGGAGCTAAAAAAGTTGTTGGTCCCGTTCCGTTGCCAACGGAAAAACAAGTTGTAACAATTCTACGTGCCGTTCACAAATATAAAGATTCTCGTGAACAGTTTGAAATGCGTACGCACAAGCGTTTGATTGAGATTGTTGCACCGACAAAGGAAACGATGGATTCTTTACAGAGACTGGAACTTCCTAGTGGTGTAGACATCGAAATTAAACTTTAATGGAGGTGTCGAAGATGAAAGGATTATTAGGAAGAAAATTAGGAATGACACAGGTCTTCACCGAAGATGGTGTATTGATTCCGGTAACCGTTGTTGAAGCAACTCCAAATGTTGTTCTTCAGAAGAAAACAGTGGAGAGTGACGGATACAATGCGATTCAGTTAGGATTTGAAGAAATCAAAGAAAAACGTACAACAAAGGCAAATGTAGGACATTGTGCTAAAGCAAACACTAGTCCGAAACGTAGTATTCAGGAAGTACGTGACTGTGAATTGGATGTAAACGTTGGGGATTTGGTTGACGTTACGATCTTCGAAGCTGGTGAAACAGTGGATGTGATCGGTACCAGCAAAGGTAAAGGTTACAATGGTACGATCGTTCGTAACAATGCGCACCAGGGTCCAAAGAGCCACGGTGGTTCTAAGAACATTCGCCATATCGGTTCTTTAGCTACAAACGGTATTACATCTCGCCAGGGACGTATCATGAAAGGTACGATCATGGCTGGTCAGGAAGGTGGATACAGAACAACAAACCAGAACCTGACAGTGATCAAAGTAGATAAAGAAAACAACTACTTGTTGATTAAAGGAAACGTGCCAGGACCTAAAAAAGGATTTGTGATGGTTCGTACCGCAAAGACTTCTAAGGGAAATAAAGCGCCGGTTACTTTAGTTGACTATAGTGCAAATAAGGAGGTTCAGGAATAATGGCAAAGATTGATGTGATCAACCAGGAAGGAAAAGTAGTTTCTTCTCTTGAACTGAATGATGCCGTATTTGGTATCGAACCAAATCAGCAGGCTTTATTTGATGCGTTAAAGATGCAGTTGGCAGGTCGTCGTCAGGGTACGGCTTCCACAAAAGGACGCAGCGAAGTCAGCGGTGGTGGACGTAAGCCATACCGTCAGAAGGGTACAGGTCGTGCTCGTCAGGGTTCCATTCGTGCTACACAGTTCCGTGGCGGTGGAACAGTATTCGGAGCTACACCACGTAATTACAGCTACCGTATCAACAAAAAAGTACGTCGCTTGGCTTTGAAATCTGCCTTGAGTGAAAAAGTGGCAGAAACAGCCTTTAGCGTATTAGATAAGTTCGAAGTTGCAGAACCTAAGACAAAGACATTTGTTTCTATCATGGAAGCAATTCAGGCGCCTAAGAAAACGTTATTCGTTGTTGGACAGAACGAAGATGTACAGAATGCTTACTTATCAAGCCGCAATGTTCCAGGTTGCACAATGATGAGAAGTGATCTGATCAACGTATTTGATCTGGTACATGCCAACAAGATCGTTATGACAAGCGCTGCAGTACAAGAAGTTGAGGAGGCACTTGCATAATGACTGATTACAGAGATATCATTCTTCGCCCGATCATCACAGAAAAAACAATGAAGATGATGGCAGAAGATAACAAAGTGACATTTGAAGTTGCCAAGGGTGCAAATAAAGTATTAGTTCGTCAGGCTGTGGAAGCTTTGTTCAAAGTTGAAGTTGTAAAAGTCAACATGCAGAACACAAAGCCTAAGACAAAACGTGTTGGAAGATACACAGGAAAAACGAGTGCAGTTCATAAAGCAATCGTTAAGATCAAAGAAGGTCAGTCAATCGATTTATTCGGTGAGGCTGAATAATCAGGGAGAAGACGCTATTTCCTGAATAAATATTGCGATAAGGAGGAAAAAGAAAGTTTATGCCAATTAAGACGTATAAACCAACGACACCAGGACGTCGTGGGATGACATCTTTGACATTTGAAGAAATCACAACTTCAAAACCAGAGAAAAGTCTGTTAGCTCCATTGAAGTCTAAAGGTGGACGTAATAACACAGGACGTATCACAACACGTCATAAAGGTTCTGGACATAAGAGAGCCTACCGTATTATCGATTTCAAACGTAACAAGGATAACATCCCTGCTCGCGTTAAAACGATCGAATACGATCCAAACCGCAGTGCTAACATTGCCTTGTTAGTATATGCCGATGGAGAAAAACGTTACATTCTTGCACCAAAGGATTTACAGGTAGGAATGAGCGTAATTTCCGGTGTTGAAGCAGATATCAAAACGGGAAATGCTATGGAATTGAAGAATATGCCAGAAGGTACATTCGTTCATAACGTTGAATTAAAACCTGGTAAAGGTGGACAGATGGCTCGTAGCGCCGGATGCTCTGCTCAGATTCTGGGTATTGAAGAAAAATACGTTACTTTGCGTTTGACTTCCGGAGAAGTTCGTAAAGTGTTAGGAAACTGCCGTGCTACAGTTGGTATCGTCGGAAACGAAGATTACAGCTTAGTAAACATCGGTAAAGCCGGACGTAACCGTCATAAAGGTATTCGTCCTACCGTACGTGGTTCTGTTATGAACCCTAACGATCACCCTCATGGTGGTGGTGAAGGTCGTACACCAATCGGACGTAAATCTCCAATGACTCCTTGGGGTAAAAAAGCTCTGGGTGTTAAGACACGTCGTGCTAAGAAAGCCAGCACTAAATTGATCGTGCGCCGTCGTAACGGTAAATAGGAAAAGGAGGAAAGAACATGAGTCGTAGTTTGAAAAAAGGACCTTTCTGTGATGAACATCTGATGAAAAAGGTCGAAGCATTAAATGCCTCAAACAAAAAAGAAGTTATTAAAACATGGAGTCGTCGTTCTACTATCTTCCCTCAGTTTGTTGAACACACATTTGCGGTTTACAACGGTAAGGAACACGTACCAGTTTATGTAACAGAAGATATGGTTGGTCACAAATTAGGTGAATTTGTTCCAACTCGTAAATATGCAAGTCATGGATCAGATGACAAGAAATCACGTTAATTAGGAGGATATCATGGAAGTAAAAGCAACAGCGAAAACTCTACGTATTCAGCCTCGTAAAGCAAGACTTGTCTTAGACTTGATCCGCGGCAAAGACGTAGAAGAAGCAAAAGCAATTTGCAAGTTCACTCCCAACAAAGGTGGATATCTGGTTGGAAAAGTTTTGAACTCTGCCATTGCCAATGCGGTAAACAACAATGATTTAGATGAAGAAAAGCTTTATGTTAAAGCTTGCTGGGCCAATGAAGGTATTACTTTAAAACGTTATATGCCTCGTGCAAAAGGTAGTGCCAGCCCAATTATGAAACGTACAAGCCACATCACAGTTGTAGTGGCTGAGAAAGAGTAGGAGGTTCGCCATGGGACAGAAAGTAAGCCCGATCGGGATGCGTGTTGGTATCATTCGTGACTGGCAGTCAAGATGGTACGCAGACGATAAAGAATTCGGATCCCTTCTGATCGAAGATGTTAAGATTCGTGAATTCATCGAAAACTATTATGAAAAATTGTCGAACGCAGCACAGGATAAGAGAAAAGCGGATCCTCAGATCTCTCGTATTGAAATCGAACGTACTAAAAATCGTGTAACGATCATCGTTCGTACGGCTCATCCAGGTGTTGTGATCGGACAGGATGGAAAATCTATCGAAGGTCTGAAAAAACAACTGGAAAAAATGGTTAATGCCGGTGTTAAAAAAGATTCTAAAAACAAAAAGACGATCCAGATCAACGTTGTCGAAGTAGCCAATCCAAACTTGGATGCTCGTTTGGTTGCCCGTTGGATCGCTAATGAATTGGAACAGCGTAAGAGCTTCCGTGCTACACAGAAAAAAGCAATCCAGAACTCTATGCGTGCTGGTGCCAAGGGTATCAAAACAGCTGTATCTGGTCGTTTAGGTGGTGCCGATATGGCTCGTACAGAAGGATATTCTGAAGGTGTCGTACCATTGCATACATTGCGTTCTGACATTGATTATGCATGGGAAGAAGCGGCTACAACATACGGACGTTTAGGTGTTAAAGTATGGATCTGTCGTGGTGAAGTACTGCCTGGAGAAATGGTAAAAGAACCAGAAGCTCCCAAACAGCGTCCAATGCGCGGAAGAAACCGCAACAACCGTAATCGTCGTCCAAACGGACGTGCTCCTCAGCAGAATGCGGCTCCTGCAAAGGAACAGGCTCCTGTTGAAAACAAAGGAGGTAACGAATAATGTTGATGCCTAAGCGTACAAAGTATAGACGTCCACATCGTTTAAGCTACGAAGGTCGTAGTAAAGCCGGTCGTTCTATTGACTTTGGTGAATTTGGTTTGGTTGCCGAAAGTGGAAACTATGTTAGCAACCGTCAGATCGAAGCTGCCCGTATTGCCATGACACGTTATATGAAACGTGGAGGTAAAGTATGGATTCGTATTTTCCCTCACATGGCAAGAACTAAAAAACCTTTGGAAGTACGTATGGGTTCCGGTAAAGGTGCTCCAGAAGGATGGGTTGCTGTAGTACAGCCTGGACGAGTAATGTTCGAAGTTGGTGGAGTAAGTGAAGAAGTAGCTCGTGAAGCGCTTCGTCTTGCCAGCCACAAGCTTCCTGTTAAGACTCGTTTTGCGAGAAAAGGAGAAGTGAAATAATGTTAGCTAAAGAAATTCGTGAAAAGACAAATGAAGAACTTCTTGCTCAGATCGATGCTTTAAAAGAAGAGTTATTCAATCTCCGCTTCCAGCAGGCTACAGGACAGCTGGAAAACACGGCACGTTTAAAAACTGTTAAGAAGACGATTGCCCGTATCAAAACAGTTATGACAGAGCGTGAAAATGCGCAAGGTCAAGAGTAGGAGGGTATGACGATGGAAAGAAATGTACGTAAAGTATATCGTGGTACTGTCGTAAGTGATGCGATGGATAAAACAATCACGGTTGTAGTAGAAACGAAGAAAACACACCCTTTATACGGTAAACGTGTTAAATATTCAAAGAAATTCAAAGCGCATGATGAAAAGAATGAAGCTCATGTAGGAGATCGCGTAGAGATCATGGAAACTCGTCCATTGTCTGCTACAAAGCGTTTCCGCTTGGTAAGCATCATTGAGAAAGCGCGTGTATAGGACTAGGAGGGCGAAACAATGATTCAAAACGAGAGTCGTTTACGCGTCGCTGACAACACCGGAGCTAAAGAAGTATTAGTTATTCGTTGTTTAGGGGGAAGCGTAAGAAAATTTGCAAACATCGGTGATATCGTTGTGTGTACTGTAAAACAGGCCACTCCTGGTGGAACCGTTAAAAAAGGTGATGTAGTCAAAGGTGTTATCGTTCGTACAAGACGTGGTGTCCGCCGTGAAAACGGTACTTACATCCGTTTTGATGACAATGCCGTTGTATTGATCAAAGATGATAAGACGCCTAGAGGAACACGTATTTTCGGCCCTGTTGCTCGTGAATTACGTGATAACGATTTCATGAAGATCGTATCTCTGGCTCCGGAAGTATTATAGGAGGTGTGCCAAGTGAGAATTAAAAAAGGTGATAGAGTCAAAGTTATTACTGGTGCTTACAAGGGCACAATCGGTGAAGTAACTTCTGTATATCCAAAAGAAGATAAGGTTATTGTGGAAGGTGTAAACATGGTGAAAAAACACCAGAAACCGACACAGGCCAATCCAGATGGCGGAATTATTGAAAAAGAAGCTAAGATTCACGTTTCCAATGTAATGCTTTGGGATGAAAAGAGCAAAAAAGCTTCCCGTATCAAAATGGAAGTAAAAGAAGACGGAACTAAGGTGCGTGTCTATAAGACAAGCGGAAAAGAAGTTAAGGTTAAATAAGGAGGATAAGACATGAACCGTTTACAGGAAAAATATAAAAACGAAGTCATTCCTCAGCTTATGAAAGACTTCAACTACAAATCCGTAATGCAGGTACCGCAGATCGAAAAAGTGGTCGTAAATATCGGTGTTGGAGATGCCATCCAAAATGCGAAATTGTTGGATGAAGCTGTTGAGGAATTGGCAGCCATTACTGGACAGGCTCCGGTAATCACAAAAGCAAAGAAATCCATTGCCAACTTCAAATTGCGTGAAGGTATGTCAATCGGATGTAAAGTTACATTGCGTAAAGAAAAAATGTATGACTTCTTAGATAAGTTGTTCAACATTTCTTTGCCACGTGTTCGTGACTTCCGTGGAGTTTCTGACACTAGCTTTGATGGTCGTGGAAACTATACATTAGGAATTAAAGAACAGATCATTTTCCCTGAAATTGATTTTGATAAAGTAAACCGTACACGCGGAATGGATGTTGTCATCGTAACAACCGCAGAAACAAATGAAGAGGCTAAAGCCCTGCTTGAAAAAATGGGTATGCCTTTCAAGAAGTAGGAGGAACGTAAAATGGCTAAGAAATCAATGATCAACAAACAGCAACGTCCTCAGAAATTTAAAGTTCGTGAATATACACGCTGCGAAAGATGTGGACGTCCACACTCAGTATTGAGAAAATATAAATTATGTCGTATTTGCTTCAGAGAATTGGCTTATAAAGGTCAGATTCCTGGTGTGAAAAAGGCAAGCTGGTAAGAAGGAGGCATATAACAATGATTATGACTGATCCAATTGCGGACATGCTGACAAGAATCCGCAACGCATTGCAACAAAAACATGAAACTGTTAGTATGCCTGTCAGCAAAGAAAAGAAAGCTATTGCTGAAATCTTAAAAGAAGAAGGATACATTACAGACTATAAAGTGGAAGGTGAAGGTGTTCATAAAGACCTGACGATCACTTTAAAGTACACAGAAGATAACAAGAAGATCATCTCTGGTCTTCGTCGTATCTCTAAACCTGGCCTTCGTGTTTATGCACAGGTTGAAAATCTGCCTCGTGTATTAAACGGTTTAGGAATTGCCATTATCTCTACAAGTAATGGTATGATGACCGATAAAAACGCAAGAAAGAACCACTTAGGTGGCGAAGTCATTGCGTATATCTGGTAATAGGAGGATAAAGAATGTCACGTATCGGGAATAAACTGATTACCATTCCTGCTGGCGTAAGTGTGGAAGTCGCTGCAGGTAATGAGGTGACTGTAAAAGGTCCTAAGGGAACTTTATCTCGTAAGTTCTCTGACTTGATGCAGATCAACGTTGAGGGAACTGAGGTCACTGTAGTACGTCCAAATGACGAAAAACACACTAAACAATTACATGGTACGACTCGTGCTTTGTTACATAACATGGTCGTAGGAGTTTCTGAAGGATTTACGAAAGGACTGGAACTGGTTGGTATCGGTTTCCGTACCGCTGTAAAAGGAAATACTTTAACGATGAATGTTGGTTATTCTCATCAGGTAGAAATGCAGATTCCGGAAGGATTGGATGTAACTTGTCCAAGTGCTACTGAAATCAGTGTATCTGGAATCGATAAACAACTTGTTGGTGAATTTGCTGCTAATGTTCGTGCTGTTCGTAAGCCAGAACCTTACAAAGGAAAAGGTATTCGCTATAAAGGTGAATATATCCGTCGTAAGGAAGGTAAGACAGCTGGTAAGAAGTAGTGGGAAGGAGATCTTAAGATATGATTAAAAAACAATCACGCAATGCACAGCGTCTTCGTCGTCACGCTCGTGTACGTACAAAAATCAGCGGAACTCCTGAATGCCCACGTTTGAGTGTATTTAGAAGTAACGCACACATTCATGTTCAGCTTATTGATGATGTAAACATGAAGACTTTGGCATCTGCCAGCAGCTTGGCAATGAAACTTGAAAATGGTGGTAATGTGGAAGCCGCTAAACAAGTGGGTGCTGAAATCGCAAAACGCGCTAAAGAAGCTAACATCACAAAGGTTGTATTCGACCGTGGTGGATATATTTACGCAGGACGTGTAAAAGCTCTTGCCGATGCAGCTCGTGAAGCTGGCTTGGAATTTTAGGAGGTCGCACACATGGCAGAAAGAAAACAACCTAGAAGAGAGCAGAAAGAATTCGAAGAACAAGTTGTTGCAATTAACCGTGTAACAAAAGTTGTTAAAGGTGGACGTCGTTTCCGTTTCTCTTGTCTTGTAGTTATCGGTGACCGTAAAGGTCGCGTAGGTATGGGAACAGGAAAGGCAAACGAAGTACCGGATGCAATTCGTAAAGCGGTTGAAGATGCTAAGAAAAACTTGTTCACCGTTCCAATCGTAGGAACAACTATTCCACATGATACAATCGGTAACTATGGTGCAGGAAGCGTATTTATGCGTCCGGCCAGCGAAGGTACCGGTGTTATCGCCGGTGGTGCTGCCCGTTCTGTATTAGAATTGGCCGGTATCTCCGATATCTTAACAAAATGTTTAGGTTCTCGTACGAAGATCAACGTTGTTCGTGCAACCGTTGAAGGATTGAAATCCCTGACAACTTTAGAAGAAGTTGCTCGTCTTCGTGGAAAGAAACCAGAAGAAATTCGCGGGTAAGCAGGAGGTTGAAGTATGAAATTACATGAAATGACACAGACGGAAGCTTCCAAAACAAGAAACCGCGTAGGTCGTGGACCTGGAAGCGGAAATGGTAAAACTTCCGGACGCGGACAAAAAGGTCAAAAAGCCAGAAGTGGTGGAGGAGTTCGTCTTGGATTTGAAGGTGGACAGACACCATTGGCAAGACGTTTACCAAAAAGAGGATTTACAAACTTTAATCGCAAAGAATATGCTATAGTTAATGTAGAAACTCTGAATCAGTTTGATGAAGGTACTGAAATCAATGCAGCTTTACTGCTGGATAAGAAGATTATTCGTAAAGAATTAGCTGGTTTAAAAGTTTTAGGTGATGGAGAGTTAACTAAAAAATTAGTTGTAAAAGCAAACAAATTCTCTGCATCAGCTAAAGAAGCAATAGAAAAAGCAGGCGGAACAGCCGAGGAGATCTAAAATGATATCGAGCTTTAAGGCAATAATTAAAAATAAAGATATTCGTAATCGAATTCTCTTTACTTTATTTGCCTTTCTTGTATATCGTTTAGGGTCTGCAATTACTGTTCCGGATGTAAATACAACCGATTTAGTCGCCGGTTTAGAGGATAATTCCCTCTTTGCCATGCTGAATCTTTTAGGAGGTGGAGGTCTTGAACAGTTCTCCATCTTTGCCTTAGGTGTTACACCGTATATCACGGCTTCTATCATCATCCAGTTACTGAGTATGGATGTGATTCCGCCGTTGTCAGAATTGGCTAAGTCTGGAGCTAAAGGACGCAAGCAGTTAGATAAATATACACGTTATCTAGCTGTGATCTTTGGCTTTGTTCAATCCTTCTCCTTAGTATATGGTTTCTCAAGTACCTATACAGGACTGATTGAGGGCGGAGCCACAATGAGTAAGATTCTGTATATCGCAACGATCTTTACAGCAGGAACGATGTTTCTTGTATGGATCGGTGACCAAATCTCGACCAAAGGGATTGGAAATGGTATTTCTATGGTCATCATGGCCGGTATCGTAGGAAGATTACCAAGACAGTTTAGTTCCGCATGGACTTCTTTGATCGGAGATGATCCAACGGGGCAGGGAATTGGTTTATTTATCGGTTACATCGTTGTATATTTGATTATTATTATTTTCGTAACATTGATCAATACGGCCGAACGACGTATTCCTATACAATATACGTCAAGTTCTATCAGTTTATCGAAACAGAGTAAATCAAACTATTTACCGTTGAAACTGAATTCGGCCAGTGTAATCCCTGTAATCTTTGCCTCATCGCTGATGATGGCACCCTTACAAATTGCCAGTTTCTTTGCATCGAATAAAGTCACTAGTGTGATGACTGATTGGCTGGGAATGAGAACTTGGTATTCATTAGTGATTTATGTACTATTGATCTTATTCTTTACGTTCTTCTATACGAAGATGCAGGTCAATCCGGAAAAGATTGCGGAGAACTTAGGAAAATCTGGTGCTTACATTCCAAGTGTGCGTCCGGGAAAAGAAACAGAAAACTATGTGAATCGTGTTTTATCTCGATTGACAACTTTGGGTTCTGTTGCGCTAGCCCTGGTAGCTGTACTTCCACATTTAATGCCGTTAATCTGGACTGAAATGAACACATCAATGGCGCTCGGTGGAACGGGAATGATCATCGTTGTCGGTGTCGCCATCGAAACTGTACGACAAGTACAAGGTTTGATTACACAGAAATCGTATAAGAATTATTTTGAAGACGAATAAAATCGTCTAGGGAGCTGAAGTATGAACATCTTTATCATGGGTGCCCCTGGAAGCGGAAAAGGGACATTCTCGAGCCGTATCAAAGAAGAATTCGATTTGAATCATATCAGTACCGGTGATATCTTCCGGGCAAACATTGCCGGAGGCACTGAATTAGGTATGCAGGCAAAAGCCTATACGGAAAAAGGTCTGCTAGTACCGGATGAGATTACCAACAACATGGTTAAAGAGTACTTGAGCCAATTATCGGATAAAAAGAATGGATATTTATTAGATGGATATCCAAGAACATTGGATCAGGCTAAAGCCTTTGAAAAGATGACAGAAGGAACCGATCTGATGGTTGATGAAATTGTTGTGATGGATGTTCCATTTGATGAATTGACACGTCGCATAACAGGACGTCGCAGTTGTAAACACTGTGGAGAAATCTACAACATTTATTCAAAACCGCCGGTAAAGGAAGGGATTTGTGATAAATGTGGTTCTGAATTATCACAAAGAAAAGATGATAATGAAGAAAGTCTAAAAACTCGTTTAGAGGAATATGCGAAAAACACAGAGCCTGTTATCGCATACTATGAAGAAAAAGGAATGGTCAAGAGAATTGATGCGACCGCTGGCATTGAAGAAATCTGGCCTGTTTTAAAAGAAGCTTTAAGCAAATAAATTGCGCATCTTTATGCGCAATTTACTTGCGTTATATTTTTTAAACTACGTTACTGTTAAAATCCGCATAGCACTATACGCATTTTAACAGGATTATACGTAGAGAAAGGATTAGACAAATGAAAGTAAGACCATCCGTAAAACCGATGTGCGACAAATGCCGAGTAATACGACGCAAGGGTCGCGTCATGGTAATTTGTGAAAACCCAAAACACAAACAAAGACAAGGAAACTAAGTAGGAGGAAACAATGGCACGAATTGCAGGAGTAGATATTCCAAACGACAAGCGTGTGGTGATCGCCTTAACCTATATCTATGGGATCGGGAAGAGCACGTCCGAGAAAGTATTGGAAGAGACAAAAATCGATGAGAACATCCGTGTAAAGGATCTAAGTGAAGAACAGATGAACGCGATCCGAAAGGCCATCGACAAGATCAAGGTCGAAGGGGATCTGCGAAGAGAAGTACAGTTGAACATCAAGCGACTGATGGAGATCGGATGCTACAGAGGGATCCGACACAGAAAGGGACTGCCGGTCAGAGGACAGAGAACGAAGACCAATGCGAGAACACGCAAAGGGAAAGCGAAGACGGTAGCCAACAAGAAGAAGTAGGAAGGAAGAGTAGAGTATGGCAAAGGTACAGAGAAGAGGAAAACGCCGCGTCAAGAAGAATATAGCACGCGGATGTGCACATATCCACTCGACTTTCAACAATACGATCGTAACGATCACAGATGAGAGTGGAAACGCGGTAGCATGGAGCAGTGCGGGGGCCTTAGGGTTCAAGGGAAGCCGAAAGAGCACACCGTATGCGGCACAGCTAGCCGGAGAAGCAGCGGGTAAGGCTGCAATGGATCATGGAATGAAGACGGTCAGCGTGGAAGTGAAAGGACCGGGGCCGGGACGTGAAGCAGCTGTCAGAGCCTTGCAGGTAGCCGGACTGAGCATCACGATGATCAATGATGTGACCCCAATTCCACACAATGGATGTCGTCCGCCAAAACGACCTCGTGGATAGAAAGGAAGTGTCGAATGCAGGAATTTGAAAGAGCTTTATTTCATAAGGAATCGGTTGATGAAGAAAACAACAAAGGCTCTTATGTATTCGAGCCTTTGGAAAGAGGGTTTGGTACTACAGTAGGAAGTACCTTGTGCAACGTCATGTTGTCTAACCTTCCTGGATGTGCCATCATCGGCTATCGTGTGGAAGGTTTAAATGAAGAAAAGACAAGTGTTGAGGGTCTTTTAGAAGATGTAACAACACTTTCCTTACGCATTAAAGAATTACGATTAAACTGTCAGCAGGAAGGTGTGTTTACTTTACACATTTCCAAAAAAGGACCGGCTACGGTACAGGCAGCTGACATCATCTGTCCGGAAGAAGTAACGATCAAAGATCCGGAACAGGTAATCTGTAATCTGGAGAAGGGAAATTCTCTGGAAATGGATCTGTTTGTGACAAATGGATTCGGTTATAAAAGCGCATTAGAAAATGAAAAGGATTATGCATTGGATGCCGATACGATTGCACTGGATGCTTTGTTTACGCCGGTACGCAGTGCACAGTATCTTTCTGAACCGGCTCGTGTAGGCCAGGATGCCAAATACGACAAGGTTCATATCGAAGTGGAAACCAATGGAACGATCAGCCCGCTGCAGGCAATCAGCCAGGCTGCCGGCGTTATGGTCGATCATTTGGATGCATTGATCCCATTAGCGGATCTGCATTTGGAAGAAAGCTTTGTGGTACAACAGCCACATGAAGAAGATGTGAAAAAAGTCAACACGATGATGATCGAAGATCTGGATCTTTCCGTACGTTCTTATAACTGTTTGAAACGTGCCGGTATTCAGACAGTTGATGAATTGACGCAAAAAACTGAAGATGAAATGATGCATGTAAAGAACTTAGGTAAAAAGTCTTTGAAAGAAGTCAAAGACAAAATGTACCAGTTAGGATTGTTCTTTAAATCGTATGAGTAGGAGAACGATAAAGTATGTGGAATCGTAAATTAGGACGTACCGCCGATCATCGTAAAGCGTTGTTAAGAAACATGGCAACATCTTTGATTGAAAGCGGACAGATCGAAACAACAGAAATGAAAGCCAAAGAATTAAGTGCTGTAATGGATCAGCTTGTGACACTGGCCAAGAG
>NZ_ATUT01000002.1 GCF_000420345.1 Faecalicoccus pleomorphus DSM 20574 | reverse complement strand
ATATTGAGCGTAATAGTTCCATATTTTGTATCAAACTTTCTTTGATAGGAACCATTTCTAGAATTTTCGTTATTGGTTCTAGCGTATGGTTCATAATCAAGAAAAGCCGTCAACTCATATGCGAGTATTTCATTGAGAGATTTCTCCAACTCTGAACGAAACAGTTCAGTTACAGCCTGTTCAAAAGCTGGAAGATTGTTGTCATTAGAAAATAGGTTTTTCATTAAAGATGTAGTAAAATAGTTCATGGGTATATTCCTTTCGTAAATTGTTTTTGGTCGAACTAATTTTACTAAGGATATACCTTTTTTTCTATATTTCCAGAAAAACGAATTTACACAAGATATTTTATGCTATCGATTCTACATGAAATTAAGCAAATATAACATCTATATAAATAAGAATAACTATATAAAAATCATTAACACAAAGTCCGGTGCGATTGTCAATATTAAAGACAAAGAATTGCTAAGTAAATTATTCTGTCTACCAAATAATTTGAAAGACTGTAAGAATACAAATTTAGAGACTTTAAATACACTTGGTATAATTATTGATCATTGTTCAGATGAAGTATGTAAAGATCCTACTTCCGATACTCTAACTGTAACATTAATTGTCACACAACAGTGCAATTTTAGATGTAGTTATTGCTATGAAAAATTCAAAAATTTGAAATTGTCTGATAATTCCTATCGCTCTATCTTTACGTTTATAAAAAAACAGATGGAATCAAACGAATTTAAAAATGTGCGCATAAATCTCTTTGGTGGAGAACCATTGCTTGTATATAACGATATTATTTCTTTTTTAGAGTCTTTAAATGCATATTTAAAAACTAAAAAAATAAATTTTTCAATTGGAATGACCACAAATGGATATTTGCTTGATATCGAAAAATATAAAACTCTTGTTGATTTAGGTTTGACTGATGTACAGGTCACATTAGACGGATTCTCTAAAACGCATAACAAGACAAGACACTTGGCGAACAGAGAAGGAACCTGGAACGTAATTATCCAAAACTTAAAAAAAATCAGCCAATATCCAAAGCATTCAAAAATAATATTAAGAACAAATTTTAATTCTGAAGTTATCGAATCTGAAAAGAAGTTTTTAATATTCTGCAAAGATTATTTTGAAAACCAATTTATTATGCACTTTGAGGCCATTAAACCATTCAATAAGAATTATAAAGGCGAATGCTATGATCAAGAAAAAGAGCATGAAAACATTATAAAACTAATTCAATTTTGTAAACATAATCAAATAAACCACATTTTTAAAGATGTTTTATCAAGAGGCTTTTACGCATGTCCTCAGTGTAGCAAAAACAGCTATGTATTTGACCCAGAGTTAAATCTTATGAAATGTACCGTATTATTTGATTTTGACAAAAATCAAATCGGGAGGCTCAATTCGGATGGAAAACTAATTATAAACAATAACATAAACTTATGGAATGGATATACTGAAAGCTGCAAAGAATGCAATGTGTATCCTGTATGCTTAGGAAGAAAATGTCTTGGTGGAGCACTAAAGAACAAGAAACCTAAATGTTCTTATGATGTCATTGTAAAAAGTATAAAAGATATAGTTTGTGCTTCCTACGATTAAAATATAGGAGAAAACATCATGAATACAAAATACACCTACAGAGTTTTGAAAACAAAATTAAAAAAAGTAAAACTTTTTCAAATTTTGACCATTGGTTGTTTAAGTGCCTATACGCTTTGTTTGTACAGTCTCATTTTTATCATTCAAAATATAGTGGATACTATAACCACTAAACCAGATACCTTTGCTATAGATACTATCATTTATATATCGTTGTTATTGATTCTATTGGCACTGCTTGGTTTCCTATCACAATACACATTTCACCAAGTACCGATTCGGGCAAAAAATGCATTTTTGTCAGAAATGTACCATGAAGTATTAAGCAAATCAGTTGAAGATTTTTCTTCTGTTCACTCCAGTGAGATATACTCTTTATTAAGTAACGATGCCATCGCTTTTTCGCAAACGGTCGCCACGAATTCTGTGGTTGTCTGTTTTCAGTCCATCACTTTATCGATCTGTATAATTTCCATGTTTATCACACAGATGGTATTGGCTCTTATTTTGATCTTATTCGTATTCTTTTGTTTTTGTATTACAGCCGCAATAAGTAAAAACATAGCCCATGAAAACAAAACCGTGTTCAAACAAAAGGAAAAGATGACAAAACTACTCTTAGAAGGTCTGAAAAATCATCAAGTGATTCGTATTTTATCGAAAGAATCCTTCTTTACGAATCGCTTGAAATCATTTTTACATCAAAGCCTGTTCTTCCATGAAAAAAAGCTGGCCTTGTACCAATCTCAATATATGACCATTTATATTTTATTAACCACAGTTTTGCCGTTTTTAAGCATAACCATAGGCATTTATTTTGTATCTTTGCACTGGATGTCAATTGGAAGCGTATTGACCATGTATGCTTTATCTTCGCAGCTGCAAGAACCCATACGTCAGATTGCCGAGGCGCGAACCAATCGTCTGACTGTTTTACAACTCTGTGATCGATTATCGGTTTTGTTGCACAAGGAAGATTCTCGAAAAGTATTGGTGAATACAATCAATGAAATCAAAATGGAGAATGTCTGTTTTGATTATCCGGACACACCTGTTTTAAAAAATGTGTCAGTTCAAGTTTATAAAAACGATCATCTTCTCATCAAGGGGGAAAGTGGGGCGGGTAAATCAACAATATTATCTTTGTTGATGGGCTTTGAAAACTATCAGAAAGGTTTGATCACCATCAACCATATAGAACTGGATACAATCAATAGAAAAAACTTATACAAGCACATCTTATTAGTAAACCAAGAGCCATTGATTTTTCATGATACCGCCAAACAGAACATCACTCTCTATGATTCTTATTCGGATCAGGAAATCGATGAGGTCATCTCCGTTTGTCAGCTTTATGATTTCTACAAGAAGAATAAGGAAACTTTGATTGACGCCTGTCGCATCAGTAAAGGACAGGCACAAAGAATCTCTATAGCCCGTATGCTGATTCGAAAGCCGGATGTTTTACTATTAGACGAACCTACCAGTGCACTGGATGAAAAAAACGGTATCGCTTTTTCAAAGGCTTTACATACGTTCTGTCATCGTCATCAAATAACGTTAATCATCGTTTCTCATAAAACAGATATTATGTCAATATGTAATCAAACACTGACAATCGTTTAAAAGAAAGCGTAATATCTTCGATTCTCTTCATTGCATAAAAAAATAGCCCTGGGGCTATTTTTTATCATTTCAGTACAAAGGAAACTTGTCCTTTCAGTTTATCCACAGATTCACAGACGACTTTGACTTTTTGTCCGATCGTATAAATTTTCTTTCGATCCTGCGAGATCAAACGAGATGCGACTTCATCAAAATCAAAATAGTCATCCAGAGAATGAATCGGTACCAGTCCCTCTACCGTATTTGGTAATTCCACAAAAAATCCAAAGTTATGCACACTGACAATGTTCCCTTTAAATATTTGACCGATTTTATCTTCCATATATTCCGCACGTTTATAGTCATTGACCTGCCGCTCCACATTCACGGCATCTTTTTCTTTTCCGGAAATGTAGAATGCCTGCCGTTCACATTTCGCCAAATCTGTATTTTTATCTTGTTTATTCTGTAAGAATAAATATTTACGCAACATCCGGTGTACGACTAGATCCGCATAGCGACGAATCGGCGAAGTAAAATGACAATATTCGCTTAAAGATAAGCCGAAGTGTCCCAGACAGTTGGCATCATATCTTGCCTTCTGCATCGCTCTTAAAGCTACATAGCTTAATACATCGCAAAGAGCAGGATCTTGAATCGACTCCAAAAACTGCTGCATCTCCTTGGTCGTGACAGAATCTGGATAAAATGAGGTTCGAATTCCCAATGAGTGGGCCAACATGGTCAAATGTGAAACTTTTTTGGGATCTGGTGTTTCATGGACTCGATAGATACCCGGAATTTCACAAGTATTTAATGTATGTGCCACACAAACATTGGCCAGGATCATAGCCTCTTCAATCATCTGCTCGGCAAAGCCTCGTTCTCTGCATTGCACATCGATACATTTTCCTTCTTCGTCCAAAACCAGTTTAGGCTCTTTTGTATTAAAATCAATCGTTCCTCGATCGTGTGAGCGCGCCTGTAACAATTTAGCACAAGCTTCAAATGAATATAAAAGCTCCTGAATATCTTCATATTCTTTTTGCGCCTGTTCATCACCCTGTAAAAAACGATTGACCTTGGCATAGGTACAACGTTGATTGGAATGAATCAGACTTGGCACAATCTCATGATGCAGACAACGGCCAGAAAAATCAATATCCATGACACAGCTCAACGTGCAGCGATCCACATGAGGATTTAAAGAACAAATGCCATTACTTAAGGCAAACGGCAACATCGGTACAACACGATCCGCCACATAGATACTGGTAGAACGGGCAAAAGCCTCCTGATCGATTGGACTGCCTTCTTTTACATAATGCGACACATCCGCAATATGAACATACAAACGATAACCCTGTTGTGTCTTTTCAATCGAAATCGCATCATCAAAGTCTTTGGCGTCATCACCATCGATTGTTACTGTCATTAAATCACGAAAATCGCTTCGTCCCTGTCGTTCTGCTTCCTGCACTTCTTTGGGCATGGCATCGGCCTGGGCTAACACTTTGTCCGAAAAATGCTGACGAACATTATTGGCGGAAAGGATGGAAGTGATATCCATTCCTTTTTCATATTCATACCCTAATAACTTTTCAATACGACACTGTAAGGGATCGGTGTATTTGGTGATCAAAACAAGAGCTTTCATACGATGTTCAATATTAAATTCATCTAAATTCTGAATTTGAAATGACGCATGCAGATCCACATCACTGTAAAAGATAAACTGTCCTTTTCTTCGATAGAAGGTGCCGGTTACTTTTGTGATGCCCCGCGAATAAATATGAATAATTTCGTTTTTCTTTTTTGTACAATGCACTAAGACTTCATCTTTATCAAAGGCATTTCGTCCATATTTTTTCGGTACATACACCTTATCTTCTCCATTGGAAACCATAAATTCATACTTTGAGATATCTTTTACTTTTCCAACGACAAATTCTTTTTGATCAATATAAAAATACACACTGTGGTTGTTGCAGAGGATTCTCTCGTCTTCCAGTGCATTCAATGCCTGAATAAGTTGTGTAAAATCCTTTGAGGATTGGCATTTCAGCTTTCGTTCCAAATCCTTTATTGTCCATTGTTTTTTCTTTTCAAAACATTCTAAGATTCGATCTTTCATTTTATCACCACCAAAAAAAGACCTTACGGCCTTTATTAAACGATCTGTAATGCGATTACAAGTGCGAAATACAAAATTCCGCAAATCAAAGTAGCTCGAGAGATGACTTTCTCAGGTCCGCGTTCCTTTTGTACCGCAAACAAGTTCAAATCACCACTTCCGGTAAAAGCAGCACTCAATCCATCAGATTTTCCGCTCTGCAGCAGTACAAGTATTATGATGATACCCGAAAGTACCATTAAAATTACATTTAAAATATCTTCCATTTTATCCACTCTTCCTTATCAAAACCCATTATAACATAAACGAATCAAAAGAAAAGTCCAAACAGTCCAATAGATCACGAACAATGATGTCCGGATGAATGTTCAGTCTTTCCACATCTTTTTGTGTATGAACACCCGTCTGTACAAAGATCGTCTGCACATGCGCATTTTTTCCCAGTAAAATATCCGTTTCTAAATTGTCTCCGATCAAAATCACATCTTCCTTTTTCAAATGAAAGTGTGAAAGACAAAGATCTAAGATCGGCGTATGTGGTTTGGCAATATTCGGGCTTTTCTGTGAAGATGCATATTCAAACATGGCTACGATGCTGCCATTGCCCATTTCAAAACCACCGGGTTTTGCCAAGATACGATCTTGATTGGTGCCAATCAGCTTAGCCCCATTCAATAACAACTGCAGTGCTTTGGAATACTGTGCATAATCGGCGTCTTTATTCAGTCCGACAAAGACAAAATCCGGATTTTGATCTGTGATCGTAAAACCTTCATCCAACAAAGCCTGTTTCATGCCTTCCTTGCCAATGTAATAAGCCGTATTCCCCGAATAATGAGAGCGAACATACTGCACACTGGCCATAGCACTGTTATAAAACTGATCTGGAGAAATACCGGTATAACCCATTTTCTCCATATGAATGACATTTTCTTCGCGGGTGCGCATTGAATTATTGGTCAAAAAGAGATAGGGTATATTCTTTTTTTGACAATGTTCTAAAAAAGTTTTGGCACTTTCAATGATCTGTGTACCCCGATACATCGTTCCATCCAAGTCAAAGAGTAAAGTTTTCATAAGCCTCCAAAAAAAGAAAGTCTAGTCGACTTTCTTTAAATCCATATAAGGAATTTCTGTCGGTGTTTCACGTCCAAACAGAATCAACAATACGGTTGCTTCCTGTTTTTCTTCATCCATAGCTTCCACAACGCCCTCAGAGTTTTTGAAAGCTCCGTTTAAGATTTCAACCGTATCACCTACACCAAAATCAACCTGAATGTTGATATCTTTGCGACCCAAACGACGAAGTACAGAATCGACTTCTTCCTGCGCAACTGGGAAAGGCTTGGCCCCCTTACCGGAAGATCCGATAAATCCGGTAACACCCGGTGTATTTCGTACAACATACCATGCTTCATCGGTCATGATCATCTGCACCAACAGATAACCGGAAAATAAATTTCGTGTCTTTTCTACCGGTTTTCCGTTTTTATACTCGATTTCCTTTTCTTCTGCCACAACGATCTGGAATAAATAATCTTCCAATCCCATTGTGCTGATACGACGTTCCAGGTTCTCTTTTACACGATTTTCCTGTCCCGCATAGGTATTTACGACATACCACTCTTTTTTCAACTCTTCTGCCATGATGTCCCTCCTAAACTATCCAACGATAACTTTTAAAAGACCGCTGGCTACGAGTTCACAAATAAAGAAATAGAATCCAAATAATAAAGTAAACAGAATGACCAATCCGCTCGATTTCATCAACCCTTTAAAGCCCGGCCACTCTACTTGTTTGAGTTCACGCCAGATTCCTTTGGGAGAATATGTTCTTTCTTTTTTTTCTTTCTTTTCTTTTGCCATAACGATCCCTTTCCTACTTTGTTTCTTTATGTAAAGTATGTTTGCCACATTTTGGACAATACTTTTTAACCTCTAAACGCTGGGTATTCGTCTTTTTGTTCTTTGTCGTCACATAATTTCTGGACAGACATTCACTACACGTTAAAATTACTTTATCCGCCATAAAAATCACACTCCCACAGCTTATTCAATTTAACACTTATTCTCTACATTAGTCAAATGAAACTGTGCTTTTTTTAATTTTTCGATCCAATTTTTCTGTATTCTTCTACAAATATAGAAAATGAATCCTCATTTCTAGACGATTGAGCACCAATCTTGGAAACAGAAAAAGTCAAAATACAACGAATCCTTTTAGTTGTATAAAGTTACTATTCCTTATTCTATAAAAGATAAAATCACTCCCACTAAAAGTGGGAGCTGATATAGTCTTCTTATTCTTGAAATACGATTTCCAGCTTTATGCGATCCGGGTCTTCAAAATACACAGCGTAATGATTCATCCCTCCGGCATATGGATATTGTTCGTCATACAAAAGTGGTATCCCTTTTAAAATCAATTGTTCACGGATTCGATCAATTTTGCCTTTATCTTCACAAGAAAACGCCAAATGATTCAATCCAATATGACAACGATTGTATCCATTGGGAAGGTATTTCTCTTGTACCTGAACAAAAACTAAATAAAAGCCATCTTTCCTATAGGAAAAACCTTGTGACCAATTTTGAAATAACGTAAAGCCTAATAAGCTTAATAACCAGCTGTAAAATTCTCTCGTTTTTTCTAAATTGCTGATATAGATTTCAATATGATGCATCGGATTAGGCCGTCAGTTCTTCCTCGCTTATTTCATCTAACCATTGAGAAACAGAGCCTGTCACTTGTGCTAAACACCCTTCTTCAAACGGAACGATCAATCCGGCTTCTTTTACGATCTTTCGAAATGGTAGTGTTCCACCGATCTTACAAATATGTTGATAATCTTCAAAGGCTTTTGGATCCTTGTTTTCCATACGTGCCCAAAACTGCATGGCACAGACTTGGGCTAAGGTATAGTCAATGTAATAGAACGGTGACATAAAGATGTGAGCCTGACGCATCCACCAGCCTCCTCTTTCCAGTATTTCAACTTCTTCATAGTTTTTATGCGGAAGATATTCTTTTTCCAAACGACGCCATGTATCCATGCGCTCTTTATGACTCATTTCTGGATGGGTATAGACTTCATGTTGGAAATGATCCACCAAAACACCATAAGGCAAGAATTTAAGACTTCCGGCCATATGTGAATAATAATAGCGATTTGTATCTTCTTCAAAGAAACTCTGCATCCATGGATGCGTAAAGAATTCCATAGACATCGAATGAATCTCACAAGATTCATAGGTTGGCCAAACACAATCACTTGGATAGATATCTCTGGATTCATAAATTTGATAGGCATGACCGGCTTCATGGGTCAAGACCTCGGCATCGTGTTGTGTTTGATTAAAATTCGCAAAAATAAACGGACTTTTATAATCGGGCATAAACGTACAATAACCACCGGCTGCCTTGCCCGGTTTACTGTCAAGATCCAATAAATCATGTTCGACCATGAAATCAAAGAAAACACCGGTTTCTTTCGATAATTCATGATACATCTTTTGGGCTCGTTTGACTAACTCGGCACGATCGTACTTAGGTGTTGGGTTTCCCTGCAGAAATTCTACCTTTTCATCCCAGGCATGTAAGGTATCATAGCCTAAACGTTTTTGTTGGCGCTTGTACAAAGCACTGCATAAAGGCACGACATCCTCTAAAACCTGACGGCGATACTTGGCTACATCTTCTTGGTCATAGTCATAGCGATGCATACGAGCATAACCTAATGCAATAAAATTATCATATCTCAGCTTTTGTGCCATACGTGTACGGACCTTGATCATCTGATCAAAAATTTGTGCAACTTCTTCTTCGTGTTGTTCAAACCAGTTCCAATAGGCCTGTAAAGCGCGTTTACGAACTTGTCGATCGGAAGAATTGGTCTTAACTTCCAAACTGGATAGATTATAGATTTCACCATCAAAGGGAATTTCGGCACTGGCAATTAAAGCCTGATATTTTGTCATCAGACGATTCTCTTCCTGCATATCTTCTATAATGATCGGATCAAAAGCTTTTAGATCCATTTCCTTTTGAAGAAAGAATGTCTCCGGCAGTCTTTGTTTCAGATCGTCTAAAAAAGTACTTTCTAAAAGCGCACGATTAATTTTTTCATAATCTTTTTCCAATTCCGGCAATACCGTATCCAAATATTCTTGTTCTTTCGTATAGTAAGCATCTTTGGTATCAACGGTATGACGAATTTCAACCAGTGATACCTGTGTTGCCACAAAACGACGAATCGTATCAACTTTTTTGATACAATCTTGTACTTGCTCTATAGTTTTGGCCTGCTGTATCTGTTCGGCAAGCTCTGATAATTGTTTCTGTAATGAGAGCGCATCCATATGTTGATACGCATATTCTTGAAACTGCATAACTTCTCCTTTCAAAAAAATGCATTCCAGCCCCAAATAAATAAAGCCAGAATTCCAATTCCCAACAAAAGAATCGGTCCAAACACACTCAGCGCCGCAATCATTAGGGCCATCCTATCGCCTTTTTCAAGGTTGGTATAGGCGTCCGGTTTTATCTCTTTCTTTTTAAAAATCGAACGGAATCGCTCACGCCCATTCATTCAAATTCTCCCGCAAAATGACAACGGACAAAATGATTCTTTTGAATCTCGCGATACGCCGGCTCCTTCTGTTTGCAGATATCCTTGGCAAAAGGACAGCGCGGATGGAATTTACAGCCGCTTGGAATATTGACGTTGCTGGGGATTTCCCCCTGAATGACACTGAGTTCTTTACGCTTTTTAGGATCCGGAATCGGTATGGCCGCAATCAAGGCCTTTGTATATGGATGCTGCGGGTTTTGATACAACACCTCTTTATCTGCTAATTCCACCATAGAGCCTAAATACATCACTCCAACACGATCGGAAATATGTTTCACAACGGAAAGGTCATGACTGATAAAGATATACGAAATCTTCTTTTCTTCCTGCATATCTTTCATCAGGTTGATGATCTGTGACTGTATGGATACATCCAAGGCACTGACAGGTTCATCACAAACCACAAAACTTGGATTTAACGCCAAAGAACGCGCAATACCGATACGTTGTCTTTGCCCTCCTGAAAATTGATGGGGATATCGATAACAGTAATAGCTTGGCAGCCCACATCGATCCATCAGATCTTTGACATAGGCTTCCAGCTCGGGCCCTCGCTTAAAGATGCCATGTGCCAACAAAGGTTCTGCCAAAATATTAAACACATTCATACGCGGATTTAAGGAAGAATACGGGTCCTGAAAGATGATCTGCATATCTTCTCGCAACTTACGCATCTCTTTTTTATTCTTCTTGGAAATATCCTCTTCACGGAATAAAACCCGACCGCCGGTCGGCTCATATAAGCGTAAAATCGTACGACCCAGTGTGGATTTTCCACAGCCGGATTCCCCAACCAATCCTAAGGTTTCGCCTTCATAAAGATCAAAGGTAATATCATCCACCGCTTTGACGGCTGGTTGTCCTTCTTTATACTTTCCTTTTTTAATGGGAAAATATTTCTTCAAATTTTTAACTTCTAAGATTTTTTTACTTTCCGGCATGATCTTCCTCCTCATGTAAGAAGCACCATACATGATGGCGACTCTTTATCTTTGTATCACTCGGTTGTTCTGCTTTACATTTTTCCATCGCAAAAGGACAACGATCCGCAAAATAACAGCCCTTTGGCAAATACAAAGAATTTGGAACCGAACCTTCAATCGTTGAGAGTCGTTCTTCTTTATCCGCCAGACTTGGCATGGATTTCATCAAGCCGATCGTATAAGGATGTTTCGGGTTTTCAAACAACTCATTGACCGGTGCACTTTCAACCACCTTACCGGCATACATTACATTGACATGATCCGCTACTTGTGCCACAACCCCCAGATCATGGGTAATCAACATGATGGAAGTTCCTGTCTTTTCCTTTAAACGATTCATCAAAGATAAAATCTGTGCCTGAATGGTTACATCCAGCGCCGTAGTTGGTTCATCGGCAATCAACAGTTTTGGCTTGCACGAGAGTGCCATCGCAATCATGACACGCTGGCACATACCACCGGAGAGCTGGAATGGATAGTTGTCGACTACTTTTTCCGGACGGCTGATTCCTACCTCACTTAATAGCTCGATGGCACGTTCTCGTGCCGCTTTGGCATCTACATCCTCATGGGTCATAATATTTTCAGTAATCTGATCGCCCACCGTGATCACAGGGTTTAAAGAGGACATAGGCTCCTGAAAGATCATAGAAATCTCATTACCGCGAATCTCACGAATCTGTTCATCGCTGGCCTGTGCTAAATTGAGCCCCTCTGCATTCTCCGGTACATTGCCGGTATACATGATCTTAGAGCCCGGCATGATCTCACCTGGCTTATCGACCAAACCTAAAATGGACATGGCCGTCACCGATTTACCACAACCGGATTCTCCGACAATGGCCAGCGTTTCATTCTCATACATGGTAAAGTGATTGCCATCGACCGCTTTGGCATCCCCGCTTTTTGTATGAAAGTAGATACGAAGATCTTCTACTTTTAAAACTTTTTTATTTATGGACATACAAACCTCCTATCGTAACGCCTTAGGATCGAAGGCATCTCGTATTCCTTCACCGATCAAATTAATTGAAACAACCGTCAAAAGACACATAATTCCTGCCGGTGCCCATTGCCACGGATAGTTCAAAAAGATCTGTGATTCCCTTGCCAGATTCATCAAGTTTCCCCAGCTTGGTGTCGGCGCCTGTACCCCCATCCCTAAAAAGGAGAGACCGGCTTCAGTCAAGATGGCACTGGCCATTCCCAGAGTCGCATTGACAATGATCAATGAGAATACATTCGGCATCAAATGCTTAAAGATCTTAGAAAAATCTGAAAAGCCTAAGGCCTCACAAGCCTGCATAAATTCTTGTTCCCGCAAAGTTAAGATCTGTCCTCGTACCAGCCTTGCCAGACCCGGCCAGGAAAGCGCTCCAATGATCAAAGCGACGACTAGTAGTTTTTGTTCCTGCGGCACCCACAACATAATAAAAGAAACTGCTAAAATCATGGGAATAAAAGGTAAAGAATAAACGACTTCGGTAAAACGCATCAATAAATTATCAATACGCCCTCCGTAGAAACCAGCCACACCACCGACAATAGAACCTAAAATTACTGTAAAAGCAGCTGCCAATACCCCAACAAAGATGGAAATTCTTCCCCCCAGAAACAAACGAAAGAATACATCACGTCCTTGTTTATCAGTTCCCAGAAGATGTTGTGCACTTGGTGCTAAATTCGTACTGGACAAGTCATAGTCATTGACATCGATTCCCAGAATGATCGGTACAAGAATTACAGATACCAGAATGACTAAAAAGATAATCAAACCTGCCATTGCGATTCGATTGGCCTTAAAGCGACGCCATGCCAGAGTCCAGGGACCTACGACATCGATATGTTCTCCATTTTCTAAAATGATATTTTGTTTTTTCTTCATACCAACACCTCTAATCCTCTACTTTGATTCTTGGATCGACAAAGGAATACGCAATATCGGCTAATAAATTTCCCAAGACCATTAAGACAGCACTAAAAATCAAACAGGCCATCGCCAAGGAAGTATCACGATTATTGATTGAATCAATCAAAATCTTTCCAATGCCCGGCCAAACAAAGACTGTTTCCAAAATAACGGCACCTGAAAACAGAGAAGGAATATATAATCCCAACAATGTTACAAGAGGAATGCGCGCATTTTTAAACGCATGCCGATAAATGACAACTTTTTCTTTCAACCCTTTCGAACGCGCTGTGCGAATGTAATCCATGTTAATGACTTCCACCATGGAGTTACGCACATACCGCGAAAACGTGGCAAAATTGCTAAAGGCCAAAACCGTCACCGGTAAAATTGAGTGAACAGCCACATCACCAATCATTTGAAAAACAGATGCATATCCAAAGGATTTCAACATCGGATCATACATACCATTGATCGGCATGCCTGGAATATTATTACCGACAAAGAAAATTAGAAGCATTGCGAAAAAGAAAGTCGGTACAGAAATTCCTAACAGTGAAAATACGGACCAGAAATTATCAAAAAAAGACCCCTTTTTAACGGCTTGTCGTATGCCTATAGGGATAGCGAATAATAGCGCAATGATTAAAGAAAGTGCATTGAGATAAAACGTATTCCATACATAAGGTCCAATTACATCCGCAACCGGCTTTTTTAACGAAACCGAATTTCCTAAATCACCGGTTACAACACGTCCTAACCACCGAACATATTGTTCGGGAAGACTTTTATCTAACCCTAATTTTTCACGAACCTGATCCCGCTGTTCTTCGGTTGCCCTGGAACCGGCTCCAAAATAGGCGGTGACTTCATCTCCCGGCATAGCCTTAACGGTGCCAAAAATCACGATGGATATCACCAACAATACCGGTAACAAGACCAAGAGTCGCTTAAGTATATATTTAATCATTAGATTGCCTCCTTACGTATAAATAGAAGAGCAAGTCGAAAGGCTTGCTCTTCCTTTTGGTTTAGTTTTCAAGAGTCACTTGATCCATTGCCTGTGCCCAGCTATGTACCGAAGACGTATTCAGATTCTTAACACGTTTATTATAGAGATCAAAATATTGATTTCCATAGATCGGCAAGTATGCATCCAATTGTGAAGCACGCTGCATAGCTGCTAAATAGTTTTCTTTAGAAACTTCCACATCATTGGTATATAAACCTTTTTTCAAGTAGTCCTCTAACTGTGCATCTTGAATATGTGAATAGTTATCAGGGGTGTTTCCATAGTAGTTATTGGCATCACTATCTGCAAGTCCTGTATATCCGGTTGCCAAGAAGAAGATATCCCATTCCGAAGATTTCTCTGGATTGCTGACGGTATCCAACAACGTATTGAAATCAACCGTGGTCTGTTTCAGATCCACACCAATTTCTTTCCAGGACTTCTGAACCATTGGAATCAATGTATCTAAAACCGAATTATCTTTGGATAACATCCATTTCACTTCTAATTTTGTTCCATCTTTATAACGATATCCGTCATCTCCGACTTTCCAACCTGCTTCTTCTAGAACCGATTTTGCCTTTTCCAGATCAAAATTATAAACCGTCAAGCCATCAATCGTTTTTTCACCACGTACATATTCACCCAAGTTTTCAGATACTGGATTCCAATACACATCTGGGACATAACCCAATTCTGTATTTTCTGTGACTTCATCCGAAGCATCTTCAAATTTAAAGTAGCTGTCCACAAAAGCCTGACGATCTGTGGCATAGGATAAAGCCTGACGAACCGCGTTATCGGCTGTTGTATGCCCTTCACCGGCATTGAAACCGATATAACCTTCACCGGCGCGGAAATACGTGTTATAAGTCAATTTATCATCTTTGGAAACTGTACCGATTTTTTGTTGTTCAATAGTTTGTGGTAATAAATCGACATTTCCAGATTTTAATTCATCCACTTCTGTCTGAACATCGGTTGTCTTGATAATGATCTTTTCAACCGTATATTCACCGTCTTTCGCTTCATAGTTCTCATTACGTACAAAAGAAGCACCAGAGGCTTTATCATAGGAATTTAATTTATAAGGTCCACTGCCTAACATATCACTCGTATTGGATTCAATCTCGCTGGTATCCCCTTTTTTATAATCAAACTGGGCAGCACTCATGATTCGTACGCTATCTCCAAATGTCACTAAATTATCAATGCGAGGTTCTTTGGCATGAATAATAACGGTTTCATCATCCGGCGTTTCAATACCCGTCAATTCTGTGGCATCTCCCTTGTTGTATTCTTCATACCCGACGATGTTTTCGGCATTGATGGCAAAACGGCCCGTATAACTAGGATCCGCTAAGAGAGTAAAGCTATACTTAACATCTTTACTGGTCACCGGTGTACCATCGGAGAATTTAGCACCTTCGCGAATTTTAAATGTGAATGTCAATCCATCCTCACTAATTTCCGGCATCTCTTGTGCCAATTCAGGGACAAGTTCGTTCTCTGCATTGTAGCCTAATAATCCTTCATATACCAAATCAATAGCATAATTATCATAACTGCTACTATAGTAGGCCGGACTGAAGACACCGTTTAATTCCTGATTCACACCTACCGTTAACGTATTGTTCTTATCCGAAGAACCGGAAGAGCAGGCAACCAATGTCGTTGCCATAGCACAAGATGCTAAACCAGCGATCATTCTTCTTTTTTTCATAACTTCCTCCTTGAATGATGAGCATGTCAAAAACCAGATTCATGGTACAAATCCATGCTGTATCCATTTGTATGGTTCCGCAAGCCGATCCAAAAGAAATGAGGTTGCACTTTATCACTGTTCTGTTTCAGCTCTCAGATCCATAAAAGACTTAAATTAAAAACAAGTCAAATAATGTGTAAAAAAAATAAACTTATTTTCAATTCATAGTTAAATTATAGTTCATATTCATTTTATTATCTAGTCAAAATTGTAAAAATTTTTCAGAAAACATTTTCAAATAAAAAAAGAATTCCTGTCATGGAATTCTTAGAGTATTTCCTGTAAACATTTTTTTATCTTACGTACCGCATAATCATGTCGTTGTGGTGAAATTTTTAATTGACGACAAATATCAATTCTTCGATACCCTTTAATTCGTAAGGAAAGGATCTTTTTTTGCATAGGATTCAATTGCGCTAAAACTTGATCCAGATAATTTTTTGCCATAATGGATCCTATGACCACTTCATGCGTAGGATTTTGAGAAACATAGGTCTGTTCCACATAATAATCCCTTGTTTCTTCATTGACCTTGGAATCCAAATAAACGTGTTGATAATATTCCGGCATCCTGTTTCGAGAGTTTATGCGATAAGTATCTTTAAACTCATTCAACAAGACTTGCTTGTAAAATGATGTAAAACTACGCTGTCTTCGTATTTGAAACCAGTATAGACATTTTAATAGGATGGTATCGGCAATAGCTAACATATCCCATCGATTGAGCTGATGCCCATCGCGACTGACATTCGCATGACAAATGATCGTGTTGACCATTGCTCGATAATGTTTACGAAGATAACTAAATGCTTCTTCATCTTTTATGAAAAACAAATAAATCCAGAAATTGACATTTTTTCTTCTCATTTTGCCCTTTCCAGAGCAAAAAGAAATTACAGAGGATGTCTGGCACTATGAATTTGGTACAAGAGTACAGCACAAGCCACACTGGCATTTAAAGAAGAGATTTTTCCTTCCATGGGTAATTTAACCATATAGTCACATTGTTTCTTAACCAGATTGGAAATACCTTTGCCTTCCGAACCAATGACCAGAACCAGAGGTACATCATAGATACCCTGTCGATAATCACGAGCTTGATCCATATCACTGCCTACGACCCAATATCCGTTTTCTTTACATTCCTGCAGAGCATTTTTTAAATTGGTCACCGTGCAGACCGGAATCGTATAAGCTGCTCCTGTACTGGCTTTAATAGCCGATGGTGTTAAGCCCACACTGTTGTGCTTACAAAGAATCACCCCATCAACACCGGTACAATCACAACTGCGTAAAATAGCTCCTAAATTGTGGGGATCCTGTATTCCATCCAAGGCCACGATCAAACCAGGTTGTTTCGCCTTATTTAAGATTTGTTTAAGATCGTATGTCGGTATTTCCTTAACTTCCACTACGATTCCATTATGATTGGCACCTTTCGTCAAGGCATTCAGCTGATCACGAGATACGACTGTTATTTTTTTATTTAACTGTTCTACACGCTGTAAAAAACGTTTGTCACGAAGCCCTCTTTGCACATATATTTTTAAGATTGAATCCGGATTTTCTTCCAGCTGTGTAAACACATTTTTTCCATAAACGATCATAGAGAATCTCCTTTTTCAACAATTTGATCCAAGCACTGCGCCAAGCGCTGATGATGATCATATAAATATAGATAGCCCAATAAAGCTTCTAGTGCCGTTGCTTTTAGATATGTCTGTCCATCCGCATTCTTAGCCTTTGAATGAATGGTCGCATTTCTTCCTCGATGAAGGATCTGTTTTTCCTCTTCGGTAAAGAAATCCTCCTGCATCAGCCTATCCAAAATAACAGCCTGTCCTTTAGCGCTACACAGACGAGCACTCTTTTTTTGTAAAACGTCCGCCTTTTGATAGCCTTTATCCAAAAGATGCTTACGAACTCTTAATGTCATCAAAGCATCTCCCATCCAGGCAAGGCTAGTCGCATTATGCGTTACGATCTCCATTACAAGATTCCTTTTTCCTGTAATTTAGCACGATATACATCGGCGGTTTCAAAGTCTTTTGCTTTAACCGCATTTCGCCATGCGGCATACATTTCTTTATCCTGGTCATCCAGTACGATAGAATCTAATTCAATTCCTAATACCCACAACATCTTTTCCAGTGCATTTTTTAAGGCTGCGACTTTTTGTCCATCAAAAGGACGGGCACGCAATGCCTGGTTGATCTTTTTGATCACTTCATGAACGACAGAAATCGCATTCGGCGTATTTAAATCATCATTTAAAGCATCTACAAAAACCTTTAAACTTTCTTCATCCACCGCATCGGTTTCTACATTCTGCAGCTGCAACTGCACACAAGCTTGTTTATATGCTGTATAAATCTTATTCAATTCTTTTTGAGAAGAAGAGATCGCTTCTTCATTTAGATTTAATGGTGAACGATAGTGAACCGAGATCATCATCCAGCGAATGGTATTGCCCCCATGCGCTTCAATCAGGTCTTTAGCCCACCAGACATTCCCCAGTGATTTTGACATCTTCTCATTTTGAATATTTATCATACCATTATGTACCCACATATTTGCTAAATGCGTATGAGAGCACATCTGGCATTGTGCCATTTCATTTTCGTGATGCGGGAATTTAAGATCCAGACCACCGCCATGGATATCGATCAACGCTTTTTTAAATACGTTATGAATCATGACGACACACTCTGTATGCCATCCCGGACGTCCCTTTGACCATGGAGAATCCCATCGAATTCCCTGCTCTGTTTCTTTCCATAATGTAAAATCCAAAGGATTTTCTTTTTTCTCATTCTCATCGATACGAGCACCGACCATCAGATCTTCCATTTTTTGATGCGATAATTCCCCATAGGTTTTATCACTACATACACGGAAATACACATCGCCATCAACTTGATAAGCCGCACCATTCTCAATCAGCTTTTGAATGAACGCAATGATTTGATCCATCGTTTCCGTAACACGCGGTGCTACATCCGGCAAGTCCGCATGCAGATTTTTACGTACACGATTATACGCTTCAATATATTTATCTGTAATTTCTTTTTCACTCACATTTTGTTCTAAAGCAGTTTTGATGATCTTGTCATCAACATCTGTATAGTTGCTCACATACATAACATCCAAGCCCTGTAATTCCAGTGCTTTTTTCAACGTATCAAATACGACAATAGGCCGGGCATTCCCCACATGTGGCTCATTATATACAGTCGGTCCACAGACATACATGGAAACCTTTCCAGGCTCGATTGGCTTTAACTCTTCAATTTTCTGGGTATAGCTGTTATATAAATTCATTTCCATCATTCCTTTCTAAAAAAACATAGACAGGGTCTATGTTGTGTTAATCTTTAGTCTCAAGACTCAAATCACGAAACTGTTTGACCAGATCTGCATCAATTCCCTGATCTTTCAACATCTGGATATATGCTGCATCCAGATCATCTACACCTTCGCTTAATTCATCTCGATCATCATTTGTCAACCGTTCTTTTAATGGCATAACTTTCACCTTCTAATGTATATCTAGGATACCTTACTTCCCATGATATTTCAAGAAAGGCACTATAAAACTTCAACCTGACTTTATAAAATGATGGAAAACTTAAAAAAGCTTAAAAGATATCTAGATAAACTCATCATTAAAAATTTTTATAAAAAATTGAAATCTTTTTAATAGTTTTCCTGATTTTTTTCGTATCTAATAGTGAGGCTATTATGACTAGTATGTGAAATCTTTATATACCTGCCTTCTTTTACTGCTTTGTTTTGATAGCCGATAGAAAGGAGGTTTTTATGCCATCGAAATTGAACCTAAAACACGACATGGCTTTTAAGTCCGTCTTTGGCTATGTTAGATCGCACTTTGTTCCCTGCTCAGTTCGATTCTTAAACAGCCGGTAACTTCTGTCAGAGTCATGAACAGTGAACTGACTTCAGAAATGGCCAACCAGAAGCATCCTCGCATGGATCTTCTCGTATCTTTTGATGACGGCCGTCTGGCCAATATCGAAATGCAGGCGGTTTACGCTCCAAAAGAATTCTTTTATCGCATGTTCTATTATGAGATTCGCTTAGCATCCAGGCAAGTACTCAAGGAAGGAGAACCCTATTCGAATTTTCATCCAGTTTATCAAATCGTGATCACGGATTTTATCATTTCTATAGAATATGAAGATCTGGTGGAACAGTTTGAACAAAGAAACTGGAAAGGACAGGCTTTAAAATATGCCGGACAGTTAATGCAGCTGATCTTTGTTCAACTCCCCAAAGTTCCTGTGATGGATGCCAGGGACATGAGCTTACTTGAAAAGTGGAGTTTCTTTCTGAAATACTTTGAAGACGAAGAAAAACAATAACCCGTAAAGGAAATCCAGGAACTCTTACAAACAATCTGGAAGATGATCAAAAAGCAGGAAATACATATTTAACTTATGTCATTACCCTGCTTTTTATTGTTTCATAAAAAAAGAGATTCCCGAAGGAATCTCTTTACGACAAATTCAAATCTTATCCTAATTCAGAGAAGTATTTGATTGTACGAACCATCTGGCTTGTGTAAGAGTTTTCGTTGTCATACCAAGACACAACCTGTACCTGAGTATCTCCGTTTTCCATTTCATGAGCCATAGTCTGAGTAGCATCAAACAATGATCCGTAACGCATACCGATGATGTCGCTAGATACTAATTGTTCTTCAGTATATCCGAAAGATTCAGTAGAAGCGGCTTTCATAGCAGCATTGATTTCGTCAACTGTAACTTTTCCTTTAACAACAGCTACTAAGATTGTAGTAGATCCTGTAGGAGTAGGAACACGCTGAGCAGAACCGATTAGTTTTCCGTTCAATTCAGGGATTACCAAACCGATAGCTTTGGCAGCACCTGTAGAGTTAGGAACGATGTTTACGGCAGCAGCACGGCTACGACGTAAGTCACCTTTACGCTGAGGACCATCCAAAGTCATCTGGTCACCAGTGTAAGCATGAACTGTAGTCATGATTCCTGATTCGATTGGTGCCAAGTTGTTCAAAGCAGCAGCCATTGGTGCCAAGCAGTTTGTTGTACAGCTTGCAGCAGAAATAACTGTGTCTTCTGGTTTCAAAGTTTCATGGTTTACGTTGTAAACGATTGTTGGAAGGTCATTTCCAGCTGGAGCAGAGATAACAACTTTACGAGCTCCTGCTTTGATATGAGCTTCTGCTTTTGCTTTAGAAGTATAGAATCCTGTACATTCCAAAACAACATCTACACCCAGGTCACCCCAAGGCAATTTAGAAGCATCTGCTTCTGCATAAATTGTGATTTCTTTTCCATCAACAGTGATAGAGTTTTCACCAGCACTTACAGTGTCAGCTTTTTCATACGTACCCTGAGTAGAGTCATATTTCAATAGATGAGCTAACATTTTAGGGCTAGTTAAGTCGTTGATAGCAACAACATCGTACCCTTCGGCACCGAACATCTGACGGAATGCTAAACGTCCGATACGTCCAAAACCGTTGATTGCAACTTTTACTGTCATATCAGTAAATCCTCCTTTAAATTAACAACATCATTATAGAAACAAAACCCCTTTTTGTCAATGTATGCACCTGTCAATTCCCATCATTTTACCACATTTTTCATATCGTTTTCTTTTTGTTTCAACCCCTTTCAATTCATGAAAGACAACCTTATCATTCTGTGTTAAAATAAGGTTTATAACTAAGGAGGAATGCTTATGAATCAGCCAGCTATTTTAGATTTGTTAGAGAACAATGCCCGACTGACCAGTCAAGATCTTGCTGATATTTTAAACGAAGACAAGGAGACTGTGGAAGCGGAAATTCAAAAACTGGAAAACGAAAAGATCATCTGCGGATATCATACCGTCATCAACTATAATAAAGCATTGCGTGATCAAAAGGTCATGGCTTACATCGAAGTGAACTGTACACCACAACGCAATCAGGGTTATGATAAAACAGCGTTGTTGATTGCCAAATACCCGGAAGTCGAGACCATGTATTTATTAAGTGGTGACTGTGATTTTCTATGCTTAGTCTGCGGAAAGACCATGTTTGAGGTCGCCCGATTCGTTTCTGATAAGATTGCCTGTGTGGAAAATGTACTTTCGACCAAAACACTATTTGTCCTAAAACAATATAAACAAAGCGGTCTGTTAATGCAGGATGAACCGGAGACATCCGAACCTAGGCTGGTGGTTACCCCATGAGAAAGCCAATCAATCCCGTTGTCGAAAAATTAAAACCCAGCGGAATCCGTAAATTCTTTGATTTAGCTAACACCATGCAGGGTGTCATTTCCCTGGGTGTTGGCGAACCGGATTTTGATACGCCATGGCATATCTGTGAAAATGCCATACACTCCATGTCCACCGGAAAAACACATTATACTGCCAACCGCGGACTTCTTGAGCTGCGCCAGGCGATCTGTGAATTCCATAAAGTTCGTTATCATCAAAACTATGATCCTGAAAAGGAAACACTTGTGACCGTTGGTGGCAGCGAAGCCATCGATCTGGCCATGCGTGCTTTGGTCACTCCCGGAGATGAAGTCATCGTTTTAGATCCGAATTATGTAGCGTATGCACCTACAATTGAACTGGCCGGCGGAATTCCTGTTCCCATTGAATTAAAGGAAGAACATGAGTTTAAATTGATGCCGGATGTTTTACAACACGCTATCACGGATAAGACAAAAGCCATGATCATCAACTATCCCAGCAATCCAACCGGCGGTGTCATGACCAAAGAAGATTATGAAAAGATCGTTCCGATTATAAAAGAAAGCGGCATCTATGTTATCAGCGATGAAATTTATGCCGAACTCAGCTTCGATCAGGATTTTGCTTCATTGGCTCAATTTGATGAAGTAAAAGATCAGATTCTTGTCATCAACGGTTTTTCAAAAGCATTCGCAATGACAGGATGGCGACTGGGTTATGTTCTATCCAACGCCGAAATCAGCAGTGCAATGACCAAGATTCATCAATATGTGATCATGTCCGCACCGACACAGGCACAATATGCTGCCATCGAAGCTTTACGACATGGCTTGGAAGATGTCTTAACGATGAAAAAAGACTATATGAATCGAAGAAATCTTTTGGTCAACCGCTTAAATCGTATGGGATTAAAAACCAATATGCCTCATGGCACATTCTACGTTTTCCCGAACATTCAAAAAACCGGGTTGACCAGCGATGAATTCTGCGAAAAGCTGCTTGATGAAGAAAAAGTCGCCTGTGTACCTGGAAATGCATTTGGCGAACATGGTGAAGGCTTTATTCGTATCTCTTATGCCTATAGTATCGATCATATCAAAGAAGCCTGTGATCGAATCGAACGTTTCTTAAGCAATCTGACAAAGTAAAAGGACCGCATCTGCGATCCTTTTTCATTAGCTGTTTGTCAGTTCTTTCATAGCCTGCTGGTAGGCCACTGTTTTTTCATGTGCATCCTCTTTGGAATTTCCTTTGATACAATAATAGAATTTACACTTAGGTTCTGTACCACTTGGACGAACGGCAATCCAGCTTCCATCCTCCAGATAATATTTCAAAACATCCGATTTTGTAAATCCGGTCAATTCTGTTACCGTATCGCCTTCCTTGATCGTACATTCTTTATAATCCTCACTGCGAACAACCTTTGAACCATTGATTTCAGTTGGCGCATCTTTTCTTAAATCCGCAAGAATTTCTTTGATACGATTGGCACCGGCTTCCCCTGACAATGTCAAGGCAACCTGACTTTCTTCATACGTTCCGTGACGTTCATACAAGCTGTCAAGTACATCTACCAGATCTTTACCCTGCTGCTTATAGAAGCTGGCTGCTTCCGCCAACATCAAACAAGCCTGCGGTGCATCTTTATCACGAACAAATGGTTTAATCAAAGAACCATACGATTCTTCATATCCAAAGACATAATTCTTTTCATGTGTCACTTCATACTTGGCCACTTTTTCACCAATGAACTTAAATCCAGTCAATGTCTTTTCGGTTTCTACACCATAATCCGCCGCAACCTTTTCTCCAAGATCACTTGTGACAACGGTATTGAACATCACCGGATTTTCCGGCATCAGACCCTTTTCTTTTAACTGCGAACAAATATATTCGATTTCAACCGAACCAGACTGGTTTCCGGTTAAGACAACATAGTCTCCATTGTGTTTTACCCCAACACCCATACGATCGGCATCCGGATCACAAACCAGAATCACATCAGCATCGTTTTCTCTGGCATATTTTAAAGCCAGTTCATACGCACCCGGCTGTTCCGGATTTGGTGTTGGCGTATTTGAGAAATCCGGATCCGGGGTACATTGTTCCACAACCGGAATGCATGTATAACCCGCACGTTTATATACTTCCTGTACAGGAATATTCGCTGTACCATGCTCTGGAGAGAACACGATTTTGATATCTTTTTTCACATCCGGATTCAATTGAATGCTTAATACATTTTTATAGTATTCTTCATCCACTTCTTTACCAATAACGGTAACCAGCTTCTTTTGTTCCTCTGTACAATTGGCATCGATGGCTAATTCATCTTCAATCGCATTAACCTCATCAATGACCTGACCTGCCAAAGCCGGAACTAACTGACATCCTTTATCGTCATAGAGCTTATATCCGTTATATTCCTTTGGATTGTGGCTGGCCGTAATCATGATACCGCCAAAACAATGAAGATGGCGCACCGCAAAACTTAATTCCGGTGTCGGACGAAGAGATTCAAACACGTAGGATGCGATATTATTCTTGGCCAGTAAATCAGCACAGTCAAAGGCAAATTCTTTTGACATGTGACGGTTATCATACCCGATGGCTATACCGGCTTTACAGGCAGCTTCACCGGCTTTTTTGATGTAATTGGCATATCCCTGTGTTGCTTTGCGGATCGTGTGAATGTTGATACGATTCGTTCCAGGTCCTAATAAACCACGCATGCCGGCTGTCCCAAATTCAATCAGCGTATAAAAGGCATCATTTTTTTCCTGGGCATCCATATTATTCAACTCGTCTTTATAACGTGGATCCAAATTAGGGTGGCTGACCCATTTTTCATATCTTTCTTCAACAATAGACATAAACAATAATCCTCCTAAAATCTAGATTTATTATATCATTTTTTCTATAAAATGAAATCGTTTTCATACCTATATAATGAAAAAGAGGTCATTTGACCTCTTCATCGATTTTCGATAAAGCATCTTCCAGATCCTTTTTATCAAAAGAGAAATTATCATACCCTTCATTGATCGTAGTCCAGTAAGCATCTGTCGGTTTTTCCATCGTATCATAAGGATTCATCTTATAGACAAAAGCCTGTATCTTCTCCTTTGATTCGGTTTGGATAGAAACGGTAATACGATCATATAACTCCGGATATTCTTCATATTCATCTAAGGCCTGAAGATCGGTATCTGTCACCTTGAATAAACCGACCTGAACTTTCTGTCCCGGACAAGGTACTACATCCAGAAAACCGCGTTTTCCAAAGACCAGCTGATAATCTTCAAGATATCCCTTTCCTATGCATTCTGCAGTAGGACAACGCACTTCCATCTGTTTTAGATGCAGGTTGCTTCCGTAGGCTGCATAAGCAAGCTTTAAAAATTCTTGTTCTTTCAATTCAATCTTCCTTCTTATTTTCTAATAAAAACCAAAGTTCCATGACCATTTTACGAGACTTTCGAAAATAACGACGTCGATAATGATAGACCTCCAAATCCTGCCATTGCAACGAAACATAGCCACTATCCGGCAACCAGTGCTGATAGAATTCCTTACGAATACCGGCTACTTTGGCCGGCAGAAATGCCTGGAAGCGAAAAGGAACTTTGACCTTGACCAAAAGCTGTCCTTTTTTTATCGACAACGATGCAAAGTTAGAATCCTTTCGTTCCACAAAATCACCCATAAAGATTTTCGTCTTTCCGGTCGCAACACAAGTTGTCAGAGGTCGGATCGGATTTTTTATCGATGGCTTGATTTTCGCAAATTCTTTGGAAAGTACGGGTAAGTCTTCATATAATGTATCTGGACTTGTCTTCTTTTCTATACCACTGATCCAGCAGTCTTTTTCCAATGTTACCGGCTCAAAGATCAATGAGTTTCTCCTCCTACGATTTGGATATCTTCTTCATTTTCCAGAATAGCTTCTACAGCTGCCTGAATTCCTTTGGCAATATCTTTTAAATTCATGCCCGGTGTACCGGCCGGCTGATTGACTGTTTGCTCTGTCGCAAATGGCACATGCATGAATCCACCCTTTACATTCGGATATTTTGTATAAAGGGCATGCATGACACAATACAACATTGCGTTACATACATACGTACCGGCTGTATAAGAAACAGAAGCCGGAATGCCATTGGCCTTGATCTTTTCTACCATCGCATGAACCGGTATTGTCGCAAAGTAAGCCTGGGGAGCACCTTCAACCAAAGGTTGGTTCATCGGCTGATTTCCTTCATTATCCGGAATACGCGCCTGCACATAGTTGATACCGACAAATTCCGGTGTTAATTGGGAACGACCGCCAGCCTGTCCAATACAAAGGACATAATCCGGTTTATATTCTTCGATCGCATCGATCGTTTTTTGTGGTCCCTTTCCAAATACAGTCGGCACTTCCAATTTAATCACCTGTGCCCCTGCAATTGTATCCGGCAACAGTTTAACCGCTTCAAAAGCCGGATTAATGGATTCTCCGCCAAATGGATCAAAACCTGTAATCAAAATCTTTTTCATCACTTTTACTCCTTATGATAATACAATCATCATAATAATCTGAACAACCAGCATGATTCCGGCAATAACAACCTGATTTTTAATAACCCCGTAGTCATCCTTCATCTCCAGTACCGCGACTGGAACGATATTAAAGTTGGCCGCCATCGGTGTACATAATGTACCGCAATATCCGCAAGTCAATGCCAACGATCCAATAATTACCGGATCCGCTCCATGTGCTAATACAAACGGTGCCCCGATTCCCACTGTCATAACGGTGATGGCCGCAAACGCATTTCCCATGACCATAGTAAACAATGCCATACCTACGGCATACACAATGATACCGATTGCGACATTTCCTTCAGGAATTATATTGGATACGATACCGGAAATCACATCCCCAACACCGGCAGTCGTAAAGACAGCCCCTAAGGCAGCCAATAGTGTAGGCAGCATGCTTAATGGCCCAACGATATCCAACATTCTTCGTCCATCATTTAAGAAAACAGAAGGCTTGTTGTCTTTTGAGAAGATCATCAACAAGATGATACCCACTACAACGCCGACCCCCATACCAAACAATGGAGAAATCGTAGTAAACAAAGCCGCAATTAAGGCAAATGCACCAATCGATACCGCAGGAATGAAGACTTTAAAGCCAATTTTCTTGTAGTTCTTTGTCATCTCTTCTACCGAAGGACTTGGTTCAGAACCTGCTTTTACTTGTTTTAAGATAGGACTTAATACCATTAAAACCATCAAGATTCCTGTATACATCGGCGGAATCCATTTTCCAATCACAAACATCAAACCTAATAAAAACCAGAATGCGAATGTTCCATACCGTTTGTCATTGCTTTTGTCATTCAAATTTCGAATTGCAACATAAATCGCAATCAAACCGATCACAAAATACATGATTTCCAACAGTTTATCCGACATGGTTATTTCAGCGCTCATGAAATATTCAATAGGATTTGTCATTACTTCGCACCTCCTGCATATTTCTTAGCCAGTTTCTTATCTTTTAAGAAGTAGTAAACAATGGCACATGCTGTTGCGATCAAGGCAACAGGAATTTGTACACTGGCCAAATCGATCAATTCTACCTGATAGCCTAAATCTGCCAATGTAGATTGCACTAACAACATACCACTTGTACCAACAAACAAAACCTGTCCAAAGAACCATGCCACATTATCCATGGCAGAAGACATTCCTTTTAATTGTTCCAAATATTCTTCTGCAATCGGATGTCCATCTTTTTCTACGATAGCTTGAGCCATTGGCATTACGATTGGGCGAATAAAACTGGCAGCACCACCAACACTGATATTAAATGCACCAAAAATCAGACGAATGATACCATATATACCGATGATCAGACCAGCTGATGCATTTTTAAATTTCGCCATTAAATCGGCCGCTGCCTGTTTCAGACCATTTCGTTCCAAAGTTCCTGTCAAGACAAGGACGATGATAAATGTACACATGCTTCGATTGGATACAAAACTGGATCCTAATGTCTGTAAAAATGTAACAACATCAATGCCGGAAACAAGTGCTGTCACGATGGCCGCAACCATGATGATCAGTATGGAGTCTAACTTTAAGATAAACCCAACAACTACGATCAAGATTCCGAGCAATTTCAAAATCTCCATAAAGTTTCTCCCTCCTTATTATTCACTCTGCGAAGATTTCCACAAAATATAGTTTTATTATACCCCTATGAAAAATATTTTCAATTCATAATACAATTTTCATTATGTTTCAAGTTATATACATATATTAAATTTTGTATAAATATAAAGATTATCAATTTGATAAAAACTTCTAAGAAAGGGCCAAAAAAAAAGCCTTTCGGCTTTTTTATACATTAAGCAATAATTTTCTGTGCGCGAAGTACTTCTTCAATAGCAGCAATTGCTTCTTCTTCGTCTTCACCAGAGCAGCTGATTGTGATTTCAGACTGTGTTGGGATTCCTAAAGACATAACACCCATGATTGATTTCATGTTTACTTCACGTCCTTTGAAAGCCACGTTGATTTCACTTTTGAATTTGCTGGCAGCGTTTACAGCCACAGTGGCAGGACGAGCATGTAATCCTACTGGATCAACTACAGTTACAGTAACTTGTTTCATTATAAATATCCTCCTAAAGTAAATCTAAAAATATTTTAGTCCATTTCCCTCAATAAATCAATACAATTTCAGTCAACTTGAAGAATGAAGAAACCATTCTTTTTTAGTGCCCTGGCAAACATTCCATCCTGTTGGATCAGACAACCACTAAAGGTTCCATCGTATGTAAAGCCGACACCACAACTAGGCGAGCGACTTTTTAAGATCACAATCTCTATTTTGTTTTCTTTTAAGATGGATAACGCTTTTTCTACGCCCTTTTCTAAAGATGACGTTACATCTTTCCCAGATCTAGTAATCACTTTGCCATCCAAAATTTCAATTGGTTCTCGTGGAATGGAAAAGCCGGCTAAGCATTCCGGACATACCGGTATAATTTCATGTTCTTTTAAGAATGTATCGAGTATATCCCTTTTGCAGTGGTTTCCGTCATAGCGACACTTTTGACCGACCAGACATGCACTGACGGAAACTCTCATGAATTAGCCATCAATTCATCATATAACAACGAATATGTTTTGGCACTGTTGGCCCAGCTTACATCCGTATTCAGCGCATTAGTCTGTAAAATCTTCCAATCTTCTTTACGGTTGTAATAAACATCGATCGCATAATACAGCGTGTTCATCAATTCATTGGAATCATAATGCTCAAAACTGAATCCGTTTCCGCTCTTATCATATTCGTTATACGGATTGACCGTATCTTTTAAACCACCGGTTTCACGTACCAGCGGCAGTGTTCCATAGCGCATAGAACAAAGCTGTGAAATACCACATGGTTCAAATAACGATGGCATTAAGAACAGATCACTGGCAGCATAGATACGATGCGCTAAGCTTTCGTTGTATCCATAATAGAAACAAATCTTTCCTTTGTTTCCGTTTTCCAAATCCCTGAATTTGTTTTCAATCTGACTTTCACCACTACCTAAGATCACTAATTGAATCGGTGCAGCACATAAGGCATCCAATTGTTCCATCATCAAATAGAAGCCTTTTTGCCATGTCAATCGACTGACACATCCTACCAACATGACATTCTCATCTTCTTTTAATCCCAACTCTTTTTGTAAAGCCAATTTGTTTTGTTTTTTCTGTTTTTCAATATTGACTTTATCAAAATGATACGGAATCTCCGGATCCGTTTTTGGATTCCATAAATTGATATCGATTCCGTTTACGATGCCCCACAAATCATATTTACGCATATTCAGAATTGCTTCTAAATGCTCACCATATTGCGGTGTTAAGATCTCCTGTGCATACGTTGGCGAAACCGTTGTCACCTTATCCGCATATAGGATACCGGATTTCATAAAGGAAATACCACCATCAAAGCGAACATTTCCATTATCCAGCAAATAATAAGGAAGTCCTAAACAACTATCCAGCATTTCCGGGCCAAAGTTTCCCTGATAAGCCAAATTGTGAATCGTATAAACGAATCGAATACTGCGATAGCGTGCATCGTTATCATGTGTTTCTTTGACCATACAAGGAATCATTCCGGTATGCCAGTCATGACAATGAATGATATTTGGCCAGTAATTTAGCTGATTCAACATTTCAATCACAGCTTTTTGGAAATACGCAAAACGTTCTCCATCATCATCATAGCCATACAACGTATCTCTTTCAAAATATCCCTGATGTTGAATAAAGAAGAAGCATACATCCCCTTCCATCTTGGAATAGACACGTACCGGTACTTCATGATACGCAATGGAAACAGAAAACTCACAATCAAAATACAGTTCATCCATGTATTTTTCCGCAATTTTACGATATAAAGGCATAACGACTTTAACTTCATGCCCCTGTTGTGTCAAAGCAGCCGGTAAAGAACCGATTACATCCGCAAGTCCACCGGTTTTAATAAAAGGAAGCCCTTCACCTGCAACCATTAAAATTGATGCCATTAGATATTCTCCCTTCTTCCGATGTACAAAGGTTCTTCTTCTGTACCTGCTAAATCTTTTTTCTTCACGATCTTGGCGTATTTATCCACGATCACATTCTTTAATACCGCATTATCTCCGATTGTTACACCCGGCATGATCAAGCAATTTTCCACAACGGCATTTTTACCGATCTTGCAGGCACGACCTACGATCGAATTGACAATCTGACCATGTACCTCACAACTGTTGGATACAAAAGAGCCTACTGCGCTTCCCCCGTTCAAATAGATGGCTGGTGCACTGTCATTGGTTCTTGTATAAGCTGGCCATTTTGGATTAGAGAATTCACGCATATTAGCTTCATCCAAGATTGCCATATTACTGTCAAAATAAGATTTCAGATCATTGATGCAGTAAACACCACCACGGAAGTTTACCCCACGGATATCCATATCTTTACAATGATCATTGACAATATCCTTAAACCAGTACATACTGCTGACCTTTGTTGCCTCTTTTACAAGCGAAACAAAGATTTCTTTGGACATAATATACGTCTGTAGAGAAAGCTGACGATTCTTATAATTTCCTAAGTTGCTTTCAATGCTCAATACACCTTTTTGACGATTCATCTGAATCACATCACAGTTGATGTAATGATCTTTGGCATTATCTACATTCTGATATAACATGGTGATTTCCGCACCACTTTCCATATGCTGATCCAATAAATCCGCATAGTTGGCCATGTAAATCATATTGACTGGTGCAATGATCACATAATCATTGTTGTTTTGTTCGATGGAATACAACTGATCATAATAGCTTTGTACATCTGATACATATTTCACAGAACCATCTTCCCGATATAATGGAATCAGCTCGATCTTTCCATGTTTGGAGTTGATATTATACTGACGTCCACTGCCAATATGATCAATCAAGGAACGAGGATTTCCATTGACAAAAACCTTGATATCATGGATACCAGAATTGGCCATGTTTGATAATGGAAAATCCACCAGACGATAACGTCCAATAAAGTTAAATGCCGCAATTGGGCGATATTTTTGAAGACCTCTTACATACACATTCGGGTCATTGTAAGTCACGATACCTAAAGCGTTACACATCGTCGGTTACTCCCCTTTCTTTACGCGTTTTGAAATCAACGCGATCTCTTCACTGTCTGGTGATCCCACAACAGCACCCGGGTCGATCTTAACACCATCCGCTACAATAGCACGATAGACTTTGGCACCTTCACCAACACTTACGCCCGGCATCAAAACAGCCTGTTCAACGACAGCATCTTTATCCACGGTTACATTGTGGAACAAGACAGAACCTTCTACATTTCCTTTGATGATGGCTCCCTGATTGATATAGCAGTTCTTAACAGAACCTGTTGGAGATACATAATGTGGAAGTGTCGGAACATCTTCTGTATAAATCTTCCATTCTGGATCATCCAAATTCAATTCATTAGATTTTGTAAGCAGATCCATATTGGCTTCCCACAGAGAATCAATCGTTCCTACATCCTTCCAGTAACCTTCAAATTTATAAGCCTGCAGCTTTTTACCCTGATTTAAGAAAGAAGGAATAATGTCTTTACCAAAGTCATGATGACTTCCTTCTACATTCATATCGGCAATCAATTCTTTACGCAGATCCTTCCAGTTAAAGATGTAGATACCCATACTGGCCAGGTTTGATTTTGGATGTTCCGGTTTTTCTTCAAATTCAACGATACGACCTTCTTCATCCGTATTCATGATACCGAAACGGCTTGCTTCTTTCATTGGAACCGGAAGTACGGCAATCGTACAGGCAGCACCACTTTCCTTATGCAAAGAAAGCATATCCGCATAATCCATTTTATAAATATGGTCACCAGAAAGAATCAAAACATGTTCCGGATCAAATGTATCGATAAAGTCGATATTTTGTGTAATGGCATCTGCAGTTCCCTGATACACATCAAATTTTGTTCCATCTTTTTCACGTGGTGGAAGTACATAAACACCACTTCCTCTTGTATCCAGACCCCAGCGTTGTCCGGCTCCGGCATAGGCATTCAGCATGACGGATTCATACTGTGTCAAAACACCTACGACTTTGATTCCTGAATTCGCACAGTTGCTCAAAGGAAAATCGATGATTCGATACTTACCACCGAAATAAACGGCCGGCTTTGCGTTTTTCTTTGTCAGATCCAATAAACGCGTACCACGCCCACCCGCTAAGATCATTGCGAGCATATTATTTTGTTCCATACTCATCCTCCTATATAACATAAGCGTCTTACTTAATTAAAAGTATATCACTTTTTCGTAAAATTTAAATGCTTTTTCATTGAAATGTATGCGTTTTCAATGTAAAGACTATGTAACAAAAAGAACCTGATTTTTTACCAGGTTCTTACAATTTACTATTCATTTATATAACGAATACAACAAGACTGCAAAGAAATCCATTCTTGTAGTGTTTTAGTATACAAGTGTTCGATCATTACTCATCAAAATCTGTAAAACGTCATTTTATTTACAGTTCGAGAATAGCTAGTCATTCTTTAAAAAAAGAGCTAAGCAGGTTACTTAACTCTTATAGACTATTCACTTCGCAAGGCTTCCACCGGATCTTTTTTCGAGGCAAAGCGACTTGGAATTAGACCGGCTATAACTGTCAACAATAAACTGATTAAGATCAAGATCAGTCCACCCTGCCATGGAAGGCTGGCAATATGAGAAACTCCTGTTAAATTCTCTACGATCATGCTGATGGGAATATTCAACAAGATTGTAATCAAGATCCCCATGCATCCACTGGCCAGACCAATGATAAACGTTTCAGCATTAAAGACATGCGATACATCCTTTTTGGAAGCACCGATAGCTCGTAAGATTCCAATTTCTTTGGTTCTCTCTAATACAGAAATATACGTAATGATACCGATCATGATACTGGATACGATCAAAGATACCGATACAAAGCCAATCAATACATAGGAGATCATATTGATTACACTGGTCACGCTGGACAACATCATCCCAATAAAATCATTATACGTGATCACATTGGCTAAACGATCAGCTGCTTTTTCCTTTTCGTTATACTCGTTGATCAAATTGCTGATTTCTTCTTTATCTTCAAAGCTGGAAGCATAGATATTGATCTTTGTCGGATTATCCAGATCGATATATCCCAGCTTTTGTAGATTGCTGTCATAGGTCGCATTGAGATTTTCATTGTATGTGCTCATATAAGACATCAGTTCTTCCTGTGACATAGAAGCCATGGCCATTTGCTGCTCCGGCGTTAATTTCGAAATAGACATTTCTTCCCCATCCGAAAATGCCGTTCCGGTAAATACATTGGTATCCGGATGATTGATTTGTTCCTGTACGATCTGTGAATTTGAACACTGTTCAATCATATAATCACGCATTTGTGAGGAATAATACACACCGCCCATCGTTGTCTTTGATACGGTAGAATCGGCTGGTTTGATGATCCCAACAATTTTAACATCTGTTGCTTGATCCACAATCTGATCGACATAGGCTTCATCCTGAGATCCATCGATCCATACGCCATTGACTTTATGATACAAATCACTGTTATTGACCAGCTTAAACGTTGTATTTAATAATTCATCGTATGTGTAAGTGGCATCTTCACTCGTTTGAATTTGATCCACATTACCGGCTAAAAGCTGATTATAATTCTCGACCAGCTCATCTTGATCCATCAACCCCAGAGAATAGAGTACATAATCGGAAATCTCGTTTTGATCATTGACTTCGATCACGACCTCATTATAGGCATCCGGCCATTTTCCTTCAACCAGTTCAAATTCATCATCACGAAGCTCCTTGGTATCTGGCAAAGACAACCATACTTCATTAGACATCATCGATGTAGAAGAAGACATGAACTGACTTTGCAGATTCATCAAATCCGAGTAACCAAGGCGATCCAACAATCCATTCGGACTGACTTGTACCAGACCTTGATTACCTAAATCATTATAAACATGCATACTTAAACCATAATCGTATTCCACAGCTTTGGTATGATCCATGATTTGATCTCCCTCTTTACTTTCCAAATACGATTTAAAGGCAGAAAGATTGTTCTTGGAAGACTTTGAGATCGAATTCAAAATATCATTGATGTAGGGCATGGATGTGACCTCATCCTTGTTTGCCTTCTTTTCTTTATCGTCCGATGACATATTCATCATGGTTTCCATCATCGTTGACATATCCATGGTGTTATCTTGAATCTCAATTGGATAGCTGGCCATCGTATCATTTTCAACCTGATTGATATAAGTCTGCACCCCATTGGATAAAGAAAGGATCAAAGCGATACCAATGATACCAATACTTCCGGCAAAGCTTGTCAACAAAGTACGACCTTTTTTTGTCATCAAGTTATTTAAGCTCAGTGATAAAGCTGTTTTAAAAGACATACTTGGCTTTTTTAAAGAATCCGTCATTGGAGTAATTTCTTCCGGTGCAATAGGGTTGGTATCGTTTTGCACTACACCATCAAATAAAGAAATGATACGTGTTGAATAGCTCTTGGCAAGCTCTGGATTATGAGTCACCATGATTACCAGTCGATCTTTGGCAATCTCCTTTAACAAATCCATGATCTGCACACTGGTCTTGGAATCCAGGGCACCGGTTGGCTCATCCGCCAACAAGATTTCCGGGTTGTTGACCAAGGCTCTGGCAATAGCTACACGCTGCATCTGTCCACCGGACATCTGTGTCGGTTTTTTATCCAACTGATCTTCCAGGCCGACTTGTTTTAAAACCTCGGTGGCTCTTTGTCTTCGTTCTTGCTTATCGACACCGCTTAATGTCAATGCCAACTCTACATTACTGAGCACCGTTTGATGCATGATCAAATTGTAGCTTTGGAACACAAAACCAACACGATGGTTACGATAGGTATCCCAATCTTTATCCGTATAGTTTTTGGTAGAACGTCCGTTAATGATCAGATCCCCGCTGGTATATTGATCCAAACCTCCGATAATATTTAAAAATGTTGTTTTCCCGCATCCACTTTGTCCTAAAATCGAAACAAATTCACTGTCGCGAAATGTCAGAGAAATATCTTTTAAGGCATGTACGGTATTACTTCCTGTATCATAATCTTTGACAAGATGTCTAACTTCAAGCATATGAAAGCCTCCTTGAAATATGGAATATTATATCATTCATTAAGTTACTTAACAATATGTGAACCCTTCTTTATTCCTAACAAACCTTTACTCGATATAGAACAAAAAAAGTCCAATATCCTTTTAGATATCAGACCTTTAATTCTCAACTTCTTCTCATATGAAGCCTAGGTACTTTGATTCTGTACTTCCAAAGCTTCTTTCACACTGCATTCTAAATTTACATCGGTCAATACAGAAATCGTATCACCTTCTTTTATTTTAGTATTTCCCTTTGGCAATATCCTGTATTCACCTCGGCGTATTTCCACCAACAGTGTACCTTCGGGCAACGAGATATCTTTTACCATTTTGTTGGCTAACATGGATTCATGTTGTACGAGTATTTCAAATACGATTCTTTTTCCGCTTTCTTTAGGCTCTCCCTGCTCTTTATCCAACATGCCATCCAATAAAGCTTCATAAACCGGTGGACTTTTTAACAAGTCCGCAACGGCATAGGCTACTAAAGAAACCACCGTCAGCGATAACAGATGTGCCAGAGAATTGGTCATTTCTGTAACTAAGATGATACCGGTCAAAGGAGCTCTGACAATAGCTGTAAAATAGCCAGCCATTGCCAAAATAATAAAATTATGAAATAAAATAGGATCAACTCCTAAAAATGAAATAATTGCTTTAGCATATACAGAACCGATACCGGCACCCAAAACAATCAAAGGAAAGAAAATACCTCCCGGAATCCCGGAACCAAAACTGATGACGGAAAACAAAAACTTTACAAGAAGGAAAACGATCATGGTCGTCAAAACCAAATCACTGTTCATTTCTTCAAACAAGGCATGACCGCCACCCAACACCTGCGGCATGGTAATTCCAAAAACAATCGCCAACAAAAAAGGAATCCAGATTTTTACCCAGGTAGGTAAAGACAAGCTTTTGTACAGATCCTTTGTTCGAAGCAATACATAGTTATAAATTGCGCCGAAAACGCCAAGTAAAATGCCTAACAGGATCAGATAACCATAACCGGATAAGGGAATGGATTGAATCACCGGCAATTCAAAAATAGGCTGCATGCCAAAAATCTGCTTGGAAATAAAATCGGAAGCTACGGCTGCCGACATCATCGACAACAAAATCACCGGTGTAAAGTATTTAAAGATTTCTTCCAAGGCAAACATGACACCAGCCAAAGGGGCGTTAAAAGCTGCGGCCAATCCGGCGCTGGCTCCTCCGGCGATAAGAATCTTTTTTTCCAGTCGTCCGTTTCCCAACCGATTACCGATAGCTTCTCCAACATTGGCACCCAATTGAATCGATGGGCCCTCTCTTCCTAATGAAAGACCTCCGGCAATCCCCATCGCACCACCAACAAATTTACAAACCAGAGTAGAAAACCAACTTTTCCGCTTTAAAAAATATCCTTTTAAAATACCTTCGATCTGCGGTATTCCACTACCGGAAATCATAGGATTGTAATCCACCATTTTTCCAATCAAATACGCCACAATTCCAAAGATGGGAATCAACAACAAGATCCAGAGAAGATTTCCTGACACAAAATCATACAACGAAAAGGCAAAAGATTCGCCCTTTCCCAATACAAGTCGATACAATACCGCAATTCCTCCGGCACAAACGCCCACAAGCATACTTTTTAGAATAAGGATCACATTATCGAATACCGAATTGGTAAGAGAATGATAATTATTTTCCAATTTCATGATTTCCCTCTTTTCTTAAAAAATACACCTACCATTGTAGTAGAGTCTTTCCCATCTTACAACCACAGCTTGTATGATTCTTGTAGGAAAAGCCTGTAAAAACAAAAAAACCGGAATCTTTACATAAGAAATTCCAGTTCTTTTTACGATAGAGCTATTCAATTATTCAGCTTTTAAAGTAAACTCTGTTTTCCAAAGTCCGTGCAGATTACAATATTCATACACAGTTACTTTTCCGGATTTATTCTTCATGCAGAAATGTGCTTCTGGAGCCATATCCGGTGTCAGTGCTTTTTTCACATAGGTTCCGTCTTCAAATTCTACCCAGATCGCATTGATATAGTGTTCTGGTGTCATAGGGTGAGCCACACTTCCTACTTTAACGATCAACTTATGTCCATCTTGTTCTACAACAGGTACGTGTTTTTCCAAAGCCCCGTCAACTTCACCGGCTTTGACTTCACGTAATCCTTCAATAGCACCTTTTGTAGGTTCTACAACCAATTCAAATACAGCACCGCAGTCATCACATTTATAAATTTTCATTTCGAAAACCTCCTTTATATTGACATTATATCTTTAAACTCTAAAATAATCTATGAATATGCTTTCTTCACTTAAACTTTTACACTGTGATGAAAATCGACTGCAGTTTATTGCCAAAAAAGAGCTTACTCTTTTCGAACTGCAGTCTCTTTTTCATGCTTCCAGGAAGCACTGGAATCAATGCACAGACTTTAATGAACCGATTCTATACAAAGGACAATGTTATACAATTTCTTTTAAGCCAAAAGAGTTTATACATCCAGTATCCTTTGATGATGTTACGATCCTGTATGAAGACTGTTTTGTGATTCTAGCTTTTAAGCCCCCTTTTTTACTTGTTCATGATGATGGACACACGCAAGATACATTACAAGCAAGAATCGATGCTCATTTAATGATGCAGGGAGCCATGTATCCCTGTCAGGCAATCCATCGTATCGACTATGAGGCAAGTGGTCTTCTGTTGTTTAGTAAGCATCCTTTTTTTCAGCCTTACTTTGATTTTCAGATGCAGCAGCATCAGATCAAAAAAGAGTATCAGTGCATCGTCGAAGGAAAATTTCCTTCTTCTATCCATGAAATTTGTAAGCCGATCGGAAAAGACAGACATCAGGCGAAAAATATGCGTATTTCAAAAAACGGAAAACCAAGCAAGACAAAAATCACTGCGGTTGAATCTAATAAAAACGCATCCAAACTGACTATTGAAATTACGACCGGGCGCAAACATCAGATTCGTGTACATCTGGCTTCTTTGGGATACCCCATTTATAACGATCCTTTATATGGAGTGCGTAAAGATCGAAAAGGATTGTTGCTGCAAAGCCATAAGCTTTCTTTCCATCTTCCTTTTCAGAAACAAAGCCTTCAGATAGAATGTCCGGATGAGCCTAGAATGTACTTAAAAGACTGAATAAAATATCCCACAGATAATACCCCTTTACATAAGCAATCCAGACACCGACACATAAACAGGACACGTAGGCGATCATCTTCTTTTGTTTGATAACGGACCATAAAAGACCAAAAAGAACAGAAATTAATACCGCAACCATCATACGATGCATCCCTAAAATACAACCGAAAAAGCCTAAAAAATATACATCGGCTGTACCGATCCACTCTGGTTTTCTTCGATGTAAAAACAAAGCAGGCACACTGTATAAAAGTGCTCCTTGCCAAGGAAGACTTTGAAAGGTTCCAATAAAACCAATGGCAATGCATACACATACGATCGACCAATGCCAGCTAATATAATACGTATGTCGATCTTGTTCAAAAAGACAAAATAAAAAGGTAAAAAAAAGCTGTGAAAACCAGAATATAGCCTGGGATAGAAAAGGCTGGACAAAAAAAGAACACAGTCCGAAAATAATCCACTCGGTTTTTTCTGTTCTTTGCAACACTCGTCTTTCAAAAATGGATGCAGCATATGTACATACAAGAATAAAAAAAGCTTCCATACCGTTTAGTATAGAAGCTCCTTCTTACCAATTTCTTACTTATTCACCTTTATATTCAACAATTTCCACTTTTTCGATTTCAATATTTTCTAATGGATGATCTTGACTGTTTGTCTGTACTTGAGAAATAGCCTGGACCACATCCATGCCCTTAAAGACCTGACCGAAAACGGTATGTCCTCGTTGTGGATCAAATGCATTATAAGCCCCATCCAAAGAAGGATTACCACCTTGTGTCTGGTATAGTTCTTTATACGTTTCATCCACCTTATCCATATTTAAAAAACTGTATCCATAATAATTCAATACAGATTGTTTCTCTTTTTCGCTCATATCCTTGAGCTGATCATAGTTGGCTTGCATACTTTGCCAGTAAGATGGATCAACGACCGGAGCCTGATTGATGAAGAACTGACTTCCGTTGGTGTTGCTGCCGGCATTCGCCATGGCCAGAGAACCGGTAATATTGACAAGCTTGGTGCTGAATTCATCTTCAAATTCTTCTTTCCAGACGCTTTGACCACCACTGCCATCTCCATTAGGATCACCACCCTGAATCATAAAATCGGAAATCACACGATGAAAGGTCAATCCATCATAGTATCCTTCTAAAGCCAGTTTTTTAAAATTATAAACTGCCTTAGGTGCAGCCTCCGGAAAGAAGCGCACATAAATATCACCCATACTGGTATGGATGACAGCAATTTCTTCTCCCTCTTCTGGGGCGTCCAACTGTTGTCCTAAACTCAGACTTTCATCATTAGGATCGGGCATATTCTTTAGCTCGACCAATGTATCTTTATTGTCTAAAACATGCACAGCCGGGTTTTCTTCTGGTTTCGCACTTTGACAGCCCACAAGCAAAAAGCCGCTGATCAAAAAGCATACAAACCGTTTGAATGATTTCATAACCTATCCTCTTTCTACATCCAACAAATAATCTGGGTCGTTGGGAATCTTTTTATAAACTACCTTCAATAATATCGGAGTAATGACTGTGGTAAAAACGACACATAATAATACAGGTGTCACAAAGAAGGATGGAAAGATTCCTAAGGCCATACCACGATTGGCAACGATTAAGGCCACTTCTCCACGTGAAACCATTCCACAGCCAATCCGCATAGACTGTGATTTTGAATAGTGGCAAAGCAATGCGCCCAATCCACAGCCTACAATTTTACTGACTAAGGCAACGATACACAATAACAAGATCAAGATCAAGACTTCACCGGAAAAATTCAATGGCTCAAGCTTGAGGCCGATACTGGCAAAGAACACCGGTGAAATCAACAAATAAGATAGAGTTCCAATCCTTTTGGTCACATAAGCGCATTGACTGGTTCCGGATATGATCAAACCGGCCACAAAGGAACCGGTAATATCGGCAACACCAAAAAACTCTTCAGAAACATAGGCCATGATCAACGCAAAGGCAAAGCTGATAATGGAATATCTTTGCAGGCCCCCGCGAGAATCGTGATCAAACCACCAGGCAAAGACCTTGTGAAGAACAATACCGATAATGACGGCAAACACAAAGAACAATACTATTTTCAGTAAGACCATACCGACATCGACTGAGCTGTCAGCAAGTCCGGATACGATCGTTAATGCTACGATACCCAATACATCATCGATCACCGCTGCCGCCAGGATCGCATTGCCGCTGGTCGTTTTCATCGCACCCATTTCCTTGAGTGTTTCAACCGTGATTCCTACAGAAGTAGCCGTCAAAATCACCCCTAAAAATAAGTTGCCGATCCAGGCCTGCGCCCCTACATTATAGAAGCTTGCGACAAGATAGCCTAATCCTAAAGGTACTAACACACCTAAAACCGCAATCACCAAAGCCTTTAACCCGGCTTTTCTCAAATCGGTAATACTGGTTTCCAAACCGGCCCCAAACATCAACACGATCACACCGATTTCAGAAAGCGAAGAAATCAGATCACTAGGCTGCACCCAGTTTAAGATAGCTGGTCCCAATAGGATACCGGCAATCAAAGCACCCACAACAGCTGGCATTCTAAGCTTTCTAGTAAATAAACCAAATGCCTTGGTTCCTAACAGAATCAATGCAATATCTAATAAATAATGATAACTTGCCATAAAAAAACTCCTCACATAATGAGAATTATACTCCTCTGTAAGGGTTTTCATCAAGTTAGAATGGTCTAGGTATCGTAAAATCCTTGTTTGCGATTGGTAAACTCACATCCCCTATTTCTAAATGATAAGCGCATAAAGAATATTTTTTTTCACTTCCCTTATAGCCATATTTGACATCTCCACAAAGAGGATAGCCAAGATATGCCATACTGGCACGAATCTGATGAAATCTTCCTGTTTCCAAATGAATCTGAACCATTGTCTGCTCTTTTTGTCTTTCCATCACCTTAACAAACATCCTGGCCTCTTTGTATCCGGGAGCTTCATTGGATTGGACAAGCGCACGAGTTTCCTGTTTTTTAATGTAACAGACAACTTCCTTGGTATCCCATAAAGGCGTTCCTTCAATCTTGGCACAATACACCTTACGAACTTTATGACAAGCGATCGCATCATTCATTAAACGTAGTGCTCTGGCATTTTTTGCCGCCAGGATCAAACCGGATGTATTTTTATCCAAACGATGACAGATTGCCGGGGCAAAGCTGTTCTCTCTTTGCGGATCATATTCCTTTTTCTGATATAAATAATACTGTATGCGACTGACCAATGTATCCTGCAAGCCTTTTTCATCGCTTTGCGAAAGCAAGCCTACCGGCTTATTGACCAGAACAATATCATCATCTTCATAGACAACATCAATACTTCCGGTATTCACAGGACAAGCCTTCTGTCTGGTTTCTAAAAATTCATAAGGAAGAAATAAAAGGATCGAATCACCTTCCTGCAGCTTTTGATCATATGTGCAACGCTTACGATTGACTTTGATCTTCTTATTGCGAATGGCTTTATACATCATCGATTTTGTCAATGTCGCATAATGTTTTTGAAGAAAGCGATCCAGTCGTTGTCCGGCATCATTTACCCCGATCTTAATTTCCTGCATAAATGACCTCTAAACACTCTTTTAATGAATCCAGCACAGGCACACCTGCCTGCTGTAAACGACCTTTTGATTGGTGTCCGGTCGTCACCAACAAGCATTTGCCGCCAGCCTGACTGGCTACTTCATAATCATGCAAGCTATCGCCCACAAACCAGACTTCATCTTCTTTCTGACATGTCTTCATATATGCTTTTGCCAGTTCCAGTTTACTATGCGCATAAATATCTTCAATTCCATAAATGTGATCCACTCTTTCCTGTACATCGTTTTTTTGAATCTGCGCCAACAAATAATCTTTTTTGCTGGCCGAAAGAATTGTTTGTTCAATTTGTAAAGATCTGGCCTGTTTTAATACATGATAAGCATCCTGTACTAATGAGCAGTCATAGCTCTTTTCCTGATAGTATTCCATATATTCGTGAGCCAGTTCTTCAAAAGAAGTTTTTGTGAAGTCAAAGCCAATTGCTCGATAATAGTTTTCAATCGGAAAACCAAATACTTTTCGATAGGCTTCTTTATCCGGTAAACAGGACAATCCGTGATGAACTAATAAGTTATTGATGCATTCCAAACACAAATCGATATCATCAAACAAAGTTCCGTTCCAGTCCCATACAATTTTTTTCATTTTGATCACCGTAATGATTATAGCATGCTTACGAAAACTGAACAGTATTGTGAATTTGTTAGCAATTTCTCCTTTTTTTTAATGGCATTGTCCGATATAATGAAATGGGTAAAAAAGTATATTAAGGAGGAACTATGCGCGGTATATACAACTCAGTTACAGATTTGCGTCGTAAGGTCTTTGCGGCCATCGCCAGCATGGCCTATGAGGACTGTGATGATCTTGCCAAACGAATCGAACAGATTCCATATGAACTGTTACCAGGCGACAAAGCAACCTATCGTAACAGTATTTTCCTGGAAAGAGCCATTATCGGTGAACGTTTACGTTTAGGTATGGGTCTTCCTACAAGAGATGCAAAAGAATTTAAAGCGTTATCGGATGGTATTGAAGAAAGTGCTATTGCGAAAAAATATTATGATGATCCGTTGGTAAACATCATTAAATTCGCATGTAATGCCTGTCCGGAAAAGAAAGTATTTGTCACAAATGCCTGTCAGGGATGTCTTTCTCATCAGTGTACAGAGGTTTGTCCAAAAGATGCGATCCACATTGTAAACGGTCGTTCTTTGATCGATCAGGATAAATGTATCAAGTGTGGACGTTGTATGGAAGCTTGTCCTTACAAAGCTATTACAAAGATTGAACGTCCATGTGCGGCCAGCTGTGGTATGGATGCGATTCACAGTGATGAAGATGGAAAAGCTGTTATTGACTATGATAAGTGTGTCAGCTGCGGTATGTGTTTAGTGAACTGTCCATTTGGTGCCATTGTCGATAAAGGACAGATCTTCCAAACGATTTATGCGATGAAGGAAGGACACCGTGTCGTTGCGGCCGTTGCCCCTGCTTTTGTCGGACAGTTTGGACCAAGTGTAACACCGGAAAAATTGACAGCAGCCTTAAAAGAATTAGGTTTCAGTGATGTTGTCGAAGTTGCCATCGGAGCTGACCTTTGTACTATCGAAGAAGCAGAAGACTTCATGGATAAAGTGCCGGAAAAACAACCTTGGATGGCTACTTCCTGCTGCCCTGCCTGGTCTGTTATGGCTAAAAAGCTTTTCCCACAATATGCTTCTCATATTTCCATGGCCTTAACGCCAATGGTATTAACAGCACGTATGATCAAAAAAGACGATCCAGACTGCAAAGTCGTATTTATCGGTCCATGTGCAGCTAAAAAACTGGAAGCCAGCCGTAAATCAGTACGAAGTGATGTAGATTTTGTACTGACATTTGAAGAAGTCATGGGAATGTTTGTTGCCAAAGGGGTTAAACTGGAAGAAATCGAAGGTAATGATCCACTGTTAAAGGGAACGAACCGTGGCCGTGAATTTGCTGTGAGCGGTGGTGTTGCCAAAGCCGTTAAATCTTTGATCAACAAGAAACATCCGGAAGTGGAAGTTAAAGTACAGGCGGCTGAAGGTTTGAAAAACTGTAAGACGATGTTGATGATGGCAAAAGCCGGACGATTGGATGGATACCTGTTAGAAGGTATGGCTTGTCCGGGAGGATGTGTTGCCGGAGCCGGTACTTTACAACCAATCGCCAAGTCCAGTGCTGCCGTTAAGAAGTATGCCAATGAAAACACATTGGTCAACTGTGATGAAAGTCCATACGGCGATCGATTGGAAGAATTGACAAAAGGATAAAATGAGAAAACCATTGAGATAAAGCGCTCAATGGTTTTTTTTAGTGCTGTTTTGGTTAAGATGCACAAGCGCTACCGTTTACTTTTTCAAATTCATGTTATTTTGTCGAATACGGGCTTACAAGCTTGTGACGTTCGAAATTTTTAAAATGAAACCGATATTGCAGCCAACCTGTCAAGTTCAATGTAAAACCCATGGATTTAATTGTGGTTTCACAATGACATGAAGGATATCCCCATTTCTTTTACGAAGTGTTTGGCGAATGCTCTTTTTTACACCTAGGATGTAACAAATGTTTCCAGTTTCATCCTTGATCCCCATATTTACAATACTGCCCTCATATTCAATTCCGTCAAACCATGCCATAACTTTTAGACGACCTTTTCCAAATTCTTCTTTGATATTCCAGGGAAAAATGATATAAGCACAACCTTTCTTCGGAACTTCATAGAGTATCGCATCAAATTCATAAACATTCTTCATTCTATCCTCCTTATCATCTTATCAATATGGGTGCAATGACAAGCACATAACCAATAAGAAACAAAATCAGATGTTTTGGTTCGCGATGAACGGCTACAAATTCACGAATCAAAGCACTGGGCCAATAATATGAAGCCACACGGGCCCCAATTCCCGTACAAGAAAAATTCAATTTTGAACAATAACGCAAAGCTCTATAAACATGATAGTTGCTTGTAACAAGGGCAACATAATGCCTTCCTGGAAACGATTCGATCAATGTTTTTGAAAACTTTAAATTTTCCCAGGTCGTTGTAGACTGATCCTCCATTTCTATCCTATTCTCGGGGATTCCCTGTGATAGAAGATAGTTCTTCATCGCCATTGCTTCTGAACAGACTTCATCAGCGCCTTGACCTCCGGAAGGAACCAAAATAGGCGGTGATAGATCCTTACGATACACTTCGATAGCCTTGTCGCAGCGATCTTTTAACAACTGAGTCACTGTTCCATCTTTATGCAGCCCGCTGCCATGAATGATGACATAATCAAAATCTCTTTTATGAGGAATGATTTGTAGAAACAGGCAATAAAACATAAAGGAGACAAAAACCAGTGATACATAGATGACGGATATCGAAATAAAAAACAGGCCCTGTGATATATGCGAAAGAAAATCACTCCATCGATCCACGACTTGTGATCCCGTCAGTAAAACGAAGATAAAAGTTGCGATTTCCCCAATCCCTATAATCAGCCCAAAAGCCAGTGATAAAAGGTTGCCTAAAGAACGTCCTTCTCTTCTCCACATCAAGATACCATTCCAAATCAATCCGATTGGGACAAACAAAATCAGTAAAATAATCAAAAGTAACAGCACGACAAAAGTCGTTGTCGCATACTCACCGGTTAAAGAACAGACAAAAGGGATGCTGAAACAGCCAGCCATCATCAACAAGAATGTATTGCGATAACGACTTCGATTATTATGCATCGAATAGATAAAAACCAGCCAGAAGAAAAGAGCCGGAATACCTGCATGCCATACATTTTCCAAATAATTCATACTTTCATTCTACGATAGTTCAAAAAACTTGTCATTTCATTTGTTCATGTAAAAAAATGACTCTATCGAGCCATTTATCCCCATACCTCTTCGGCAATCTCTTTCACCAGTGTCAGTTTATCCCATTGATCCTGATCTACCAGTTTATTTCCGATTTCACAGGATGCAAAACCACACTGTGGACTTAAATACAAGCGTTCCAGATCGACATACTGCGATGCTTCTTTGATACGATCAATGATCGTCTCTTTCTTTTCTAAGGCAGCCGCTTTGGTAGTCACCAGTCCCAATACCACTTTTTTATCCTTCGGTACAAAACGTAGTGGTTCAAAGCCACCGGAGCGTTCGTCGTCAAATTCAAGATAGAAGGCATCTACATTTTCTTTCGCAAATAAGAAAGAAGCAATCGGATCATACCCTCCGCTGCTGGCCCAGGTGGAATGATAATTTCCTCGGCAAACATGTGTTGTTACGACTAGATCATCCGGTCGATTTTCTAACGCTAAGTTGTTTAAGCGTAAATATTGTGAAGCTACATCTTCCAAGGAAACTTCTCCATTTTGACGGGCACTCCAATATTTGGTATCACAAAACATGCCCCATGTGCAGTCATCCATCTGAATATTACGACAGCCGGCCTGATACAACTCCTGAATCACCGTTTGATAGGCCCTGGCAATATCCTGGATCAGTTCTTCAATATCTGGATAGATGGCCAGTGTCTGCTTCCCATTATCTTCTCTAAACAGTTCCGCCAACAGCTGTGCCGGTGCCGGGAAGGTCTGACGTGCCACCGTATTTTCATCCTCAAATTGTTTTACGAAGCGATAATGTTCGACAAACGGATGATTTTCACCGGAAATTTTCCCAACCAGCTTGATAGAACCCGGTGTTGTTTCCTCACCATGAAAGAAATACCCGTGATTCAGTTCAATCTCTTCGATTCCATTCAATCCCCACATAAAATCCAAATGCCAATAGCTTCTTCTGAATTCCCCATCGGTGATCGCATGATAACCGGCATCTTTCTGTTTTTGGATCAGCTTAGTGATTTCTTCATCTTCCACCTGCTTTAACGCCTGGACATCAATCTTTTTTGCCTTGAAATCGGCTCTGGCTTGTTTTAAACGTTCCGGTCGCAAAAAGCTTCCCACAAAATCATATCGAAATGGACTATATAATTGACGCATCGTGACATCCTCCTTATTTATGACTCTAATCTTAATCGATTCAAATGGATTCGTACAATATAAAAAAGAAACAGTTTACCATAGGATCAATCTATGGCAAACTGCTTTAGAATTTCGATATATTGTTTCGCAAAGCGACTATATACAACCTGACTGTGATGAATAAATCCAATTTCCATATAATCTTCAACATCTAATGGAATCGCAATGATGTCTTTTCCATTTAACTGCTCATTGATTACACCGCTGCAGATTGTATAACCGTTTAAGCCGATCAAAAGATTAAAGAGAGTCGCTCTATCACAGACACGAATATCCTTTTTACTTTCCAGCGTACTTAAAATTTCTTCTGAAAAGTAAAACGCATTGTGCTCTCCCTGTTCATACGATAATCGAGGATAAGCTTCCAGATCCTGCAGTGTGACAAGCTTCTTTTGCGCTAAAGGACTATGAATACCAACAAATACATGTGGTCTGGCGATAAAAAGACGCTCAAACTGTAAATGATGTTCTTTAAAGGCTTTTTTCAAAACCGCTTCATTATAGGCATTCAGATACAAAATACCAACTTCACTCTTTAAGCGTGCTACATCCTCTATGATCTCATACGTCTGTGTTTCTCGAATACTGAAATCATACGTATCGCCTACTGTTTTCAAAAGCTCGACAAAGGCTTCGACCGCAAAGGAATAGTGCTGTGTGGAAACACAAAAAGAATGACGAACCGGCATGGCTCCGGCATAGCGCTCTTCCATCAGATGCGTCTGCATCAAAACTTGTCTGGCATAGCCTAAAAACTCCTCGCCTTCTTTCGTTAGGATCACGCCTTTATTAGTTCTCTGAAAGATCGTGATCTGAAACTCATTTTCCAGTTCTCGAATGGCCGAGGTCAAAGAAGGCTGTGAGATATACAGCTTTTCTGCGGCCTTGCTGATGGTTTGGGAGCGAGCCACTTCTACGATATATTTCAACTGCGTTAACGTCATGTACTTATCTTCTTGTCAACAATACGACACTTTCTACATTGGTCGTATTCGGAAACATGTCCACCAGATCCATGGATTTTGCCTTATAGCCCTGGCGAAAGAACAGATGTAAGTCACGAACCAGACTTCGTGGATCACAGGAGATATATAAGATCTTTTTAGGGCGCAAGGCACAGGCATTTTCAATAAATGTCGGTGTAGTTCCGGCTCTGGGCGGATCTAATACGATCACATCAAAATGAGTATGATGTTTTTTGGCTTCTTCCATAAAACGCGTGGAATCCATAGAAACAAAACGCGCGTTCTTTATGCGATTTTGTTTAGCATTTTCTTTGGCAAACCCAATCGAGTCCGCATTGATTTCCACCCCTGTCACCATTTTACAAGAATCTGCCAGGCTTAAACCGATCGTACCAATACCACAATAAGTATCTAATACCGTTTCCTGTCCCTGCAGCTGCAACTTTTCTTTGGCCACCTTATACAATAACTCGCACTGGTCATGATGAACCTGATAAAAGGTATTAGCGCCCATCGTAAAATCTAAGCCGCAAAGCTTGTCCGTGATCGTACCATCACCATATAAGACAAAAGCTTCATTTTCTAAGACCACGGATGTGTTTCGCGGATTCACGCTTTGAAGAATCGTTTTGATTTCTTTAAATTCACTCACTAAGGCATTCACCAGATTTCGCCGGGAAGGAAAAGCTCTTTTGGCTGTCACAAAGACGATCATAACCTGATTGGTTTGGCTGGCATAACGAATCAGAACATGGCGCAGCAGCCCGGTTCCGGTTTTTTCGTTATACAACTCGATCTTCATGGAATCTACCAGTTCGGTGATACGTCCGATGATCGCATCCACATTTCTTGGATGCATTAAACAATTCTTTGTAGCCACTACGGCATGGGAATGTGGTGCATATAATCCAGATACCACTTTCCTTTTGTATTTGGCAAAACCAACGATTATCTTATTACGATAGCCTTTGATGCGATTGGCTTTATATACATTCCCAATTTGAAGCTTTAACCGATTTCTCGTTAACAAGGCTTCCACGTTGTTCTTTTTTTCCTGTATTTGTTTTTCATAATCCAGATGCAGTAAGTTGCATCCCCCACAAATTTTACTAACTTTACACTTCATGAATCTTTTCCCTAACTTTCTGTTCGATTTCTTCGGGGTTTCGTAAGGTTATGACATGAAACCCCAGCTGCCTGGCTGCCTGTGTATTTTCTTCTTTATCATCAATAAAAAGACACTCCTGAGCCTTTAAATCATACCGCGACAATAAAAGCTGAAAAATGGCCGGATCCGGTTTGATCAATCGATCCTGATACGAGTAAATACCACCATCCACATCCGCAAATATATTGTTATTCTCAATAAAATATTGATACGAATCTTCCGGTATATTGGAGAGAATATAGATCTTATACCCCTCTTCTTTTAACTGTTTCATCAATTGTATGCTGCGATCAAAAGGTTTCACATAACGTGCCCATGTCGGTATCAGCCTTTCAATCTCTTCTTTGTAACAAGGCATACGTTTAATGGCCACTTTTTTTAATGTAGCGCCGGAATATAGCCCTTGATCATATGCATGCCACAGTCTCTCTTCAAAAAAGAGTGTATAGAGATCCTGTGCTATTTTCGGATCTTTATAAAAATCATTTAAAAATTCTTTTGGCTGAAACGTTGCCAGAACATTTCCTACATCAAATACAATATTTTTTATCATAGTCATAAGTATATCAAAAAGTCATAAAAAAGAATATGTTTCGATATACCGAATCAAAAGAGACTTCTATGCCGAATCATGTAATAGAGATAGTACAAAGAAGACAAGCCCCATGTTAAAGGATAGACCCAATAGACAAATTGAATATCATAAAAAAGAGAACCGGTCACACTTAAAAAGACAACTCGTGCAACGCACCAGCATAAAATCATAACCATCATCGGTATCATAGGCTTTCCGGCGCCGCGCTGCAAGGCCGAGAATGCATGGGTAAACGCCAACAGGCAGAAAAAGAAACCGGCAATCTGCGAGCGATCTACACCAAAGGCAATCACTTCCGGATTTTGATCAAACAACATAACCAATGGCTTGGCAAAGATCACGGTTCCAATACCGATCAATTCCGCTAACAGGACACTGCATACGATTCCGAAAACAGCTCCTTTTTTGGCTCTTTCCTTTTGACGGGCACCTAGATTTTGTCCGACAAAGGTCGTAATCGTATTATTGAAGCTGATGATCGGTAAAAAGGCAAAGCCTTCGATCTTTGAATAAGCCCCACAGCCGGCCATCGCCATGGCACCAAATATATTGATATTGGATTGCACCACCACATTGGCAACTCCGGTAATAGAATTTTGAATCCCACTGGGAATTCCATTGCGTAAGATTTCCATTAACATCTCTTTTTCAATTCGAATATCGCGAAAAACCAGTCGATAACTTTCCTTACTGTTATGGAAAAGACACATACATAAAAAAGCGCTGACAAACTGCGAAAGGATTGTTGCGAAGGCGGCCGCTTCGACACCCATACCAAACCAGGCGATCAAAATATAATCTAGAACGATATTGATCAGACTGGAGATGATCAAATAATATAAAGGATGTTTACTATCTCCCAGAGCCTGCAGGATGCCGACAAAAATATTGTACATAACAAGACCCAGCCCTCCGGCAAAATATACACAAAAATACTTCAGTGATTCTGGCATCACCGTATCAGGCGTACCCATCAATTCTAAGATCCAGGGTGCTAAAAGAATACCGGCAGCCATCAATACGGCTGACATGATAAATCCAAAGGCAATATCGGTATGAATGGCAATCTTCAATCTTTCATAATTCTGTGCTCCAAAATAGCGGGCAATCACAACACCGGCTCCTAACGCAATACCGTTAAACAAGCCAATCATCATAAAAATCAAATTACCAGAAGAACTGACCGCAGCCAGCGCTTCACTGCCTAAATAGTTTCCTACGATCAAAGAATCCGCTGCATTGTATAATTGTTGAAATAAATTACTAAAGAAGATCGGCAGCGCAAAAAGAACCATCTGCTTCCAAATTACACCTTTTGTCATTGTCTTTTGTAGAACTGCCATAGTAAGACCCCTTGACCATTATAAGCATAAATCCTTCCTACGCCAAGAATATTTCCGATAATAAAAGTAGGATTTTGCATCCTACTTATGACTATCTACTAATAATTCACAGATTTTACGTGAATAAGCAATTGGATCTTCGATGGTAAAGCCCTCAATCAGCAAGGCTTGGTCATACAATACATCCGCTACTTCTTTGACCTTTTCTTTATCCTTGGCATACAGCTCTTTTAATGTAGAGAAGATCGGATGCGATGGATTGATTTCCAAAATACGCGTTGCCTTCATCGGCCCCATTGGATTGTCACCCGGCATATTCGCAAATACTTTTTCCATCTCAAAAGAGAGTCCTTCTCCAGCTGTTAAACAAACCGGATCCTCGCTTAAACGATTGGAAAGTTTTACTTCACTGACCTTATCCTTCAAGCTTTCTTTCATGAACTCCAGAAGATCTTTATTATCTTCTTTTGTCTTCTCCAGTTCCTTTTTCTCTTCTTCGGTATTTAGATCCAAATCCCCTTGTGTCGCATTCTTAAATGTCTTTTCACGATAGTTCATCAATGTATTCATGACAAATTCATCAACTTCATCGGTCAGATATAAAACCTCAAACTCTTTCTTCTTCAAGGTTTGAACGATTGGTAACTTATCGATCAAGGCCACATCCTTACCAGATACATAGTAGATATCCTTCTGGTCTTCCTTCATACGATTTACATATTCGTTTAACGTAACCAGCTTTTGTTCCTTAGAAGAATAGAATAATAATAAATCCTGGAACTTCTCTTTATCCATACCATAGTTATTATAGACACCAAATTTTAGATTGATGCCAAATTCTTTCCAGAATTTTTCGTATTCTTCTCTTTCTTTTGTCAGCATCGTAGTCAGTTCACTTAAGACTTTTTTCTCAATACGAGAAGCGATTGCCTTTAATTGATGATCGTGCTGCAGCATTTCACGAGAGATATTTAAGGACAAATCTTGTGAATCAACTAACCCCTTAACAAAGCGAAGGCTGTCCGGCAGCAGTTCTTCGGCATGGTCCATGATGAATACGCCTCTACAATACAACTGCAAGCCTTTTTTATAGTCCTGTTGATAGAATCCCTGCGGTACATGGCTTGGAATGTATAATAAAGCGGTAAAGCTCACATTTCCTTCCACGCTGAAATGAATTACACGCTGTGGATCCTGAAAATCAAAGAAATGATCCTTATAGAACTGATTGTATTCTTCTTCGGTAATCTTTGACTTTTGACGTTTCCATAAAGGTACCATGGAATTCAACGTCTGATCCTCGATGACAGTTTCATATTCCGGTTTATCGGAATCTTTGGTTTCTTCTTTAACTTTTGACGTTTCCACATTCATATGGATCGGATAACGAATATAGTCCGAATATTTACGTACCAGTTCTTTTAATTCATATGTTTCCAGATATTGGGAGTATTTTTCTTCCTCCGTATCTTCTTTTAAGGAAAGGATAATAGTTGTACCATGACCATCTCTTTGAGCTTCTTCCATGGTATAACCACTTTCGCCATCACTTTCCCAGCGCCAGGCTGGTTCCTCTTCCTTTTTCGAAATGACAACCAGATCCTTTGCCACCATAAAAGCAGAATAGAATCCGACACCAAACTGTCCAATGATATCAACATCATTCTTTGACTCATCATCCATCTGTTCTTTGAACGCTAAAGAACCACTCTTTGCGATCGTACCCAGATTTTCTTCCAGTTCTTCTTTGTTCATACCGATCCCATTATCGATGATCGTTAACGTACGTGCTTCTTTATTGGGTTCCAAGCGAATCTCAAACTGATCCGGACTGACATGTCCTGCATGTTCATAATAATATTTATCAATCGCATCACTGGCATTGGAAATCAATTCACGTAAAAAGATTTCCTTGTGCGTATAAATCGAATTGATCATCAGATCCAACAATCGTTTCGATTCGGCTTTAAATTGTTTTTTTCTGGTCATATTACCACTCCTTTTAGCACTCTTCCATTTAACCTGCTAATATAGTGTACAATATGTGTTTAGCACTGTCAAGAACGATCTGCTAAAACGTTGATTTTATCGCTTTAGCCTTGACCAGAAGCATCATCGGACGCCGCAGTTCATCTTTCATACCTGGCAGTTCCATCATCTCCATAGATGGCATGGCTTCTTCTACCACCAACAATTCAAAACCCGTATGAATCAATCCCATTAAGATTTGAGTCAATGTGTGATGCTGCTTCTTGACTTCACATCCCAAAAAATGCGTACTTCTTTCTCCGGGCTTGAAATAATCATCGATTGCCCAGTATTGAATCTTTCCCTGCTTGTCATAAATCCAGTCTTGATGAATACCGGATGTAAAGACCGGATGTTCTATATTCAAAAGAAAGATACCATTTGGCTTTAATGTCTGATGTACATGTTCAAACACCCATTCCAGATCTTTGACATAATGCAGCACCAGATTGGATACGACCAGATCCCATGTATCCTTGGGATACTCATAGCTGCATAGATCACAGACGCGATAGTCGATGTTATTAGCCGTATGTTTCTTCCGGGCTTCTGAGATCATCTTATAGCTTTGATCGATCCCTAAGATTTTTCTGGCCTTTTGTTTGGCTGCATATTCACAATGCCAGCCATATCCACAGCCTAGATCCAACACATCTTTTCCTTCTAAACCAGGAAACAAGAGCTGCAGCAGATGCCACTCTCCGGCAGCTTGTAACCCCTTTTGACTGCGATCCATTTTTGCGTATTCCTGAAAAAACTGTTCATCATCATATATAGAATTCATACTCTTTTACTCCTTAAAAAAGCGATTCAATGACGAACCGCTTTCTCTTTTAAAATTTGCGTTACCTGTCCCCAATCTTTTTCAGCCTGTTCACTGCTGATATCTTTGGTGTTGCCTAAATAAGGGGTAAATCCCAAACGGGCATATAATGCGATCGCCCCATAGCTTTGTGATTGTGTGACCAGATACAGCGGATACTTACCCGGGTTTTCATCATAGCGCATGCACAGTTTAGACAACATGCTTTGCGCAATCTTTTGATGCTGCGCTGTTTCCTTTACGGCAACAAAATGAACTCGTAAACGTTTTTCTTCAAAGTCATGACCTGGCCATAATCCGGCAGAAGCCACCAGCTCTCCCTGTTGATCTGCCACAAATAAAAAGTTCTGTACAAAAAAAGCACGATCTTCCTTTAACATCGATTCCCATTTTTCCTTTGCCTGTGCTAAAGAATCAAATAAGCCCACTTCCAGCTGCAGCTTACACCAGGCTTCTTTTAGCGTGTCATCAAACTCGACATACTGATACTTTGTGTTTAAAGGAATTTCTTTTCGTACCGTTTTTCTAGGCATGACCATTAACACCCGAATAAAGGGTACACTTTTATCCAATACTGTCATAGTTAACCTCACTTATATTGTCTTTATTTTAGCATAATTGCGATTTTGAAGGAATTGTGTCAAAATAAATTCGGTGATTAAAATGACATTACAAGAAACAATTCAAAAGTATTACGTACAAGGAAACTACAACTGTTCAGAAACCTTGATCCATGCCGCCAATGAGTATTACGATCTAAAGCTGGACGAGGATTCCATGAAAGTCTTATCCGGTTTTGGCGGTGGTATGTTTGTCGGCTCTACCTGTGGGGCACTCATCGGCAGTGTAGCAGCCGTATCCAAAAAAGTGATTCAATCAAAAGCACATGAAGAAATCGACACATTTCGTCCACAGATCCAAAAATGTGTTCGAAACTTCAAAGAAAAGCTGGGTGGAATGGACTGTAAAGACATTAAGCCAATCCACCATGACAAAGAATCGCGTTGTTTGAAAACTTGTCTTTTGGCAGGAGAAGCATTAGAACAAACCATGAAAGACGCAGGAATCGAGCAGGCGTAAGTCGCTCTTTTCTTTTTGTGAAAGGAGATTCTCACCATGCGAATTCTACTCATTGTATTTACGATTCTTTCTTTTTTATATGAGATCATAACCTATACTCTTATACAACATCAAAGAAAAAAGCCGCTTCCTAAAGAAGTGGCAGATATCTATCCAGCCGACCGGTATCAAACTTTTTTGGCCTATAAAAAAGACTTAAAACCCATCTTCTTTACCCGTTCCATCCTATCGACTTGTGCCTCTTTGATCGTTTTGATCAGTCCATTTTACAGCTTGTTAGACCATCCCAATCCGTATATCGGATGGATCTTAACGATGTTGGTTATCCTGTTAATCGATCAACTGATCGATCTTCCTTTTGATTACTATACAACCTTTACCATAGAAAACCGCTATGAACTCAATCATCGAACCAAAAAGGAGTTTTTTAAAGATCTGCTGATTTCTAATATAACCAATGGTATCGCAACCCTATTGTTAGGATACCTTTTTGTCTATATTTGTACCCACATAGAAAGCTGGACACACCACTTTGCGATATCGTATACGGAATCGTTTCTATTTTGTCTAGGTCTAGCTTTTGTCTTCTTTCTTTTATTTTGCATCCTTCAACTGATTGCGCTTGGTTCCATGCGCCTTCAATATCATTTTCATGAATTGGAAGAAGGAAAGCTGCGTCAACAAATATGGGAATTTTGTAAAGAATCCAAAAAGAAAGTACGTCATATCAAAATCTATGATGAATCTAAGAAATCCAACAGTCGAAATGCATTTTTACTCTCTTTTTTAGGCTATCGCGAATTTGGCATTGCGGATAACTTCATTCTTCAAAATAAAACCGATGAACTTTATGCCGTATTGCTTCATGAAATCGGGCATTTAAAACATAAGAAAAACATCTGGAACTGGCTCCAATATGTATGGATCGTATGCTTCTTTTGTTTTTTAGTATGGCTCATTCCCAATGCCCATGTAATCCTTTCACTCAACGAATGGATATTACACGACTTTCATTTAGAATATACAAACTATTATTTAAGCCTCAGCTGTTTTTTAACCCTATTCAAGCCCATCCTTTTCATCTTAAACCTCTATCGAAACTATGTTTCCTGTAAAGAAGAAAATGAAGCGGACAACAATGCCGTTCAACATGGTTATGGAAATGCATTGATTCAAACCTTTAAAACCATTTCTACGGATGAATTGATCGATGTCAATCCCCATCCGATCATCGAATTCTTAGAATATGACCATCCAGGCATGTACAGGCGAATCTCTACAATTTTAAAGGAAGAAAAGAAACGAAGCTAATAAACTTCGTTTCTTTTTATTCTATTCGATCAAACCACTTTCTTTTAATAACAGTTCGATATCAGTTCCCTTGACTCGTTTCAACAAGACTTTAAGCATTTCTCTTTCTTTAAGACTCAACTTTACTTGGGATAGCATTTTTTTATCAATGGCATAATAACTTGCCTTTAACAATTCACGAACATCGTATTGACTGCCCCATACTTCTGGAACCCCACGATCGATATCCAACAGCGTATAAACCGATTCCATACCCGTACGAATCGAATACTCTGTTGTAAAGATCGTATCTCGCGGTGTTTCCGCAAATTGTCCGATAAAGGCAAAGTTAACGGCACCATCGACTACGATCTTAGGACGATCGCTGTTCTTTCTTGGCTGGAAGAAAGCATTGATGTATGGCATAAAACATGTGGTTGTATGACAGGCATTTTGTGCCAAATCTTGAATGTGACTTTCTTCGATACCGATATGGTATAACCATTCCTGACAAATTTCCTGACCCGTGCAATTTCGCATTTCTCTTTGTACATAGTTTCCTTTGACATCGGTGTGCAAACCATACAGCCAGATTAAAACCGTATTTTTATCCTGTGCTTTAAACTGTGGCTGGCGATTGATTGTCCAAGACATATACCAATGATCGACACTGTCCTTAATCGTTACAATTCCGCCGGTGGTAACCTTGCCTATACGGGGATCACGCTTACAAATGTTCATGATCTTTTCAATGATTTCTTCATTCGAAGTGGCCACTGTAGCACTCATCCAATTCGTAGCTTCTATATCCGAACAGAAAACTTCCGGTCGACCATATTCACCATGTTCTGCTTGTGAGGCAATATTCTTCCACAAGTCCCAAGATTCTCCGCAGCCGTTCTTTACATGATTGAGATTTGGAGCGTGGTTTTGATCACCATAGCACGAAGTATCGGTACAACATCCATTGGTGATAAAGACTAGATCTTTTTCAATCAAATCAATCGAACATTCCTTTCCCTCTTTCACATAAATTATTTGACGAGCGATTTTTTTATTCCCTCTTGTTTCCAAGATGACATTTTTGACATCCATGCCATATTCAATCTGTACATGATGTGCTTCCAAATATTTGACAAGCGGCAGGATCATGCTTTCATACTGATTGTATTTTGTAAAACGCAAGGCACTAAAATCCGGCAAGCCATCAATATGATGCACATAGCGACAAAGATATCGTTTCATCTCTAAGGCACTGGACCATTTTTGAAACGCAAACATCGTCTGCCAATACAGCCAGAAATTTGTATTCCAGAACGATTCTGGAAGTACATCGCTGATTTTTTTATCTTCCAGATCTTTTTCTGGTGTCATAAACAGATGCGATAAAGCCAAAGCACTCTCCTTGTCGAGCTTAAACTGTTTATCCGTATATGCATCTTGCCCACGATTCACGGTCGCACGACATAAAGAGTAGTTTGGATCTTCCTTATTTAACCAATAGTATTCATCTAACACCGATATCCCTGGTGTTTCGATGGAAGGTACATCGCGAAACATATCCCACATGATCTCAAAATGATTATCCATTTCACGACCGCCACGCATATAAAATCCCTTATTCAAATCTTTTCGGCCATCACAGCTTCCACCTGCCAGATCCAGTTTTTCCAATAAATGAATATGTTCTCCTTTCATCTGTCCATCTCGAACCAGATAAAACGCGGCAGATAATCCAGCCAACCCAGTCCCAATGATATACGCTGATTTTTCATCCACATCTTTTGGTTTTTTAGGATGTGCAAAGGCTTCATACGTTCCTGATGCATAGTACATATTATGTTCCTCCTTACTGATACACAAAAGATAAACGAAGCCCTCCTCTATCGCCATAAACAAAAAAAGCATTCTGATGAAAAAAACATCAAAATGCAGCATTTGATAAAAAAATTAAAACTCAAATCGTGATAAGGCCATAGAAAAATCGTCCTGTATCACTAACGCTAGTTTATCCACCAGATCTTTAGGATCTTCGTGCATTCCGTCTTTGACCCAATCCAACATCAACCCCACAAAACAATACGAATAGATTCGGGCAATAAATTCTTTATCCGCCTGACGCACATGGTGCCCCTGTGCTTCTTCTTCCACAACACCCATTAAAAGTTGATCCGTTAAAGGCTTTAAATAGCGCTCTGCCTGCCCTCGATCAATGCAATGGTATACATTTAAGATAAATGGCTTATTCTCACGGACCGCATAGAAAATCTGCAACAAGCCCTGTTGCCAGGTATCGTGTGTCTTTTTTTGATCCAACGCCTTTTTCGCGTCCTCTAGACAAACCCATTCAACCAAATCATAGATATCTTTAAAATGATAATAAAATGTCATGCGATTGATCCCGCAATCTTCCGTGATATCGCCAATGGTAATCTTATTCAGCGGCTTCTTTAACAACAAATGCTTTAGTGAATTCTCTAAAGCACGTTTGGTCACTTGACTCATTACATTCCTCCATTACAATCGATATGTACAAAATACTTGGATTCAGAATCGATCCTGTTCGATGGATTCACTTCCATCATAAATCAAAATCTTTTTATTTCAAATGATTTGTCTTCCATATGGAAAGCCTGAATACAGAATCAGCACGATTTCTTACTTTCCTATCTTGTTTGGATACACTGTGGCTTCTATCCAAATGAAACAGATATGGGGTGGAACCCCACCCCATATCTCTTTTCTTATGTTTTGTTGAACTCCACATGATCTGGAGCGCTTTTTATTTGCGCTTTCTTCTGCCAAAGCGTCTTTTTTTCGGCTTTTCTTCTAATTTTTCTTCCTCTTCGTCTTCAAGTTCAAAAGAATCTTCCTCTTCTTCTACTTCATCGCCTTCCTCATCTAAATCTTCCCATTGTGAATCCAGATCATCTTCGGTCTGATCATCTGGAATCAGTCCTTCATTTTTGAATGTTTCCTCTCTTTCGCGAACACGAAGTCTTGCCTTCAACAAACGAACCTTTTTCTTAGAAGAAGCAAGCATTCTTCCATACATACAAAAGAAGATAAAAGAAATCAAGAATAAGACGGCACAGGCCGCAATAACCGCAATAAATCCATTAAACAAATACTGCAGATAGGCCGCACAGGCACAAATCGCCATACAGATGAAGAATAAAAACATGGTAGAACGACAAGAATTGGCATGTTTTTTAAAGAATTTGAACTTTTCAGCTTCATTGGGAATTTCTTTTTTCAGATCATCGCCCTGAAGTTCATTTCTAAAAACAAACCATCCGGCATCTTTTTTCTTTTTAGCCGGCACACGAGAAACCAGCTTCCATCCATCCGCTTCCCATTTACGCCATTCATGAGCCGAAGGTTCTACTACAAAATAACAGATAGAATAGTAATAGTCTCTAGGCTCTTCTTTGACAAAGAAATATTTCTTTCCTACATTACGTACATAGTGGAAGCCTTCTTTTGACTGTTCTTCCAGATATGCTTCCTCTTTATCATAGTGAGAGAGAAGAAATCTCTTTTTCTCTACATACAGATCATCTTCATCGTATTGGTTTTCATCTTCTAACGATGGTTCAATTTCCGAGTCAGCTTCTTCGGATTCCTCTTCCATTTCCACTTCTTTTGGTTCCTCGACCTCTTCTTCTACGACTTCAGCCACTTCTTCCGGCTGTTCTTCATCAACCTGTGCTTCTTCGCTAACCAACTCTTCTTCCTGTTCCAACACTTCGTCTTCAACAGGAATCGGTTCCACCTTTACTTCTTCTACGATTGGTTTTGGCTCTTCCGGTTTGACTTCCTGTGGCTCCTGTTTTTTCTGTGAACGCTTTAATGGCTGTGACTTCAAGCCTTCTGCCACAAAAATATCTTGGACTTCCACATCTTCATTATCAAACACAGAAGCTTTTACTTTCACCTGGGCATGTCTTTGTGAACGTTTCCCAAAGATCTTGTGCTTCGGCTCTTCCTTTTGTGTTGTATCAATTTCAAACACACTGGAGGCATCAAATCCCTTTAAATCCGGTTCCTTGATCTGCAAAGAAGAAATCGTCTCGTTTTCCTGCAGTGCTTTCAGCTGTTCCAATGCACTTTTTTCTTTCTTGTTTTGATCTGCCATGTTCATCACTCCGAATCATAAATCATATCTATATTACACTTTTTTAGTAAGTTTCGTCAAATCAGATTCCGGAATCCACAGCAGATCATTCATCTTCGCTTTGTTCCACACTTTTTAAGGTATATCCCGTTTCATCGATTACTTTTTTCAAAGCTCTCGTATCGATCTTTTCATACGATACGATCACAGTTTGTCCTTTTTTATGCGAAGACTTTACCTTTTTTACATCAAAATGCTTACGGATGGCCGCGTTGATATGGCTTTCGCACATACCACACATCATACCTTCTATCTTTAAAATTGTTTTTACCATGTGAATCTCCTTAAAAAATAAGAGCAGATCACTTCATCTGCTCCTTTAGTTTAATTTCTTTACGAATGGCTTCCCAGTCATGATGGCAGCCTGTCGAGCCACATGATGAGCAGTCCCCAGTACACTGTTTAGGGTTCTTTCGTTGCTCCCACATCGAGCGTACGACCAGAAAAACGATAATAGAAAGTATGCCGATGACAATCAGATTTCCCATATCGTTTCCTCCTTCCAATCTATTTTACAGCTTGAATTTGGTTCATTTTCAAAGCTTCTGATTTAGGCTTATAACCTGGTCTAAATAAAAGATATAAGATTAAGATCAATAATGCAAGGGCAATGATCGTCCAGAAACCAAAGCTGACTTCTCCAAGCAGCAATCCGCCCAGCTGATATACAATTAAAGAAGAAACATAAGCAAACACGCACATATAAGCAATGGAGGCCACAGTCCATGTCTTATTGTTCATTTCTCGACGAATGGCTCCCATAGCTGCAAAACAAGGGGCACAAAGTAAGTTAAAGATCATAAAGCTGTAAGCGGCAATCGGTGTAAAATCATGGGCAATCAATGTCCAAATCTCGTTTCCTTCCTCAGAAACTTCAGAGAAGTTATACAGTACACCAAATGTGTTGACCACTTCTTCTTTGGCAATCAAGCCGGTAAATGTTGCCACCGTTGCTTTCCAGGCCATATCGCCAACCCAGCCAAGAGGGGCAAAGATCCAGGCAATCGCACTTCCCAGACTAGCCAGAAGGCTGGTGTTATTATCTTCAACCATTCCAAACTGACCATCAGTAAAACCAAATCCCTGCAGGAACCAAAGAACGATAGAACTCAACAAGATGATCGTTCCGGCACGTTTGATAAAGCTCCATCCTCTTTCCCAGGTAGCACGAAGCACATTGCCAGCACTTGGCAAATGATATGCCGGCAGCTCCATGACAAACGGAGCAGGTTCACCGGCAAAAGCCTTAAACTTTTTAAGCATGATTCCACTGATGACAACTGCTGCGATTCCAATCACAAAAGCACTGGTTGCGACAAGAGAGCTTCCGCCAAAGACGGCACCGGCAAATAAACCGATAATCGGCATTTTAGCGCCACAGGGGATAAAGCCCGTTGTCATGATCGTCATCTTACGATCTCGATCTTGTTCGATCGTACGACTGGCCATGATACCCGGAACCCCACATCCGGTTGCGACAAGCATCGGAATAAAGCTTTTCCCGGATAATCCAAAACGACGGAAGATACGATCCATAATAAACGCAACACGAGACATATAGCCTACATCTTCCATGATTGACAACAATAAGAACAAGACAAGGATCTGTGGTACAAAACCTAATACGGCACCCACACCTCCTACAATTCCATCCATAATCAAGCCAGACAGCACATCATTGACATGCAGGCTTGTCAAAATGCCCTCAAAGAAATTCGGAACGATTTCGCCAAACAGCACATCATTGGCCCAATCTGTACCCATGGTACCAATCGAAATAGCAGTACCTCCCATCGCGATCGTATAGACACAATACATAATGAGAACAAAAATCGGTAAGGCCAAAATACGGTTTGTCACGATTCTATCGATCTTATCTGAAATCGATAATTCATGTTTAGAGCCTTTCTTTTTTACCGCATGGGAAACAATTTTCGTAATAAAGTCATAGCGCTGTGAAGTAATGATACTTTCAGAATCATCATCGATCTTTTCTTCTACAGATTGGATCCATGGTTCAATCTGACTTTTTTGTGCAGTATCAAGCTTAATAAACTCATCAATTCTTTCATCGCGCTCAAAGACCTTGACCGCATACCAGCGAAGCATGGTATGATTCACCTGATTTTCAATGACAGTCTCAATTTTCTTTAAGGTCGTTTCAATATCTTTCGTATAAGTTTGCGAAATCTTTGCGGCATGATGACTTTTGGCAACCTCTACAGCCTTTAAGGCCGCCTCTTTGGTTCCTTTTCCTTTTAATGCACTGATTTCAATAACCGGACAATCCAGCTCCTGTGAAAGCTTGGAAATATCGATCTTATCCCCGTTTCGTTCTACCAGATCCATCATATTAACGGCCACAACCATCGGAATACCCAATTCCAACAATTGTGTCGTCAAATATAAGTTACGCTCGATATTCGTTCCATCAACGATATTCAAAATGGCATCTGGTTTTTCCTTCACCAGATAATTTCTTGATACAACCTCTTCTAATGAATACGGTGAAAGAGAATAGATACCCGGTAAATCCTGGATCGTAACCTCGTTATGTCCTTTTAATGTTCCTTCTTTTTTTTCTACCGTAACACCAGGCCAGTTTCCTACCCGTTGTCTGGAACCCGTCAAATTATTAAATAACGTTGTTTTTCCGCTGTTCGGATTTCCTGCTAAAGCAATTTTTATTTCCATACAAAGCCCTTCCTATTCTACCTCGATCATCTGTGCATCTTGTTTACGTACCGATAATTCATAGCCCCGAATATTCAATTCGATCGGATCGCCTAATGGTGCTACCTTGCGTATATGGATCTCTACCCCTTTGGTAATTCCCATATCCATGATGCGACGTTTCACGGCACCTGTACCTGTGATCTTTTTAACAAAAACCGTTTCTGAAGGTTTGCAATCTTTGAGTGTCTTCATTCTCTCATCCTTTCCTGAATTCTATACCATGATTCGATTGGCCAGGGACTTATCCAATGCGATTCGAACGCCTTTGATCTCCACGATTAAGTTACCACGAATGCTTTGAACGACAGAGACTGTTTCATTCTCCATGATTCCCAGGTTTCGCAAATGGGTTCGAATTTTATCCTGCCCTGTAATTTTCACAATGACATATTCTTTGCTCATTTGTGCAAATGTTAATGGCATAGCATCCCTCCTAAGTTAACTATTTCTAATTAGCTACATCTAACCACAAAGTTAGTTTACACTTACCATAGAAATAAGTCAAGTCTAATTAGAAGCATATAACTTGAAAAATTATGCGAATTGTGCATAAAAAAAGAATACATGTCAAAACACATATCCTTTCTTCAATTATTCATGAAACTCATAATACTTCTTGATTGCCTGAAACGTCTCATCGCTGATGACATGCTCCAAGCGACAGGCATCTTCTTCAGCCGTAAACTTATTCACTCCGATCTGTTGAAGCATTTTGGTAAAGAATTCATGTCGCTGGTACGTATGTTGGGCCGTTTTTTGTCCTTCCCCTGTCAGCTTAACTGATTTATCCCGGTGAATCTGAATCAGCTTGTCTGCCTGTAAGATCTTTAATGCGTGAGAAACGCTGGATTTTGAGAAACCCAGATAACTCGCAATATCAATATTATGCACAGTATCCAACTGCTTTTCTAAAATCAAAATAGCTTCCAAGTAGTCTTCTAACGATTGTCCCAATTCCTGCATTTCTTTATTCTCCTTTCGCACAAAAAGCCCCTGAGGGCTTTTCTATCCTTGATCGTTCTTAGAAATTAAATAAGGTAAGGTATAGGTATATTGAGGAAATTTTTAAATCAGAGCTCCTATGCGCGCTGCATAGAAAGATACGATCAAGAGTGCTGATAAATTCTTAATTTCAGACTTCTTTACAACGACTGTTTCCCGTTGTATCCTTTCAAGATATCTGGGAAATATCCTGAAAAACACCATTTGACCATAGACTGCTTATCCTATAAAAGAGTCAAATGATTTTTATATCTAGAATCAAAATGAATAGCAGTCTTTTTATAGTCTTTTCGAGAGTCATCTCGAAACGCGGCAGTTATCAGTTATAATCCTCTAACTGATGACGTTAGCTTACTCTAACTTCCTGTGAAAGTCAAGCCAAACGATTGAATCAAAGCATTCTAAGCCTGTGTTTCCATCAATTGTTCAATGCGACATCCATTTTCTACACCTCGAATAAATTGATTTCGTACATATTCAAAGAGTGAAAATAATTCCTTGCAACGGGTAACACTATTTTGATCATAGACCTTCCAGGCTCCCATACAACAACATGGTTTATTCTGAATAAAACCTAGCACGTCTTCTAACGGATATCCCAAAAAGATACCGATTTCATGCGGATACGTCGCTTCTTCCATTCTTTTTTCCAAAAAATCCAGGCAGGCAGTGGGTGAGTGTGTAGGATACCCCAGGCGTTCTAAAAACACTCGGATTTTTTCTTGTTTCAGGATTTTTATAAAACTGTCGATCGAGTATAAATAAAATGTGATGCGCGGTCGTTCTGCCTGCAGGATTCGAAAAGCCAGGCCTTTTGCCTTAAACTTTTCGTTATATTCTAGAATTATTTCCTCGGCACAAGGAAACAATGTTCTAGATACATGAAACATATTCGCTATTTTGTACCCCTTGAGCGTAGGTGCACAATGATAGGCTAACAATTCTTCAAATTGATACTGTTCTGTTTTACACATTGGATAAAATCGCTTGTATGGCTTCGATATCCGCTGCTTCACCGGCATTTTCTACTTTGTACAGACATTCCACGCCATACTCATCCGCAATTTTATCGCCTGCTTGACAATATGCCTCTCCATAACTCGTGTCACCAGAAACAATAACACCTTTCAGATTTTGCCCGTTGGCCATCAAAAAAGACTCAACTTCCATAGGAATATCGCCATACCCATCGGTATACGTAAATAAGATAAATGGCTCTTCCATCACTTCATCACCCGATTGAATACATAAAGCATCTAAACCCAAATCTGATACAATGCTTTGTACATTCCCTGTCCGGGAAGCATATACATATTTCATAAAAACGTACCTCCTGTTAGATATTACTAACTATATAGTTAGTTTAGACTAACATAAAGCAGATGTCAAGACTTTTTATCTTTTCTATATTTCACAATAGCACCGTACAGTAAAACGCAGCTTCTCAAAAGAGAATGCCCCCAAAAACAATATACCCTCCCTAACTAAAAGAATCAGTTGGAAGGGTATATAATTAAACACGATGTTTTTATTTCTTCTTACGCTTCAAAAGTACAGCCAGCATGGCAGAGAGGCTGCCAAATGCAGTCCATAATGACATCATACTTCCTACAGCTGTGTTAACACGCTTTGTTTTTGTTGATGCAGATGTTTTTTTGGTTGGCTGCCCTTGATCTTTACCAGGAGTTTTCTCGGTCGATGCCGGTGTATATTCCCAGCGTCCTACAAATGTTACATCCTGTTCATGAACGACTTTTTCGCCAGCATCATAACCCAAGAAAGTCCAAGTTCCGTTGGCAAGTACAACTTTCTGCCCAATCGGCAAGATAGCGTGAACAGTTTCTCCATCTCGATAATCAGAGCGGTCATTTGGTAACATAGATAAGATCACATCCGGCAAGTTATACTGGCTATCCGTTGAAACAAACTGATAGTGACCGTGGTAATACACCGGATTCTCTTCGTTGTCTGCAACAAATTTCCATGTTCCAACAAATTCCACACCAGCATGATTCACTACCTTTTCCTGCGCATCAAACCCTTCAAATAGCCAGGTGCCATTCGCAACTTTTACCTGTCTTTGCAGTAAGTCTTTTACATGCACAGTCGTCTGATCTTCATAGTTTTTCTCATCGAAAGGCAGAAGAATATTCACTTCTTCCGGTAAATCTAATCCTGAAGTCAAAGACACAAATCGATAGGAAACCGGATATCTATTCGCTTCAAACACCCATGTACCAATGAAAGATACATTAGCATTTTGAACGGTCTTTGTATCAGCATCGTAACCCTTGAAGACCCATTCTCCATTTTCAACAGTAACCTTTTGTTGAACTGGTAAAATAGTCGATACTACCTCGTGATTAGAATATCCCTGTGCATCTACCGGTAATAAATCCATAACTTCTTGTGGAAGATCATAGTCATCACTACCCGAACCAAAATGATAAACCACATGATATTCTTTTGGCGTATAGGTCCAGGTGCCCACAAATTCCACATTGTCGCGGTTCACTGTTTTCTCGGCTTCATCATACGATACAAAGTTCCAGGTTCCATCCTGTACTTCTACGGAAGTCTGGCTTGGCGCCTTGGACGTTACTTTGGCTTCGTTTTCATAGGCGTTGTCATCGCTTGGAAGCAGGGCTTTGACTTCTTCCGGCAGTTCCATGGAGTCGGTTCCGGATTCAAAACGATAACTTGCTTTATAGGTTGTAGATTCTTGTTCCCAAACACCGTGGAATACAATATCCTGAGCTGCTACTTGGGTATTTCCTTCTTTATAACCTTTAAACACCCATTTTTTCCCATTGACGTCAACGGAAACGGATGCTGGTTGTGTAGCTGTAACTTCCGTATTAACATCATGGCTTTCTGCAGCAGGTAGATAAGCTAATACTTCCGATGGTAAACTCGTACCATCTGCCGCCTCGAACTCATAGGTCACATTCACTTTTTGCATTTCACTATAAGGACGGTATGCCCACAAACCAACTGCAGCGCCACTATCGTCATCCGGGGCAAGAGAATCAATGTCCCATCCTGTAAATGTCCAAACCCCTAATCCATCCTTTGGTACATATGTGGTACGAATAGGTGTTGGCAGGGGAACAGGATTATCCAAATGAGAAACATCCACTTCTCCATCAAATTCATCACCGGCGTGAACAGTTCCCGCTGGAAATTGACCTGCTAAGGCATCGTAAATAGCCCAAAAATCATCCTCATCCGGAAGCTCCATGCCTACTGTTTCACTATTAAAGTCTACTAAAAATACTCCATAGGAGGAGGAAGAGGATTCTTCTTTTGCATAAACCGTAGGAGCCGTAAAAGGAAGGCTGGAAAAGCTACCAACACTTAAGCTTGTTGCCAATAAAAATTTACTGATTTTTCTTTTTTTCATACTACCCTCTTTCTTTTTCTGTTTAAACATCAACACGCATACTTTCAAAATAATGGAAGGGTCTTATTGTAGCTTAGACCTCTTCTATATCTGACTATATACTAAAATTAGTCAAATAAAAAGTAAAATGACCAAATTTGATATTTGTTCAATTTAATTGTGCCATATCCTATCACAGATTTCAAACAATAAAAAAAGGAATGTATGACAATCGTACATTCCTTAAACGTTCTTTTTACTGTAAAGCTGCTTTGGCTTCATCGCACAGTTTAGCAAACCCCTGTGCGTCATGGATAGCCATTTCAGATAACATTTTACGGTTGATCTGGATATTAGCCAGTTTCAATCCGTGCATTAAACGTGAATATGAAAGATCATTCATACGTGCAGCTGCATTGATACGAGTGATCCACAATTTACGCATATTGCCTTTTAATTTACGACGGTCATTGTATGCGTATTTAAATGAGTGCATTACCTGCTCATTTGCTGTTTTGTATAATGTGTGTTTTGAACCAAAATATCCCTTAGCCAGTTTTAAGACTCTTTTTCTTCTAGCGCGTGATACAGTTCCGCCTTTAACTCTTGCCATACTTTATTCCTCCCTATTTCACTAACATTTCCTTGATACGTTTGTAGTCTGTAGCATGTACAACACCTGATTTTGCCAAGTGACGACGCTGCTTCTTAGTTTTTCCATGGAAACGGTGAGAAGTATATGCATGGCTTCTCTTCAATTTCCCTGAACCTGTTTTCTTAACTCGTTTTGCCAAACCTCTGTGGCTCTTCATTTTAGGCATTCTCAATTCCTCCTTATTTTTTCTTAGGTGCAAGCACCGTTGACATCGTATTTCCTTCCAAAGAAGGTTTCTTTTCTACGACAGCTATATCACTCATCTTATCGAGGAAATCATTCATAATTTCCTTTCCCACTTCCTGACGAGTAATCAGTCGACCGCGGAATCGCATATCAATCTTGACTTTCATTCCCGCCCCGATCCATTTTTGCGCATGTTTTAATTTCGTTTCAAAATCATGGGTATCAATAATTGGCGACAGACGCAAAGCCTTGATTTCCACAACGTGCTGTTTACGTTTAGCTTCTTTTGCCTTTTTCTGTTGTTCAAAATGATAACGTCCATAATCTAAAATTTTACATACGGCTGGTCTTGCCTTTGGGGCTACACACAATAAATCAAGATTCTGACTGTATGCGATGTCCAATGCTTCTCTTTTTGACATGACGCCCAACTGATCTCCATTGGCATTGATGACCAGAACTTCTCTGAATGGGATCTTTTCGTTAAACAAATCATCGTTTACGTTATTGGGGGCAACTTTTCTGTTATTGATATTCGACACCTACCTTTTCATAAAAAAATGGGCACATAAACGTACCCATTCTATACACAACAACAAATCCATTTTATGAACTGGCTGTGAACCTATGTATTTCATACATCAGGTGAGAAGAGGTACTTCTAGCTTTCCATTTTCGCTTACACATAATAACAAGTACTAGCGTATTTGTAAAGAGAAAATCGCATTTTTAAGACGATTACTTCTCTTTTTTCCTATTTGTATAACACCAAAGTGCAATCATTTGAATCAATTTTTTTGGTAATGGATCTTGATAAGGAATACGAATTGCTCCTTTGGATGTAGAATATTCTTGAAGCTCCTCTTTGAAAACCTCAATGGCTTTGGCACCCGGATATATTCCTATATGTGTTTTAAAAGCTGCAAAATGAATGATATTTTTCTCCATATAAAATGTAGGCATACCCCAGGAAATCTTTTCCTTGGCATCCGGCAGTACTTCTTTTAAAAGAGCCTCCATTTGGTATAAATACTCTTTTTTCGTTTCATCTTGCCTTTCTATATATTCTTGAAATGTTTTGGGCTTTTCTATGGTCATATTTTCACACTACTTTCTTAAAATCACTTCCAGAGATTTCCCTTTTGCCAATTCATCCACCATCTTATCGATGATACGGATGTCTTTCATCATCGGATCGTCGATTTCTTCAATTCGAACTTTACAAATGACTCCTTTGACTTTATTTCGATTCGGATTCATATGAGGCGCTTGTTCCAAAAACTGACGATACGTCGTCTGAGAAGACAAGTGTTCTTGCAGCGTTCGTTCATCATAGCCGGTCACCCATTGAAGGATTTGATTCACTTCCGATTGTGTTCGATTCTTTCTTTCTGCTTTTACGACAAGACAATCATAGATCTTTCGAAATGACATTTGAAATACTTTTTCTTTTTCCATATCTTCCTCCTATTTTGTATCCGTGATCAATCGAAGCACTCGATCTAGGTACGTATCGTATTTTTGGATATTTTTCTTCACATTTTGCATTTGATCCGGGTAATCTGTGATGATGCCATCCGCATCACTTTGCGCATACCGCTCCATTTGGCTCTCTTCATTGATCGTCCATACAAATAATTCTGCCTGATCTTCATGTGCTTCCTGTACCAAAGCCTCATTGTAAGAGAAATCTTCGATGACATAAAAGTCCATATGAAATCCCTCAAAATGTCCAAACTGAATTGGAATAACATAGCCGGAGCAAATGGAAGGACGCTCTTGTTTTAAACACTGCATAACATCTTTATCTAAAGACATCACTTTATAGGCAGCCGTATTGGACCAACTGTCCCATTCTTCAAGAAACTTTTGCACAAAGAATTGCGGGTCTTGACCATCCGGTTTTAATTCAATTAAAAGTGCCATATCCAGCTCCTGCGCTTTTTGTACAAACTCGTTTAAGGATGGAATGACCGCTTTTTGATTTCCCTGACTGATCGGCAGCCCTTTGACCTCTTGAAAATCTCGTTCTTTGACTCGTTGCTGAATGTTAGCCAACCGTTTTAAATCATAATCATGTACAACAACGAATTTTCCATCTTTTGTCATCTGTACATCCAATTCAACATAGTCCGCATGAACTTTTGCCGCATTTTGTAAGCCTTGTATTGAGTTTTCCACGGCATTGAATCCCCGATGAGCAATAACAAGCTGATGGGGATTTAAGCTGGCGGTATATAGGCGAACACTATTATACACGCCCAGAAACAAGGTAAACATGGTCAAAATCAGTACGATACCCAAAGTATTCTTTCTATGTCCTTCCGGCATTTGGCAAACCACTTGTACTTCATTCTCTTTTTTTAATACATACAAAATGCTGGAAAGGATGATCAATTTTGTCAAAAAAGTTTGATAAAACATCAATGTTTTAAAAATTGTAAATAAAACTGTTTCTACCACGATACTTTGTCCAGAAGTATCCAGCACCCCTCCTAAGAATAAGAAAAATAAAAGCATACAGATTGTAAGAATGGCGAGTATAGATTCCAAAGCCAGCCAGGAAAACACGAACGTATGTTTGCCTTTTTTGGTCATTGCCCAACTTTTTCGTATATTCGCCACGATAGACTGCTCATTCACCATCGTTAAAGGCAGTGTGAATAAAAGGCGAAAATTGACATAGATCAATACCAGCCAAAGAATCATCATGCCCCAAAGACCCGTTGTCGTTTTCATCAATTCACCGGTGATAAAATGAGGGATATAGAGACGATCCGTTAAAAAAGAGCCCATATCTAGATTGGCAGCCGGTACCATCGAAAGAAAATAAAGTAGGAAAAAGGGAATTTGTTTCCAATTTAATTTCCGGATTCTCTTTGCGGTAAGAATGCATATATTTTTCCAGGTGAGCTTCTGATTTTGATAACTGCCAGCCACTAAAAATGTTAAAATCGCATATTCAAAAAAAAGCAGAAAGGCAACGATAGTCACAAAAATCAAAACACCTGCCAGACCCAAAGGATCTAACAGAATCGCTTTGAATGTATCGAGTGATAGATTTGGCTGTCCGCTGATAACGAGAATCAAGCGAAAACCAAACTGCACCAGTGCCGTCCCCAACAGCAACAGCACCAGTTGCAAAAGCGCCCCTTGTGACAGAAACAGCCATTTATTTTGTAGAAGGTTATGTCCCACTGCCTTGAAAAGTTCTTTAGCGGATACGTCCATGAAAAATCACCTCTTTTTTTGAATGGTTTTCCATTTGATTCTATCATACTTTCTGGTTTGTAAAAGAATAAAGCACCCCTCGAACGCACATTTTTTCCTTGCATATCTACATCAAGTGTGCTATCATAAATAAGCTTTAACAGGGACCCCTAGCTCAGCTGGCAGAGCAACTGACTCTTAATCAGTGGGTCTGGGGTTCGAATCCCCAGGGGTCCACCATTTGTCTGAAAGTCCTTTGTAGAAAGGACCTTTTTTTATGTCGTGAATAAGATGTCCGAATTACCGTGATCACATGGCAACCATTGGATCATTAATCTTCAATAATAGAAAACAGTCAACCTATTGTGAAAGTAAATACCTTGGTTTGACAGCTAAACATTGGGGTTTCTTCCGTTTTGATTGACTGATTTTAAAGTTTCTTTTTATGAAAAATGATTCTCCAGAATCGATTGGACCTGTCCCAAAGACATAGAATGGAAAATCCCATACAGTGACATGCCCAATAACAACAGAGTAATCAGAATGGCTAGTCCATAAAGAAATGTGTTTTGTATCTTAGCCTTTTGTATGTGGATACCACTATAGATCAAAAAGACAAAAAGGATAAATGCCAAGATATAATTTGGCAGCATGTTCATATCATTTACTCATTTATTGACAAAATTGATTCCAAAAGGAAGTCCATCCACTATGCTCTTCTCCTTGATCGATATAGGGAAACATTTCTTCGTCATACCAATCCAGATTCAAAATATCATCAATGGTCTTAGGGGAAAAAACATGAAAGAACTCTTTTTTATAAGCACTGCCATATTGCAGATAATAGGAATTGACCATTTTATTGAAATTTGTTTTCTTCATATCTTGTGCTCGATAACAAAGTGCGTCTCCACTCTGTTGTAAATCAGGGCTGATTTCCAGTAAGACTAGACTCAAATCACTGTCTCTATACCCGAGAATAAAGCTTCGGTATTGATAGGAAACAGTGCGTAGGACCGCAAAATTGGCACCCCGGATATCTTCTGAGTACGCATAAACAACATGATATTGTGAACCATTTTCTACTTTCGCATCAAAAATTTCTCGCATGCGTTTTTTATTTTCATCACTTTTTTCACGATCAAGCACAGTGCCTTGTGAATTCCCTCCAAATAAACTAAATAATCCCATTTTCTTCTCCTTTTTCCATGGTAAACGGATGTGTTTTTCTTAAAAAGAAAAGAGATTGCATCCGTACACAACCTCTTTTCCGTATGGATTACTGTTCTGACAGGTTTTCTTTACTCTTCGTTCATCGTATCTAAAAGGCTATCGACAAATAAATCCATATCCCTTTGATCTTTTTCTTGTAATGAGCTGATAATACTTAATTCGCTATTGATAATGCTCATCTGTTTCATTTCATCATCTAAGAATTCACGAATCAATGAACCGGATTGAGGGGCCCATGAACCATTTTCGATAATACCGCAAATGCGATTCTGTAGATTCAACATAGCCAAGTGTTCCAGGAATTCTTTCATGACAGGATAAATCTGTAAGTTATACGTTACACTGGCAAACACAATGTGTGAATACTTAAAGGCTTCGGAAACTAAATAAGAAACGTGTGTTTTTGAAACATCATAAACTCGAACATTGGTCATTCCTTTTTCCACAAGCTTTGTTGCAAGCACCTGTGCTGCCGATTCTGTATTTCCATACATGGAGGCATAGACAATCAAAACACCTTTTTCCTCTGGTTCGTATGTAGCCCATTTGATATATTTTCCTAAAATATACTGAATATCTTCCGGTTTTCTCCATACCGGTCCGTGTAATGGACAAATCACTTTGATATCTAAAGTTCCCGCCTTCTTTATCAGATGCATGACTTCCGGTCCATATTTCCCAACAATGTTAGTGAGATAGCGTCTTGCTTCATCAATCCAGTCACGATCAAAATTAACTTCATCGGCAAACAACTTTCCATCTAAAGCTTTAAAGCTTCCAAAGGCATCAGCTGAAAATAGAACACCATTGCTGGTATCATAACTAACCATGGCTTCCGGCCAATGCACCATTTGGGCATCGACAAAGGCAATTGTATGCTTTCCAAAGCAGCGGCTGTCCCCTTCGGCTACCGTTTCGGTTCTTCCTTCTACATTAAAACCAAACTGATACATCATCATAATGGATTTTTCAGTAGAAATAACTTTGGCATTTGGATAGCGTAACAAAACTTCTTCCATGCTGGCAGCATGATCTGGTTCCATATGGTTAATGATCACATAATCCAAATCTCTACCGTTTAATACATGCTCCAAATTTTCCAAAAACTGACGGCAAATCGACCAGTCCACAGTATCAAATAAAACTGTTTTTTCATCTAATAAGACATAGGCGTTATAGGATACGCCATCCGGAATCGGATGAATGTTTTCAAACAATTCCAAACGATGGTCGCTTCCTCCAACCCAATATAAATCATCTACAATTTTTCTTACATTATACATATATGACTCCTACTCCTCTTCGATATAGCTTTCTTTTCCTTCGCCGCATTTTGGACAAATCCAATCTTCCGGAAGCTTGTTGAATGGTGTACCCGGATCAATACCACCTTCCGGATCTCCATAAGCCTGATCATATTCATGACCACAGCCCAAACATACGTAGCGCTTGTATTCCGGTGCGCTCTTCTTAAAGAACGGACGTCTCATTTTAACCATAGGTGGAGCCGGTTTCTTTTCTCCGGTATCCAGAGCTTTGGATAACAGTGGCAAGATGACTTCTACATCACCTACGATGCCATAATCGGCATTCTTAAAGATGTGCGCTTTTGGATCCGTATTGATCGCAACAATCGTCGTCGCATCGACAATACCTTTTAAATGCTGAGAAGCCCCGGAAATACCACAGGCGATATAAAGGTTGCCGTGGAATTTTTGACCGGACATACCTACATATCGTTCTAATGGCAGATAGCGAAGACTTTCGGCAACCGGACGGCTGGAGCCGATGGCAGCTCCTGCATTTTTTGCAAGGTCTTCAATCAATTTCATATTTTCTTTAGGTCCGATACCTTTACCGGCACTGACAACACGTTCGGCATCAACGATTGGTGTATCGATCGCTATACCTTGTGTAAAATCATATCCATCTTTCTTTAAAGCTGCTACCAGCTGATCAACTTGTTCCTGCGGCGTTCCTTCAAAAATCTGATTCTTTCTTACGCCGGTAATGCCTACATTGGCTTTTAGGGCTGCGCGAGCTTTTTTCTTATCTTTTTTTCGCGGCAAGATATGGGATGCGATGACGATGCGCTGAATTTCATTCGTACCCTCATAGATGGTCGTGATCTTGGCATCACGATACATACGTTCTACATCCATACCCTTTAAGTATCCTGTACCGCCAAAAATCTGCACGGCATCGTTTACAACTTCCAGGGCAATATCTGAAGCATACATCTTGGCCATTGCGCTTTCTTTACCGTAAGGTTCATGTGCTTCCTTTAACTCTGCAGCACTGTACACTAAGAATCGGGCACAGCGAATCTTGGTAGCCATGTCGGCAATCTTAAAAGAAATGGCCTGCTGGCTGGCAATAGGTCGCCCAAACTGCACACGTTCTTTAGCATATTCAACAGCCGCTTCATAAGCCCCCTGGGCAATTCCTAAAGCCTGTGCCGCAATACCAATACGACCGCCATCTAATGTCATCATGGCAATCTTGAAGCCTTCACCCTCTTTTCCCAGTAAATTTTCTTTTGGTACAAATACATTATTAAAACGAAGCTCAGCTGTCGAAGAAGAACGGATACCTAATTTGTCATAATGATCGCCAAAGGTAAATCCTTCCCATCCTTTTTCAACGATAAAAGCGCTGATGCCATGTGTCCCCTTATCTTTATCAGTTACCGCAAAGACCACATACACATCGGCTTTAGGTGCATTGGTGATAAAAATTTTATTCCCATTGAGAATATAGCCGTCACCATTCCACTCTGCAGTCGTTTCTGTCCCCGAAGCATCACTTCCCGCATTGGGTTCCGTCAATCCAAAGGCAGCCAGTTTTTCTCCTTTTGCCAAAGGAACCAAATATTTTTTCTTTTGTTCTTCATTTCCAAAATGGGCAATCGGGAAAGTCCCTAGCGATACATGAGCGGATAAAATAACACCAGTTCCCCCATCAACACGTGATAATTCTTCCACCGCAATCGCATAGCTGATCACATCTTTGCCGGCACCACCATATTCTGTCGGATATGGCAATCCCATAAATCCCATTTCACCAAATTTTCGAATCTGCTCTTCCGGAAATTCATTATTTTGATCTAAGCTAAAAGCTATGGGCTTAATTTCCGTTTCCGCAAATTCTCGAACAGCTTTACGAATCTGTTCGTGCTCTGAAGTTGTTGTAAAAAGCATAATTTCCTCCTTATTTACTATTTCTATTATGACACTTTTGTAAGCGATTTCAAATACTATGCCCATATTTTTTATTTTATCTATAGGTTTTTTGAACAAAAAGAAAAGTCGGATCCTTCCAAGCACTTAGTCCCGGGTAGTTTCCGACTTTAAACGATATTCAACATGTTGATAATGTACGCCATTTTCCATGATGTCATTTAAGATCTGTTTATGATACAGATTTTTATCAAATTCGGGAAAGAACACATCGGCATCATAGCTTTGATTGATTTCCGTCAAAATCAAGCGGTGACACAGGCTTAACATTTGTTTATAGATCGTGGCCCCACCAATCACAAAGATTTCTTCCTCTTTTGTTTGATAGGCATCCACAAATGCATCGATGGAAGAAAACACTTCCACTTCTTCCGGAAATTTAGCACCAGACTTTGAAATCACGATATGATGTCTTTTTGGTAACATGCCCGGTAAAGATTCAAAAGTCTTCCGCCCCATCACGATAGTATGCCCTTTTGTCTGTTCTTTGAAAAACTTTAGATCCTGGGGAAAATGCCAAATCAGTTGATTGTCTTTTCCCAACTCTCGATTTTTGCCAATGGCTGCGATTTCAGTTAATTTCATATTCTTCTCCTATTGTGCCAATGGGAAACGAATCTTTCCCATATGCTCATAGTTTTCTAAACGAATATCCTTGATATCCTTTGATGCATCAAAGGCATAGAAATCATCAATTTCCGGATTTAACCAGAGCGTAGGTGCTGATAAGCTGCCTTTGGTTTCATAACGCTCGATCTGTTCCTTGATTCCATCAATCTGATTGACATAAATATGCGCATCTTTGATGGACCAGTCGATCGTTCCCGGCTTTAAGCCACATACCTGCGCCAGCATGCACAATAAAACCGCATATTGTGTCACATTAAAAGGAAGTCCCAGTGGTACATCACAACTTCTTTGATGCACCCAGGCATTCAGTACGCCATCGGTAATATCCCATTCACTGGACCAGACACAACTTGGCAATACCGCTGTATCTAAGTATTCATCCTGCCATAAAGACATCACACGACGACGATCATTCACATCGTTTTTCAAAGAATATATTAACTTATCCATCAAGCCCATTTTCTTAACGATATAACCGTAGGCCGTTCCAATGGTATGGGCAAACGAAGGATCAAAATGCTTTAACACGGCACCGGTCTTTTCATCACACCAGTCCCCGTTCTCGTTGATCTCCCATAAATCCCAGATATGCACATTTCTTTCCTGCAGCCAGCGAACATCGTTCGACTGTGCCTGATAGATCCACAACATTTCCAAGACAGCCTGACGAATGAACAACTGCTTTGTGGTCAAAATGGGAAACTCTTTTCCTACATCCAGTTGAAAGTGTGCACTGGGCACCTTGATCGTATCAATTCCTGTACGATTCTCAACTCTTTTACCATCAGTGATGATCTTTTCGCATAATTCACAATATATCGTATCCCACATTGCCATAAAACTGTCCCTCCATCTTTATTCTAGTTCATGTTTTGTAAAAATGCTTTATAGCCTTTATAGGCTTCATAGACGTCTGCTTTGGAGCTGACTTCAAAAGGTGAATGCATATTTAATACTGGTACACCGAAATCTACGACCTGCATACCATAATTAGCTAAGATATAGGCAATCGTTCCACCACCGCCTAAATCCACTTTTCCTAATTCGACATATTGGATCTTTACATGATTTTGATCCATGATGTTTCTTAAATGCGCCATGTATTCCGCATTGGCATCGTTGCTGCCGCTTTTTCCTCGCGCTCCTACATACTTCAACAACGCAACACCACAGCCTAAATATGCCTGATTGTTTGGTGAACTGGCTTCCGGATAGTTTGGATCGTGTGCGGCGGCCACATCACTTGACAACATCGTAGAATTCTGTAAGGTGCGTTTGAGTGTTCTTTCATCTTTATATCCCATCGCATATAAGATCTCACGAACAAAGTTTTCAAAGAATTGAGAATGCATACCGGTTGCTCCCTGCGATCCCACTTCTTCTTTATCCACCAATAAGGTCACACTGGTTCGTTTGACGCTTTCACAATCTAATTGTGCCATGAGGGAAGTATAGGCACAAACACGATCATCCTGTCCATAACCGATCACCATACTGGAATCCAAGCCGCAGCTTCTAGCCGGACCGGCCGGCACAAATTCCAACTCAGCGCTGAAAAAGTCTTCTTCCTCAATGCCATATTGATTTTTTAAGATCGCCAGACAATTTTTCTTAATAGCCTCTTTTTCTTCATCCGCTACCGGAATGTTGCCAAATGTCACATTCAAGTTTTCTCCCGGAATCACATTGGATGCATTTTCTTTCATACGCTCCTGGCTTAAATGGATCAATAGATCGCTGACTACGAATACCGGATCGTTTTCTTTGGTTCCGATGGAAATTTCTTTGGTCGTTCCATCTTTTAAACAGACTACACCCATCAATGCCAAAGGTACCGTTACCCACTGATACTTTTTAATGCCTCCATAGTAATGAAGATCTAATAAAGCCAACCCTCCATCTTCATATAATGGATTTGGCTTTACATCCAGTCTAGGTGAGTCCACATGAGCTCCTAAGATATTCAATCCCTTTTCTAAAGGATCCGTACCGATATTCATTAAAGCCATAGACTTGTTCATCATATTCACATACACTTTGTCACCCGGCTTTAGCTCTTTCTGGTTTTCAATGACATCCTGAATATCCTGATAGCCCTTTGCCTTGGCTAAGGCAATGGCCTCGGAAATAAACAATCGTTCGGTTTTTGCCTTAGAAATCATCTTCATATACTGCTCGTTAAAAGAAAAAACATTTTGTTTTTCATTTTCATTGTACTGCAGCCACGCGCTTTTCATTTACATTCCTCCAATCTTTGAAATAGTTTCTTTGAATATTCTACTTTCTCTTCCAATGTATTTTTGATTTCTACTTTCCCCGTTTTTTTATTCGATAAAAGCTGCTTTTGTCCCAGCAGATCCTTTAAGTGTGCTGCAGTTCCTTCATTGCCATCCACGATTTGAACCGAATCCGGCAATAATTGACGCAACATTTTTTTATAGAAGATGAAGTGTGTGCACCCTAGAACAATACTGTCTAAAGATTCACCCTGATCCTTTTGGATATAGAAGTTTAATGTATCCTTTACTTTTTTTGTATCACCTAATTGATCTTTTTCTACCAGTTCTACCAGATCGGGACAAGGGATACGATCAATCTGATGCTCTTGATCAAAGCGATGCATCAAATTGGCAAATTTTTCTTCTTTTAAGGTAAATGAAGTTGCCCAAACTGCGATCCGTTGTTTTTCACCTAAAGAACAGGCAACCTTTAAGGCCGGCTCCATACCAATGATATCGATTGGATACTTCTCTCGCAACAAAGGCACACATGCACTGGTTGCGGTATTACAGGCAATCACGATAGCCTTGCATCCTAATTCCATAAACGCATCACAAATTTTTAGGCAGCGTTCGGTAATCTCTTCCTTTGTCTTTATCCCATAAGGATTATATTTTGAATCTCCTATATAGATCAAATCTTCACCCGGCATCATCTGGTGTATTGTATGTAGTACACTGATACCGCCTAAACCTGAATCAAAAATACCAATTGGACTTTCTGCTTGCATTTCAGATTCCTCCATGCGCAAAATTATACCATAAAATAAAAAGAACGCTGTATGAAAAGCATTCTATCTTCACTATACATAAGAAAAGAACTCCAATGAGATCCATCACCTTCTATTTTTTCTTTTTCTTTGGTATCTCTTGAAGTTCTTTTTCCTTTTCCATTGTCCTTTTTTCTCTTCACCCTTTTTCTAAGGATGTCTTCTTTGTTTTACTATTTTTTCTTTACCTTAAGGACCAATGGATCTTTCTATGTAACTTAGATCCTATTTCTAAGTTATCATCCCTTTGTTCACTTGTAGTATAACACGCCAACTTTCGAAAAAAATAGAACTGGAAAACTCTGTTTGTTTTCTGTCCAAATCGGCAAAAAAATCATTTAAGACTGACTTTCTTCCAATTTTTCCTTCAGTTTATCAAACATCGCATCCGTCTTTTTTGTATCTTCCTGATTAAAGACCACATAGCCGTCTTTTGTATTAATAATGATCACATTGGTATTGTTTGCATAGGCATATAGGTCATAATTTCCCAACGTATCGTTTCTAAATTTTCCTGAGGAAATTTTTGAATTGCCGACACCAAATGACCGATTTCCAAATTCGAAATCCTCTTTTTGCGCAACCGATTTGATATTTTTATATTCTATCGTTTTAGAGGGTGTCAATGTGGCAGACAGATGAATATCCTTCTCGTTCATTTCAACATCGATACTGCCCATAAACATCACAAAAGCACTGCATATCAGAACAACAATTGTAAACAGCGTTGAACCCTTCAACAGCGGTTTTGCCGCTTTCTTCGTTGAAGTTGATGTTTTTAGAAAGCCCTGATAACTGGCATAACGATCCAATCCGATCTTTTGGACAAGAACGGCGATCAAGGCACCCATCACCAAAAGAGGCAGTGTAGATGGATACAAACCTGCTAATACAAAAGAACATCCCAGTATCAACATGCTGAGGCCGGTAATCTGTCTGGCACTGTTTACATCATATTCTTTTTCAAAATCTTCCATGGATCGATGGCGTAAAAATAAGAAGTCGGCTTTTTTAACGAAACAAAGACAGCCTAAAATCAAAAGGATACCACCAACGATAAAATAGAACATATCTAAAATCCTCCTAATTATATTTCATGGTTTGCCTTCATTATTTGATGGCACAACATGCTCATGATCACGATCATATAAATAATGGCAGCCGGCAGGATCCATCCAGTCGGCAATGGTTTTTGTAGATAAAGTTGGAAGTAATAATATACACCGCAAAACTGCATGAGGCCATTGATAGAATCAATACAACGCTTTAGGGCACGATTGATGATAGACGCATTATTTTCTGTGACCAATATTGCCCATTCATAACGAAAGAATCGAACAGGATCGCCGGATTTATATTGGGGATGATAGCGCCAACAACATAAATAGAAGATCGTAAACAAAATCAAGGGCCATCCACATTGCCATATATTTCCCTGATTACTTGCGGCTTCGACACCGATCAAATAAAACTGCACGGTTTCATTTGAATAACATAAAACCGAAGCGATAAATAATAAGAAACTGATTACCAAGAATCCTAAAGGAAACCACTGTCCCCAGTTTTTAGTCATACCTTTTCCTTCTTTCATCACTTCATGTAGAAACCAGCCAGCTTCATATCAGTATCAAAGCTGATTGTAAAGGTGACAGGTTGATTTGAATAAGTCACTAACACTTCACAAACGGCATAATCCCCCTGCAGCCGGGAATCAATCTCTGCACTATAGTAGCGAGATATCTCCTGAAAAGAACCGGCATGTAACGATTCCCAGTTTTCTTTTAATTCAGCCGTAGACAATGCTTCCTGCATCTTTGCATTCGATAAATCATAGATCGCATCAAAATCTGCGTTATTCATACTTTCAATGACTCTTTGTGCCTGTTGATAGACAACTTCTTCATCAAAATGTTGAGAATCCTTTAACGATATTTGTTGCGGCGCCAACAAATGAGTCAATACCACACCGATCACGATCACACCGACAACACCGGAAAGAATACCGATAATCAAACCTTTATGACTCTTTTTGGAAGGCAGGTCCATATTTTCACTGAGCTCTTGGGCCATTTCTTGGGCAGGACCCCAACGTTTTAAAACCTCGTCCCAAGATTCACCGGCTTCAATGGCGACATCAATATCCGATAGTAAATCTTGTTGGATGCGTTTCTGTTCCAAACGTGAAGCGTTTAAATGACGTGTAACTTGTCTAACATATTGTTCTTTATTCATCCTTTGAATCCTCCAATATCTTTGATACTTCCAAAGAAAAAACTGTCCATAAATCGATGAGTTCTTTTAATGTCTGTTTTCCTTTTTCTGTGATCTTATAAAACTTTTTTGGCACATCTTTTGAATCGGAATGATTCCAAAAACTTGTCAGACAGCCTTCATCTTCCAAACGATACAAAATAGGATAGAGCGTTCCTTCCTTTAAAAGAAACATCGAATTGCTGTAATCTTTGAGTGTCTGAATAATCTGGTAGCCATACATCGTTTGTTGATCTAAAAGCTTTAAGACCAGAATTTCTAAAACTCCTTTTTTTAACTGTCTTTCATATTTCGAATTCATGAAACCACCTATTTAGTATTACTAAATATATAATAATACAAAAGACATTAAGAAGATATTAAAAAATTGACTTTTATTCCTTTTACACAGAAAAAAAACTGTATCCTCACCATACAGTGAGAATACAGTCATAAGCGACTAGGCTTCCGTTTCGTCGTAGACTTCTACCAGTTTTTTCATACGGCGATACTGGTGTAGCGCATAACGCTTGTTTTCTTCAAACAGTTTTTCGGCATGTTCCGGATTTGATTTTTTCAAAGAAGCATAACGAACTTCTCCCATTAAGAAATCATGGAATTTATCCATATCCGGCTCTTTACTGTCAATCACCAGCTTTTTGCCCTGCACCGATGGATTATAACGGAAGTTGATCCAGTAACCACATTCGACCGCCAGCTTTTCTTCCGTCTGTGATTTGCCCATTCCATTTTTGATTCCATGCTCAATACATGGCGCATACGCAATGATCAAAGATGGTCCCGGATAGCTTTCAGCTTCCCGAATGGCCTTTAATGTCTGGTTAAAGTCAGCACCCATCGAAATTTGAGCAACATATACATTTCCATAACTCATGGCGATTGCTGCCAGGTCTTTTTTGTTTACGTTTTTTCCGGCAGCTGCAAACTTAGCCGTTGCCCCAATATTGGTTGCTTTGGAAGACTGCCCACCGGTATTGGAATACACTTCGGTATCAAAGACAAAGATATTGACATCTTCTCCGGAGGCTATCACATGATCCAATCCACCAAAGCCGATATCATAAGCCCATCCGTCACCGCCAAAGATCCATTGTGATTTTTTGGATAAAGAATCTTTGCCGCGTAATATTTCCTGCACATCCTCATTTTTATCTTTCAGTTTTTCTAGTGCAGAGATCAAATTGATCGTAGCTTTTCCATTCGCCGCTCCATCATGGAATGTTTCTAAATACGCTTTACCGGCTGCCTGAACATCCGCATCACTCTGTGTCGAAAGAACACTTTGTACTTTAGAAGCTAAGCGTTTACGTGTTGCCGATTGTGCCAGATACATACCATAACCAAATTCCGCATTATCTTCAAATAACGAGTTTGACCATGCCGGCCCCTGCCCTTTGGCATTTTTAGTATATGGCGTTGATGGTGCCGAATGTCCCCAAATGGATGAACAGCCGGTCGCATTGGCAATATACATACGATCACCAAATAACTGTGTAATTAACTTTGCATACGGCGTTTCTCCACAGCCGGCACAGGCACCGGAGAACTCCAACAATGGTTGTTTGAACTGACTTCCGCGAAGTGTAGATTCCTTTACTTTCTCCAACACATTTTCTTTGATTGGTAGCTCTCTGGCATAATCAAAGAAAGCCTGGCGACCTTCATTTTTCGACATACTTTCCATTACAAGCGCTTTTTCACCGTTCTTGCCCGGACAGACATTGGCACAAGAGCTGCAGCCGGTACAATCCAATGCCGATACGGCAATCATGAATTTCATTTCCGGCACACCGTTTAAGTCAACAACTTCCATGCCTTTCGGTCCTCTTTCGGCCTCTTCTTTTGTAAGGGCAAACGGGCGAATGACCCCATGTGGACAGACAAAGGCACAGCGGTTACACTGAATACATTTATCTGGCTGCCAAATCGGCATATTGACCGCAATTCCACGTTTTTCGAACTGTGAAGTTCCTGCCGGAGCCGAACCATCGGCATATTCTAAAAAGGTGGAAACCGGCAAGAGATTTCCCTTCTGCGCATTGACTACCTTTTGGATCTTTTCGACATAATCTACCGTTTTGGCATCTCTTGTACCTTTTAGCTCATAAGTCTTAAACTCTTCATACTCTGCATCTTTCCAATGCTCCGGTACCTTCACTTCGACAAACTGTTTTGCTCCGGCATCAATACCGGCATAGTTCATCTGTACAATCGCATCCCCTTTTTTAGAGTATGCTTTTTTAGCGGCTTCTTTCATCAAAGAAATGGCTTTCTCTTCCGGAATGATACCGGTAATCGTAAAGAAGGCAGCCTGTAAGATCGTATTGATGCGTCCACCTAAGCCAATCTCATGACCGATACGTGTTCCATTGATCGTATAGAAATGAATATTATGGTTGGCAATATAGGCTTTAACCTGACCCGGTAAACGCTCTTCGAGATCTTTTTCATTCCATGGACAGTTTAACAAGAAGCTACCGCCATCCACCAAATCCTGAACAATATCAAATTTATTGATATAGGAAGGATTATGACAAGCGACAAAGTTGGCCTTTGTGACCATATACGGTGCTTTGATCGGATGTTTTCCAAAGCGAAGATGCGATACCGTGACGCCACCTGACTTTTTCGAATCATATTCAAAATAGGCCTGTGCAAACAGCTCTGTGTTATCCCCAATGATCTTAATAGAGTTCTTGTTGGCACCAACCGTTCCGTCGGATCCAAGTCCCCAGAATTTACAGCTGATGGTTCCTTCAGGAAGTACGTTAATTTCTTCCCCTCTGTCCAAAGAGAGATGTGTCACATCATCGATAATACCAACGGTAAATACCGATTTATTCGTATTATGGAACACACTGACAATGTCAGCCGGTGTCGTATCTTTGGATCCTAATCCATAACGTCCGGAGTGAATTTGAATGTGTTCAAACGGTGTGTTCTGCACGGCTGCCAATACATCCAAATACAATGGTTCTCCCAAAGATCCCGGTTCTTTGGTACGGCTTAATACGTTAATGTATTCAACGGTTTCCGGCAGGGCATTGACCATGGCTTTGGCATCAAATGGGCGATATAATCGCACCTTGACAAGACCGACTTTCTCACCTTTTTGATTCAAATAATCCACTGTTTCTTCAATCGTATCGCAAACCGATCCCATAGCCACGATGACGGATGTCGCATCCTTGGCACCATAGTAGTTGAATAATTTATAATTTGTACCGATCTTTTCATTGATTCGGTCCATATATCCCTGCACGATCTCCGGCATCTTTTCATAATACGGATTGCTGGCTTCACGGTTTTGGAAGAAGATATCCGGTGTTTGCGAAGAACCTCTTGATTCCGGATGATTCGGATTTAAAGCTTTTTGACGGAAAGCCTCTAACGCTTCCATGTCCATCATCTCTTTCAAGTCTTCATAATCCCAGACTTCGATTTTTTGAATCTCATGGGATGTACGAAAGCCATCAAAGAAGTTAATAAATGGCAAACTTCCTTTTAAAGCTGCCAAATGGGCAACCGGTGTAAGGTCCATCACTTCCTGTACGTTGGATGATGCAAGCATAGCCGCCCCCGTTTGACGACAAGCATAAATATCCGAATGATCCCCAAAAATCGATAAGGCATGACTCGCAACCGCACGAGATGCGACATCAAAGACCGCCGGAAGCTGTTCACCGGCAATTTTATAAATATTGGGGATCATCAACAATAAACCTTGTGAGGCAGTATACGTAGTTGAAAGAGCACCGGCGCTCAATGATCCGTGCAGGGCACCGGCTGCACCGGCTTCTGACTGCATTTCCACCAGCTGCACTTCCTGACCGAAGATATTCTTCTGGCCTTTGGCTGACCAGGCATCCGTGTGTTCGGCCATCGGTGTGGAAGGTGTAATCGGATAAATGGCAGCCACTTCTGTATAAGCATAGGAAACATAAGCCGCTGCCTGGTTTCCATCCATTGACTGTTGTTTTCTGACCATGATTTTCCTCCTTTAAAAACAATTTTTCTGCTAAAACACTTTCATATGCTGCAGTTTCTTCTATTTAAATACTATAGAAAGAATATCTGCCAATCTAAACTCTGATTCGATCACATCACCTCTTGTTATACATATCCTACTAACATACTATGTATTTATTCTCATACTACCATACAACCCGAAAGATGAACAGAAATTCGCTTTCACATCTGTCTTTTGTACAAAAAAAAGCAGATGCTGACCTCTTTGACCATCACATCTGCTTTATACGTTTCAAAACTGTTTTGTCTTTTAGAGTTTTCCAACCAGATCGATACCCGGCTTTAATGTATCGGCTCCCGGTTTCCAATTGGCCGGACACACTTCTCCATGTTCAGCCGCAAATTTGGCAGCCTGTACTTTACGAAGCAGTTCTTTAGCGCTTCGTCCGATTCCATTATCATGGATCTCATACGCCTTGATCACACCTTCCGGATTGATCACAAAACTTCCGCGCAAAGCTAATCCTTCTTCTTCAATCATGACACCAAAATCTCTGGCCAGTTTTCCTGTTGGATCTCCTAACATCGGATATTCGACTTTAGAAATTCGGTCACTGGCATCATGCCATGCCTTATGAACAAAGTGTGTATCACAAGAAACCGAATACACTTCACATCCTTCTTTTTTGAATTCTTCATACGTATTCTGCAGATCTTCCAACTCCGTTGGACACACAAATGTAAAATCAGCAGGATAGAAGACAAGAACAGACCAATGGCCTAAAAGATCTTTATCCGTAACCGTGATAAAGCGCTCGTTCTGATACGCCTCTACACGAAACTCTGAAACATTTTTTCCTATTAATGACATAGTTTTTACCTCCTAAGTAAGCTTATTCTAACTTAAGAGTTAGATCTATGCAACTCAAACACTCTTTTGTCTTATCTTTCTTTAAAATGTCGTTTGGATTCTTCGATATCCAATCCTAATGTACCTCCTGGATTCATCAGGTTATTTGGATCAAAATATTGTTTTAAAGCCTTGATAATACCGTATTCCTTATCCCCAATCTGACTTTGAAGCCATGGACCGAACATCTTTCCGATTCCATGGTGATGACTCATGGTCGCTCCGGCATTTAAGATTGCATCTAAGATACTGGAATGATATCGTCTAAACTCTTCCTTATCGCTCATGCGCGTAATAAAGATGAAATACAAATTTGCTCCCTGTGGATAACAATGTGACATATGGGTCGTGACTACCGTATTCGGTAATTTATGACAGACTTCACGGACATCGCGATGAACCTGTGCCATATTGCTCCATTTCACCGTACATTCCAAAGTATCGGTAATGATGCCAAAGTCCATCATCGTATCACGCAAATACGGATCATTAAATCGTCCCTTCTCCCAGTTCTTTGTGACATATCCGGTTAGACTTAGACCGCCAAATTTCCTGGAAATCTCTTTAATCTTATGTGCAACATTGGCACTGTATCCTTTTTCACCATCTGTAAAGCCTAAAAACAGACATCGTTCATTCTCTTTGAAGCCTTTCATCTCCAGTAAGTTTTGCAGAGGTGTATCATCGACATTATAAAGCTTCAACATCAAAGATGTCTCTTCCGCATCTGATAAGCGGAATACGCTCGACTTCCCGGCTTCACACTGCATCATCTCTCGGGCCGCATTCATGGCTGTATTCCAATCTTTGAACATATAGGAGAATCGCTTTCTGTTTTCCGGCATATAGCGGAATATTTTTAAAGTCACTTCGGTCAATACACCAAAGGCGCCTTCGCTACCCATCATGATCTGATTCAGATTTGGACCCGTAGCTTCCTGTGGATAGGTGGAAGTATGAATCACACCGATCGGGGTAGCATATTTTTGTCCCATTACGAGATCGGTAATACAGCCATAATACGTACTGTTTTGTCCGGCACCACGGGTCACGACCCATCCGCCGACACTGCTGTATTCAAACGACTGTGGGAAATGGCCGCACGTATAGGCACGCTTGGCCCCAAATTGTTTTACGGCATCATTCAACAAGCTTTCCAGCCTAGGTCCACTCATACCAGATTGCACCGTGATGGTCTGGTCCACTTCATTAAATTCAATGACATGTTGAAAGTTTCTTCGCATATCCAAAGAAATCCCACCTTTGGTCGGTTCTACACCCATAGTTACACTACTTCCTCCGCCATAGACATAAAGTGGAATCTTATGTCGTACGGAAAAATCCACAACAGCTTCTACTTCTCTGGAAGTGTATGGATATACAACGACATCCGGCAAACTATCTACCTGTTTTTCACGAAGTCTTAACGTATCGTATGCCGTTTTTCCATAGGCCACGCTTAAACGATCGTAATCATCAATGCTCACATGGTCTTTGCCGCAAATTTCAATCAGTTCCTCGATCAATGCAGGATCCAACTGACTCTTTGGCAAATCTTTGACTTCGTCTTCTCCCAGATTCAGGGCATATTGGCGGAAATCCGCATCGGTCATCTTAAAAATATCTTTCATCGTCTTATACAACGATTCTTTTGGATATTTCACAAATTCTGGATCACCCCAGCGAAAAATGGATCGATAAGAGCGCTTCGGCGCTGCCTCTTTTACCCAGTTCGGTTCAAAATCTTTATATGGTTTCATGTCTATCTTTCCCTTCTTTTTACCAAATTTGATAATTTACGATATAACGGCACCAAGGATGGATAAATCTTTCGATAAATTTGGGTATACAAATCGTGATAAATACGATGATTTTCCATGTCGGGAGTAAAGCTGTCCTTGATATGAACCATAGAAGAAATTGCTTCCTGGTAGCTTTGAAAAAACCCTAGCTTGGTAAAGCCGGCAATACTGGCCCCTATTCCGGTCGCTTCATGTGTCTGAATGCGAATGACCTTCACACCGAAAATATCCGCTGTGATTTGACAGATTTCATCCGATTGTGATCCACCGCCGGATACAAAGACTTCTTCAATCGGTACTCCGGTTCGCTCCTGCATATGGATCATACCATCATAAAGCGCATAGCCAATTCCTTCAATAATGGCACGATACAAGTGAATTCTTGTATGTGCATCATGAAAACCAATCATACTTCCCTTGGCATCGGGCTTGATTACACCAGGTGTCCAAAAAGGTTGGAGGATCAATCCTTCACTGCCACAGGGTATATTTTTTAATTGTTCATTTAATAAGTCTTCCGGTGCAATTCCCATTTCCTGGGCCAGCTGCACCTCCTTGGCTGCAAACTCTTTTTTAAACCACGAGATCAGCCAATACCCTCTAAAGATTTCAATTTCCGGATTGTAGTAACCATCCAGTACAGATGGATAGGAAGGCAAAAACTTTTCCGGTGTAACATATTTATTGAGAGTGAATTGAATGGTAGCCGTTGTTCCAAACGAAAGAGAAGCCTGATAAGGATGAATAGCCGAAACACCTAACGTTTCACATCCCTTATCACTTCCGGTTGCCACCAGTGGCAATCCCTCGGGGATTCCTGTTTCTAAGCTTGCCTGCTCGGTAATCGTACCCAAAACACTTTCTGTGACCAGATCGACCAGCTTTTCTCTTGGGATATCGCACATATAACGCTTGATATCTCTATCCTTCTGCCACGTCTGTCGTTTATAATCAAATGGAAGATGTCCAATCATATTACTGGGCGTATCAACCAAATTACCGGTCAGTAGATAATGTAGAAAGCTTGGCAGGAAGACAACTTTGGTACATCGTGCATAGCTGTCCTTTTCGTTTTCGATGAGCCAGTTAATATGAGAGGCACAGTATTGCTGTTCCAAAATCTTGCGCATGTGAACCACAGAGCTTGCCTTTAATACCCATCCCGGAATACGTGAAGTATCCTCGGCCAGCCGATGATCCAACCATAAGATGGCATCACGAATCGGCTTTTTATTTTCATCTAAAAGAATGATCGTATCCCGGATACAGGCTAAAGTCACTCCTGTACAATCCTGAAGACAGTGTGTATCTTGTTTATAGAGCTGATCCATTAAAATCCGCATGGTCCTGTAATACATCATCGGATCGACATCAGCGTATCCCGGCTGGATGCTGACATAAGGCTTCGGATATTTATATTGCGCATAATATAAGATTTCCCCCTGCCGATTGACAACCATGGCTCGCATGCTTTGCGTACCTAAATCAAAGGTCAATATCGTAGGATCTGCCATAGTCTTATCCATTCCTGAATGATGTAGTCAAAATAACATCCACACCCAGATCACAGACATTTTGAATGATCGGTTGTCCGACATCCAGGTCATGATCCAGCACAACACTCTGAATCTGGTCCATCACATCGAAAATTTTGGATTTAGGAATCTCCTGACTGACTTTAACACTGACAACCGGCTGTACGGAAGATGTGGTTTTTACAGTGGATGAAATGGTTCGCATAGGACAAGTCATCTCCGCCCTGGCAAACGCTTCTCCCCTGGGGCACAAATTACCCGTCACTTTAATTTCTTCTTTGGATGCATCGATTTTTAAGTGACATCCATTGGGACATACAATGCAGATCATCTCTTTCATAGTAACTCCTCCATTTTTACAGAAATCGTTTTAGCTCCTTTAAAAAGATCTTGTTTCAACTCTAAAAATTCCATTTCCGGTGGTTTTACATGATGGAATACCTTGGTATAGATTATTTGATCATTCACAATCAAAGAAAACTTTGCCTTTTTCATTTCCCGATTCACTCTAAAATAACAAGCAATCGGATCCTCTCCTAAAGGATAACGAATCCTTTGCGGAATGAAGTATCCAAAATTCCCCTCTACCTGAACCGGCTGATCATAATGTTTTTTATTTTCATACTGTGCTGCATAAGCACCGGCTTTTGTGGCACAATACGAGACATGATCCACCAGATCATTGACATGCAGTGCATTCCCACAAATAAAACAACCTTCTTTTTCTGTCATGAAGTATTGATTTACAAAAGGGCCTTTGGTTTTTGGATCCAAAGAAATCGATAACGATTCTGCCAATTCATTTTCCGGAATCAATCCAACAGAAAGAATCAAGGCATCACAATCGACACGAAAAGACGTTCCCGGAATCGGATGCATGTTTTCATCCACCTTTGAAATTTCAACACCTTCCAATCTGGAATCTCCGTACACTTTTATCACAGTATGAGAAAGATGCAATGGAATATTGTAATCTTCCAGACATTGCAGCAAGTTTCTTGTCAAACCGCTGGGAGTCGGCTTTGCTTCATAGACTCCCAATACCTGGGCACCTTCCAGACTCAACCGCCTGGCCATGATCAGTCCGATATCACCACTTCCTAAAATTACACATCGCCTAGTTGGCAACATACCTAGAATATTCATAAAATATTGTGCGCTGCCGGCTGTATAAACCCCCGATGGCCGCTGTCCGTGAATGAAGACCTGACGACTTGTTCTTTCACGGCAGCCGGTAGAAAGTACAAGACTTTTGCAGCTATAGCGCGCAACACCATCGGCATTGACCACATCCAGACAATAGCCTTCCTTTTCTTTGGCAATATGAAGCACGGTTGTCGATAAAAGAACATCAATGGATAAGGCATCCAATTCATCGATGAATCGCTTCGCATATTCCGGACCTGTTAAACGTTCCTTAAAACGATCCAGACCAAACCCATCATGAATACATTGTTTTAAGATACCTCCCAACTTAGATTCTCTTTCAATCAAAAGGACACTGACACCTTGTTTATGAGCACTGATCGCAGCAGCAAGCCCTGCCGGGCCTCCACCAATCACAATAGTATGTACGTGTTTCAATAGGATGCGCCTCCTTTTTTACTCTTATAAACCAGATTCGAGCCATCAGTCGATTTTATCACTTCTTCCAAAGGAATCTGATATTCATCACTGATCATTTTTGCGACAAGGGGAGCACAAAAGCCACCCTGACAACGCCCCATACCCGGTCTGCACCTTCTTTTTACGGCATCCAGAGTGTGAACCTTTAAAGGCGATCGTAAAGCATCCAAAATTTCCCCTTTACTGATTTCTTCACAGCGACAGACCATAATACCATAATCCGGATTTTTCCTGACCAGATCATTGCGTTCCTGCAACGACATGGTTCTAAGCATAGGGATTCCTTTCCGAATCGGATCAAACGCTTTATTCTCTTTTACTTCCTGATAGATACGTAATCGCTCTACCACGGCATGACTAACATCCACGGCAACTGCCGGTGCCGTAGTAAGACCCGGTGATTGAATACCTGCCACATGATAAAGATTCTTTGTATGATGTCCCCATTCCAAAATGTAATCTTCTTCAAATGTAGCCGCGCGAATGCCGGTGTAATACGCAATCACATCTTTTTTTGCCAGTTTCGGACACGTTCTAGACTGGCGTGCAATAATGGTATCAATATCTTCGGGATAGGTTGAAAAATCTTCTTTTTCGTATGTTTCCTGTGCGTTCGGTCCCACTAAGATCGTGTCTTCGACCGTTCGCATAATGCCACCACCTTTCGTATGTTGATTGGCTTGTTGTCCCAGCGTTTTCGTAGATACGATCGATTTTGTCAGAAAGTTTGCCTTTTTATCCAGAATCAAATCCGTTCCTCGCCGTGGATGAATCGAATAGAAACGATCCTTTGCCATACGCGCAATATCCTCGGCAAAAACTCCGGCACAATTTATAACGATCTTTGGATAGATTATCCCTTGATTCGTTTGAATGGATACGATTTTTCCCTTCTGAACCTTCATATCCAGGACAGCCGTATTCAATGCGATTTCAGCACCATTCATCACGGCATTTTCCGCATATGCGATCGTTAATCCATATGGAGAGACACACCCGGCACTCGTATTGTAGAGAACAAACTGAATGTCTTTGGAAAGATTTGGCTCTCGTTTAAATGCCTCTTTGGCACTGATGACTCTAGTATCATCCACACCACATTCCACTCTCCTTTGAAGCGCAAAAGCCTCTACGACCGGTCTTAACCAGCCCTGTGTAAAACCAACATATTGTCCTCTGCGATAGAAGGGAACATCCAATTCTTTACAGATCCTGTCATACATGCGGTTGCCTCTTACCACGTATTTCTGTTTCAAACTTCCTTTTGGCAAGTCAACACCAGGATGAACTTCACCATCATTCTTACTGGAAGCATGCATCGCAACATCGGTCTCTTTGTCCAACAATAAAATAGACAAATCAAAGCGAGACAACTCTCTTGCGATACTGGCACCTGAAATACCCGCACCGATAATCACAACATCATAATGTTTCTGATCATATTGTTGACTCGTCTTGTGCGGAACAAGCATTTGCTTCGGTTCATGATTTAAAAATTTTATATCATTGACCACATGATACGATGAATTTTTAACGACACACCTCTGACAAACATCCACGATTTGATTCCAATCTTCACTAAACCCTTTTACGACGATAGAATCATCCGTAACCTGAACTGAAAACTGACCAGGATACAATTTATACAGCATCCTGTTCAGTCGCTTTTCCAATGAATGTACATTCATAGAACAGTCCTGCCTTTCTTTATATGCAGCGTTTAAAGTAAGCGCTTACATCAATGATTAAAAAAATATGATATCACTAAATTTCCTACACGATTACTATGTATATATTTATTATAAGCTTTTTGACTATATTTCTCAATAAGTCACAAAAAGAAAAAGTCAGTGGATTACTGACTCTTTCTATTCACTATCTTTGTCTTTTTCGAACGATGACAAATCCACATAACATGGCTAAAGATACACTGGCCAAACCGCTAAATACTGCTGCATAGGTTCCTGTAGAAGTCTTTGTTCCCTTGGAACTTTTTGTCTCTTTTGCAGAGTTTCTCTCAGTTCTTTGTGTGGATGAATTTCCCTTATCGTTTGACGGATTTTTACCATCCTCTGGATTTGAAGGCTGATTGTTTGTATTTTCATTTACGGTCACCGTAATGGTTTTTGTACTGGAAGCCCCTTTTGAATCCGTAACTTGATACGTGATCGTAAACAACCCGGCTTTTGTCATCTTACCATTGTCATCCATCGGCACGTTATTTTCCAGAACACGAAGATTTCCTGTCACATCTCCATCTTCTACATCTTCTGCCGTAACATCCTGCATCACATCAAAGACATCGCCTACGCTTACTATCTTATCTTTGGCATGGATGATTGGAATTTGATTGATGGATTCCATCTTGGGATTCACCACCACGCTAACTGTCTTTGTACTGGATGCGCCTTGAGAATCACTTACACTATAAATCACGGTATATGCCCCAACTTTTATCGTATTTCCGTTTTCATCCACTGGTACCGTACTCTTGACCAACTTAACTGAGCCGGTAAGATCTCCATCTTCATCATCCATGGCACTGACATGGTAGAATAAATTCAGTGGATCTCCTATTGTCAACACTTGATCTTCTGCCGTGATGTATGGAATATGATTGAGTTCTTCCATAACAGGATTGACGACCACTGTAATTGTTTTTATGCTGGATGCACCCTGGGAATCGCTTACTCTATAAGTTACTGTATAGGATCCCTCTTTTGTCGTCTTTTTATTTTCATCCGTTGGAACATTGTTTTCGATGACTTCCACCTTTTCGGTGAGATCGCCCTCTTCTTCATCGTGGGCACTCACTCCCTGCATTGGATCAAAAGAATCGTTTACAGTTAAAACTTGATCCTTGGCATCAATCGTTGGAATCTGATTTAATGCAATAGCATAAGGCGAGAAAGTCCATGTTCCCACAAACTGGATCTTTCCATCTTTTAGATTCTCATCATTGACTTGTTTACTGTTGGCATCATAAGCTTTGAAATTCCACACACCATCTTTTGCCTTGAAACTCTTTGTTTCCGGTTCGTGGGCATTGACAATATCTCCTTTGACATAGAGTTCATCATCTTTAGGCAATAACGTTTTGACTTCGTCTGGAAGTTCTTTTTTATTGTCGGCACTGACAAAGCTATATTCCACAGGATACGTGGATTTATTCTTAAATGTAAAACTTTGTACGGGAACCGGTGTACTCGTATCGGCAACCATGTCTTGTACAGCCTTTACCGTAAAATCAAAATGGGTCATTTTGTACCCCTCTGGAACTGTGGTTTCCTTTAAGCGATATGTTCCCGGAGTCAGGTAAGCCAAATCATCCTGTACGATATAACCTGTTTGCGGATCATACGATTCACTTGTAGTTACCTTTGAGAGATCACTTTGTGTCACACTTTCTGCCTGGGAAGCATAAAGATCGCCGTTTTCATTCGTTGTCAGCCCGCTGGCTACCGGTGTTTCGGTTTCTCCATTGATTCGGTACAGATCAAACGTAACATCTTTTAATCCCTGATCCTGATCATCTGTTTTATGGATTTTGATGGGAGATGGCATCTGACGTTCCAAAATATAATAATGTTTGTCATACGTAATATGTCCATCTGGCCATACGATTGGAGAAATCACATTATTAGCACCTTTATCAATATCATCACCAATATAAGCATATCCAACAGGTTGTTCAGACTGATTAATCACATCTTCATAGGTTGGGCGAGCTTCCCCTTTCACTTCCTGGTGCGTATTTAAATCGATAAATAAATTGGTTTGCGACTTATCCGTGGTAGAGAACAAGGGTTTCAAGCCACTTTTTGACGTTCCAATTTTATCTCCCAGCTGAATAGAAGTCTTTAAATCGGTAAGATCAAGCGTTGTTCCTGGTGCAGTTGAGCTATAATCGGCTCCACCACTTCTTTCAGGTATAGCGGCCTCTTTATCTAAGCCATTTAACTGCCGATATGCATTTTCTTCCACATAATGAATTGTCGCAGTAGGATACATAAAGACTGGAGTGATTGTCCAACCGGCCGATCCTCCATTAGGGCTGGAGTTTGATCCAATCAAATTAGTACGTGCTTGAAAATAAGTGATGGGATTTCCGTCCATCTCAGCACTTCCACTAAAATAGTACCGTCCCTTAGCTCCATTTTTAAACTCGAAAAAATTGTAGAAGGATCTAAATTTTGCCCATTCAACTGAAGTTTTGTTGCAGGATACATTTGTCCACTGTAAGCGCCACTTTCATATGAAAGAGTCGATTGTGTATGACGAATGGCAGCAATAAAAGGAATTGTAATTTTATCCCAACCATCACTGGAAGCCTCTCCGGCAAACATGTACCAGTTTAATCCTTTGATTTGATTTCCATATTGATGCAAAAAATCATTTGGCAACAAATTTGGCTCAAGACTATCAACCATAATTGTAGAACCATCTTTTAGAACGACTTCATACTTCACTAAAAGCGTCTTTAAAAAATTCTTCGATGACGCAGAGGAAACATGCGCATTGATTTCTTCCTCAGACATCTTATTCGGAAAAGGATTCGTTCCTTTTTCATAACTGTCCACTATGTAGGGATCATCGTCAGTGGTCCCCGAACCTTGCGCATACACAGGAATTGTTGAGAAGGATGCACTAAGCATCAGAAATGCCGAGAAGCAAATCGACAAAATGTTTCGTTTTCTCACCTTCATATTCTATCTCCTTCCAGGCTGTCTTATCGTTACACATCACACACTGAAATTTGTTGACTTGTTTTAACTTTCAGTCATTTTGGCATTATAATTTATTTTTTAGGTATAACGAATACAGACAACGGTTAGCCTAGTATCATTATAGGCTTTTTAAAGAATTAATAAAAGCGCTTTTATCTATTTTCTTGATGATTTTCGCATACATATCCTTTAAACATTGAAAAAGAAAAGAGCTCACTCTCAAGTCCTAACCTCTTTTCATTATTATTTTGCTGAAGGACTTTATTTGAACCCTTTTCAATTACCATAGATTTCTTTTTACCATCCATGGATTTTTATGATAACTTAGATCTTATTCTAAGTTATTTCCTTTGTTGTCTATACCATAACACACCTTATACATATTTCAATAAGGCTGGAATTTTTGGTTTCGTTTTTGTCCTTTTTCGACCTACAATGGAAGATCTCTTTTAGAAAAACAAATTTTTCCTAACACTAAAAATCCAAAACCAACTACAAATAAAATTAAAACACCGATAAATCCTGTGCCTTCATACTCAATAATCTTTTCTGGTGAAAACAGACGGAGCGGTGTCAAATAATTCAAAAAGTTAAAATCCTCATTTACATCCGACAACATCTGAATCAAAAGAAACAGAAACCCAATACCTGCACCACAACCAATCGAATAACGGACTTCGTTAAATACACAGACTGTAAAAAAACAAAGAGAGCCTAAAAAGATATGCAGGCAAAATAAGCCTATGTTCAGATACAGGAAACACCAAAAATCTAAAGACTCCTGCATTAAAATGGTGCTGCAAAAAAGAAGCAATGCCGTCGTATAAGTCATTAGTATCAAATGTTCCAGCACAAAGACAACAATCTGTGTTTGAAGAATTGCTTTTCGTCCATACTTTGTATTTAATAAATATGCCATGGATCCCTGATCCATATAACGTGCCACCAGCGTATAGGATAATAAAATCGAAAACACAAAGGGAATCAAAATTAAAATAAAGCCATATAGATAATTAATCAAAAAATCTAGCATGGTACTTCCAGGATCTTTCATACCAAAGGCAGCAAAAAGTTCCGGCATACTTTTGGCAAGTTCATTCATCCCCTGCCCAATATCAGGGTCAAACATTAACGTAATAACAGTTCCATATAAAGTAATCAAAGCCATAAAAATTAACAACATTTTTACATTGGACTTCAACTCTGTTTTCAATAAGGTTAAACTCATATCGCTTCTCCTTGATAATAAGAAAGAAAAAAATCTTCCAAGCTTTGATCATATACATGAAGATTGTTTAATTTATAGTTAGATAATTCTTTCAACAAAGTTTGGATATCCTGATTCCATAAAAGAACAACTTGATGGTCTTGAAGGTTGCTCTTTTTATATTTCTGATGAAAGGCCAACGCATCCTTGTGTGATGAAAAACAAATCTCATAATATGTATTTCTTTTTTTCTGCATTTCTTCCATAGAGGTATTGACCAGAATCTTTCCTTCTTTGATGAGTACAATATGATTACATGTGTGTTCTATTTCTTCAAATAGGTGAGATGACATCAATATGGTTTTACCTCTTTTTTTCTCGTTTTGAATCCACTCTACAAACTTCTTCTGCATCAAAGGATCAAGACCGCTTGTTGGTTCATCCAAAATCAAGATCGGTGCATCCTGCATAAAGGCTAACACCAAGCCCAGCTTTTGTTTCATTCCTTTGGACATTTTCTTGATATCGACTTTTGTATCCAGTTCAAAATAGTGAATGAGTTCGTTAGCTCGTTTCAAATCGGTAACACCCTTCATCTGTGCCATAAATTCAATAAAGCTTTGCCCACTCATCGCATTCATAAAACGAATCTCTCCCGGCAGGTAGCCAATCTTACTTTGTATGTGCTCGGCATTTTGAAAACAGTTTTCTCCATCAATCAATGCTTGTCCCCTATCCGGATGAAGAAAGCCCATCAAATGACGAATCGTAGTTGTCTTTCCAGCTCCATTGGCACCGATAAAGCCGGTCGTTTCTCCTCTTTGAATTGAAAAATCGACATCAAAGATTCCTTTATGATTCCCAAAATCCTTAGTCAGATGTTGTATTTCTATCATAATTCCTCCATATTGACTTTCTTGTTTGACGAGTCAACTTTATAGTATGACTAAAATGCCAAAAAGAAAAGAGCTCACTCTCAAGTCCTAACCTCTTTTCATTATTGTTTTGCTGAAGGACTTTATTTGAACCCTTTTCAATTACCATAGATTTCTTTTTACCATCCATGGATTTTTATGATAACTTAGATCTTATTCTAAGCTATTTCCTTTGTCACTTATAGCTTACCATAGAAATTGACAGATACAAGCCGACTGGATTTTTCGGTTTTAATTCTGTCTTTTTTGGTTTTATAGATTCGTGATTGGCTTTCTCTCCGCTTTTAAATTATGTTTTTTCTTAGAACGTCTGGCCAGTTCTTCTTCCACTTCCTGTAAAGATACACCTTTTTGTGCCATGAGAACGAAGATATGATAAAACAAATCACCCAGTTCATTGACAAGATCGGTATTTGTCTGACTTAAGGCCGCAATGATTACTTCGGTATTTTCTTCCCCTACTTTTTTTAAGATCTTTTCCAATCCTTTGTCAAAAAGATAAGCGGTATAACTTCCTTCTTCCGGATTTTTTTTACGATCCAATATCGTTTCATATAATGCTTCAAATTCATTCATTCGATTTCTTCTCCTTCCATCGTTCTATAAAAACAGGAATGTCTTCCGGTATGACAGGCGGCTCCTTCTTGCTCGACAAACAAAAGGATCGTATCTTCATCACAATCCACCAGGATTTGTTTCACATGTTGATAGTGTCCGCTGGTTTCTCCTTTGATCCAAAGTTCATTACGGGAGCGTGACCAATACGTTGCCAATCCTGTTTCCATCGTCTTTTTTAGGCTTTCCTCATTCATATACGCCAACATCAAAACATCTTTAGTGCCTTCTTCCTGCACGATGCAGGGAACCAAACCATTCTGCTTTTCAAAATCAATTTTGATCATAGTCTTACCGGAATTCCTTTCTTTTGTAGATAGACTTTTACATCCTGCACACTCAGTTCATCATAGTGAAATAAACTGGCAGCCAATGCGGCATCGGCCACATCGGTTTCAAACACTTCGGCAAAATGCTCTAAGCTGCCACAGCCGCCGGATGCGATCACCGGAACATTGGTGATGTTTCGTACCGCCTGCAACATCTTTAGATCATAGCCTTGTTTTACCCCATCGGTATCCATCGATGTCAAAAGAATTTCACCGGCACCTAATGAAACACCTTTTTGTACCCATTCTAATAAATCCATTCCGGTATCGATGCGCCCGCCATGAATCACAACATTCCATCCGCTTTGATCATCTCTTGCTTTGGCATCGATGGCCAGCACAATACACTGATTGCCAAAAATCTGTGCTCCCTGCGCAATCAAATCAGGATTTTTTACTGCTGCCGAATTTAAGCTGACCTTATCCGCACCGGCCCGCAATACACGTTTAATATCTTCGATGGTCTTTAAGCCACCGCCTACAGTAAATGGCATATAAATCGAAGAAGCAACTTGTTCAACGACCTGTACCATGGTATCTCGTCCTTCATGGGTTGCGGTAATATCTAAAAAGACGAGTTCATCGGCTCCCTGCTCATAGTACTTTTGGGCCAGTTCGACAGGATCGCCCACTTCTTTTAAACCCACAAAATTGATACCCTTGACCACTTTGCCATTCTTTACATCCAGACAGGGTATGATTCTTTTTGTCAGCATCTTACCCCTCCTTACAAAGCTTTAAGGCTTCTTTTAAATCCAGTGTATGAGCATACATGGCCTTACCGGTAATCGCTCCATAAAGATTCAGTTCTTTTAAAGCCTGAATGTGCGATAGATCCCGTATGCCGCCAGAGGCGATGATCTGTATCGATACCGCATCCTTTAACTTTTTTAACATATCCAGATTGGGGCCGGCCAAGGTTCCATCCTTGGAAATATCGGTAAAAATAATCGTTTGTACCCCATAGTCTTCCATCGTTTTCGCAAAATCCAGATAATCGACATCACTTTGCACCAACCATCCGGAACCGCAGACTTTACCATCTTTACAATCGATACCGACCGCAATCTTTTCTCCATATTTTTTCAAAGCCGCTTTTAAAAACGCAGGATCTTCTAAGGCCGCCGTTCCTAAAATCACACGAGAAACACCGGATGTCAGATAAAAATCCACCGTATCCATGGAACGAATTCCGCCACCGACTTCGACCGGAATCGATAGAGCCTGTGCCGTTTGGCAAATCAGTCTGGCATTTTCCAGCTTTCCGCTTTTTGCACCGTCTAAATCGACCATGTGCAAATACTGTGCTTTCATGGCTTCAAATTCTTTGGCAATTTCCAGTACGCTTTGACCCACAACTTCTTTTTGATGATAATCGCCCTGATACAAACGTACCGGGGCCTGGTCAATGATATCAATGGCAGGTAGTAGTATCATACAAATTCCTCCAAATAATATTGTAGTATTTTTAATCCATCTTCTCCGCTTTTTTCCGGATGAAACTGACATCCCATCACATTTTCATGCATGACCAATCCCGGTATTTTCATTGTTCCATAGTCACAATAGCCAATCAGATCATCAGGATCCATATTGGATGCATAATAAGAATGCACATAATAAACATAGGGATGGGCTGAAAGTTTGGAAAAGATCGGATGTTCATTTTCTTTGATCAAATCATTCCAGCCAATATGTGGCACACGAACTTTTTGATCTTTCATAAAGACAATCTGCCCCTTTAAAAAGCCAAAGCCTTCATGTATGCCATTTTCCTCACTGCTCTCAAAAAATGACTGCATGCCAAGACAAATCCCCAACAACGGCTTTTTTTCTTTGCGAACCCAATTTTCTATAAATGCATCTAATTGCGATTCCTTGATATTCTTCATCATATCACCAAAGGCCCCTACACCCGGTAAGATCAGTTTCTGACATTGTTCTAATTTTACCGGATCACTGCTGATCAAGACATCATAGCCCAGTTTTTGAACCGCATTATGTACACTGAACAAATTGCCCATGCCATAGTCAATGATCCCAATCATACTTCGATCCAACCTTTAGAAGAAGGAATCTGGTCGGAAGTGATCGTAACTGCCTGTTTTAAAGCTCTTCCCAAGGCTTTAAAGATTGCTTCGATTTGATGATGATCATTCGAACCATATAAGATATTGACATGCAGTGTGATACCAGCCTGTACAACTACTGCTCTTAAGAATTCTTCCACCATCTCGGTGCTGAAATTACCGATATTTTCTCTTTTGAACTCAGCATGAAAGACAAGATAGGGACGACCGCTGATGTCCAATGTCACACTACACAAGGTTTCATCCATCGGCAGTTGAAAAAAGCCGTAACGCTGAATTCCTTTTTTATCGCCTAAAGCTTGTTTTAACGCATTTCCCAGGGCAATTCCACAATCTTCTACAGTATGATGATCACAAACTTCTAAGTCACCGTGAGCCTGTACATCAAGATCCATGCCGGAGTGAAAGCTCAATAAAGTCAACATATGATCAAAAAAGCCAATACCGGTTTCAATGGATGCCTGGCCGTTTCCATCCACATTTAACGATAAAGAAATTTGTGTTTCTTTGGTCTTTCGTTCTATTTTACTGGTTCGCATGTGTTTCCTCCTGTTCAAAGGCATCCAATACTTCCTGGATCCATTGATTCTCTTGTGTTGTTCCTATTGTAACACGGCAATAGTTCTTTTGTTGGTAACTGCGTATGCTTAATCCCTTTTGTGCAAACAAAGCTAAAAGCTTATCGATGTGCGGTGTTTGGATCAACAAAAAGTTAGCCTCGCTCTTTGAGAAAGAAAAGGAAGTATAAGATTTTGATAAAAAGACATCTCGTTCCTTTTTGATCCGTTCAATCTCCGGTTTAAATTCAGTGGCATGCGCTAATACGATTTCTGCTGCCTTCATCGATAAGGAATTCACCGAATAAGGCACATGATTCCCTCGAATGGTTTCCATATTCGTTTTGGATGTGATCAAAAAGCCAATACGAGCACCGGCCAGTCCAAAAGCCTTGGAGAGTGTTCTGGTCACATATAAGTTAGGGCATATATCCAATAAAGAAAGGCAAGTGTCCGGGGCAAACTCGGCATACGCTTCATCGATCACAACAGGACAGTCAAAGGCTTTACAGATTTTTTCAATCTGTTCATTATTCAAAAACTGGCCGGTTGGATTGTTGGGATTACTAAAAAGAACCAGTTGTGGTTTTTCTTGTTTTCCAAAGCGAATGAACGCATCCACATCCATTGCCTGTAAAGGATCTAAGGCATATCGTACAATTTGGGCTTCGTAACTGGAAGCATAGTAATCGTACATGCCAAAATCCGGCGCTAATGTTAAAAGCTTTTTTTCTTTTCCTAAAAAGGTACCAATCAAAAATCCTAAATGCTGGTCTGAGCCATTGCCGGCTAGAATTTGATCAGCCGGCACCTGAATCCAGTTTCCATAGGCTTCACAAAGCTTTTGACAGGCATCATCAGGATATCGGTTAAATTCAATATCAAAGATCGCATCCTGAATTTCTTTGCGAATGGCAGCCGATAAATTCTTTGAACTTTCGTTGGCATTTAATAAAACACCTTGTTGTGTATGCACTTTATACTGGACTTGTTTCATTGCTTGTCCTCCATTCGTATTCTTGCGGCATTGGCATGTCCCTGCAGTTGTTCTTCTTTAGCCATAACGATGATCTCTTTTCCATAAGCTTCGATAGCTTCTTTGGTATAGTGCAAATAACTGCTCTTTTTAATAAAAGCATCGACTCCTAATGCACTGGAGAATCTAGCCGTTCCTGATGTCGGCAGGACATGATTGGTTCCACCAAAATAATCCCCGATTGATTCACATGTATAATAGCCCATAAAGACAGAGCCGGCATTTTTGACCAAATCTAAATACACTTCCGGTTCTTTGTTCATCAATTCCAAGTGTTCCGGTGCCACGGCATTCGAAATGTCAATGCATTCTTCGATCGTATCGCAGACCACGCTTTTTCCATAATCACGTAACGAAGCTTCGATGATATCTTTTTTAGGAAGCACTGCACTTTGTCTTTGTAAGGCCGCATTGACCTTTTCTAATAAAGCTTGACTAGTTGTCACTAAGATGGCACTGGCCATCGGATCGTGTTCTGCCTGCGAAATTAAATCGGCTGCCACATATTCCGGATTGGCCTCTTCATCCGCAATGACAAGGATTTCACTGGGACCGGCAATCATATCGATATCGACCTTACCATATACCATCTTTTTGGCCGCAGCCACATAAATATTGCCCGGCCCGGTGATCTTATCGACGCTCTGAATGGATTGCGTACCATAGGCTAAGGCCGCAATGGCCTGCGCTCCACCAATTTTATAAATTTCGGATACACCGGCAATTTTTGCCGCATAGGCAATATTGGGATGAATCTTTCCTTGTTTATCCGGCGGTGTGACCATGACGATTCTTTTAACACCGGCTACATGGGCAGGAATCGCATTCATCAATACCGAACTTGGATATTGTGCTCTTCCTCCGGGCACATAGATTCCTACACTCTCTAACGGAAGCACTCTTTGCCCCAAATAGATGCCCATCTCTTTTTGAAGACGATAGCCTTTTTGCCGTTGTGCCTGATGAAAATCTATAATATTCTGCGCTGCCTTTTGCATGGCTTTACAAAAATCTGGATCACATTGTTGAATGGCTTCGTCTAATTCTTTTTCAGTCACTCTAAACGTCTTTTGATCGACTCCATCAAACTGTTTGGTATAACGCCGGCAGGCTTCATCTTTATTTTCTTTGACATCTTCGATGATCTCTGAAACTTGAATTAACACATCTGAAGAGATTTCCTGATTTCTTCCGGCAATAAAAGCTGCCAATTCCTGCGTATTATTTTTATTGATTCGTGTCAGCATCTGATTTCACCACACTTTCCAAGTCTTGTACAAATTGTAAGACTTCTTCTCTTTTTAATTTAAAACTTGCCTTATTTACAATCACACGAGCACTGATATCACAAACTTCATCAAGAATGACCAGGCCGTTTTCTTTTAATGTCGTTCCTGTTTCCACGATATCCACAATACCATCTGCCAGTCCTAAAATCGGTGCCAGTTCGACCGATCCATCGATTTTGATCACTTCTACATCGATTCCCTGATCAAGAAAATACTTTCGGGCCACATTGGGATATTTGGTACCGATCTTTACATGTCCAACTTTATTAAATACTTTCTTTTCCGGTAAGGATGCCACACAAAACTTACATTTTCCAATTTTTAAGTCTAACAGCTCATAATTCCCGGATTCTCTTTCCAACAAAGTATCTTTTCCCACAACACCAATATCTGCTACTCCATGATTGACATAGGTGATCACATCATTGGACTTTACCAGAAAATAACGAACCGGTTTGATCGTATCTTCAAAGACAAGGGCACGTCCTTTATCCTTTAAATTCTGCGTTCCATAGCCTACCTGATCCAACATCGCCACGGTTTTCTTTTCCAATCGGCCTTTTGTCAAGGCAATGCTTAAGCTCATTGCACACCCTCCTGTATTTTAATTTCGCATCCTTCATAGGGAATTAGTTTTACTTCTTTTTCCTTTCGCAGCTCTTTAGCCTTTTGAAAAGCTTCCAGCTGTTTAGGCATCGGATAGTAGAGATACAAAACCTTCTTTGATACACTATCGATCACATCCAACAAATAATCGAGCTTCACACTAAAGCCGACAGCCGGCATATCTTTTCCAAACGTATTGAGAAGATGATCATAGCGCCCTCCGCTTAACACACTGGTACCGACTCCTTCTACATAGCCTTCAAATAAAATACCGGTGTAGTAATCTAAATGCGGTACTTTTCCTAAATCAAACGTGATCGTATCTTCATACCCCAACGACTTCAGATTTTCTTGAAGTTTTTGCAGCTTTCGAACAATTTCTTTTAACTCTTCATCAAAGCTTGCCTGCATGGCGTTTTCTAAACCATCTTTTCCATTCAATAAGGGAAGTTCCAGGAAGAAAGCCTCCTGTTCTTTTGAAAGCTGCAGGGAAGCCAGGTATGTTTTTAGATCCACCATGCTTTTTTGATCGACAAGCTTAGCCAAAGTTTCAATTTGATCTTCCGGAAGTTTAAGTAAAGCACATGCTTTTTTAAAGAATGAACTGTTTCCGATTTCCAATGTATAAGAGGAAGCTTGAAAGCTTTGCATCGTATCTAATGCACAACACAAGACCTCCAAATCACTTTGTTCATCCAGTCCGATCAGTTCTACACCACAATCCGTGACTTCACTTCGCTTGCCCGCAAAGCTTTCCCGTACTTTAAAGACATTGGCACAATAGCGAAAGCGAAACGGCCCTTCTTTGTCTTTGTATTTGGAAGCACAAATACGAGCAATCGGAACTGTCATATCCATACGAAGTGCCAATGTATTACTTTTGGCATCAAAAAATTTATACATCTCTTGTTCCTTTAAAGAAGAAAACGCTTTTTGGTATGTTTCCAAAAATTCGATCGTCGGAGCGATGACTTCTTCATAACCATACGATTGAAAAATCGATTCGATACGATTTTGAATCTGTCTTTTCTTTCGTGTTTCTTCAAAAACCAAATCTCTCATACCCAAAGGCAAACGAATTTGACGCATACATGTCCTCCTTATATAAACAAAAAAACGCCCTCTATAAGGACGTTATCAACGTGGTTCCACCTTACTTCACCATCATCTTACGATAATGATCTCATCAAGTACTAACATACTCTAACACAATAACGGGTGTACCCGATGCCAACTACTGTTCTTTCGCCGACATAGCTCCAGGATGTGTTCATATAAAGTCGCTCTTTCTTTTCACCAGCCAGAAAGTCTCTTGAAACGTATCTTTTATACTACTCTTTCCTATCACTGCTTATGCATACAATATAATCAGTATTCCATCAATTGTCAACTGATAAATGAAAGAAATTTCATAAATGAAAACGATTTTCAATTCTGCATCAAGGCTACTAATTCATTTTGAACGATCAACCAGCTCTGTGTTTTTAAGACGGAAAAACAAGGCAGGATAAAATTTTCGATGATCTTTTTGGCATTAAATCGTGTATAGACTTCTTCCTGCGAGATCTCCAAATAAAGAGCTAATCGCTGTATGCATAAAACAATAAAGGTTATTTCGTCCATCGGTTTCATAAAAACATCCTCCGTTCTGTTTTCAGAATAGAGGATGTTTTGACATGATTTATGTCTTATTGTGCATAATATAAATATTCTTCCAGACACCACTGATTTTCATGGATCTTGGTTGCAGCATCAACACCTACATAGCGTAAATGCCAGCTTTCCGGTGCAATCAACGTATAATCTTCTTTATCATCCGGATAGCGAAGAATAAAACCATATTCATGCATATGCTCTAATAACCACGAATACGAAGGATGATTTCGAACCGCATCCAGATCACTGGTATCATTATCCATTCGAATATCGACAGAAAGTCCGGTCTGGTGTTCACTGGAACCCGGTCTTGTCCAATAGGCATCCGCATACTCTTGCCCATAGTTTGCAACGCCGTTATTATACAAATTTTCTTGATACCCATAGCTTCGATAAGCCGAACAGGCATTCAAAATAAAGCCTTGTTCTAAACTAGCCTGTACCAGTTTTTCAAAGGCATCGGCTGCTTCCTTACGCATATAAACCGTTCCATTTTCACCGCTGGAAGAAACCGATATAAGATCGGATGGTTCATAATCCGATGGCAAATCATAATATTTGTTGACCAGCTGCAGCATAGAATCCAGATCTTCGACCGGTTGCATATGTGTATAGGGCTCCTGATCTAAATGCATCCAAACTTGTTTTTGTACTTCTTCAATCGACAAATCCGGATGTGCCTTGGCATAGGCTTGTTCCCGATCATTTAAAACAGGTTCTGCTTCCTTTTCTTCTTTCTTTACCTCTTCTTTGATTTCGGTTTTCGGCTCTGTCGGCTGTAACATCTTATAACCTAAAAAGCCTAAGGAGGCGATCAAGGCCACAGCCAGTACCGCAATGATACCTATCAGAAAAGCACCAAGTTTAGTCAGCCTGCGTTTTCGTTTCATAAAAGCCTATTCCTCACGAAGATAATCGTAGTCATTATCTTGCATACAGACCCAATCGCCGGAGGAAGATCTTCCCCAGTAACTGCCATTGGAACCAGAAATGATTTCCTCAATAAAAATTCGTTCATCTTTTCGCAGATGACCGGTTTGTGTCGCATTGTAGTCGCCGGCATTGCGCAGGGCCATATTGTAGTTTGCCTTGTACCAGGTATCGATTTCAAAACCATATTGATAATGATCTTCCGATTCATTTTCATCTTTTTGACGATCTTCTAACCGATCGTTTCTGTCTTCCAGATATTCATTTTTATCCTGAAGATCATCAGCTTCCTCTTCTGCCTTTCTACGTGCTTCCTTTTCTTGTTCTTTTTCTTGTTCCAATCGAGCGATTTCCTGTTGATGTTGATGATTTGAATACATAAAATAGCCAACACCACCAATCACCAACAAACCAACCAGTACACCCAAGGCAATCAAAACCGGGACATGCGAATTCTTTTTCGATGGTTTGATCACTTCTGTTTTTTCTTCTTCGACTGGTTTGCTCCAATCATCGTTTAGCCCCTCTTCTTTATGTGGATCAAAAACAGGCGGTGTTTGCCGCTCCGGTTCATCTAACGGCTTTCCGCAGTGAATACAATACTTTATGCTCTCTGGATTTTCCTTTTGACAATGTCTGCAAATCATAGTTTACTTTCCCTTCTTCTTAAAAACAGTATAACACTACTTTCCTTTTTGTTCTTTAAACATTTTCTGCATTGTCGGATTTTTATACGTTAAGGAACGAATGCTTAGATTATCCACCTTTTTATTGGCAATATGCAGCTGTCTGTCACTTGCCAATAAGTTTTCTCTGACCTTTTGTAGATGCAGGATCGTTTTATCAATTTCATCCACCGCCGATTGAAACTTACGACTGGCTAAATCGACATTCTTTAAAAACCCTTCTTTAAAATCCGTCATCTTTTCCTCAAAGTTGGTAATATCGATATTCTGTTCTTTGATAGCAGCCAATTCTTTGCGAATCTGTACATTTTTTAGAGCTGCATTGCGCAAGATCGTAATCATAGGAATAAAAAACTGAGGACGAATCACATACATCTTGTCATAACGATGTGACATATCGACAATGCCACTATTATACAATTCACTTTCCGGTTCTAATAAAGAAACAAGTACCGCATACTCACAATGCTTCTGATTTCGATCTTTATCCAATTCTTTCAAAAAAGATTCATTTGTCTTTTTTGTCGTTGTCTTATCCGCTTCATTTTTCATTTCAAACATAATGGAGATGATTTCATTTCCATCCTCATCAAATTCTTTAAAGATATAATCCCCTTTACTTCCCTGTGATGCATCATTATCCTTTTCAAAATAAGAGTTCTGAAATCCGGTAGCTCGTAATTGATTAAACTGAATTTCGCAATGTTGTTCCAACGTCTCTCCTAACATTTTTGTCGACAGACGAAGTTTCATATCTTTATAGTATTCGATCATTTCTTCTTTGGACTTCAGTTCCAGTGCATACTTGTTAACTAACTCCTGTTTTTCTCTTTCCATCTCTTCCTTTTCTTTTTCAAAGCGATGCGCGATCTTTTCATTTTCCAGCTCTGACTGCGCCTTAGATAACTGAATCTGATTTTTTAGATTTGATACTTCTTCCTGCATACTTTGCAGTTCTTTTTCTTTTTCCTGCATCAATGAATGTTTCAGGCGCTCTTCCTGGATCATCCATTCTTTTTCTTTGACCTGTGTTTCTTGTTGAAGAGCTTTAAACTGGGCATCAAATTTTTCTTTTTGAAGCTGTAGCTCTTTTTCGTATTTTTGTTCCAGAACAGTTCTTTCTTTTTCTAATTCTTCATCCTTGATTTGTTTTAAAATTTCATAATAGCTGTCATCATCGATTTTAAAAACGGTTTGGCAGTTGGGACACTTTATTTCTTTCATGTGATTTCTCCTTTCGAAAAAGCTGATTTCTTACGAAACCAGCTTATAATGCATAGGCCTTTTCTACGACCACACAATAACTACTTCCCTGTTGTTTGATCTTACCGACGATCATAGCGTTTGTACCGCCAAAGTCAATCAAATGCATTGGGTCTTCAATCGATATAAAAGTCGAATGATCTCCGTTATATAGGATCATACCTCCATTTGTCATAGTCTGTGGTAAATCTCCCTGCAGCCAGACTGATTGACCGCTTTTTTGAAGAAGATCACCGTATTGAAGCGTTTCATCCACACTTAAAGGATCACTTTGTGACCAGGATACTGCATTATCCGATGAGGAAGAATTAGAATCCGATGATGTTTCAGGTGTATTATTGGAACCCTGTGCATCCTTTATTGGATCCTGTTGTGAGGATTCTGTTTTTTCTTCCATATCTTTTTTCGCATCTTCATTTGTATATTCTTTTTTATTTTCTTTCGCTTTTACCGTAAATCGCAATGTATTGCTTGTGACATCATCCTGACTGGCTGTCACCTGATATTCTCCTGCCGTTTGTGGTACAACAAGCAAGGTATTTTCTTTTAAAGAAAGATCGGCTTTCTTTGTCACACGAAATGATTCTTTATCCAATTCAAAATCTGAAGGATCGGTCTCAACCTCCACTTCCACAGTATCACCGACTTCAATCTCTTTGGCATCCTCCACAGAAAGTCGAATAGATTCCAAAGACGGAGAAGAACAACCAAACAATAACATCGCACCAAGTAATAAACTCATGATTTGTTTTCGTTTCATAGGATTACAACTCCTTTATAATTTTATAGATTCATCTTAACACGAACGCTTTCAAAACTCAAAATTGAGTATAATATAATAACCAATTTCATCTATCTAATCAAGTATTCATTCACGTCAGTATAAAAATGACAGTGAAGAAATAAAAATGCATCAAGCTTAATGATAAAACATTTTATGGAGTACTAAAGGCTTTTTACAAATTTTGATGTTTTAATAATGGATATCATATTTGAGCAGGCAAGATATCATAATGAAGAAGATGTCGAGCTTGCGAAAAAGATCATTAACCACATAGAGAAAAAGATAAATCAAATAAAGCTATAATAAAGGAGAGTTAAGCTATTTTAACTCTCCCGTTCTTTTACAACCGTTTTTCAAATCCGCCCGATATTTTCTGTCCTTCACTTAAGATCATAAAGGCATGTGGATCTACAGTTTTTATGGCTTTCTCTAGACGCCGGATCTCATATTTGTTTAACGCAACGACCAGTATATCTTTTTCCTGGCCGGTATAAACACCCTGTCCTTTCCAACAGGTTACGCCACGTCCGGTAATTCGCATGATTTCCTTTTTTAAATTTTCGTTTTGCGTAAAGATCATGGCTGAAATATTGATATTTTGATAGTGCACCTTATCGCCAACAAAATACATGATCGCTACAAAAATAATAGAATATAAGGCATTCTGTAAATTTACGATATAGGCAAAAATCGCAAACACAAAGAAATTTAAAATGATAGAAAGTTTTCCGACAGAAAAATTAGGTTTAGTCTTGGAAAAATAAACACCTAATATATCAATTCCACCGGCACAGCTGCTGCTTTGCAGGCAAAGCCCGACACCAACACCGCTCATCAAAGCACCAAATACACAATTGCTTAGCATATCGGGCATAATGGCTTCTGTTCGTAATGGCAATAGTGATAAAGTAACCATCTGAATGATGATACTGATCAAAGTTCTTAGACAAAAGGATTTTGAAATTGATTTGAGTGCCAAAATATATAAAGGCACATTTAAAAGCATATTCATAATACCCGTTAGATCGAAAGAATCCGGATTGGGATTCAAAGGACGCAGTACGATATTTAATATCTGCGCGATACCTACAACACCCCCGGAGTTTAATCCGCTGGGTGTGATAAAAAAGTAGATCCCCAAGGAAAATAAAATACTTCCAATAATTACTTTAATATATTTTAAGACTTCATCTTTCATTTTCAAAAATCTCCTTTAGTCACATGACTCTTGGGCAATAAGCGTAAGCCTTTAGGAATCCGGTTGTTGATCCTATGCCCGTCGCTTTTCCCAAAACCAAATGGAATGCCATCAATACAATAACAGGTATATCCCTTTTTACATTCATAGGGAATCTGTAATCCATGCATTACTTCATCCATCTGCGCTAGATCCAATTCTACACTTTGTTTATAATTCTCTTTTGAGAATGCCATAAACAAAGCATGCGCAGGTTCAAATCTTTTTTTGACCAGATTGCCTGCCAGGATGCCTTGTCGCAAACAATGTGTTTTCTTAAATTCGATAAACGGATGGTCCATAATATAAAACGCATCATCCTGCTGATATGCATATCTTGGAATATTCACCAGGAATTCCTGAAGAATATCGTCACACTGATCTTTTTTTCGAACCTTTTTTATAGGAAGCTTTCTTACTTCTCCCTGCATTTTCTGCATCTTACAAATAAAATGACCTTCCCCCTTCTGCATAGGGAAAATGCGAACCACCTTATCAGCATCCATGCCCGGTGTATCAAAGCCTCTTTGTCCAAAGGATACTTCCGGATCGACCTGCTGCATATCCGGATGTCTTTTTAAGAAGGAGGCAATGGTTTCTTCGTTTTCTTCTCTGGCATACGTACAAGTCGAATAGACCATATATCCACCTTTTTTTAATGCTTTATAGGCCTGATCCAGAATATAGTCCTGCCGCATAGCACATTGTTGTATATTTTCCAGTGACCAGTTATCCTGAGCGGCATCGTGTTTTTTCATCATGCCTTCGCCGGAGCATGGCGCATCGACCAAGACTCTGTCAAAGCAGGACTCCAACTCTTCGCAAACAACTTTAGTATCGCCTTGTGTCAGGCAAAAATTTTGTGCGGACATGCGCTCCAAATTTGATAATAAAATTCTGGCTCGTTTGCCATCATACTCATTGGATACCAGAAAGCCATCCTGCAGCTGTGATAAAATCTGGCTGGATTTTCCACCCGGTGCCGCACAGAGATCCAATACTGTATTCGAAGGTTGTACATCCAATATGGTAACCGCTGCCGAAGCACTTGGCTCCTGTAAATAGAACGCACCGGCAATATGATAAGGATGGTTTCCTAAAGATCGATCGATGTAATAGCCATAAGCATAAAAAAGACTAGGTTCCAAAAGTGGTGTATTAGCTTTCAGCATTTCTTTCGTGATCTTTTTAGGATGATAGCTTAACCCTTTATACATCGGTTGTTCCAAAGATCTCTCAAAAGCCGGATAGTCTTCTTTTAACTCTCTTTTCATGCGTTCTAAAAATAAATCGTTCATAATTCTCCTATCCCGTAATCACTTCTTCCGGTCGAATTCGAGTGGCCCATATACTTTGCGTATGAGGAGCATCCCATCCGCAGCCAAAGCTAAAATCAGCACCTTGTTGAAAATAAGAAACCTCTTGTTCCAAAGAAGCATGCAGTTCAAAAACTTCAATGTGTGTATGACCGCCTGTACTGTTGCCGCTGTTTCCGGATAAGGCCAGAACATCACCTTGCGAAAACTGTTGTCCGGGAGCTACATAAATCGTATTGGACAAATGAGCAAAGGTCAGGGCATACAATTTTTCCTGTATCGAAACGATCACACAAAGCGTATTGCCCCACCATAAGGCCATCCTTCCATGTTGCCCAGATAGCCATCATTGCTGTTGTATGAGGTATCGGCATATAAAACGATGCCATTGGCCGGAGCATAGATGTTTGAATATAATGCCAGGGCAAGATCCATACCTAAATGCATTCCTCCGTGCGGATACGACCATGTTCCGGCCGATATATAACCTTGATCCGATACTTTTCCCCAATATGGACTTGTAGAAGTAATGGAAGCATCCTGCGCCAGACAGGAAAAGTGTGAATCATTCTTTGTAGAATGTATAGAGCCAAATACCGGAAGATCTTCTAGTCCCTGAATCGTCTTTTGTGGATTATGTTGGCCACGAACAGTATGATCAAATCCATCGGTGCGTTGAAATCGCTCCTTGAGGGTGTTCTGTGCTTTGTCAACACGCTTATCATACGCTTGAAGATTTTGAATTTCCAGCTGGAATTCAACTTTTTTCTTCTCTTTTTGAGAACATTTTTCTTCCAGTTGTTTTTGATGCATATACAAAGTTTGAAGTTCTTTCCCTTCGTTGGAAATTCGTCCTTCCAGACAATATGGATACATACTTTGTTCCTGCATCAGATACAGCGCCATTTGTTTTTTCAATCGCTCATAAGAGCGATGTGTTACTTTCTTTTTTTCTTTGAGTTCTTTTAACTCGATGTCATTTAAATCGGCTTTATTCAATACCGATTCCAGATCTTTTAAAATCTCTTTTCTTATTTCCTGTAAAGACTGTGAAACTTGTGCAGCATGCTGCTCTTTGCAGTCCATCGCCTGTCTTTCCAAAGCCTCAAGCTCGTTTTGGTAAGACGAAGTTTCCTGAAATCCCGTTAAAGAAATAAGCAAAAAAAAGCAGACGAAGAATCGAGAAAATCGCATTAAAAAATCTCCTTCTACTGTCTGTTTTCTTTATCACTACATTAACACAATCTAAATTGAATTTTCAATCTTTTTTCACCAAAACACCGGCATTTAAGATCATCATAAAAACCAGTGCCGTGGCCAATACATTCATTGTTACATCCAGTAAACCATGAATCAAAAAAATCAGAATGAATCCGATGATCAAACCAAACAACTGTCGATCATACAATCTTACGTTTATTATTTCTGGTAACAGATATCGACAGGCATAATAAATGATCAACAAAGTTCCAACGATCCCATAAGAAGCTAGAGAATCTACATAAATATTATGCGCATGCGGTGCCTTATGTCCATTAAACATTTGATAATACAGATGATAAGATTGTGGTCCCAGGCCGAATATTGGATAGTTTTGAATGCCCATCCATGCACAGTTCCATATCTTAAAGCGTGATTCCAATGTGCTCATATCGGTGATTCTGGGAATCAAATCCGGTTCCATAAAAACCAATATGATGCCTATACCTAATCCAACTAAAGATAGAAGCAACCACTTTTTTTCTCTTGCCAGAAAGAAGAATAAAGGAATGATGACAACAAGCGGCAACAAAGCAGTGCGGCAACCGGTCAGATACAGCAGCCCGAAATTAAACAGGCCAACGACTACATAGAGTATTCTTTTTAACAAGCCCTTACACTGGATAAAACGATAGACGCAAAAAAAGATCCAAAACTCCAACATTGTCGCATATAAGTTGGCATTATCAAAAGTAGCCATGATTCTTCGTTTTGGTGAGTTTTGAATATGGAATTCGAAAAAGTCATATCCTTTCTGTGCCGAAAAGTCCGCAAATTGAAAAAGCGCCAAGATTCCCACGAAGATCGATCCAATCAACATGATGTTGATCATATAATGAAATAACTTAGGGTGTACTTGTTTTCGATAGACACTGATAAATCCCATCACCAAAAGCATTCCCAAAGCATTAACAAGTCCAATCAAATTGTTTGCGAAAAATGAAACAATGATCTCTATACCGATAAATAAATAAATCCAAATGGCACCAAGCTGTTCCTTGATGGAAACCCATAATTCTTTTTTATAAGCTGTCCAGCCTAAAAACACAAGCAGTACAGCTGCCGTAACATACTGTGTTAAAAATAAAGATACCGTTACCATCAAAAGCATCCAATCTGTATTCTGAAACGAATGAAATTCTTCTTTTAACGTACTCAAATCCATTTTGATTCCTCATTTACTTCAAATATTCCTGCAGGACCTCGGCGACGACCTGATAACCCATATCGCTCAAATGTAATCCATCGACTGTATATTGTGTCTGAAGATTTCCCTGCTCATCCTGCAATTTTGCATACAGATCAATATATGTAAGATCCTTTTCATTACAGTATTCCTGTAACTGCGCATTGATATTTTGAATCGTTGCATTGGATCGAACACCTACCGCCGAACTGACAGAAGCATTGACTGGATATAAACTCTCTACAAATATTTCAGCTTGTTTACGATTTGTTTGAATCTCTTCGATGATCTTTTCTATATTTTGTACGACTGCCTCTTGTGGCTTGCCATCTCTTAAATCATTGGTTCCAATCAATAAAAAGATCTTGGATGGATTATAGTCATAAACTCTTGTCTTCATCGATGCCAAAATCTGATCGGTCGTATTGCCCGCAATACCACTATTCACAACCGGCTGATTTGGAAAATAAGTCTCTAAATCAAAATAATCCGTTAAAGAATCTCCCAAAAACAAATAGTTATCCGGTACGACCTGAACTTCTTTTTCCACTTCTTTGGTTACGATCTTTTCTTTTGTGAAAAAACCGAATGCGATACCAATACAAAGAATCAAACTGAGTACAGTTCCCATACACAACACGATATATAAACTCTTACGGATACGAATTCCTTGTTTTGCCATATTATCCTCCATTTCCTAAAAGTATAGCATGATTCATATTGTCTTTAAAATCCTCGTTTTTCGCCAGCCATTAAAAAAAACAAGGAATGTCTATATACTTACATTCCTTGTTTAAAAGCTAACTGGTGCCGACAGCAAGACTTGAACTTGCGACCTACGCGTTACGAGTGCGTTGCACTACCAACTGTGCTATGTCGGCGATTGCTCAACTATCATATCATACTTTTGAAAAAAGTACACAGATAAGTTGAGTTTTTTTTGTTATTGAGCGCTATCAATCTGTGATTGAAGACTGGCAATCTGTGTTTCCAGACGTGTGATTGTCTGGTCATTGGAAGAAATCGCAGAATTCAATTCACTGATGCTGGCAGAGTCCCCATTTGCTTGTGCTGTCGCAAGTTCTGTACGCAATGTCTGTCCATATTCTTCATAAGAGGCCAGTTGGTTTTGTAAAGATTGTAATTGGCCCTGTAAAGAAGATAATGCCTGTTGTTGCTGCGCCGCTTGCTGATCCGCCGCTTCTTTATCCTTGCGGATGTTTTCTAGAAGCTCAGTAAAGCCCATATCCGCATTGGCTTTGGACATATCATCAATACGCTCCTGCAGCTTATCCGATAATTGTGAATAAGCACTTTCTAAATCCAATAATTGGTATTGTTGAGAAGCACTTAAAGAACTCCAGCTTGTCAAAAGAGAAGTAATTCTTTGATAAGGACCATTAGGATCCGTACCAATTTCATCTCTCATTTGTTGTAATTCTTTTACCAAACTGGTATATGTTTTACCTGTCTGCTCTTTAAAATAATCGTTGATTTCTTCTTTCTGTGTTGCGTTTAGACGATCGTAATCTTCATCCATATCCAATAGTTCAAATCGCTCTGAATCCGACATTAAAGTAGCATCGCTATCAAGATCACTTCCATATTCATCAGCATAGCTAACCAGCTTGTCATAGGACTTCTGCATAGCTTCCGTTACAATATGTGCCGGATCCCAAACATAGATCTTATAAGCATAGCCGCCCAAACATGCCAAGAATAAAACCACTACACCGGCAATAATGGCAATCTTTTTCTTAGATCGTTTTTTCTTGACCGGTTTCTCTTTTTTCTTGGTGGTATGTGGTACCCCTTTGGCATTTGATTTATTTAAATCCACTTTTAGCTTAGTACGAATCGTTTGATCCTGATCGTATTCATGTAAAGCTTTGGCAACCGTATTGACATCAAAAGACTGTGTTTTTAACTCTTCGATCGAAGATGTTGTAAAATCATCATCCTCTTCCTGAAGCTGATTATAATAAAAACGCTGCTCTTCTTCGGCAATGGTTGATTGTCCTCTTTCTTTTCGAAGCATATCTAAAGCCGAAGATAAGGTTTGTTCAGCTGCTTTTCTTTCATCTTCGTTTTTTTCTTTTGTTTTATCTATCGTATCGGATCGATTGGCATAAATGGCCATATCCGTTTTTTTATCCAGTAAAGCTTTGGCAAAATCGTCAATTTCTTCTTTTTGCACTTTGTTGTTCGGTTTTTCCATTTCATTCCTCCGGTGCCTATATCATAACAAATACAGTTCTTAAAATAAAGGCAGTATCACTTTCCTTGTCAAAAGAAAAGACATTACGCTATAATAAAGGCATGAAAAATGAAAAGATTATCAAACAAATTGCACAGCCTATTTTGGAGCAGTTAGAAAAATATGAAAAACAGTTCGGTAAAACAGAATTCAGATCGTTACCCGAAATTCATTTTGTTTTGGATAAAACACATGATGGACCTGTCATGATAGAAGATATCGAACTTACAGATGAGTTGTTGGAAGAACTGGAAACTTATATTCAGGAGCAAATTGAGGCCAAACACAAGCCTACAATTTTACATTGATTTTTTAAAAAGGTTCTGCTATTATATTAAAGCAGTCTTGCGGGCGTGGCGAAATTGGCAGACGCACCAGACTTAGGATCTGGCGCCTTTGGCGTGGGGGTTCGAGTCCCTTCGCCCGCACCAACAAGTAAAAAACGGACAGAATGTTCTCTGTTCGCTTTTTTTATCTCTTTCCTGTTTTTATGAAATTGATCAATGCCTCTACATCATCAAAAGCATCATAATCCCCATTTATTCCCTCACGATGATAGACAACTCCCATTTTCTCATTTCTTTCCAGACAATCTAAAAGCGTATCTTCACCATATCTTTTGGCAAATTCTGTAAAAGAATAGGATTTTATTTTAGACAACAAGCCTTTTTGACATGCTTCGCTGCATTCATAACAATGTTTGATTCCTTTAGATATCGAACACTTTCTGTTCGCACACACATCCTTATCCGGACACTGTCCTGAATCACAACCTGCACAACTTATATTTTCTGAACATAGACAACATGCCAATCCACAACGGGCAATTCCTAATTCTCGTTTCATAAAACCAGCTTTCCTTCCAGTCAAATGTGTAACCGATAAAGAATCTATACCATGTTTCTACAAAGATAATCAAACAGTTGCACATTCGATTCTCTTATCGATTTTTCTCTTCAATAGTTTTGCTTTCTTTACGTCTTCTCTATACCAATCCGTATTCATACCGGTTTTACGATCTGAAATATAAGCTGCTTTGATCGAACCATCCTTTAAAAGAATCTTTAGCCCTACATAAAGTCCGGGTCCTCCAAAGAAAGTAAAGAAAGAAACTCCACCTAACACCTGATGTAAGAAAGGTTCTGTCTTTCCTTTAAAGTTCGCATCTTCATTTAAAATAGATACTTTTTCTATATCTTTATATGAAATTGTACATTTTGTACCGATTAGAATCTGTAATTCCTGTTTTGTATCATCCAATAGAATGCATTCTTGTTCCATAATGAACCTCTATTCTTCTTTGGATAAAATTTTATCGATTTCTCTTTCAAAATTGATTTGTTCTTTCTTGAAAAAATCCATCAATTCTTCTAATTGCTCATTTTGTGCTTTGTTTAAGGCATCTTTATAAGTATCTTTATTGGCTGCATGTATGATAAAAGGAACTTGCTTGCTTCTTAAACACTCTTTGATCAAAAGAATTCGTCCGATTCGACTGTTTCCTCCCTGAAAAGGCATAATTGCTTCATAAGCGGCATGAAAACGTGCCAGACTTTCCAAAGAGTGCGTATCTCTTTCATTATATGTATTGATCAAATCATCCATTCTTTGGGTAACCTTTTCCCATTCGCTTTCTTCTCTTTCTTTTTGTCTGTGATATTCGCCGGCATAGGAGCCTTTGCGTACATCCTGGCTGCTGCTGTTTCTAAAACACAGGTGATATTTTTTGATTAGATTATTGGAAACCGAATTGTTTAAAGTCTTCAACATTTCATCAAACATCACAAAATGACCAGTCGTTTCTTCAATATCAACCAAACGAATACTATTATCATCCGGTATGATCTCTCCACGTGTAAAAATGGAAGCGACTTGTTTTCGTGTCAATGTATTGCCTTCGATTTTATTGGACTGATAGGCGGTTTCGATCTGCATCCATGCATATACTCCATCTTTTTGATTGGCTTTCTGTCCCTCTAAAAGCCTTTGAATCAATTCTTCTATCCATTCTTTTCGCATCTTCATACTCCTTTTGCCATCGTTTCATCACAAATCATAAGCTTTTTATTAAAGTATTCGACCAAACAATTGTTTTCGAATACTTTCGCGTCACCATAAAACAAAACATATCAGGCTAGTTTATTGTGTTACAGGATACCAGTCTTTAAAAGAAATCAGTTCATAGCCCTGATAAGTTAACTCACTTTTGACACCTGTGGGAATAGTCTGATATCCAAAGGCATCGATTTCAAATGTCAACAATCCTTTCTCTGTCTCAAACTGCAGCTCATAGATCGGTGTAGCTGAACTGCTTGTCACAGGATTGGGATGATAAGAATGTACGGTTTTCTTGACCAAAGTTGCCTCTACTGTAGAAAGTGGGCAATGATTGATTGTATAGCGTTTCATAGTAACCCCTTTCATTTATTTTCAAAAAGTTTCTTTTTTTACATTATATGGGTCTTTGTATTTTTTTACAATATACTTTATGAAATCTTAATCTAAAAAAGTCCAGAAATATTTCTGAACTCTACTCTTCCTGTTGGGCAAACTGTGAATGATATAGCTTTTCATAGATGCCTTGTTTTTCTAACAGACTTTCATGGGTTCCTTGTTCTACGATATCACCATGTTGTAAGACAAGGATCAAATCAGCATTTTTGATGGTCGATAAGCGATGGGCAATGACAAAGCTGGTTCGATTTTTCATCACTCTTTGCATAGCCGACTGTAACATCTTTTCCAGGCGCGTATCCACGGAACTGGTGGCTTCATCTAAAATCAAGATTTGGGGATCCTTTAAGATGGCTCTGGCAATCGTTAAAAGCTGCTTTTCTCCCTGTGAGATATTATTGGCTTCTTCATTTAGCTCCGTATCATAGCCATGCGACAAGGTACGGATAAAATGATGAACATTGGCCATTTTGGCGGCTTCGATGACTTCATCCTTACGTGCGCTTAAACGACCATAGCGAATGTTGTCATAGATCGTTCCATGGAAAAGCCATGTATCCTGCAAGACCAGCGAAAATAAAGATCTTAGATCTTCTCGTTTAAAATCGCGTATATCTACCCCGTCAATCTTTATGCTTCCGCCTTTCACATCATAAAACCGCAACAACAGATTCATGAGTGTTGTCTTTCCGGCACCGGTAGGACCGACGATCGCAACCATCTGTCCGGCTTTGACATCGATATTGACATCCTTCATCAATAAGTCTTCATCATAACCAAACTGGACATGTTCAAATTTCACATCCCCTTTCATGGTATCGACTTCTTTTACTTCTGTTTTTTCTAGTGGTTCTTCCTCTTCTGCCAACATACCGAAAATTCGATGCATACCCGCAAAAGCCGATTGTACCTGTGAAGATAATTGGGAAATCTGCGAAAGTGGATCATTGATCTGCCAGATATAGCGGATAAAAGCCTGTAAGTTTCCTACCTGCAGTTTTTGTTCAATAACCAGTACACAGCCAAATACCGCAACAGCTCCAATGGCTAAATACGTACATAAGGATACTAATGGAGAAATCAGACTGGAAACAAACTGGGCCTTGAAGCTTGCTTTACACATCTTATCATTGACATCCTGAAATATCTGAATGGCATCCTGTTGTTTCCCATAGAGAATGATTTCATTAAATCCTCCATACATTTCAGTGATCGTTCCATTCAGCTCCCCTAATGTATTTTGTTGTTTTTCAAAGAGCTTTTGCGAATGAGAGACAACGACTTTTGTAATGATCAATGAAAGTGGAATGATCAATAAGGCAATGGCAGTCATGACCGGATTGATCATCAACATCATCGTAATTACGAAAATAAATGTCAAAACGGCACCGAATACTCTGGTCAATGCTTGTTGAAGCGCATTGCTTAAGGCATCGACATCATTAGTCACACGACTTAATATATCTCCAAAGGCATGATCGTCAAAATAGCGTACCGGCAGTCGCTGGATCTTTTTTTGTAACGCATTTCGTACATCGTGCATCGTCATTTGAATCGCATCGGTTAAGAAAAAAGCTGTGATGAGTTGGGAAACTGTCTTGATCACATATAATCCCAATAAAAGCAGCATAATGCCTAAAATGGTTTCAAAATGCACATGGGCACCGGGCACTCCTTGAATGATATCCATCGCATCCTGCATCAAAGAGGTTGTGATCATCCCTTCTACTGTCGGATTTAACGCAAAGGATAACTGTGTCAAAACGATCATCAAGATCGCAATACTCAATTTAAAACGATAGGGTTTCATAAAATGAAGAAGAGCTTTTAGACAATCTTTTGTCTTGATGGTTCTATTTTCCATAAGTCAGTTCCTCCTCACTTAACTGCGATAAGGCTATTTCCTTATACACCGGACAATTTTTCAACAATGCTGTATGCGTTCCATAGCCTACGGTCTTTCCCTCATCCAGTACAAGGATATGATCGGCATTCATGATCGTAGAAACTCGTTGGGCGACGATCATCATGATGGAGTCTTTGATCTCCGGCTTTAAGGCTTTACGAAGCTTGGCATCGGTCGCAAAATCCAGGGCAGAAAAAGAATCATCATAAATGCAGATCTGTGGATGTCTGACAAGGGCACGGGCAATTGAAAGACGCTGTTTCTGTCCCCCGGATACATTGGTGGCCCCTTCTACGATCCTTTCTTGAAACTGTTCCGGTTTTTCCATGATAAAGTCATAAGCCTGTGCGACATGCGCTGCTTTTTCGATCTCTTGTTGACTCGCATGTGCATTGCCGAAGCGAATATTTTCTTCTATACTTCCTCGAAATAAGACGGCTTTTTGGGCAACATAACCGATACAGGCACGAAGCGAATCGATTTTATACGATCGAATATCCCTGCCATTAATACGAATACTTCCCTGACTCACATCATAAAAACGGGGTACCAGAGAGATCAATGTACTTTTTCCTGAACCGGTCGAACCGATAAAGGCAATCGTCTCCCCTTTTTTGACACTAAAGCTAATATCTTTTAAAACCGCTTCTTCCCCATCCGGATAGGCAAAGGTCACGTGATCGAATTCCAGGGAATCTACATGTTCTAAATCTATGGCATCGTTTTGTTCTGTAATCTCGGATCGTGAATCAAAGATGGCACGAATTCGTCTAGCAGATACACTGGCTCTTGGATACATCATAAAAACGGTACAAAACAACATGACCGACAACATCGCATGAAACAGATATTCCATAAAGGCAATCAATTTACCGACTTGTAAGGTATTGGCATCGATCATGCCGGCCGCTACATAATAGATCGCCAAAGCGGCCAAATTCATCACAAAGAAAAACATGGGTTCCGTACTGGACATCAGCTTAAATAACTTTCGAGACTGATTCATGAAAAAGCGATTTTCTTCATCGAATCGTTTGGATTCGTAAGCATCGTTATTAAAAGCACGAATTACACGGATACCGGTCAGATTTTCACGAAAGATGCGGTTGAGTCTATCCAGTGAACCTTGTTGTTTTTCACTGATGGGCTCCGAAAAACGACCGACCAGAATAACGCCTAATATGATCAAAGGAATCGTAGAGGCAATGATCATGGAAAGCTGCAGATTGGATTGAATCGTCAATGTAAAGCTGACAAAAAACATCACCGGTGTAAGTAAAGCCGTTCGCAGGATCACATTTAAAAAGACCATAATTTGATACGCATCATTATTCGTTCTGGTGATCAAAGACGATACGCCAAACTCATTCATCTGGGCATGTGAAAAAGTCTGTACCTTTTTAAATACATCGTTTCGAATATCTCGAGTCACTGATGTGGAAATCTTGGCACAACAATATCCCAACAGGATCGTTCCACATACACCGATCAAGGCAATGCACGCAATGATCAGACCCGTTCGAAACAAATACTGGCTATCCTGGCGCAGCACGCCTTCATCGATCATATCGGAAATCAATGTTGGAATACCCAATTCAGCCAGTGCAAACCCAAAGATGGATACAATATTCAACAACACCAGAAATTTATAGGGTTTTAAATAATTGATGATCAATTTCATTGTTTTCCTCCTTCTCATTGGCAAAAAAGAAGAGGTGCTCATTCGCATCTCATTCTAAAATATAAGGATGTTGGCGGATAAAATCCTGTCGGACCTTTTCATTTTGAAAATTAACGGGATGATAATACCCTGCCATACGTGCCCACACCGTACATTCTTTCTCACATTGCGGGCATTGTTTGACTAAGCCGGAGATATAGCCGTGATCCGGACATATCGAGTACACCGGCGACAACATAAAATCATAGATAGAAAAATGTTTGATGATACTTTGTACCAGCGTTTTAACAGCTGTCGTATCTTCCATGCCTTTAGCCATCGGTATGGAAAAAGAAACTCCACCGTTATACAGAGACTGAATCGTTTCCTGAATCTGTAAAGAAGAAAAAAGATCTTCCTCATTTTCCAAAGGCATCTGGCTCGAATTGGTATAAGATACAATACCGGCTGTTTTCATATCAGGATAAAGATCTTGATCTTTTTTCGCAAAGCGATACGATACGCTTTCTGCCGGTGTAGCTTCCAGATTATATAGACAATGCGTACTTTCCTGCTGCTTCATCAAAACATCTCGTATATGCGATAAAACTTTACGGGCAAATTCCTGCGTGCTCTTATGCCCCATATCTTTTTGAAGCCATTTGGCATTGATACCGGCTTCATTCATACCTACGATTCCAATCGTGGAAAAATGATGTTCAAAGCTATCGATGTAACAGGCTGTATAAGGATACAAGCCACTGCGAAACAGCTTTGTCAAAACTTGGCGTTTGATCTGTAAAGAACGACAAGATAAAGCTAACACTTCATCTAATGATCGGAAAAAACCAGTTTCATCCTCTGCCAGCCACGCCAGCCTTACAAGATTGATCGTAACGGTACCGATGCTTCCTGAGTTTTCCGGATAGCTGTAAAAGCCCGGCTTGTAGTTCCAATGTTTTGGATTCAGTGGTCGATAGGGATCCCTTTGAACCATCGATGCGTTTACAAAGTATGGCATACCGTACTTACCGGCACATAGAAAGAGATTTGTGTAGCTTTTCTCTTCAAAATCAAAGTTTTTATCCAGCAAGACTGTCACGATTGGAAAAGGAAAACCATTTTGTTTGGCATCCCCCTCCAGTAGAATCGAAAAGAAAGCTTCCTGAATGATATGCATTTCCTTTTGGCATTGTCCATAGGTAAAATCCATCTGTTTGTTACCTACCCAGGCTTTGGTATCCTTTAAAGCCTGCGGTACCTGCATATCAAAAAGCACGTTACTAAATGGCGTTTTCGTTCCCCAGCGTGAAGGGATATTCACACCGTATATAAAAGCCTCCAGAGCTTTCTTCACATCGGAAAGTGAAAGCTTTTCTTTTTTCACATAAGGAGCCAGGTACGTATCAAAGCTTGAAAAGCTTTGCGCACCAGCCCATTCATTTTGCAGGATGCCTAAAACATTGACCATCTGATTACATAAGGTCATCAAATGCTTTGGCGCTTTAGAATGTACCTGACCTGGCATACCGGTGATACCCTGTCTAATCAACGTCAACAAAGACCAGCTGGCACTATCCCCTGTCAACATATCCAGATCATGAATATGGATCAAGCCGCTGTTATGCGCTTCCTTGATCGTGGCATCATAGACTTCACTCAACCAGTAATTTCTGGTGATGGCACCGGAATTGGATAGTATCAAACCACCAACAGAATATAATGAAGGCTGATCCAGAAGCTGTTCTTGTTCCACATCATCCAGATAGGCATCTACAATATTCTTATAATCCAACGTCGTATTTTCGATGCGACGAATGTTCTCTCTTTGTTTACGATACAAGATATATGCTTTGGCCACCTCTGTATAACCGGCCTGAGAAAGCACACGTTCCACACTGTCCTGTATGTCTTCAACAGAGACGATATCGTTTTTGATCTTTGGTTGTACATCCGCGCTGACACGTAATACCAGCAGATCAAAGATTTGTGGGTCATAAGCCATCTTGCAGGAATCAAACGCTTTTTGAATCGCATTTACGATCTTGGCGATCGCAAAATCTACGATGGTTCCATCTCTTTTTTCCACCTTCAGCATACAACCCCTCCTATCGTATCTTTACATTAGGTATATAGACTTCCAACTCTTTTTTTATCTTATTCAATTCTTCTCGGGTATAACCATGATATCCTTTTTGAATGACCGTTTCTTTCTCTTCAAAAATATGCAGTTCCAAGCTAGGCGCCGGCTGTAGCCATTTGGCCATAGCAACCAGATCCTCTGGTGTATGAAACTCATGCACCGGTGTAATCACAAATACGCTTTCTATCTTTTCTGTATTTAAAAGACGTATCGATTTTTCAACTTCATGAATCTCATATGTTTTCAATCCAATCGTTTCCCCATATTTTCCCGGAACATTTTTAATATGCATGACAACTCGATCCACTAATTTTTGTTCAACCAGGCTTTTTAAATGTTCAAAATACGAACCATTGGTCATCAAATTGATGAAAAATCCCATCTGTTTTACTTTTTTTAAAAAAGGATCAAGCTCTGTATGCATCAAAGGTTCTCCACCGGTGATTGTTATCGAATCCAGCATATCCTTTCGACTCTTTACGTATTGTAAGATTTCTTCCTGAGAATAGCTGATGGAATCCTCTTTTAAAAAAACCAGATGTGATTCATTACAAAAAGGGCAGCGATAGTTACAGCCCCCTGTGGCGACAATGGTTGAAACCTTGCCCGGAACGCTTTGAAAGCTAAGCTTCTGATGTTCAAAAAAAGAAATCGCATTTAAATCGGCTTTCGCAAATTCCTTGGCGGAAGCCGCCATATTTTTATAAAAGTTGGAGAAAGCTGCCATATCTTCTTTAGGAATGGAAGAACTGATATGCCGCCACCAGGAAGTACGGATCGCATAGACCTTGCTCATGATACCTCTTGCTTTAGCCGTTGTATAAAGTTCTTTGGCCCGTTTATCCTTTTTAGATGGCTGTACCCGAATATATCCCATTTCCTCCAGCTTCTGTACCTGCTTGGTAATCGTCCCCTTGTCATAGCCGCCATCCTGGGCAATCTGCTGCTGAGAAATGCCTTCATTTTCATAAATCAGAATCAAGATCGGGAGCTGTGCATAGGTCAATGAAATGCTTTGAAGCATTTGATCATAATACTTTTGTGTACTTCTATATAAGATGCTGATATCCAACAATAAATCCGAACTATTTTGAAAATCTCTATTCATGGTCACACTATAACAGAGTCTTTTTGAAAGTGCAACCGACAACAAAAAAAGGGTTTTACGCCCTTATATTACTGTGGTTTGGCATCAAAACTTTCATCACGTACCACAACGTCATGTGCACCGCCTTCAACGATACTTGTGCTGGAAACCAAAGTCACTTTGGCATTCTTCTGCAAGTCAGGAATCGTCAGACATCCACAGTTACACATCGTATGAGAGACTTTAGAAAGGGTCAAACCGACATTTTCATGAAGTGTTCCCGCATAAGGCACATAGGAGTCAACTCCTTCGACAAAGCTCATCTTGCCTTCTCCGCCGACATCATAGCGCTGCCAGTTTCTGGCACGGGCACTTCCTTCGCCCCAATATTCTTTCATATAGTTTCCATTGACACTGACCAAATTATTCGGTGCTTCCTTAAAGCGTGCAAAATAACGTCCCAACATCACAAAATCCGCACCGAAGGCTAAAGCCAACGTAATGTGATAATCGTGTACGATACCACCATCAGAGCAAATTGGAATATACACACCGGTTTCTTCAAAGTATTTGTCACGGGCCTGTGCAACTTCTAAAGTTGCCGTGGCCTGTCCACGCCCGATCCCTTTTTGTTCGCGGGTAATACAGATGGAACCTCCACCGATACCGACTTTGATAAAGTCCGCTCCGGCTTCGGCCAAAAAGCGGAATCCCTCTTCATCGACAACATTTCCGGCACCGACTTTAACACGATCACCATAAGTATCGCGGATCCACTGTAATGTCTTTGCCTGCCAGCAGGAATATCCTTCACTGGAATCAATACAAAGTACATCGACCCCTGCCTTTACCAGAGCCGGAACACGTTCCTGATAGTCACGGGTATTGATACCGGCCCCTACGATATAGCGTTTTTGGTCATCTAACAATTCATTGGGATTTTCTTTATGCGATGCATAGTCCTTGCGAAAGACAAAAGCTTTTAAGCGCTGCTTGTCATCAACGACCGGAAGCTGATTCAATTTATGATCCCAGATCAAATCATTGGCCTCACTTAAGGTAATGTCTTCCTTCCCTACGATCAGCTTATCAAACGGTGTCATGAATTCTTTGACTTTTGTATCTAGGTCCATACGACTGACACGATAATCACGGCTGGTTACGATGCCGACCAATTTACCGTCCGCTTCGCCATTTTCCGTCACTGCCATAGTGGAGTGGCCTGTTTTCTTCTTTAATTCGATCACATCTTTTAAAGTAGCTTCCGGGGAAATATTGGAATCACTGCCGGTAAAACCGGATTTTGTTGCCTTGACCTTGGCAACCATTGCCGCCTGTGATTCAATCGACTGGGAACCATAGATGAAACTAACGCCCCCTTCACGTGCTAAGGCACAAGCCATTTCTTCACCGCTGACGGCCTGCATGATGGCTGATACCATAGGAATATTTAAATGAAGTGCCGGTTCTTCTCCTTTTTTAAACTTAACTAACGGCGTACGAAGATTCACGTTATCCGGTGTACAGTTTTCATCGGTATAACCGGGAATCAATAAATACTCACTAAATGTTCTGGATGGTTCTTTACAAAACTTTGCCATGGTTTCCTCCTCTTGTCTTTACGCATTATTGAAACTATTTTATGTTTTGATGATGAACAAGTCAAGTGAATTCGTCTTAACTCAATGTACAAACGACAACACAATACGGAGCGATCCCTACCCGATAAGTCGTGGCCGCATTGATATTTCCATTATCAAATAAAATCGACAGCTTTTGATGCGAATCGTATGTAAAATGTTCCGAAGTCGGATTAAAGAAACAAAGACAGACATCCTCTTTACACTTTGCCTGATAGACCAATACTTTTCCATCGATATCACCAAAGCTAACATTGGCTTCGATCTCTTCTTTTGTAGCCAGGCGAAAACATGGATGCTCTTTACGAATTTTGATCAACAGCTTGGTATCCACTACGATCGGCATATGCTTATTGCGCAGGTTGTAGTCGATATGATTATAGTGGTCGCTGCGATTGTAGCTGTTTCCTAAATTATACTTTGTGCAGCCAAATTCCTGACCGGCATGAAGGAAAGGAATTCCCTGTGCTAAGATCACCAAAGCATTGGCCAAGGTTTGTCGCTGCATCAAGACCCCTCTGGACTCATGTTGACAACACACACTGTTTTTATCCCACAGCGTATGGTTGTCATGGCACTCCACATAATTGATAGCTTTTTGCGGCGAATCAAAAAGATGATCCAGGCAACCGCCACCCAAACATTGTTGCATAGAATTCAATAACCCGGTATCGCCATTGGAATAACCACAAATTTCCAAATCTCCATTGGAACCGCGACATGTTTCCCGAAAACGATCACTGAAATGACCAATCAATGGCATATGTTCCTGATTCAACATCGAAGCTCTTAGATGTTCCGGCACAAAGCTAGGCATATTCCAACCTTCTCCATAGATCATAAAATCCGGCTTCAGTGCCCTACACTTCTCGGCAATTTCATTCATTAAGTTATAATCCAAAATTCCCATCAAATCAAAACGAAAACCATCCACATCAAACCACTCTACGATACGAAGACATGTATCTACAAAATATTTGCGTGACATCGGTGGTTGCGTATCAATATCATTTCCACAGAAAGAGCCGTTACTGAACTCTCCTTCCGTATCCATCAAAAAATAATAGTTGGGAACCAGAATTTCCAACGGGTACTTTTCTTTGGTATATACGTGATTAAAGACCAAATCCAGATTCACCTTCAAGCCCGCCTGATGACAATCCTGTACTAAATGAGCCAGCTCTTCAATTCGTTTGGTCGCATCGGTGCAATCGGTCGAATAACTGCCTTCCAGGGCCCGGTGATGGACCGGATCATAGCCCCAATTGTAAAAGATATCTGTATAGACCTCATCCACACTGCCAAAATCAAACACCGGCAAAAGCTGAATGTGGCTTACTCCCAAAGATTGAATATAGCTAAAGCCTGTACTCATGGACTTTGTTGTGATGTTTTCCTCGGTAAAGCCTTTAAATTTGCGTGGATGCTTCACCCCGATACCTGGTTCGGATGTCATATCACGAATACTGGCTTCATAAATAATCGCATCTGTATTCGATCGCATCAAAGGTACTTTCACCTTTTTAGGGAGCTTTACATTTTCAATGGATTGCACAACACTATATTGCGTATTGGGACCACAGAAAGAATTGTACGGATCCACCGTTTCTTTCCAAGTTCCGTTAGCTCGCACCATAAATGTATAATGTGCATTTAAAAGGTCTTTAGATACTGTTGTCTCAAAAATTCCTTTTTCTTTACGCTCCATTTCAATCGTTGATTTTTGTCCATGATCATCCAGTCGCAACAAAATTTGATAAGCTACCGGGGACCATAAACGAAATACAGTACACTCCTTTGTGTAAAAACAGCCAAGATCAATATCTTTTACTTCATATTCCTGATTAAATCGAATCGTTTTGACGATATGAGAATACTGACAGATCGTTTTTTGACAATGTTCATCATAAACGACATATTCTTCTCCCATGATCAGCGGTTCTTTTAAGGACAATACATATTTGGTATAACCGTTTAAAAGATCCTGTTTATGATCAATATTTAAATGAATGATACGATCACAGGAATCCTTTAAATGAAAAATACGGGAAGATCCGTTAAAAAAGTTTTTTGACATATAGACTTTCAAACAATTATAGTCGTCAAAATATGCCTCGTAGTCTCGTTCCATTCGCATACTATCTCTTCCTTTTCACTTTAAAACCACACCCATTTTAACATAGAACCCACCTAAAAAAAATGTTACACTTACTGTATTGGAGGTCCTATTATGTCAGAATACAGAATTGAAGAAGATGTACTGGGGAAAGTAAAAGTACCCGCTGATAAATACTGGAAAAGTCAAACACAGCGCAGTCTGGAAAACTTTCCGATTGGAAAGGAAACCATGCCAAAAAGCTTGTTGTATGCATTTAGCTTGTTAAAGGAGGCTTGTGCCAAGGCTAATGCTTCCTATGGAAAGATCACCCAGGAACAATGCGATGCTATTTGCCACGTATGCCAACAAATTCAGGAAGGCCAATATTTGGATCAGTTTCCGTTACATATTTGGCAAACCGGCAGCGGTACCCAGACCAACATGAATTTTAATGAAGTGATTACCACTCTGGGAAATCTTTGGGCTCATGCCACGATCCTGCATCCTAACGACACTGTCAACTGTTCACAAAGCAGCAACGATACCTTCCCAACGGCACTACATATGATGCTGGCGCAAAAGACAAGAGAAGAACTCTTGCCTGCCTGTCAAAAAATGGTTGATCAGCTTCAAAAACTGGAAAAAGAAAATGAGGGTATTATCAAGATCGGACGTACCCACTTACAAGATGCAACGCCACTCTATTTTTCACAGGAGCTTAGCGGCTATCGTTCCATGATCGAACACAGCATGCGTCAAATTCAAGAATGCCTGCCATTTGTGGATGAACTGGCCATCGGCGCAACTGCAGTTGGAACCGGAATCAACTGTCCAAAAGATTTCGATGAAAAGATTTGTGCGATTTTAAAAGAAAAGACCGGCATTGATTTTAAGCCGGATCCCAATAAATTTCATGCACTGACCAGTAAAGATGCCTGTGTGATGTTGTCCGGAGCATTGAAAGGGTTGGCATGCAACTGCATGAAGATTGCCAATGACATTCGCTGGCTGGCTTCCGGTCCACGATGTGGCATACATGAAATTGAAATTCCAAGTAATGAACCAGGAAGTTCGATTATGCCCGGTAAAGTCAATCCGACACAATGTGAGGCTTTAACGATGGTCGCTGTACAAGTCATGGGAAACGATACTACAGTTGGCATTGCCGCTAGTCAGGGAAACTTCGAACTCAATGTTTTTATGCCGGTCATCGCCTATAACTTAGATCAAAGCCTTCAATTACTCAGTGATGCGATCGATTCTTTTACAAAACGCTGTCTTGTCGGCTTAAAGGCTGATCAAAAGACAATGGATGAAAACCTTCATCATTCTTTGATGTTGGTGACATGTCTAAATCCGGTAATCGGATATGAAAAAGCAGGAAAAGCAAGCCAATATGCATATCATCACAACTGTTCTTTAAAAGAAGCAATCTTACATCTTGGCTATCTAAGTGAAGAAGAATTTGATCGTTACGTCGATCCTAAAAAAATGTTATAGAAGCATGAGATACAGTCCTTACAACTGTATCTTTTTTTTCTGCTGAAAAATAAAAAGATGGAAACCACAACAAATTTGTGATCCTTCCATCTTTTCTATAACATCGGACCAAATATTTTTAAGATCTTTCTAAATTCTCGAACAAAGAAGTTCACATTCTCACATTCTTGCAGGGTTACTTCATGCGATACTTTAAAGATTTCTTCAAAATCTTTCTTTATATCTTGAATACAAAGTGTATCACGCATATAGATTCCGCATTCATAATGAAGATAATAAGAACGGAAATCCATATTTACCGTACCTACCAAAGCACTTCGATCATCACTGACAGCTACTTTTCCATGAATAAAGCCCGGTGTATATTCATAGATCTTGACACCTTTTTTGATCAAGGCATCATAGTTCGCCTTTGTGACCTGATAGACCATTTTTTTATCCGGAATAGCCGGTACGATAATGCGAACATCCACACCATTACTAACCGCAAGCTGTAAACTGGAAACCATTTCATCATCCAAAATCAAATACGGTGTAGAAATCCAGAAATAATCACAAGATGTATTCAAAAGGTTTAGCTGCATATACTTTCCGGTATAATTTTCATCTGTTGGAGAATCACTAAAAGGTATGACATAACCTGGTTCATTATAAGTAGCCTGTAAATCTTTAGAAAGCACGAATGGAGCATACGGTGTTGGTTCCTGGGCCTGATAATTCCATATTTGTAGAAAAGAAACCGTAAAAGTTTCAACAGCGGCTCCCTTGATACAAACTCCCATATCCTTCCAATGTCCAAATCGTTCTCTGGTATTGATATATTCATCGGATATGTTACAACCACCGGTAAAAGCAACTTTTCCATCGACAACTAAAATTTTGCGATGGTCGCGATTATTCATCTGCATAGCAATTTGAGCCTTCATAGGATTAAATCGATGTGTCTTTACACCACGTTCATTCAACCATCGATCATAATGAGCCGGAAGATAGGTAATCGTACCAAAATCATCATAGATCAATCGTACATCAACTCCTTCACTGGCCTTATCCATTAAAATCTGCAAGATCGTATCCCACATTACACTTTTATTGATAATAAAAAACTCCATAAAGATATAGATCTTAGCTTGGGATAATGCTTCTAAAAACGCCTGATACTGTGTTTCTCCGGAAGGAAAGTAAGTTACATGACAATGATCATACACAGGAAAATAGCCATTTGACCATGCCAAAGTAACCATCTTATCCAAAACAAAGTCATTTTTTACATTCTGCATGACCTGTATGCTTTGTTTGGCATAACGCTGATAATCTCGATTTGCCTGTCTATCTTTGATCATCAGAGCCTTTGGAATCTTTCTGGCTCCAAACAGAACATACAACAATCCCCCAAAAACCGGCATGAACATGATTACTAAGACCCACAAGAGCTTGCTTGATGAATCAGAATCACGATTAATTACCTGAACACTAACAAAGAAACTTAAAATAACTAATAATAGATAAAAACCAAAGAATCGTCGGGATAGCCATGTGATCAAAAAGGCAAACAACCATAATTGAATTAAAAAAGCCATAGCGATAAAAAAAGGCTTTGATTTAATAATTCGTATATATTTATGCATAATTCTCCTTATATGAAGCATATTTTAGCATAACGAAAAAAAAACTCAAGTTCACAGACATGAGTTTAAGAAAATCTTAAGAAATAAAAAAAGACCCGGCAACGTGCTATCTTGGCAGGGGCAGGCCCAACTATTGTCGCCGCTGAAGTGCTTAACTTCTGAGTTCGGTATGAGTTCAGGTGGTTCCACTTCGCTATCGTCACCGGATCATTCTTTTGAAGGATCGCTCCCTCAAAACTAAACAACATGCTCAAGACATCTCTGATTAAGTCCTCGACCGATTAGTACCGGTCAACTCCGTGTATCGCTACACTTCCATCTCCGGCCTATCTACCTTATCGTCTTTAAGGGGTCTTACTTCTTGCGAATGGGAGATCTCATCTTGGAGTAGGTTTCGTGCTTAGATGCTTTCAGCGCTTATCCT
>NZ_ATUT01000001.1 GCF_000420345.1 Faecalicoccus pleomorphus DSM 20574 | reverse complement strand
AGGATAAGCGCTGAAAGCATCTAAGCACGAAACCTACTCCAAGATGAGATCTCCCATTCGCAAGAAGTAAGACCCCTTAAAGACGATAAGGTAGATAGGCCGGAGATGGAAGTGTAGCGATACACGGAGTTGACCGGTACTAATCGGTCGAGGACTTAATCAGAGATGTCTTGAGCATGTTGTTTAGTTTTGAGGGAGCGATCCTTCAAAAGAATGATCCGGTGACGATAGCGAAGTGGAACCACCTGAACTCATACCGAACTCAGAAGTTAAGCACTTCAGCGGCGACAATAGTTGGGCCTGCCCCTGCCAAGATAGCACGTTGCCGGGTCTTTTTTTTATATACGGATATTATTATGGATCAATTTGAAAAGGAGCAGCTTGCGATTTCAATCTGCCGAAATTATAAAGATAAGATATTTATATATAAGGGAGCCGTTAAAGATTGGATCAATCAGATCGGCTCTTTTTCCATTGTTTATGATGAAAATTGTTGCGGAGCGACACAAAATGTTCTTTTTTGTTTTACAGGCCAGGATGCTTCCATTCTGTTAACGGCTGAAGCATTCTTAGATTTTTTTGATCAATGTGAACCAAAATAACATATTTTATTTTCAGTTTTTTTCAAAATATATTCATTTTTTTCTGCTGTTGTTCCATCTATTTCATTGTTATAATAGCCAAGGTAATGATGGGGGAATTTAGAAATGAAAAGTGAGACAGTAAGAGAATTTTCTTTGATAACCTTTGCGATGTTTATTATATCGATTTCTATTTATTTCTTTTTGATACCCAGTGGTATTGTTGTAGGAAGTATTTCAGGTTTGGCTATGGTATTAAATCAATTGCTACCTTTATCTATCTCTTTATTGACTTTGATTTTAAACATGGGGCTTTTAGTGATCGGTTTTTTGTTTATTGGAAAAGAATTTGGTGCCAAAACAGTATATACATCAATATTATTACCTGTTTTTTTAGCCATATTTGAAATTCTGTTTCCTTTAAGTGAATCAATTACTGGGAATAACGTATATGACTTGATCACTTATACATTGATCATCGCGTTTGGTCAGGCTATTTTGTTTAATGTGAATGCATCCAGTGGAGGATTGGACATTGTAGGAAAGATCGTCAGCAAATATACACATATGGAAATTGGTAAAGCTTTGACGCTTTCTGGCTTTATTACTTCTATGACCTCGATTCTTGTTTATGATGTCGGGACGCTTGTGGTCAGTTTGATTGGAACCTATGCCAACGGACAAGCTATTGATTACTTTATTGACGGATTTCATAAAAAGAAAAAAATCTGTATTCTATCTGAAGAATATCCGGTTATACAAGATTACATCATGAATTCGATGAATCGTGGGGTGACTCTATATAAAGCTGTAGGTGGTTTTAAAAAAGAGGAACGTGTAGAATTGGTAACGATCATGACGAGCAATGAATATAAAAAGCTGCTGGATTATCTGCATAAAAGCAATTTTCAAGCTTTCGTGACCGTTTCTACAGTCAATGAAGTCATCGGTACATGGAACATCAATAAACGAAAACTGAGATAAGCACATTGCGTGCTTTTTTTCTTTTGGTATAATCAAGAAGACTATATATAAAATATTTACAGGATTGAAAGAAAGGATACGTATGAAGATTAGACAATGGCTTATTTTGTTGTCAGGAATTCTCATTATCTGGTCGTTGGCCTCACTGGGAATTGATAATTCCATTATCTTGCCGACACCGTATGAGGTTTTGACACAAATGACAGAGCAAATGCAGGATATAAAATTATATGAATCATTAGCCATGACTTTTTTTCGTGTACTTTTTTCGGTACTTATTTCTTCGGTTATTGCGTTTTTCCTGGCTTTTCTTTCTAATCGTTTTAAAACCTTTGCTCAATATTTTGAGCCGATCCTTTTATTTCTAAGAAGTATTCCCAATGTAACTTTTGTGATCTTATTGTTGTTTTGGGTGAGTCGGGAGATCAGCATTTATATTGTTTCCTTTCTACTTTTGTTTCCAATCTTCTATCAAAATCTTTTTGAAGCAATTCAAGATATAAGCCAATCCTGGAAAGATATCTTTCAAATCTATCCACAAAGCTGGTTCAAAAAGATGCAAATGGTATATTTGCCACTGCTTCGTCCTGCCATGGCTTCCAGCTGGATTACTTGTTCATCGCTTGGTTTTAAAGTGGTTGTTATGGCGGAAATCATGACATCGGTTTCCCTGGGAATTGGGGCAAATATGCAATACGATCGATTGAATGTGAATTTAGCCGGGGTAATGGCCTGGACAATTTGGCTATTGATTTGTGTATGTATTTTTAATAAACTATTAAAGAAAGTTTTAGAAAGGCTTTTTGGGTAAGGGGGCAGTTTACATGATCAGTATTTTGGTACCTGTATATAATGTAGAAAACTACTTATCTCAATGTCTGGATTCTATACTTGCACAAACTTATAAAGATATTGAAATTGTGATGGTCAATGACGGATCGACCGATCATTCCAAATATATCGCATCCTCTTATGCGAACCGCTATTCATTTATTCATCTGTATAACTATGAGAATGCAGGAATCTCAACAACACGCAATCGTCTATTGCGTCATGCGCAGGGAGAATACGTATTCTTTGTAGATAGTGATGATTATATCGCACCACAAACTTTACAGGCGATGATGAACCATATGGAGGCTTATAACTGTGATATCGTATGTTGTGGTTATACGATGGACTATCGTTTTGGGGCTTTATATCGTAAGGTGGAGACAAAGAAAGTCATGACAAAACAACAGGCTTTGCATTCGCTTGCGGAAAATAAAGGGATGAACAATTATCCATGGGGCAAGCTTTATAAGAAAAAATGCTTTTCCAATGTCAGCTTTCCAGAGTTTATGCGCGGTTTTGAGGATACATATACTGTTTTTAAAGCCTTGTGCAATGCCGGTACGATAGGCTGTATATCCAAACGATATTATCATTATGTTCAGCACCAGGGTTCATTGACTCATCATATGAACCTGGAAACGGCATACGATATGCGTAAAGCGTATGAATATCAGGAAAGTTGTCTGCGACGCTGGTATCCGGAAGAAGACTTCCACTTTGATGTTCATCTAGTCAACAGTGATTTTGTGATCTTATATACGATTTTTGCGTATTATACTAAAAAAGATGATCCACAATTTGTGCCCGCTGTGATCAACTGGAAGAAAGTCAATCCTTTTGTGCATGTGGCTTATGAACTGTGCCGGGGAATTTGTTCCTTACGATTTGGTTGGGCTAAGACAAAGACACAGGAGTTTAACAAATGGCTGTAAGAGAAGCGACGATAAAAGATATAGATGTGCTCATGGAGATTTATGAAACGGCTAGACGTTTCATGATTGAAAATGGAAATCCGACCCAGTGGCCACAAGGATATCCCAGTAAAAAAATTCTTTTGAAGGATATGGCCACAAAACAACTTTATGTGTATGAGCAAAGTGGAGAAATAGAAGGAGCTTTTGTGTTCTTTATTGGGGAAGATCCCAGCTATGCCAAAATTGATGGGAAATGGTTGAATGATGAGCCTTATGGTGTGATTCATCGGATCGCATCACGGCAAAGGGTGCCTCATGTGGGACAATCGATTTTGAATTATTGTTTTACCAAGATTAAGAACCTTCGAATAGATACGCATGAGGATAATATCCCTATGCAGAATATGTTAAAGAAAAACGGCTTTGTGTATGTAGGAGAAATCGAACTGCTTTCTATTCATGAAAGTCGTATGGCCTTTCAGGCTGTAAAAGAATAAGATGGAGTGGGAAAAATGGCTTTTGAATCTTTAAGTGAACGCCTTGGAAAGGCACTAAAAAATATAACAGGACAGGGGAAACTGACAGAATCCAATATGAACGACATGTTGAAGGAAGTGCGCATGTCTTTATTGGAAGCGGATGTCAACTACAATGTTGTTAAAGAATTTATTGAAAATGTAAAACAGAAAGCATTGGGACAGGAAGTCATCGATTCGGTCAATCCGGGGCAGATGGTCGTTAAGATCGTTCATGATGAAATTCAGGAATTACTGGGAAGTGCCGATGCTCGATTAAATTTGAAAAAAAGTGGTGTATCGACCTTGATGATGGTCGGTCTGCAGGGTACTGGTAAAACAACAGCCAGTGCCAAAATTGCTCGTTTCTGTAAAGAGAAGCTGAAAAAACGAGTGTTATTGGTTGCCTGTGACGTAGTTCGTCCGGCAGCTATCGAACAGTTGGAGACATTGGGGAAATCAATCGATGTTGAAGTCTTCAGCTTAGGAACCCAAGTCAGTGCTGTCGAAACAGCTCGCCAGGCGATGGGCTATGCATATGATCGACAAAAAGATCTTGTGATCTTTGATACGGCCGGTCGTTTACACGTAGATGAAGAGCTGATGCAGGAGCTTTCTCAAATGAAGGCACTTGTACAGCCGGATGATATCTTATTGACAGTGGATGCGATGACCGGTCAGGATATCGTAACTGTTGCCAGAGAATTTAACGAGCAGCTTTCTATCACAGGTTTGGTTGTGACCAAAATGGATGGCGATGCCCGTGGTGGTGGTCTTCTTTCCGTTCGCAGCATTACTAATGTTCCGGTTCTATTTGTATCCAATGGAGAAAAGGTAGAGGATTTAGAGGAATTCCATCCAGATCGTATGGCAGATCGTATCCTGGGCATGGGAGATATCGTTACTTTAGTGGAACAGGCGCAGGAAAAGCTGGATATGGATATCCAACAAAAAACGGCCAATCGTATGGCACAGGGAATCTTCACATTCAATGATATGTTGGATCAATTTGGTCAGATGCAGAAAATGGGATCGATGCAGAACATGTTAAAGATGATTCCGGGATTAGGCAAAATGGTCAAACAGTTGGATGATGAAAAAATGAATGATTCCATGAAAAAATCGCAGGCAATCATTCAGTCTATGACACCATATGAACGAGAAAATCCGTCTTGTTTAAAGGCCAGCCGAAAGAATCGTATTGCCAAGGGTGCCGGTGTTAAGGTTATGGAGGTCAATCGATTGATCTCGCAGCTGGAGCAAATGCAGATGATGACAAAAATGATGTCCGGTGGCGGGGGCATGCCTAACTTGTCAGCTCTCCAAAACATGCAGCGCGGCGGTGGTATGCAGGGAGCCAGTAAACATGCCGGTAGCAAGAAACAGAAGAAAAGCAAAAAGAAGAAAAAGAAAAAATAAGTGTCAAGTAAAAATGCTTGACACTTTTATTTTGCTGTGGTACATTTATCAGGCAAAAGAAAAGGAAGGTATTTGAAATGGTTAAATTACGTTTAAAAAGAATGGGTAAAAAGGGTCGTCCTTTCTACCGTATCGTAGCTGCAGATTCAAGAAGTCCTCGTGATGGACGTATCATTGAAGAAATTGGTACATACAATCCAATCGCTTCTGAAAATCAGGTGACAGTCAACAAAGAATTAGCTATGAAATGGTTACAGAACGGTGCTAAACCTAGCGATACAGTTCGTTCAATTCTTTCTAAAGAAGGCATTATGAAAGAATTCCACGAAACAAAAATGGTTAAGAAGTAATGACAGATCTGGAAAAGACATTGATGGATCTTTGTCTTCCTTTAGTGGATGACAAACAGGCACTGTCTGTCAAAACAATGACCAGCACCAATGATAACGAAGTCTTGTTGTATGTATATGCCAACAGTGAAGATGTAGCGCGTTTGATTGGTCGCAAAGGTATGATGGCCAGCAGCCTTCGTCAAATGATGTCGATTGCGGCGCGCGATATCAAAAAAAGAATTTCTGTGAAATTCGAAGCATACTAGGATGTGAAAACATCCTAATTTTTTTAAGGGTGAAATAGATGATCAAAGTAGGAAGAATTATCAATACACATGGGTTAAAAGGCGAATGTAAGATTTATCTGGTAACAGATGATGTAAAAGATCGTTTTGCCAAGGGAAGAATCCTGCACCTATCGGATGGAAGAAAGTTGACCGTTTCTTCCTTTCGTATGCAAAAGGGATTTGGTTATGCAAAATTTGAAGAGATCAAGGACATCAATGATGCCGAAAAATTGAAAACACTCGATCTTTTGATTCCCAAAGAAGATTTGCCTCCATTGGAAAAAGGAACTTATTATTATCATGAATTGATGGATTGTACCGTATATGATGATAAAGGCAATGAATGTGGAATTGTCAGTGATATTTTAGAAACCGGCAAACATATCGTCTTGCGTATTTCCAAAAATCAGAATTCATTTTTGCTTCCTTTTGTGCCGGCATTTATTTTAGAAGTCGATCCAAAGACGAAAAAGATCATCTTTAAGGACATGGAGGGGCTTCGATGAAAATAACGGTCTTGACTTTATTTCCTGATTATTTTCGTTCTTTGTTGGAAACAAGCATTATCAAAAGAGCCAGAGACAAGGAACTTTTCGAGTTTGAATGTATTGATTTTCGTACTTTTACGAAAGAAAAACATGGTCATGTCGATGACACCCCTTATGGCGGAGGCGCCGGCATGGTGTTGATGTGTCAGCCGATTTTGGATGCTTTGGCCAGTGTACGAACCCCAAAAAGCACGGTGATTCTTTTAACACCACAGGGAAAGACTTTCTCTCAATCGGTTGCCAAAGAGCTGTCTTTACAAGAGCATTTGATCTTTATCTGCGGACATTATGAAGGTTTTGATGAACGTATTCGTGATTATGTCGATGTTCAGTTGTCTTTAGGTGATTTTATTCTTACGGGAGGGGAACCGGCCTGCATGGTCATGTGTGATGCGATTTTACGCTTGCTGCCGGGTACTATTCGTCAAGATAGCTGGGAAGATGATTCCTTTTCCGATGGCTTATTGGAATATCCGCAATATACACGTCCGGAGGTCTATGAAGGAAAAAGAGTTCCGGAAGTTTTACTAAGCGGTCATCATGCGAATATTAAAAAATGGCGTCATCAGATGGCTTTAAAAAATACATGGAAGCATCGTCCGGATCTTTTAAAGGAAAAAGAGCTTTCAAAAGAAGATCAGGAGTTTCTTTTAAATCTTCTTGAAAACAAAGAGGAAGTATGCTAGTATTTTATAGCATTATTGCACGGTTTTGTTCCGCTGACACTTTACGTGTGAATGAACAAGGATACCGTATGGAAGAAAAGGAGGAAATAAGATGAACTTAAATTTAGTCAATGAAATTACAAAATCACAGTTAAAAAGTGATATTCCTTCATTCCGCTCTGGAAGTACTGTTCGCGTACACGTACGTATCAAAGAGGGTGACAAAAGCCGTATTCAGGTTTTTGAAGGAGTTGTTATCGAACGCGTTGGTGGAGGAATCGCAGAAACTTTCACTGTACGTAAGATGTCTAATGGTGTTGGAGTAGAACGTAAATTCCCTTTACATTCACCAATCATCGATAAGATCGAAGTCGTTCGTAACGGTAAGGTTCGTCGTAACAAATTGCATTATTTGCGTGGACGTTCTGGTAAGGCGGCTCGTCTTAAAGAAGTACGCTAAGAAAAGTGCCGAGAAATCGGCATTTTTTATTTGGGGGCTTTAGTGTATAATACCTGTATGTAACGAAAAGGGGTTTCAGAATGAGAAAAGCAAGTAAACGTGAAAAAAAAGCGATTTATCGATATAACGAAGAGGATGAAAGAACACTTTTAGAAGATATATTAGGGTTTGTCAAAGTTTTTGCGATCACCGCTATTGTTATTTTAGTTTTTATGAATTTTATTGCACATCCGATCAAAGTGAATGGAAAAAGCATGGATCCTACTTTGGAGGATGGTGAATTTGGTTTTACCAGTCTAGCTAGCGTCTGGCTGAATCAGATCAATCGATATGATATCGTTGTGGTCACTACTCAGCAGGATATAACTGATTCACAAACCGGCGAAACGACCAATGAAACGATTCAGATCGTTAAGCGTGTGATCGGAATGCCGGGAGATACAGTATCTTGTATTGATGATGAAATCTATATCAACGGGGCAAAGCTGGATGAAGACTATATCGATCCGGATTATATCAAAGAATGTCGTGAAAAATATGGTTATTTCAACCAGATCGAGCAGATTTCGACTGATGATGAAGGAAGAACGGTTGTGGATTATGTCGATTTTCCGGAAGTGACTTTGGGAGAAGATGAATATTTTGTCATGGGAGATAACCGTCCGGTTTCAAAAGATTCTCGTGACAGTGCTATCGGTGTTATTCAGCGTAACCAAATCTATGGTGTAGGCGTCTTAGTTCTTTATCCATTTGATGAACTGGGATTGAAAGGATAGAGTGTATGTCGAATCAAAATCCGATTCAATGGTTTCCCGGTCATATGACCAAGGCCAAACGGCAAATGGAAGAGAATTTGAAGAAGGTTGATTTTGTGATTGAAATTCGGGATGCCCGTATTCCCGATTCCAGCAAGAATCCGATGTTGGATGAACTGATTCAAAATAAACCACGTCTGATCCTTCTGTCAAAAAAAGATAAAGCGGATCCGATTGCTACCAAAGAGTGGATTCAAAAACTACAGTCTCAGGGGCATCAGGTCTTATCCCTGGATTTGATCAAAGATTCGTATTTTAAAGCTTTGGTACAGGCAGCGCAGACGACTTGTCAAAAACTTATTGATAAACAAAAAAGACGAGGTATTCGTCCCAGAGCTTTGCGCGCCATGGTTTGCGGAATTCCCAATGTAGGGAAAAGTACCTTTATCAATACGATGGCCAAGCGAAAAGCGGCGCAGACGGCCGATCGTCCGGGTGTGACAAAATCCCTGCAGTGGATCAAATTAGGGCAGTCTCTGGAATTATTAGATACGCCGGGCGTATTATGGCCAAAGTTTGAAGATCCTAATACCGGTATGCGTCTTGCGATTTTAGGGTCGGTTCGAGATGAAGTAGTCAATATGCAGGAACTTGCTATTTATGCCTGTCGATGGCTACAGGAAACAAAACCGGGTCTTTTGGCAAAGCTGTATCAGATCGAAGAACAAAAGGATCCTTGGCAGACCTTGGAAAAGATTGCCTTAAAACGAGGGTATCTTCAAAAAGGAAGCATTGATGAAAATCGTCTTGTTCGCTCTTTTATTAAAGATATCCGTGAAGATAAATTAGGTCCTTTGACTTGGGAGTTCCCTCATGATTGAACAACCTTTGGAAAAGGAACTTTGGCGAACCTATGATTCTATCGTAGGTATTGATGAGGCAGGAAGAGGACCTATTGCCGGTCCACTAGTCGTTGCCGGCTGTGTTTTTGAAAAAGGATATTGGCATCCGGATATTGATGATTCTAAAAAGCTGACTGAAAAAAAGCGGGAACAGCTTTTTCAGGTAATTCAAGAAGATGCCTTATGGTTTTCGATAGTGGTCATTTCTGAAAAAGAAATCGATCAAAAAAATATTTATAAAGCTACTCAAGATGCGATGCTTACGATTGCGCAAAGTGCTGATTGTGCTTACTGTTTGACGGATGCGATGAAGTTACCGGGTTATTTAAAACCATATGAAGCCATTATAAAAGGAGACTCTAAATCAGTATCGATTGCGGCTGCCAGCATTCTAGCCAAAGTCACCAGAGATCATATCATGATGGAACTGGATCAGAAATATCCCGAATATGGATTTAAGAAACATAAGGGATATCCGACCAAAGCACACTTGGAGGCTTTAGAAAAATATGGTGTATTGCCATGTCATCGAAAATCGTATGGGCCGGTCAAAGAAAAATTGGAAATAAAGCTATTTTGATAGAAAAATTAAAATTTTTTCTATCTTTTTTATTTTTTTATCGTATTAAATAGTATGAAGAAAAATTTAAGAGATGCGATTTTATGGTATGCCATTCAAAATGATGGCGATTGGAAACAAATTGCTCATTGCCTGCAGGTAAAAGCACCTTATAAAAAAGTAGAGTATGCGTATCCCTTTGTCACTAGGGCCGATAAGGAATATCCAAGATGCTTCTTACAGCTGCGTTATCCACCCTGGATCCTTTTTTATCAGGGAAAGCTTTCATATTTATCGCAAAAATGTGTGGGGATCATCGGTGCCAGAGATTGCACGGATCAAGCTTTAAAAAATACCAGAGAAGTGGTGAATGTTCTGAAGAAAAAGTATGTGATCGTCTCAGGGCTTGCCAAAGGAATTGATGCGATGGCCCATAAGAGTGCTTTTGATCAAAGAACGATTGGAATCATTGGCTGTGGAATCGATCGTATTTATCCCAAAGAAAATCAGGATTTATATCAGATCATGGCCAATCAACATTTGATTCTTAGTGAATATCCTATGCAGACAGCGCCAAAGGCTCATCATTTTCCCTGGAGAAATCGTTTGATTGCGGCTTGTTCTTCATCTATCGTCGTTATTCAGGCGCGATGTAAAAGTGGAACCATGCATACAGTCAATGAATGTTTGGAGCTTTCCAAGCCAGTCTATTGTTTGCCCAGTGCCTATGAAGATAAAGTCTATCAGGGATGCAATGTCTTGATTCAAAACGGAGCATTGAGTATCGTACAGGAACAAGACTTGTATGAAATATAATTGACAAAACACTTTTTTTATTGTTTGATATCTAACGAACCATAGGAGGATAGATATGGGGAAGAATTTAGTCATTGTGGAATCGCCTTCCAAATCGAAGACGATTGAAAAATATTTAGGTAAAGATTTTAAAGTAGTATCGAGCAAGGGACATATCTGTGACCTTGCGACATCTGGAAAAGAAGGACTTGGTATCGATGTAGATCATGACTTTGCACCAACTTATACGATCAGTAAAGATAAAAAAGATGTGGTAAAGGAATTGAAGGATCTCACGAAAAAAAGCGATTCTATCTATCTGGCAAGCGACCCGGACCGTGAAGGAGAAGCGATTGCTTGGCATTTGGCAAGGGTTTTGGATCTGGATATTGATACGACAAATCGTATCATCTTTCATGAAATCACTAAACCGGCCGTATTGGAAGCTATCAAAGAGCCAACACATATTGATATGGATCTAGTACATTCACAGGAAACTAGAAGAATGCTGGATCGAATCATCGGTTTTAAATTGAGCAAGCTTCTACAAAATAAGATCCAGTCAAAATCAGCTGGTCGTGTACAGTCGGTTGCGTTACATCTTATCGTTTTAAAGGAAAAGGAAATTCAGGCGTTTAAATCCGAAGAATACTGGAGCATTCATGCGACGTTAAAAAAGGGAAGACAATCGTTTGAAGCGCTTTTGAATAAAGTAGATGGAAAGAAGCCGAAGTTGAAAAATGAAGAACAGGCACAGGAAATCGTAGAACGATGCAAAGCTCCTTTCACGATTTCTTCTTTGACGACACGTTCTCGCAAAAAACAGGCACGTTTACCATTTACGACATCGACGATGCAGCAGGAAGCCAGTACTAAATTAGGCTTTGGTGCCCGTCGTACGATGAGCATTGCCCAAAAGCTGTATGAAGGGATCGATCTGGGCGGACAGATGGAAGGTTTGATTACGTATATGCGTAGTGATTCCACACGTTTGAGCGACCTGTTTGTCAAAGATGCGATGCAGCAGATCGAACAGGAATATGGCAAGGACTATGTGGGTAAGCTACATGCGAAAAACTCAAAAAATTCGCAGGATGCTCATGAAGCTATTCGTCCTACCAATGTGTTAAATACACCCCAACGGGTAAAGCCTTATCTGACAAGTGAACAATTCCGTTTATATGAGATGATCTATGCCCGTACCATGGCGTATTTGATGAGCGATGCGGTTTTTAGTGTGACCAATGTAAAATTAGACTGCAACGGTTGTGAATTCGCGGCATCCGGTTCGATCTTAACCTTTGATGGTTATTTAAAGGTCTATGATAAATATGAGAAACAAAAAGACGATCTTTTACCGGCTTTGACAAAGGAAGATGTCTTTGAGGATGTACCGGTGCAATCCAAACAGCACTTTACCGAACCACCGGCTCGCTATACCGAAGCAAAACTGATCAAGGAGCTGGAAGAAAAATCCATTGGTCGTCCAAGCACTTATGCGATGATCATCGATACGCTGCAGAAAAGAGGCTATGCTGAACTCAAGGCCGATCCAAACAAGACAACGAAGACAAAAGTTTTCTTTCCAAGTGAACAGGGAATGTTGACGGATGAAAAGCTACAGGAATATTTTAAAAGTGTGATCAATGTCGAATATACGGCCAATATGGAAAATACATTGGATGAAATTGCGGAAGGACAGATCGACCCGATTGCCTATATGCATACTTTTTATGATGAATTTGCGCCTTTAGTACAATCAGCGTATGATAAGATGCCTAAAAAAGAACTGGAGCGAGTGGGGCGTACCTGCCCGGAATGTGGTGGTGAACTTGTCTATCGTAACGGAAAATATGGCAAGTTTATTTCTTGTATCAATTTTCCAAAATGTCGCTATACAGAAAGTGAGCAGGATGAACAGACTACACCGGAAGGACAGGAAGAGAAATTCTGCCCGAACTGTGGAGCTAAGATGGTCATCAAAAAAGGTCGTTATGGACCTTTCTGGGCTTGTTCAAACTACCCGGAATGTAAAACAATCGTACCATTAAAGGAAAAGTCCAAACCGGAACCGACAGGAGAAAAATGTCCGGAGTGTGGTCATGATCTAGTAAAACGCAAATCGCGTTTTGGAACGACCTTTATCGGTTGTAGTAACTATCCAAAGTGCCGCTATATCAAAAAAGAAACAAAGAAAAAGGAAGAAAAGTCATGAAAGAAGTAACGATCATAGGTGCCGGATTAGCCGGTTGCGAAGCGGCCTGGCAATGTGCTAAAAGAGGCATACAGGTTCATTTGATCGAAATGCGACCTGCCAAGAAAAGTCCCGCATTTCATACAGGAAATTTTGCGGAGCTTGTCTGCTCTAATTCTCTTCGTTCCAATGCCTTAAATAATGCTGTGGGTATTTTAAAGGAAGAACTACGAATCTTAGATTCTTTGATTTTAAAGACAGCGGATGAAACCAGTGTTCCGGCCGGCAGTGCTTTAGCTGTTGATCGTACGCTTTTTTCAGAACAGATCACAAAAGTTCTCAAAGAGCATCCTAATGTTCGTGTAACCGAAAAGGAAGTGACCGAAATTCCGGATGGACCGGTCATCATTGCCACCGGCCCTTTGACAAGCGATGCCTTTGCGAAAAAAATTGACGAATATCTGGAAACAGAACCGATGCATTTTTATGATGCGGCAGCCCCGATCGTAGAAAAAGATTCCATTGATTTTTCAAAGGCTTATTTTAAATCGCGATATGATAAAGGAGAGGCCAGTTATATCAACTGTCCGATGAATGCAGAAGAATTTGATCGTTTTTATGAGGCGTTGATTCATGCGGAATGTGTAAAAATGCATGATTTTGAACTGAAAGTGTTCGAAGGCTGTATGCCAATTGAAGAAATGGCACGCCGCGGTAAGAAAACGATGCTGTTTGGTCCGTTAAAGCCGGTTGGATTGGAAAAGGATGAAAACCATCATCCTGTTGCGGTTGTACAGCTGCGTCAGGATAATGTGGCCGGTTCCTTATATAATATAGTAGGGTTTCAGACACATTTGACTTGGCCTGAACAGCGAAGAGTATTTTCTTTGATCCCGGGATTGGAGAATCTTCGTATTACTCGTTATGGTGTTATGCATCGAAATTCCTTCTTATGCGCACCAAGGGTTTTAAAGGAAACATATCAGTCCAAAAAGCGGGAAGATCTTTTCTTTGCCGGACAGCTGACCGGTGTGGAAGGCTATGTGGAATCTTGTGCCAGCGGTTTGATTGCAGGTATCAATATGGCTCGTTATCTGGAAGGAAAAGAACCGATTGTTTTTGGTAATACGTGTATCATGGGCAGTCAGGCTCATTATATTACACATTGTACACCAGAGCATTTTCAGCCGATGAATGCGAATTTTGGCATTGTAGAATTAAAAGAAAAATGTAAGAAGAATTTGCGAAAGGAAAAAATCTGCCAGCAGGCATTATCTCGCATCGAGCAGATCAAAGAGATGTTAGATGAATGAGCTGATTGATCGCTTTCTTCAATATATTTATCATCGTCATTCTCAATCTGAGAAGACCGTTGATGCCTATCGTAGAGATTTATTTCAATTTCGTGATTATTTGTTGAGTCAGGGAATTGAAAGTTTTGAGGAAGTTGATCGTTTGGTCTTTATGGAATTTTTAGCTTCCTGTCGAGAATTATCGGATGGAAGAGTAGCCAAAAACGCCACGATTGCCAGAAAATTAAGTACGTATCGATCTTTTTATCATTATTTAAACGAATATATCGGAATACAGACTAACCCTTTGGTTTCGATTCATTCTCCCAAGAATACAAGAAAGATTCCTGAGTTTTTGTTCCTGTCAGAAATCCAGTATTTTTTAGAAACGTATGATACAAGCAAACCGGTAAAGTGTCGCGATCAGATGTTGTTTACAGTGCTATATGCTTGTGGTCTTCGTGTACAGGAAATCGTAAATCTGACATGGGAGGATATTCATCTTCAGGAGCGTTTTATGCGTATTCGAGGAAAAGGTGATAAAGAGCGTCTGGTGCCTTTTTATAAAGATATGATTGAACAACTTCGTCATTACAAACTGTTTTTCTGGGAAAAGACGGCAAAACATACTGATGCGGTATTTGTGTCTCTTCGCGGAAAACCAATGACAACACGAGCCGTACAGATGTTGATGCGTCAACATGCCGAGGAAATAGGCATATCCAATAATCTGCATCCGCATATGTTTCGTCACAGCTTCGCCACACATTTACTGGATAACGGTGCTGACATCCGCATCGTGCAGGAATTGTTAGGGCATTCCAGTCTTTCAACGACTCAGATCTATACACATGTTTCAACGAAAAAACTGCAGAAAGAGTATGAAAAATCACACCCTTTGGCAAATCATTCAATAAAAGGGTAGTTTTCATGTAAATATATTGAATTTGCAAATTTGTCATGCTAATATAAATGAGCGTGCAAGCGCGAATACACACATCATGGATTCGAATGCCCGTGCAATTTATTGTTGCATTCGTTGGAAATGATGGAGGAGTAACGGAAAGGAAGGACTATTATGTCAATTGTATCAATGAAGAAATTGTTGGAGAATGGTGTACATTTCGGACATCAGACTCGCCGCTGGAATCCTAAGATGAAACCATACATCTACACCAGCCGTAACGGGGTTTATATCGTAGATTTAAACCAGACGATCGAACAGATCGAAGAAGCATATGCGAAATTAAAAGAAATCAGCGAAAATGGTGGAAAGGTTCTGTTTGTCGGAACAAAGAAACAGGCTGCTGACGTTATCGAAGAACAGGCTTTACGTTCTGGTTCTTTCTATGTAAACAAACGTTGGTTAGGTGGTTTATTAACAAACTTCCGTACAATTCAGAAACGTGTTAAACGTATGGTTGAAATCGAAGAAATGGAAGCCAGTGGAAAAATCGAAGTATATACGAAAAAAGAACAGGCAAATCTTCGTAAGGAAAAAGCTAAATTGGAAAGCAGTTTAGGTGGAATCAAAGAAATGAAAAAATTGCCAGATGCAGTATTCATTATCGATCCAAAGGAAGAACACAACGCTGTTGCTGAAGCTAAGAAATTAGGTATTCCGGTATTTGCAATGTTGGATACAAACTGTGATCCAGATGATGCAACATATCCAATTGCTTCTAACGATGATGCAGCTCGTTCTATCAAATTAGTTACTACAATCTTGGCAGATGCTATCGTAGATGCTAAAGGTGGCGTTTTAGAATTAGCTTACCTGGATAACACAGAAGATGATGTAACAATGGATGACGTTATCAAAAACGTTGAACAGCAGATTGCCGAAAACGAAAGACGTCGTCGTCAGCGTATTGAAGAAAAGAGAAAGAGAAACTTCGAAAGAAGAAATCGTCGTTTCAACAAACAGGCTCCTAAAGAAGAAGCTAAAGCAGAAGTAAAAGAAGAAGCACCGGCTGAACAGCCAGCTGCTGAATAATCAAACAGGAGGAAAAATCATGGCTATTACCGCAAGTCAAGTAAAAGAATTACGTGAAAAAACCGGCGCAGGAATGATGGACTGTAAAAAAGCCCTGACTGAATGCGATGGAGATATGGCTAAAGCTGTTGACTGGCTGCGTGAAAAAGGTATGTCTAAGGCTGAAAAGAAAGCCGGACGTATCGCAGCAGAAGGTTTGACTCGTGTAGCTGCACAGGGAAACCATGCGGTTATTTTCGAAGTCAACTCTGAAACAGACTTTGTTGCCAAGAATGAACAGTTCTTGCATGTATTGGATGTATTACAGGCAAGCTTATTAGAAACAAAACCTGCTTCTTTAGAAGAAGCGTTAAAGGTATCTACACCAGAAGGTACTGTAGAAGAAGTGATCACAAACGCTACTGCTACGATCGGTGAAAAGATTTCTTTCCGTCGTATCGATGTTGTAGAAAAGAAAGATGATGAAATTTTCGGTACTTACATGCACATGGGTGGAAAGATTTCTGCCGTTGTTGTATTGAAGGGTACACAGGATGCACAGATCGCAAAGAACATTGCTATGCAGGTTGCTTCTATGTCTCCGGTTTATGTAAGTCAGTCTGAAATTCCTTCAGATGTTGTAGAACATGAACGTGAATTACAGATGCAGATGATGCAGAACGATTCTAAGATGGCTGGTAAACCTGAAAAAGTATTACAGGGTATCTTAAAAGGAAAAGTTGACAAACACTTTAAAGATCTTTGCTTGAATGATCAGGAATACTTCTTGGAACCAAAACAAAAAGTATCTCAGTTCTTGAAAGAAAACGGAGCTGAAGCTGTATGCTTCGTACGTTATCAGGCTGGTGAAGGTATCGAAAAGAAAGAAGAAAACTTCGCTGAAGAAGTTATGTCACAGATTAAGGGCTAATTAAATTAGCTCTTTTTTTATGAAATGAAAATATGATGTAAGAAACTGAAAATTTTTCTTGAAAATTACTTTCAAAAATGTATAATAATGTACATAAGTTGTGAAGAGAAGGAGTACAGAGACTTTTATTTCAAGAGAATTGGCGGATGGTGCAAGCCATAAAGAGAAGCTCTGGAACGTGTCTTGGAACTTCTATGTCGAAACATTATAGTGAGGCATAGACGCGATCCGCGTTAACGATAAGGTGTCATTTACATAGCGTAGATGGAAATAAGGTGGTACCGCGTATTCACGTCCTTTGAAGAAAAGGACGTTTTTTTTTATAGATGGGAGTGAGAACGATGTCTGAAAAAGTCCGACGATGTGGGTGTCGTTTATATAGCTTGAATGAATTTAAAGATGGAGGAGAATAACATGGAAAAGAAAAAATACAACAAAATTGTTTTAGCATATTCAGGAGGATTAGATACATCGGTATTGATTCCCTGGTTAAAAGAAAATTATGGAGCTGAAATCATTGCAGTCAGCGGAAATGTAGGACAAGGTACAGAATTAGATGGTTTGGAAGAAAAAGCTTTAAAAACCGGAGCCAGTAAGTTATACATTGAAGATTTAACGGATGAATTTGTGAATGATTATGTGATTCCAACGATGCAGGCAGGTGCTACATATGAACAATATTTACTTGGAACCAGCTTTGCCCGTCCGATCATTGCGAAAAGAATTGTAGAGATTGCGAAAAAAGAAGGGGCGGATGCGATCTGTCATGGCTGTACCGGAAAAGGAAACGACCAGGTACGTTTTGAACTGGCTATTCAGGCTTTTGCACCGGAAATTGATATCATTGCGCCATGGCGGTTCTGGGAATTGAATTCTCGTGAAAAGGAAATCGCTTATGCCGAAGCACACAATATTCCGTTAAAGATCAATAAAGAAACCAACTATTCCAAAGATAAGAACTTATGGCATTTAAGTCATGAAGGTTTGGATCTGGAAGATCCGGCCAATGAAGCACCGATCAATAAACCTGGTTTCCTGGAAATGAGCGTTTCTCCGGAACAGGCACCGGATGTGCCAACAAATGTAACGATCCACTTTGAAAAGGGGGTACCTACTTCAGTTGATGGTGTAGAAATGACACCAACACAGATCATTGAGAAATTAAATGAGGTTGGCGGTGCCAATGGTTGTGGAATTTTAGATATCGTTGAAAATAGACTGGTTGGTATGAAGAGTCGTGGTGTTTATGAAACACCGGGCGGTACGGTACTGTATAAAGCTCATGAAAAACTGGAAGAAATCACACTGGATAAAGAAACACAGCACTATAAACAATCGCTGGCTTTAAAGTTTGCCGATCTGGTTTATAACGGACAATGGTACACACCGCTTAGAAAAGCGATGACAGCTTTTGTGACCAGTACACAGGAAACCGTGACCGGGGATGTGACTTTAAAATTATATAAAGGAAATATCATTCCGGTTTCTGTAACAAGTCCATATTCTTTATACAGTGCCGGTATGGCCACTTTTGATGAAGATGATTGCTATGACCAGAGTGATTCTGCCGGATTCATTCATCTGTTTGGTTTGCCGTTGAAGGTAAGAGCCTTGAAGGCAAAAGAAGTTGAAGATTTTCCGGGAGTGGAATAATGAGTAAGCTTTGGACTGGACGTTTTTCAAAAGAGACGGATGCGCTGTTAGATCAATTAAACGCATCCCTTCCTTTTGATAAAAGATTATACAGACAAGATATTCAAGGCTCTATGGCACATTCCAAAATGCTTGGCAAACAAGGAATTATTTCTTTTGAAGATCAAGCATCGATTCAATCGGGGTTAGAATCCATCTTAAAGGATATTGAATCCGGTATGCTTGTTATCTGTAATGCAGAAGACATTCATTCGTTTGTCGAACAGGAGCTGACCAAACGAATCGGTGATGCCGGAAAACGATTACATACCGCAAGATCGAGAAATGATCAAGTTGCTTTAGATTTGAAGCTGTTTACCAAAGAGCAGGTTACTATTTTATCCGATTTGATCTTATCGATGTTGCAGGCTTTCTGTACAAAATCCAAAGAGCATTTAACGACCGTAATGCCGGGTTATACGCATCTGCAAAGAGCACAACCAGTGACCGTGGCGCATGTGTGGATGGCCTATGCCAATATGTTAAAAAGAGATCATAAGCGATTGATGAATGCTTTAGAGTTGATGGATGAGATGCCGCTTGGATCTGGTGCTTTAGCTGGAACAACGTATCCGATCGATCGAGACTATACTTGTGCGCTGTTAGGATTTCGGTGTCCGACAGATAACTCGATGGATGGTGTCAGTGACCGAGATTATTGTATGGAGATCGGCAATGTCTGTTCGATCTTGATGATGCACCTTTCCAGAATGTGTGAAGAGATGATCTTATGGTGTTCCGGTGAATTTGGCTTTATGGAGCTCGATGATGCCTTTTCAACAGGTTCCAGTATCATGCCGCAAAAGAAGAATCCGGATGTATGTGAATTGATCCGCGGTAAAACCGGGCGTGTCTATGGAGATCTGATGACACTTTTGACTATGCAGAAAGGATTGTCACTTGCCTACAATAAAGATATGCAGGAGGATAAAGAAGCTTTCTTTGATATCCTGGATACCACGATTCACTCGATGCAGGTCATGATTCCAATGTTTGAGACGGCTGTTATTCACAAGGAAAAAATGCATCAGGCGGCCTTGGGTGGCTTTATCAATGCGACCGATTGTGCCGATTATCTCACAAAAAAAGGTATGCCATTTCGAGATGCGTATAAGTGTGTAGGACAACTGGTTGCCTATTGTATTGAAAACAAAAAAGCGTTAAACGATTTAACACTTACAGAGTTTCAAAAATATTCCGCACTTTTTAGTGAAGATGTTTATACGGCCATTGATCTGCAGACTTGTCTGGCACAGCGAAAGAGCCTAGGTGGCCCGGCACCGGAAGAGGTTAGTCGCCAGATTAAAAAGATCGAAGAATTTTTGAGTGAGAGTGGTTTTCATGAATAAGCCGAAGATTTATATCGATGGACAGGCCGGTACGACCGGTCTGGAAATCGTAAAGCGCTTATCAAATCGAGAAGATATTGAACTTTTAAAAATACCGGACGATAAAAGACATGATGATGTCGTACGAAAAGAATATATGAAAGAAGCAGACCTGGTGTTTTTATGCTTGCCGGATGCTGCCAGTATCGAAGCAATTAAGCTCATTGACGATAAAACAAAAGTCATTGATGCTTCCACGGCGCATCGAACCAATCCGGATTGGGTCTATGGCTTTTCGGAATTATCAAATCAACAGAAACAAAAGATCAAGTCAAGTTATCGAGTGGCTAATCCCGGATGTCACGCAACAGGCTTTATCAGCATAGTCTATCCTTTGATGAAACATCAGTTCATTCAAAAGGATACATTGCTATCGTGCACATCTTTGACCGGATATTCAGGTGGTGGGAAGTCGATGATTGCTCAATACGAGACGGAGAAAACATCGGATCTATATGCTCCCAGACTCTATGGTCTTTCTTTACAGCACAAGCATTTAAAGGAAATGAAACAAATCTGTCATTTAGAAAAAACACCTTTATTTTGTCCGGTCGTCGATGATTATTATCGAGGCATGTTGACAACGATCATGATCGAGGGCAATAAAGAAGAAATTGTTCAACTGTATCAAGATTTTTATCAAGATACTTTTATCGAAGTGACAAAGGATGAAGAAACGTATCTTTCGGCTAATTTATATGCCCAAAAAGATAACTTGAAGATTTGTATTCATGGTAATGATCAACAAGTGATGATCAGTGCTTTGTTTGATAATTTAGGTAAAGGGGCCAGTGGAGCCGCCATTCAGAATATGAATTTAATGTTAGGATTGGAAGAATATAAAGGATTATCTTACTAGGAAGGAGCATCGAAATGGAATTGATACAAGGAGGCGTTTGTGCTTCAAAAGGTTTTTTGGCAGGAGCGGTGCATTGTGGTGTGCGTAAATCACAGTCCAAGTTAGATCTTGCGGTGATCTATTCGAAAAAGCCTTGTGCGGCAGCTGCCGTCTATACGACCAATCAAGTTAAGGCCGATTGTTTGAAGTTGACCAAAGAACATTTATCAAACGGTAAAGCACAGGCTATTATCTGTAATTCAGGGAATGCGAATGCATGTGCTCCTTTTGGAAAAGAAAATGCCTTAAAGGAAGCTGTTGCCTGTGCCAAATTAACACAGTTAGATACCGAGGATGTCATTGTCGCCAGTACCGGTGTAATTGGGCAAACCTTACCGATCGAAGCTATCGAACAAGGTGCCATGCAGATTGAGCTTAAAGAAAATAATTCATTGGAAGCAGCGCAGGCCATCATGACAACAGACACTAAAACAAAAAGCTGTGCAGTTTCTTTTGAATTGGACGGAATTCGTGTTCATTTAGGTGGAATCTGCAAAGGGTCTGGCATGATTCATCCAAATATGGGAACGATGCTAGCTTTTATTACCAGTGATGTGGATATCGAATCTTCTTTGTTGGAAAAAGCGTTACAGGAAATTACTAAGAAGACTTTTAATCGAATCAGTGTAGATGGAGATACTTCCACCAATGATATGTGTGTGGTTTTGGCTAATGGCATGGCCAAAAACAAACTAATTCAAACGGAAGGCGAAGCCTATGATACGTTAAAAAAAGCGTTACATACGGTCATGGAGAATCTAGCGATACAAATTGCCAGTGATGGAGAAGGTGCCAGTCGCTTGTTGAGCGTGACCGTGTATGATGCACAAAGCGAAAAACAGGCTGAAAAGCTTGCCAAATCTGTTGCCTCCAGTACATTATTTAAAGCGGCGATGTTTGGCAGTGATGCCAACTGGGGTCGTGTTCTTTGTGCCATGGGGTATTCCCAGGCAGCCTTTGATCCGGAAATCGTGGATGTGACATTTGCCTCAAAATTTGGCAAGATTCAAGTATGCCAGAGTGGTAAAGCCCTGGATTTTGATGAAGAACAAGCCAAAAAAATTCTCCAGACAGATTCCGTTCAAGTTTTGATCGATCTGCATCAAGGGGATGAGGTTGTTACGTGCTGGGGTTGTGATCTGACGTATGATTATGTAAAGATAAATGGAGATTATAGAACATGAAACCAGAAACACAAGCACAAGTTTTGGTAGAGGCCTTGCCTTATATCCAAAAATATAGAGGAAAAACGATCGTTATTAAATATGGCGGAAATGCGATGATCGATGAAGCGCTGAAAATGGCGGTCATTCAGGATGTCGTGTTATTAAACATGGTCGGTGTCCATGTGGTTTTGGTTCATGGTGGAGGACCGGAAATTTCCAATTTATTGGAAAAAGTCGGTAAAGAAACACAATTTATCAATGGCCTTCGCTATACCGATGCGGAAACAATGGAATTTGTACAGATGGCCTTATGTGGAAAAGTCAATAAAGATTTAGTCTCCCTTTTAGAAAAAGCCGGCGGAAAAGCGGTCGGTCTTTCCGGATTGGATGCTTCCATCTTTAAAGCTTTACGTCATACCGATATTTATCGTACGGATTATGGATATGTAGGCGATATCATCAAAGTAGATGCTTCTTTAGTGCAGGAGTTACTTGATAAAGGCTATATTCCGGTTTTAAGCAGTATTGCTTCCGGCTATGATGAGGACGTAAGCTACAATATCAATGCCGATCTGGCAGCAGAAAAAATTGCCATTGCCTTAAAGGCTGAGAAGTTTATCCTGCTGACTAATGTTAGTGGTGTCATGGAGGATATAGAAGATCCGGAGAGCCTGATTCCTTCGATTCAAGTTTCAAAGGTACGATCCCTGGAAAAAGAAGGTATTATTTCCGGAGGGATGATTCCTAAAGTACAGTGTTGTGTTGAGGCAGTACGTCAGGGAATTCATTCTGCCAATATACAAGACGGACGCATCCCACATTCGATCCTCATTGAGTTATTTAGTGATCAAGGTGTGGGTACGATGTTCTATTAGGAGGCCATCATGAATTTAGAAGAGATAAAAACATTGGAAAAACAATATGTGATGCAGACCTATGCGCGCAATGACTTATTTTTGGTCAATGGGCAAGGATGTATGTTATATGATGATAAAGGAAACAGCTACATCGATATGACATCCGGTATAGGTGTTAATTGCCTTGGACATAATCATCCGGCATTGGTAGAAGCCTTACACGATCAAAGTCAAAAGCTGATGCACACTTCCAATCTGTATTACACCGAACCGATGGTGCAGGTAGCTAAAGAGTTAGTAGAATCAACTGGTATGTCAAAAGTGTTTTTTGCCAATTCAGGCGCTGAAGCTAATGAAGGTGTTATTAAGCTGGCACGTAAATACTCCAGTGATCGCTATGGGCAACATCGATATAAAGTATTAAGTCTGGTACAGTCTTTTCATGGAAGAACGATGATGACGTTGACGGCAACCGGTCAGGATAAATTTCATCAGTATTTTTATCCGTTTCCAGATGGATTTGAATATGTCATTGCCAATGATATTGAAGATTTCAAACAAAAGCTGGATGATTCCGTATGCCTTGTCTTGATGGAAATGATTCAGGGAGAAGGCGGTGTATTGCCACTTGATAAAACATTCGTACAGGAAGTCACAAAACTTTGTCATCAAAAGGATGTGCTGGTAGCGGTTGATGAAGTACAAACCGGAATCGGTCGAACCGGAAGCTTATTCTGTTATCAACAATATGAAATTCAACCGGACATTGTTTCGATGGCTAAAGGCTTAGGTGGCGGTCTTCCGATTGGGGGCATCATGACCAATGAAAAATGTTCAACTGTTTTACAGGCCGGTATGCATGGTTCAACATTTGGTGGGAATTTAATGAGCACAAGAGCAGCCATGACGGTTTTATCGATCATTAACCAAAAGGAATTTTTGGAAAGCGTGAAAGAAAAAGGAAAGTATTTCATGGATGCCCTACAAAATATACAAAGCCAGGATATTTTAGAGGTGCGCGGTATGGGACTGATGATCGGGGTAGTCGTGGACGAAAAGAAACGAGCCGGTTTTGTCAAAAAACTTCAGGAGAAGGGTGTACTTGTCTTAACAGCAGGATCACAGGCCATTCGTCTTTTGCCACCTTTGATCATTTCTAAAGAAGAACTGGATCAGGTGATTCAGGCATTTCAGGAGGTATTTTCATGAAACATTTACTTACAATGCAAGATTTGAACAAAGAAGAGATCCTTCAGATTTTGGATTTGGCCGATCAGTTAAAATATGAAAGAAAACATCAGATTCCACATCGGCATCTGGAAGGCAAAAGCGTAGGTCTGATTTTTCAAAAATCAAGTACCCGGACCCGCGTTTCTTTTGAAACCGGTATTTATCAGTTGGGTGGACAGCCTTTGTTTTTGTCAAGTCGTGATTTACAGATCGGACGAGGAGAGCCGGTGCAAGATACGGCCCGTGTTCTTTCCCGGTATTTGGATATGATCATGATTCGAACCTTTGACCAAAAAGAAGTAGAAGATCTGGCAAAATATGGAAGCATCCCTGTCATCAATGGCTTGACTGATTACAGCCATCCTTGCCAGGTACTGGCTGATCTCATGACGATTCGTGAGCGCTATGGAATACTGGAAGGATTAAAAATGTGTTATATTGGTGATGGCGATAATATGGCGAATTCTTTGATCGTCGGAGGTTTGCTTGTTGGTATGCAGGTCAGTGTGGCAACACCGGTTGATTATAAACCGGATGCCAAAGTGATGGATTTTGCCAAAGACTATGCGACATTTAGCTGGACATCCGAGCCTAAAGAAGCCATCAAAGATGCGGATGTTGTGATTACCGATACCTGGGCCAGCATGGGAATGGAAGAAGAAAAGGAAATTCGCCAAAAGGCGTTTCAGGGCTATACGGTTGATGATGATTTAATGGCATTGGCCAAGCCACAAGCCATGGTTCAACATTGTTTGCCGGCTTATCGTGGTCAGGAAATCACAGAAAAAGTCTTTGAGGATCATGCCGATGAAATCTTTGAAGAAGCCGAAAATCGCTTACATGCACAAAAGGCCGTCATGGTCTTATTGATGAAGGGAGAAAAAGCTTGAAGTTAACACCAGAAGATCGAACGAATGTTCAAAACGGGAATGGTACGGTTCATTTTGAACACATTCTAACCAGTGAAGAAATGAAAGGTATGAACAAGATGTATTCCCAGGTTACATTAAAGCCTGGATGCTCCATCGGATATCATACCCATATCGGAAATGGTGAGGATTATTATATCCTTAAAGGGAAAGCGCTTGTCAACGATAATCAGGAAAGAGAAGTAACGCTTTTACCGGGTGAACATTTATATTGTCCGGATGGGAAGGGACATTCTATTTCGAATCCGGGAAGTGAAGATCTAGTCTTTATGGCATTGATCATTAATTCAAAACCACAATAAAAGAGCACGATGTGCTCTTTTATGCGTTTTTGGCAATTTGAATATATGCCTGGATCCCCTGCAATAAGATTTCTTCATCAAAATCAAAATGTGAATTGTGAAGGGGAATATTTGTTCCTGTGCCTAAAAAGAAGAAGACGCCCGGTACATATTGTTGATACCAGCTGAAGTCCTCGGAAATCATTTCATGAGTATCTAAAATCGATAGAGAATCCAGAATCGTATGTACCTTTCGTACAAGCTTTTTATCATTGAATACGACAGGATAGCCCTCACTGATGGAAAACTCGAATCTAGCTTCTTGATACGCTTTTGCACAACTATATAGCTGTTCCTTAAGATATTGGTAGATATCCTCATCTAAGGAGCGCATCGTACCTTCTAAATGACAATGATCACTGACTACATTTCGTACTGTTCCGCTTTCTATTCTTCCAAAGCGAAGTAATCGGGCATACTTTGGATCAATCTGGGATTCCATTTGATAGAGGTCTAGAAGATAACGGGCACCGATTTCCAGAGCGTCGATTCCTTCTTTATATTTGGCCGCATGACTGGTCTTTCCGAAAATATCGATGTTTACCTCACTGCTTCTTGCCATCATAGGCCCCGGGATCGTGGCAATCTGACCGGCAGGAAGAAAGGGCCAAAGGTGTGTGCCATAGATTTCTTTGACTTTATATTTTTCTAAGATACCTTGTTGACACAAAAGCTTGGCACCGCCGGGTGATTCTTCTCCGGGTTGAAAGATCAACAGTACATTACAGGAAAGCTCTTTATAAAAGGTATTGAGTTCCTGGGCAAATCCCAGCAACAAGGCCATATGGCCATCATGTCCACAGGCATGCATACATCCTTCATGTCCGCTTTTAAAAGGAACCTCTGTCATCTCTTTAACAGGAAGAGCATCCATATCACTGCGAAATGCAATCGTAGTTGGCTTTTGGTTGTCAAAATAGGCTACAACAGCACTTTCAATCGGTGATTCGATCTGGCAATCCAGCCCATCTAAAGCTTGCAGGATATATTGCTTGGTCTTGGGTAGTACAAGTTCTAACTCAGGAATCTGATGAAGATCCCTTCTATACTTTCTCACTTTTTCTAACATAGAGTTATTCTATCGAAAAATTTGTAAATTTTCAAAAACTATTTACATTTTCTTTCATCTTTTGTATAATTCTTTCATGATAGAGGCGCAAAGACGATGAAAAAATGGAAAGCCGGCGGGCATTTGATCCATTTTGGGGGCAACTTTGCCGAACTGTTTTTTCAGGCATGAACAAACGGTGGGCCGATAAAGAATATTTATCGGACTGTCTACGGATGTAGGAGGGCTATCGCACGATTTTGATCGTACCGACAGGATAGTCTATCCTGTCTTTTTTTCATAGGAGGGCTTGAGTATGGATGCCGTTTTAAAGATTGGCGGAGTTCCGGTTACCGAATTAAAAGAAAGATATGGAACACCGCTCTATGTATATGATGAAGAAAAACTGCTTCATCAATGCAGGCAATATAGTCAATATTTTAGCTGCGATGCCTTTGATACCGAAGTGCTTTATGCGTCCAAGGCATTTAGCTGTATAGAAATGCTTCGTCTAGTTAAAAATCAGGGACTCAGTGTTGATGTTGTGTCAATGGGAGAGCTGTTTACCGCATTAAAAGCCGGTATATCACCTGATCGCATCTATTTTCATGGCAACAATAAGACTTTGGAAGAGATTCAATATGCGCTGGATAATCATGTTCAAACGTTTATTGTCGACAATTTACAAGAAGCGTATTTATTGGTGGAAGAGATGAAAACAAGAGATTATGTTCTGCATGTTTTATTACGAATCAATCCTTGTATTGAAGCCCATACGCATGCTTATATTCAAACGGCCAATATAGATTCCAAATTTGGCATTCATTTAGAATCGATATCGCAAATTGTAGATCTGATCCAAACACTGAAACAATCGAATCATATTGTCTTTGATGGATTTCATGCACATATTGGATCGCAAATCTTTGAAAAAGAAGCTTTTGTCAAAGAAATCGAAACGATGTTTTCTTTAATCGATACAATGCAGAAAAAGGGCATTTTATGTAATACTTTGAATTTAGGTGGTGGCTTTGCCGTGCATTATACCAATGAAGATCAACCGATTCCGATTTCCGTTTTCAGTTCTGTGATTTTGGAAACCTGTCAGAAGATGCAGGAATTGTATCATACAAACATTCAGAAAATCTTAATCGAACCGGGACGAAGTATCGTTGCCGAAGCGGGATCGACTTTATATACGGTAGGCTTTATTAAAAAGACACCGCATAAAAAATATGTATTTGTAGATGGCGGTATGTCTGATAATATTCGTCCCAGCTTGTATCAGGCAAAGTATGAGGCGGATATCGTCAATCATATGGATCAAAAGAAAACCGAAATCGTTTGTGTAGCCGGGAAGTGTTGTGAATCAGGCGATATCTTGATCGATTCTATTGCCTTGTCGCCCTGTGACAGTGGTGATCTTTTGATGGTCTATTCGACCGGTGCTTATGGTTTCAGCATGTTTAATAACTATAATCGAAATTTACGTCCGGCCGTTGTTTTTGTCAAAGAAGGGAACAGTCGCTTGGTCGTAAAACGAGAAACGCTGCAAGAGCTTGTGAGAGGGGATGTGTGTGATGAAGATCCCGTTTAGAAAATATCATGGATGTGGAAATGATTTTATTATCGTACAGGAAGAAGAAATTTATCCGGAGCTGTTACAAGATTTGATCGTACAAAGCTGTGATCGACATACGGGGATCGGCGCTGATGGATTTATCGTTGTCCGAAAAGAACCGCTGGAGATGCTTTATTATAACCAGGATGGATCCCGAGCACCGATGTGTGGAAACGGGATACGTTGTTTTTCACAGTTTTGTATTGATGAAGGCATCATCCATAAAAAAGAGTTTGTGGTAAAAACATTGGCCGGTGATAAGATCATTCGCGTTTTAGATGATCAGACCTTTCAGGTCAATATGTCCAAGCCCGAGTTTGAAGATTTAAGCCTTACTGGTACTTCGAAAAGAATTTGGAATGATTTGTACATCATTGAAGATCGGCACTACCGACTGCATACATTTTTTCAAAGTACAATCCATACGGTTGTCTTTGTCGATGAATTGAATGAAGAGTGGATGCGAAAGGATGGAAAGATCATTTGTGAAGATCCGATGTTTTCATTACAAACCAATGTTAATTTTGTCCAATGTATCGATCCAACCCATATACAGATGCAGACCTATGAGCGAGGATGCGGCATGACGTTAGCGTGTGGAACAGGGGCCTGCGCCAGTGTGGTCTGTGCTTATCAATTAGGCAAATGTAAAGATACCGTGGAAGTTCTGCTTCCAAAAGGACATTTAAAAATTCATATTGATACACACGGGGATGTATATATGACAGGAAATGCACAGTGCATTGCGAAAGGAGAATATGTCTATGAAACCAATTAAGGGTAGTATCGTGGCGATGGTTACACCGTTTAAAGAAGATGAAAGCGTTGATTTTGAACGATTGGAACAGACAATCGAATATCAGATCAAAAATGGTACGGATGGCATTCTGGTCTTGGGTACGACCGGAGAAAGTACGACTATGACGCATGAAGAAGATGATGAGGTGGCGCGTTTTACCATTGAGAAGGTCAACGGAAGAATTCCGGTCATCGTGGGAGCCGGTTCCAACAGCACACAGACACAATTAGAAAAGAGTATCAAATATTCAAAGATGGGAGCCGATGCTTTATTGTTGATTTCTCCCTACTACAACAAGGCAAACACACAAGGAATGATTCGACATTTTACGGTTTGTGCGGATGCAGTCGATTGTCCGGTCATCCTCTATAATATTCCGGGAAGAACCGGTTGTTCGATTTCCGAAGAAGTTGTCAAAGTATTAAGCAAGCATCCAAATATTTGCGGAATTAAAGAAGCCAGTGGAAATATTTCTTATGCGACTTCAATAGCTCGTTATCTAAGTGATGATTTTGCGATGTATTCCGGCAATGACGATATGATCACAAGCTTACTATCTATTGGTGCCAGTGGAGTCATCAGTGTTTTAAGTAACATTTTGCCTAAACAGACACATGATATGGTTTCTTTGTTTCATGAAGGAAAAGTCAAAGAAAGTCTGCAGCTGCAGTTAAAGTATTTGGATGTCATTCATGCCTTATTCTGTGAAGTCAATCCGATTCCGGTCAAAGAGGCGATGCGTTTGATGGACATGTCGGTGGGTGGCTATCGTTTGCCGCTTTGTGAAATGGCACCGGAAAATCAGAAACGATTACACAAGGCACTTAAGGAGGCTGGTTTATGCGAGTAGCCATCATTGGAAAAGGAAAGATGGGAACTTTATTGGAACAAACAGCTCAAGCCAAAGGAATGCAGGTAGTTGGTCTCTTTGATATTACCGATAAAGAAAAACTATTAAACCAAACGGTCGATCTGGTGATTGATTTCAGTCACCGTGATAATTTAGATTGGGTCATTGACTATGTACAAAAAACACATGCTGCCCTGGTTTATGGTACGACTGGTTTAAACGATGAAGATAAAGAAAAACTAAAAGCAACATCCAAACAAAATGCGGTTTTCTACTCTGCCAATTATTCCATTGGGATTGCGGTTTTGACCAAGGTAATCAAAGAAATCACACCACTTTTGGAAACCGATTTTGATATGGAGATTATTGAAAAACATCACAATCAAAAAAAAGATGCACCAAGTGGAACAGCCTTACAGCTTTTAGAGGCAATCGATCCACAAAATGCTTATACACATCAGTTTGGCCGCGTCGGGATGGTTGGTGCCCGTCAAAAAGAAATTGGTATTCATGCGGTTCGTGGAGGAACCTTAGCCGGTGAACACTCTGTATTGTATCTAGGGCAGGATGAAGTGTTGGAGTTTACTCATCAGGCGACCAGCCGTCAGATTTTTGTCAATGGGGCTATCAAAGCAGCTATGTATGTATCAGGTAAAAAAGCGGGCTGGTACACGATGGAAGATATGATGAAAGGATAGAAATATGGAAGCACAGGAAATTATTGATTTTATACACAATGCCGAAAAGAAAACACCGGTCAAAGTAATCTTTAACAGTGATAAAGATATTTACTGGAAGAATTGTAGAGTCTTTGGAAATATTGTTTACGGAGATTGGAAGGATATTAAACCCGTTTTGGATTCGTATCCGGAGCTGGACTATGTGATTGAAAACGATTGTCGCAACAGTGCCGTTCCTTTGTTGGATTTAAAAGACATACAAGCTCGAATTGAACCCGGAGCTATCATTCGTGATCAGGTGGAAATTGGAAATAATGCAGTCATCATGATGGGGGCCATCATCAATATTGGAGCTGTTATTGGTGACAATACGATGATTGATATGGGTGCCGTACTTGGCGGTCGAGCTACGGTTGGAAAGAATTGTCATATTGGAGCCGGTGCTGTATTGGCCGGTGTTGTCGAACCAGCCAGTGCTACACCGGTTATCGTTGAAGACGATGTATTGATCGGTGCCAATGCGGTTGTGATCGAAGGTGTACATATTGGCAAAGGTTCAGTAGTGGCAGCCGGTGCTGTTGTCATAGAAGATGTACCGGAAAACGTGGTTGTAGCCGGAACTCCTGCCAGAGTAATCAAGCAAAAGGATCAAAAGGCAACGGATAAAACGGCACTTGTACAAGCACTGCGATCTTTATAATACAAACTAGACAGTCGATGGATTTTGACTGTCTTTTACTTCTAATGAGTTCTGCTTTCTTTTAAACCTGGCTTAGTGTATAATTCTATTGAATTAGATTATTGGGGAGATCATCTATGTATAAACGTGTATTATTAAAGCTAAGCGGGGAGGCTTTATCGGGTCATGGACAATCCTTAGATCCGGAAGTGCTTAAAAATCTCGCAAAAGAATTAAAAGAAGTACAGAGCTTAGGTGTTGAATTAGCCATTGTTGTTGGTGGCGGAAACTTTATCCGCGGCAAAATGATGGCAGATTTAGGTATGGATCGAGTACAGGCCGATTATATGGGCATGTTAGGAACCGTGATCAACGCGTTAGCCGTTCAAAATGCTTTAGAGCAGGAAGGTGTACAGACAAGAGTACAAACTGCTGTGGAAATGCAGAAAGTGGCAGAACCATTCATTTTACGTCGTGCCATTCGTCATTTGGAAAAAGGACGTATCGTTATTTTCGGTGCCGGTACCGGTTCACCGTATTTTTCAACCGATACGACAGCTGCACTTCGTGCCAGTGAAATTGATGCTGATGTGATCTTAATGGCTAAAAATGGGGTGGATGGTGTCTATGATTGTGATCCAAAGAAGAATCCGGAAGCTAAACGTTTTGATACGTTGAACTACCTTGATGTACTTAATAAAGGATTACAGGTCATGGATTCAACCGCAATCAGTATGTGTATGGATAATGATATTGATCTGGTCGTATTTAATATGAACGAACCAGGAAATATAATGAATGCGGTGACTCAGAAAGTATCAGGAACCGTTGTCACAAAAAAGAAATAGGAGTAGTTTATGAGTGATTATTTAGAAAATGCAGAAGTGAAAATGATGTCCGCTATTGAAAATTTAGAATCGAATCTTCGTACGATTCGTACCGGACGTGCCAGTGCGCAGATGTTGGATCGTGTACAGGTGGATTATTACGGATCACCAACACCGATTAACCAGATGGCACAGATTCAGGTCGTAGAAGGAACACAGCTTGTGATTCGTCCATACGATCGCCAGATCATTAAAGGAATATCCAGCGCCATTCAGGCAGCTAACTTAGGATTAAACCCGCAGGCAGAAGCAGACTGTATTCGTATTCAGGTACCGGCTTTAACAGAAGATCGTCGTAAAGAGCTGGCCAAAGAAGCACAAAAATATGGAGAAGAAGCAAAGGTTGCGATTCGTAATATTCGTCGTGATACAAACGATTTGATCAAGAAAGATAAAGAAGAAACGGAAGATGATCGTAAGGCAAATTTGGAGGAATCTCAAAAATTAACCGATCGTTTTGTCAAAGATATTGAAAAAATCGTTGATGAAAAGAAAAAAGAAATTTTAAACGTGTAATAAGATTGCCCAATGTGCATTGGGCAAATTTTTTTAGGAGGGTTCGATATGAGTTTTCCCAAAACGATTGCCATCATCATGGATGGAAATGGTCGTTGGGCCAAGGCAAAGGGCTTGCCTAGAACGGCAGGGCATAAACAAGGAGCCGATACAATTCGTACTGTAGCATTACATGCGAATAAAATCGGTGTTGAAAAACTGATCTTATATGCGTTTTCAACCGAAAACTGGAAACGTCCTGAGGAAGAAGTCAGCTATCTTTGTAAATTGCCGGGAATTTTCTTTAATCGTTTTATAAAGGATCTGATGATCAATAACATACGAGTTACTTTTGTCGGAGAATTGGAACGTTTCCCAGCTGAAACGCAGAAAGTGATTTTAAAAGCCGTAAATCAGACAAAGGAAAATACGGGACTGGAGCTTTGTATTGCGATCAATTATGGTTCTCGTCGTGAGATTCTTTTGGCAGTGCAGAAATATACACAGGATGTTTTGGAGCAGAAACGAGCAAATGATTTGACAGAAGAAGAGTTTGCGCAGTATTTGATGGTTCCGGAAGAGATTGATCTTTTGATTCGTACCAGTGGGGAACTGCGAATCTCAAACTTTTTGTTGTGGCAGATTGCTTATTCGGAATTGATTTTTACTCCGGTTGCCTGGCCCGATTTTGATGAAAAGGCACTGGATGACTGCATTTGCAAATTTGCATCCAGAGATCGCCGTTTTGGAGGATTGACCTCATGAAAACGCGCATCGTTACAGCAATATTGATCATATTAGTTTGTATCTTGCCGGTAGCCTTGGGTGGAATTCCTCTGGAAATTTTAGCGTTATTGATTTTGACAGGGAGTCTTTACGAATGGCTTTGTCCACAAGCTGAATTTCGCAAATGGCCTTTATTTGTACCTGTTAGTCTATTAGTATTGACGATTGCTTCGCGTTTTATTCCGCAATCGTACCAGTTTGCGTATTGGATCCTTTGCCTGGTGTATCTTTGGGGACTGCCTATCTTTTTGGAATCTTATACGATTGGTAATGCGTTTGTCGCTATTTCATTCTTTGTGATCTTTTCGTTGATCTATCAATGTATTGGACTCCTTCAGGAAAATCATTTATACTTAATCACAATCGTATTTGCTACGTATGGCAGTGATACGGGAGCCTGGTTTTTTGGCCGACGCTATGGCAGACATAAGATGAACCCGCGTATATCTCCTAAAAAAAGCTGGGAAGGCTTTGTAGGCGGTATTATCAGTGGATTTATTATAGGATGGATTCCTACCTTCTTCTTTTTAGATCAAGTTTCAGTGGTTTTAGTATTCTTATTATGTCTTTTGTGCCCTGTTGTTGCGGAATTCGGAGATCTTTGTTTTAGTGCCATCAAGCGCTTTTATCATATCAAAGATTTTTCGAAGTTGTTGCCAGGCCATGGCGGCATACTCGATCGAGTAGATTCTTTATTGATGAATGTACTTTTATTTGGTGTGCTCACTTCAACGTTCTTTATGTAGGAGGAATGAAATGCAGCTTGTTATTGGGTTGATTGCCTTTTTCTTTATGTTGAGCGTGATCGTGCTCATTCATGAACTCGGTCATTTTATGGTTGCCAGACATTTTGGTGTCTTTTGTAAAGAGTTTTCTATCGGTATGGGACCTTTGTTGTATGCCAGACAAGGTAAGGAAACACAGTTTTCCATTCGTGCCATTCCTTTTGGTGGTTATGTAATGATGGCCGGTGAAGAAGATGGATCACAGGACGAGGAAGATGACTGGTTAAAAAATGTACCGGATGAAAAGCGTTTAAATCATAAACCATGTTGGCAGCAGATTTTAGTTATGGTAGCCGGCGTTTGTATGAATGTAGTTTTGGCATGGGTTTTATTTGTCGGGTTATCCATGACACAAGGATATGTGGTAGAAGAACCTATTGCACAAGTTTATGAAGTTGTAGAAGGTTCACCGGCACAGGAAGCCGGACTACAGCCAGGCGATACGATCGTTAAAGCGGCGGATGGAGAAGATACCATTGAACCAGAAACGCAATATGATTTTTTAGAATGGCTGCAGTATCACCATGGAAATCTGGAACTGAGTGTAAAACGCGATGATCAAACTCTAACTGTGCCTATTACACCACAGCTGGACGAAGAATCCAATACTTATACTTTAGGCTATGTGGTACAGGCATATGCACAACCGATTCCTTGGTATCAGGGTTTCTATTATGGTACGCTGGATATGTTGGATTCCAGTACCGCCATATTCAGTGCTCTGGCACATTTGATTCAAGGAGAAGGCTTACAGAATTTATCCGGGCCGGTTGGTATTGCCCAAGTCACAACACAGGCTACTTCAATGGGATTACGCTCGTATTTAAGTCTGTTTGCACTGATTTCATTAAATATCGGTATCTTTAATATCTTACCGATTCCGGCAATGGATGGTGGACGTATTTTGATCTTACTTTTAGAAAAATTATTTAGAAGAAAGATCAACACAAAAATCGTGGAAAATATTATTGTTGCCAGCTTTGTCTTATTGATTGGATTATTTGTCTTTGCGACATATAACGATATTATTCGTTTATTTTAGGGACTAATGTCCCTTTTTTTTCTAGAAGTAAAAACAGATAGAAAATCGAAGATGTCCTTATAAATCAAGCGTTTAAAGCAATATAAAACAAAAAACATCAATGAATTTACAACGAAATTACAACAAACGAAAGAGCCTAATATACCGACTTATACAGAGAAATATAGAGATTATGAAATGATACTTGAAATAGAGTGTTTTTCTATGTTGTGAAATAACATATGATTTCTTTTTCTGCTTGATTATCATAAACTTATCGGGCTATGGTTTGTCAAGGGCTTGTTACATAAGCAATGCTGAATAGCAACCCTTTACAAAGTGTAGGCTGATAAATAATTTGTCAAGATCAGAAAATAAGCGATGCTACTATTTGTACATGGTATAATTACATTAAAAGAAAGCGACAAATTGGAATTTATAAGGAAGGATAATATGAAAGGATTTGAGAGAAAAAATCAATTATTTTCCCTTTGCGGATTGAATTGTGGGTTATGTTCCATGTTTTTGGGAAAGCATTGTGGCGGTTGCGGGAACGGTAATCAATCGTGCGGAATTGCTAAGTGTAGCCTTGAACATGGTAAGATTGAATACTGCTACGAATGTGAAAGTTATCCATGTGAAAAATATCGGTATATTGATAAATATGATTCTTTTATAACTCATAAACGCCAGAAAGCAGACTTGAAACTGATACGGGACATTGGTGTTGAGCAGTATAATTTTCAACAACGAGAAAAAATGCAGATTCTTTCTCATTTACTTGCTAACTATAATGACGGTCGTAGGAAGAATTTCTTCTGTGTAGCAGTCAATTTGTTAGAGCTATCAGAATTACAAGAAGCTATGAAACAAATACAACATAATGATGAATTGTCTGTCTTGTCCGTCAAAGAACAATGTTCATATATAGTTGATATACTTCAAAAAATTGCTGATAGAAGAAATATAGAGTTAAAACTTGTTAAAAAGTAGTTTGTAAATTCTAAGTTGTCGAATAGGAATTTTAAAAAGGAGTGTAATTGTATGAAAATCGCAAAAATCATTTTATCTATAATAACAATGCTTTTTGCTACATTAGGATTAGTGAAAATGCTTTCCTTTGACATTGCAATCCCGATTATGCTTGTATCACTTGCCACTCTTTTATTATTAAGAAGTGTAGAATATAAAAATAATAGAGATAAAGGCGGTTTTATTATAACCTGTTTAACCGCAGTATTTGTTTATGTTGTAGTGATTTACAATGTTTTTATAAGATAGAAAAATTTCTATTTGTATGAATAATCATTCACATACAGACGGAGTGAACCTGTCGTGGTGGCAATCGAAGCCATAGAGTCATGATAGCTGCGCTTTCAAACGATTGGTTTACTTCGGCTGGGAACGAGTTTGCGAGCGACCATATAAAGCCCCTGTTATCTAACAGAGGGCACTAAAAACTATTTTTGTGTATAGGGAACCCCACAGAATCTTAGAGAGCAAATTCACTTAATCCCATCCAATTTTATTGTACAAAATCTTGAAAGATATGGTTTTTCAAGATTACGTACAACGTTTTTCTTATATAAGCTAAAACAATGAAGTATTACCGTTTCCTTTTGAAAAAAATATGACTTTAGGAAAGAAAGGATCAAAATATTCACTGGAAGAACTGATTTCTTTATTTCATCTTGAAACTATTTTTGATCCGAAAAGGGAAGAATTAAAGAAAGAACAACAAAATATCAGTGGAGCAGAGAAACAACGTATATGCGTGGCAAGAGCTTTGTATAGAAATAAAAAATGGTTGTTTTTAGATGAGGCATTTTCCGCAATGGATAAAGGCACATCCCAAGAGATACACAACTTGATTTTATCCGATTCGAATATTACAGTTGTATCGATTGAGCATCAGATCACCAGAAAAATACTGCTTTTATATGATGAAGTCTTGCTGGTGGATCATAAAAAGATTAAGCGATGTAGTGTAAGTGAATATGTAAATCAACATAAACAATTACAAAGTGGATTTGGTAACGTTTAAAAGAATCAGTGTATTTCAATTTAATAGAAAGATATGATAAAATGAATCGCTTAAATACAGCCCACTTTTTTTCATTGCAAAAGGCTCAGAAAAAAAGACACCGTTAGGTGCCTAAATCATAAAATAGAGAATCGCAATCAAGTGGCAGATAGATGCCAGAATGATAAAAATGTGCCATACGAAGTGATTGAACTTTCTTTGTGGATGTCCGTAAAAATAAGTTCCGATCGTATAAAGTATGCCGCCAGCTAAGATTAATAAGAAGAACGGCAGGGAACACTTTTGTATCAATGCCGGTAAGATAAAGATGGCCATCCATCCCATCGTCATATAGATCGTCATCGACAATACTTTGTGATTGGTATTGGAGATGGATTTTAAAAGCACACCGGCGATAACCATGAGCCATTCAATAGCTAAGACCGTATATCCGATCCAGTTATTCATCAAGCTTAAACATACCGGTGTATAGGTTCCGGCAATGGCCAAAAGGATCATAATGTGATCTAATTTACGAAAAACTAATTTATGTGTTGTATCATGTGGCATACTGTGATAAAGACAGGAGCCTAAAAACATAAAGATCATACAGATGATGAATATGGAAATACCTGTGGCATGCAAAGCGCCTGCCTGCAGATAAGCGCGTATGGCGTAATAAGGTAATGCGAATAATAAGAGCAGGGCCATGACCCCATGACTGACTGAATTGCCCACTTCTTCGCCAAAAGAAAGTGGGAATACATTTTTCATGCTTTCTTTCATTTTCTTTTTCATACCCACTATTTTAAAAAGGTTGGTGTTAAAATTCAAGGGAAAGATTGTCGATTTTTAGGGTGCTTTTTGATACAATGTTAAAGTTAGGATGAAGGTGAGTTATGTTTTTAAAGCGGATTGAGATACAAGGATTCAAAAGTTTTGCGGATAAAACGATATTACAATTTGATCATAATATAACCGGTATCGTAGGGCCAAACGGCTGTGGGAAGAGTAATGTCAACGATGCGATACGCTGGGTATTGGGAGAGCAGAGTACCAAAAGTCTTCGTTCCGGTACCAGTATGACCGATATCATTTTCAGTGGAAGTGAATATCGCAAACCGGTTAATATGGCAAAGGTAACACTGGTTTTTGATAATACGACCAAGGTGTTCGACTCGCCTTTTGAAGAAATCGAGATCACAAGACAATTGCAGCGTTCAACCAATGAAGCAAGCTATTTTATCAATAAAACGCCTTGTCGTTTGAAAGACATCAATGATCTGGTGATGGATACGGGTTTAGGACGTGATTCTTTAAGTATAATTACGCAGGGAAATATCAGTTCATTTGCCGATGCCAAACCGGAAGAAAGACGATCGTTGTTTGAAGAAGCTGCCGGGGTTGCCAAATATAAAAAGCGTAAAAAAGTTTCTTTGCAGAAGCTGGAAAAAACTAAGGAGAACTTAGATCGCTTACAAGATATTTTAGATGAACTGGAACATCAGTTAGGACCTTTGGAAAAGCAGGCAAAAAAGGCTAAGCAGTACAAAACGTATAAAGAGGAATTGTCTTCCATTGAAATCAGCGTGTTAGTCGAAGAAATTGAAGCCTTAAATGAAGAAATTGAAGCGATAAAAAATACATTATTTGAAAATAATACGATTCACGTATCCAAGGAAGCCAGCTTGAATCAGCAGGAAATCGACATACAGGAATTACGAAAGGAAATGCATGCTCTAGATCGTCAGATCAATGATCTACAGGGAGAATATACCAAAGCGATGGAAGAAAGCTATCAGCTTGAAAAGCGCAAGGTCGAGTTGGATGAAAAGAGAAAATATCGTTTACGTCAGGCGGATGCGTTAGAGAGAAAAGATGAGCTTTCACAAATGGTGCAGGAAGCCCGCTTTGAATTTGAAGATCGTAAAAATCGTCTGCAGCGCTTACAGGCAGAATTGGAGCTTCATACTAAGAGCTTAAATATGCTGAAACAAAAATCGGGTGGGATCATCCAGCAGAATGTGGAAGAGCAACAAGTTCTTCAACAGCTAAAAAACCGCCAACAAGTCCTGGAAAATATGATTCGTCAGCCCTTTACGCATCAACAAGGTGTTAAAGCGGTCTTATCAGCACGACATTCATTATCCGGCATCTTAGGTGTTGTCAGTGAATTGTTGATTGCAAAGGATGATCGAGCCAATGCGATCAGCTCAGCGTTACAAGCCAGTATTTATCATATCGTTACCAAAGATGAAGCCAGTGCCAGAGAGGCTATTGGGTACTTGAAGCGAAATCGCAGTGGTCGTGCTACTTTTTTGCCATTAGATATCATGCGTCCTCGTTATCCATCCAAAGAGCAGAAAGTCATTGCTTCGCAATCCAAAGGGTATTTAGGCTGGGCTAACGAAAGTGTTGAGTGTAAGGAAATTTTTAATGATCTAAGAGATCGTTTGTTGGGAAATGTATTGATCATCGATAATCTGGTTAATGCCAATGAATGTGCCAAACGATTACGTTATCAAGTCAAGATCGTGACCTTAGATGGAGATATCGTTCATGCCGGTGGTAGTATGACCGGAGGGACCAATCGTCACCAAAGCACACCGGTGACGGCGCAACATGAACTCAATCGCTTAAAAGAGCAGATTGAAGGACAGAAGATCAAAGTGGCTCATATTTCGGAAGAAAACCGTTTGATTGAAAGTAAGATGGATAATGAAACGGATACTTGTATGCAGCTGCAGATCGAAGTCGCAAAGCTGGAAAATATTTTTCAGACCAAAAAGGAAAAATATGAATCTTTGCAGGCGGAATATAATGAGCTGGTTCCACAGGAAAACACACAGGATCTACAGGAAGATGATATTGTTGTTTTGATGTCAAAAATGCATGCCCGCATTGATGAGATCACATCGTCGATCTCTTCTTTGCGAAAACGCCGCTATGATAAAGGAAGCATGGTAGAGCAGCTGGAAAATCAGATGCGTATGACAAGGCGCGAAATGAATGCTTTGCAGTCGGAGATTCATGATGCGGAGCTGCAGCAGGCTAAAAAACAGGCATATTTGGAAAGTGCGTTAAATCGTTTGAATGCAGATTATCAGATGACTTACGAATATGCTTGTGAACAACGCAAAGAGATCGATATCGAGAAAGCAAAAGATCGTGTCGTAGAGCTTCGCCAGGCCATCAATCGTCTGGGGAATGTGAATTTAGATGCGCCGCAACAATATTCGGAAATCAAGGAACGTTTTGATTTTATGCAGGGTCAAAAAGTAGACCTGGAACAAGCCTCTGCCCAGATTTTACAGGCTATTGATGAAATGGATGAAACGATGAAGATACAGTTTACGGAAATGTTCCACAAGATCAATAAGGAGCTGGATGGTATCTTTAAAGCAATGTTTGGCGGTGGGAAGGCTCGCTTATCCATGGTCGATCCACAGGATGTGTTGAATACGGGAATCGAAATCGATGTACAGCCTCCGGGAAAGATGGTCAAAAACCTACAGTCTTTTTCCGGTGGTGAAAAAGCATTGATTGCGATTAGTGTCTTATTTGCCATTCTGCAGGCAAGAACGATGCCTTTGTGTATTTTCGATGAAGTTGAAGCGGCTCTTGACCAGGCCAATGTCGAACGTTTTGCGAAATACTTATCACATTTCAGCGATCGTTCACAGTTTATCGTTGTAACACATCGTCCGGGAACGATGGAACAATGTGAAATGTTGTATGGGATTACGATGCAAAAAGACGGTGTTTCTAAATTATTAAAGGTACAGCTCAAAGATGCGGTACATATCCTGGAAAAGGAGGAAAGTTAGAATGGCATTTTTTCAATCCATCAAAGAAGCCTTTGTCAAAAATAAAGATAAGGATAAATACTTGTCCGGTTTAGGAAGATCACGTAAAAGCTTTGGAGATCGACTACGTGCTCTGTCCAACAGCTTTAATGGTGTTAATGATGAGTTACTGGAACAAATCATGATCATCCTATTGGAAAGTGATGTTGGTATTCATACGGCACAAAAGATTGTGGATCAGTTTGAGGAGAGTGCTTCTCATATTCGCGATTATGATTCTATGGAAGATTATTTTATCAGCATCCTACATGACTTTTATAATCAGGAAAGCGATGAAGATATTCAGTATAATGAGAATGGACCTACGGTAATTTTTATGGTGGGTGTCAATGGTTCAGGAAAAACGACCAGCTCGGCTAAGCTGATCAAATATTACCAGGATCAAAATCTTTCCGTTGCTGTGGCAGCGGCTGATACATTTCGTGCCGGCGCGGTCGATCAGATAGCCACATGGGCCGATCGATTAGGGGTTCCGTGTATCAAAGGAAAACCAAACCAGGATCCTAGCTCTGTTTTGGTCGATGCGTGTCGCTACGCTAAAGAACATCAAATTGATATCTTGTTGGCAGATACAGCCGGTCGTCTGCAGACCAAAACCAATCTGATGAAAGAATTAAGTAAGATGGTTCGTGTCTGTGATCGTGAAATCGAAGGAGCACCACATGAAGTATGGTTGGTACTGGATGCGACCACCGGTCAAAATGGTATTTCTCAAGCCAGGGAATTTTTGGAGGCGACTTCAGTATCCGGTATTATCCTGACCAAAATGGATGGTACCGCAAAAGGTGGGGTCGTATTGGCCATTCGCGACAGTCTGCATATTCCGGTACGCTTTTTAGGTTTAGGTGAAAAGCCCGAGGATTTAAAACCATTTGAGATCAACAGTTACTTGATGGGTATCACAAAAGGACTGGAATCGGATGAATAGATTAGAATCCAATGTATTATTTGATATTTATGGTGATTTGTTGACAAAGCGTCAAAAAGAGATTTGTTCGCTGTATTTTGAAGAAGATTTTTCTTACACAGAAATCAGTGAGGCCCTGGAAATATCCAGAGCCGCTGTGCAGGACAGTTTAAAAAAATCGATGCAGCAGCTACATAAATACGAAGACATCATTCAATATGTATCAAAAAGAAAACGTATTGTTTCTCTTTTAAAAGATTTGGATGATGATAAGATAAAAGAGGAAATATTGAGCATATTATAGGAGGTAATAAAACATGCCAATCGTAATGAGTGTCAATGCCGGAAGCAGTTCGTTGAAGTTTCAGGTATTCCAAATGCCGGAAGAAAAAGTATTAGCGCAGGGAAACATTGAAAGAATCGGATTAAACGATTCCATTGTGGGAATGAAGTTTAACGATCAGAAAGTAGAAGAAGTCTTAGATATCCCGGATCATGGGGTAGCTGTTTCCAAGCTTATGGAAGTTTTGATCAAGTACCATATTGTAGAAAGCTTGGAAGATATCAAAGCTATTGGTCATCGTATGGTTCATGGTGGAGAATACTATGATCATTCGGTACCGGAAAGTAAAGAAGCCGAAGATAAGATCGATGAATTAAAGGTGCTTGCGCCTTTGCACAACCCAGCTGGTTTGTTAGGCTATCGTTCTTTCAAGAAGGCTTTGCCGGAATGTAAGCATACCTTTGTCTTTGATACAGCTTTCCATCAAAGCATGCCGGAAGAAAACTATATCTATCCGATTCCTTATGAATATTATGAAATAGATGAAATTCGCCGTTATGGAATGCATGGTACCAGTCACCTGTATTTAACACATCGATTGGCAGAAATTTTGGATAAACCAGTGGAAGATATGAACATCATCACATGTCATTTAGGAAACGGTGCCAGTATTACGGCTGTCAAAAACGGTAAGTCCTTTAAAACCAGTATGGGATTTACACCGCTTTCCGGTGTCATGATGGGAACGCGTTGTGGTGATATCGATCCTGCCATCATCATGTTTTTGGAAAAGAAATATGGTTATACACCCGATGAAATGGATACGATCTTAAATAAAAAATCCGGAATGCTTGGTGTATCGGGTATCAGCAGTGACGGACGTGATGTAGAAGCAGCTGCTGAAGCCGGAAACAAAAGAGCAATCCTGACCCAGAAAATCTATGTAAATTCCATTGTTGAAACTGTCAGTGGTTACTACGGTTTGATGGGTGGTGCTGATGCGATCGTCTTTGCCGGCGGTATCGGTGAAAACGACTCTGTCATGCGTCAAAAAATCTGCGATCGTTTGTCTGTTTTAGGCGTTAAGGTGCCGGAAAACTTAAATATGGGTGTTCGCGGTATTGAAAAGAAATTAAGCAGTGATGATTCTAAGATCAGCGTATGGTTGATTCCAACCAATGAAGAACTTGTGATGGCAAGAGATGCTTATGCCAACCTTTGCGATGAAAAATAAGATCTTCTCGTTGATTGAACAATACGATTCCATCATTTTGTTTCGTCATGTCTTGCCGGATATGGATGCCTTGGGTAGCCAGTTTGGTTTGGCTTATTGGCTAAAAAAAACTTATCCGCAAAAACAGATTTATGTCACTGGAAGTGCGAATGCATTATCAAATGAACTTCAGCTTTCCTTTGATACGATTGCGGATGATACATACACAAGATCACTGGGAATCTTGTTGGATGCTTCGACAGCCAATCGGGTGGATGATGAAAACTACAAGCTTTGTGATTTTACGATACGTATCGATCATCATGTAAAGACTGAGAGCTTTTGTGATCTGGAATGGATTGATGAGAAGGCCAGTGCAACCTGTGAAATGTTAGGGCTGCTGCTGATGGAAAAAGATTGTTCGAAAGAGGCAGCGCAGATGTTGTATCAGGGACTTGTTGCCGATAATGTTCGATTTACGACAACCAGTGTGCGCAAGGAAACCTTTCAGGCAGCAGGCTTCTTATTTGAGAAGGGCGCCGATGTGGTACAGGCTGATCGTATCAATTTTTCTAGTACGCTGGAAGACTTTCAGTATGAAACGATGATTCGCAACAAGGCAAAAGTATCACAAAAATGTATGACGGCAATTATGGAAACTGCAGAATATTTACCGCTCATGAAAACCTTTGCGAAAGCTAAAGAAATGGTCTATGCGTTAAGTGGTGTTTCTTCAATTGAAATATGGGCTTTGTTTACGCGTATGGAAGACGGTGTGCACTACAGCGCATCTTTACGCTCCAAAACGATCGATATTCGCGATATTGCCCAGGCCTTTCATGGCGGTGGTCATGCCTGTGCCTGCGGTATCAAAAACCTGACCATTGAGCAGGTTCATGAAATTACCGATCAGCTTGCGAAACGAAGTACAATGTAAAGTGTTCAGTTCATTTGAACACTTTTTTCATTTCCTGTACAATGAAAAAAGAAAGGAGGTTCTTCTATGGTTCATTTACATGCCCGCAGTTGTTACAGCCTTTTAGAATCCAGTCTGCGTGTGGAAAGACTGGTCGATCAAAGTGCCTCACTGGGCTATCGACATGTGGCATTAACGGATAAAGATGCGATGTTTGCGGCTATGAAGTTTTATAAATATGCTTTATCAAAAAACATACATCCCATTCTTGGACTGGAACTGGATGTGCAGATGAAACAGGGACCTTCTACTTTTATCCTGCTTGCGAAAAATGATCACGGCCTGCAGGATTTGTACGCGTTATCGACACAGAGAATGCAGATACAGAATACTGTAACCTTTGAAGAATTATGTAAACGTAGTAGGGATTGTGTCGTGATTTCCTGTGGCATACAAGATCATGACATCCTCAATGGCTGGATCTTACATGATGATACAGAAAAGTTGAAAGAGTATTTTATAACATGTCAAAACAATTTTCCTTGTTTTTATGCCGGTATTGCCTGTAACGATTCCGGCTTTTGGCGAGCTAAAAATATCGAATTAAAGAAATTGTATCGATCTTTATCCATCCCGACTTGTGCTTTATCGTATATTCTTTATGAAAAAAAAGAGGATGTCAAACAATTGCGTATCTTAAAAGCTATTCAAAAACAGGCACGCATACATGATCAAAATTTAAATGTTTTAAATGATCGTTATATTCGCTCCATGAAGGAGATGGAATCTTTATATGATCCTGAGGATCTTCAAAATACTGAAGAAATTGCCAAGATGTGCAATGTGCAGATGGCTATGAAAAAAAGTCATTTACCGGTCTTTCAAAATAAATTAGGCATTGACTCGTCTTCTTTTTTGATCAAGCTATGTAAGGCCGGACTACAAAAGAGACTGCATAACAAAGAAAATGAAGTTTATATAAAACGACTGGAATATGAATTATCTGTGATTACACGGATGGGCTTTACTAACTATTTTTTGATCGTCTATGATTTTATTCGTTTTGCCCGAACACAAGGTATTTATGTTGGACCCGGCAGAGGCAGTGCAGCCGGTTCTCTGGTCGCCTATTGTTTAGGAATCACGCACATTGATCCCATTCAGAATCATTTATTGTTTGAGCGTTTTTTAAATCCTGATCGTGTTTCTATGCCGGATATTGATACTGATTTTCCTGATGATCGTCGAGACGAGGTCATAGAATATGTCAAAAATTTATATGGTGAGCAGCATGTCTGTCATATTGTGACATTCAACACGTTAAAGGCAAAACAGGTCTTACGAGATGTAGGTCGGGTGTATTCAATTTCTTCTTCCAAGATTGATTCCTTGACCAAGTTAATTCGAAACGTACCAAATATGACACTGCGACAAGCATATCAGGAAAATACAAAGTTTCAGTCTTTAGTTCAAAAAGATGATCTTTTAAAAGAATTGTATTATAACTGCCTGGTTTTAGAAGGCTTGCCACGCCATATTTCTTTACATGCCGCCGGCATCGTTTTAAGCAATCAGCCGATTACCAATGTATGTCCAAAAGTACAGGTGGATGCGGATAATCAGGCTACGCAGTTTACCATGGAATATCTTGAAGAGCTTGGCTTGATCAAAATGGATTTTCTGGGTTTAAGAAACTTGACAACAATTGACCAAATTGTTAAACAAATTCAAAAAAAGACACATCAGCCTTTTGATATCTTAAAGATTCCCTTAAATGATCAAAGAACATATCAGTTATTGGCAAGAGCCGATACCCTGGGTGTTTTTCAGCTGGAAAGTTCAGGTATTCAAAGTCTGCTTAGAAAAATGAAGCCATCACGATTTGAAGATATCTGTGCGGTACTGGCCTTATATCGCCCAAGTGCCATGCATAATATTGATCTATATATTGCCCGCAAGGAAGACCCTCGAAAGATCGAATATCCTCATCCTTTGACCAAGCCGATTTTAGAGGAAACCTATGGCATCATGATCTATCAGGAGCAGGTCATGCAGATCGCAAGAGCGATTGGTAATTTAAGTCTGGCACAGGCCGATTCTTTGCGTAAGGCGATGTCTAAGAAAAATCATGAGCAGATGGAAAGCTATAAGGAATTGTTCATTCAAGGTGCTTTGCAGCATCAATGTACGTTTAAACAGGCCAATGGCTTGTTTGATACCATGGCCCAGTTTGCCAGCTATGGCTTTAATAAATCACACAGCTATGCCTATGCTCTGATTGCCTATCAAATGGCGTATTTAAAGGCTAATTATCCTTTATATTTTTATCAGTGTTTATTAGACAGTGTGATTGGTTCGGAAACAAAAACCAATCAGTATCGGCAGGAATGTATGCATCGACATGTTAAGATCTTATGTGTGGATGTCAATGCTTCGCAAGATCATTATCATATTGAAAACCAGGCATTACGTATGCCGCTGCAGGTGCTAAAAGGAATTGGACAATCTATTTATCCGATCATCTTAAAAGAACGCCAGAACGGAGCGTATAAAGATTATATTGATTTTGTCGTTCGATGCAATGCCAGAAAACTGACTGAATCCAGCATGCGTATTTTGATCGATGGTGGAGCTTTAGATTCCTTTGGACTGAATCGCGCTACTATGCATGAAAATTTAGGACGAGTTCTAGTCTATGCCGATTTAGTACGAACCGAAGCTATGGGACAGATTTCCTTTGATTTTTCAGTTGTCTCCAAGCCTAATTTAATCAGGGTCAAGGAAAATAAAATGGAGCGGGCCAAAAAAGAGTTCATGGTCTATGGCTTTTATTTAAGCCAACACCCGGTACAACAGTTACGACAGGAAAGATTTAAAGAGTGTATTCCTTTTTCACAGGCTGAAAATAAAAATGGCTTTATGCAGGTGATTGGGCGAGCGACCAGCTTTCGTACCCATACGACAAAGCAGGGAGAGCTTATGTGCTTTGTGTCGCTGGAAGATGAAACCGGAAAGATCGATATCGTACTGATGCCGGCTTTATATGCGAAGGAAAAGGATCAAATTGCCAAAGATCGTATCGTTTTTGTGCAGGGAAATAAAAATCGTCCTCAATCGATCGTAGCGCGAAAGCTTCGCTGGATCGATACCGAAAGCTAAAGAAAGAAGAGGTCTATTTTGAAAGATATTTTTGACAACACGCCCATTTATAAGAATGAACTATTAAAAAAATACACATATACAAAGACAGGAGGTCCGGCGGATTATTTAGCCTTACCGGAAACGATCGAAGAGCTTTGTGACTGCATTACTTATGCCAAAACAAAGAATATACCTTACCTTGTCTTAGGAAATGCCAGCAATCTGATCGTACGGGATCAGGGTGTCGAAGGCTTAGTCATCTTAACGACACAACAAAAACAGATCCATGTCAAGGAAACTCGAATCGTTGCCCAGGCCGGAGCCAGCTTGAAAGCGGTCTGTGCCAGGGCTTGCGAATATGCACTTAGCGGCTTGGAATTTGCCTGTGGCATACCGGGAAGTATCGGTGGAGCGGTTTATATGAATGCCGGTGCTTATGATGGACAGATTGATGAAGTCTTTTACAGTGCCACGGTTTTAACGGAAAAAGGAACGATTGAAACATGGACAAAAGAACACATGGATTTTTCGTATCGTCACAGCATTTTACAGGAAAGAAAAGCGATTGTGTTGGAAGCAGAATTTCAACTGACTCCTGGTGATTCGATAAAAATTCAAGAAAAAATGGATCATTTAATGGAGCTTAGATGCAGTAAACAACCTTTAGAATATCCATCCTGTGGCAGTGTCTTTAAACGGCCAAAAGGACATTATACCGGTGCTTTGATTCAACAGGCCGGACTGCAGGGATTAAAGTGGGGTGGAGCTCAAATCTCTGAGAAACATGCTGGATTTATCGTAAACATCGATCATGCGACCGGAAAGGATTATGAGGAATTGATTGCCCATATACAAAAAGTGATCGATCAAAAATTTGGTGTGCGTCTGGAACCGGAAGTTCGAATCATAGGCAGAAAATAAATAAATAGAGCTAAGAAAGTATGAGGGTAAAGGTTGATATTGATCAGGCATTATTTACGCAATATAGAGATATCCGTTTAGGCTGTATTCAATTTGATGCGACGGTTCAGAAATTCCAGCCAAAATTCTGGGAATATGTAGAGATACTGATGTGATACCCGGTATAAGGCAGTCTTCAGAGGGAAAGGAATGGAATCAAATTCCCGGTGTTAAAGGAAGTCGTTTGGCTTATAAGGTTTTTGGTAGAAATCCAGGTAGGTATCGGGCTTCTTCCGAGGCTTTATTACGAAAAGTACGACGTTTAGATCCTTTGTACCGTATTAATATAGTTGTCGATGTCAATAATCTGATCTCGATACAAAGTGGACTGTCTGTTGGATCGTATGATCTCGCATTCGAATGAAGGATTTCTAAGGAAATAAATGGATTCTTTCTTGACGAAGACGATCAGATTTTATATACTACCTATGTTGCAGATTCTGTTCTGATCTTGCAACCGCACAAAAAAGGTAAAAAGTGAGAAATCCACCTTCATGGCGAGTATCAGGAACATAGAATAGGAGGTGCTTGCATGTACGCAATTATTGAAACAGGCGGAAAACAGATCAAAGTTGAAAAAGATGCTGTGATCTTCGTAGAAAAATTAGATGCAAACGAAGGAGATACAGTTACATTTGATAAGGTTTTATTCGCTGATGGAAAATTTGGTAAACCTTATGTAGAAGGTGCTAAAGTTACAGGAACTGTTGAAAAGCAGGGGAAAGGTAAGAAAATTACGATTGTAAAATATAAACCTAAAAAATCTTCTACACGTAGAAAACAGGGACACCGTCAACCTTACACTCGTGTTAAGATCGAAGCAATCGAGGCTTAATTATGATCAAGGTCATCCTGACATATCATGAGGATCAGGTGTCAAGTATTCAGATTACCGGACATGCGCAAAGCGGTCCCTATGGACAGGATATCGTGTGTGCCGGAGTCAGTGTTGCAAGTATTGGTGCTTTAAATGCATTGGATGTATTATGTCATGAAGATTGTGATCTGCAGATGCAGGATAATCAGATTGATATTCAGGTTTTAAATTATACGGATAATGTTCAAAATTCTTTGGATTTTCTAAGAATTCAGCTGGAAACAGTGAGAGAAAAATATCCGCAATCCATTCAAATTACAAGAAAAGAGGTGTAAGTATGCGTTTTAGTTTAGATATTCAGTATTTCGCTTCTAAAAAGGGAGTTGGTTCTACTAAGAACGGTCGTGATTCCCATTCGAAACGTTTAGGGGCAAAAGTAGCCGATGGTCAGTCTTGTCATGCCGGAAGCGTTATCTATCGTCAGCGTGGTACAAAGATTCATCCGGGAACGAATGTAGGACGTGGTGCTGATGACACATTGTTCGCAATGGTCAGCGGTGTTGTACGCTACGAACGTCTTGGTAAGGATAAGAAGAAAGTTTCTGTTTATCCACAGGCATAGTTGATAAGATCCCTTCGGGGATCTTTTTTTCAAGAAGGAGGAAATCTTATGTTCGTTGATCAGGTCAAAATACATGTACAGGCGGGAAAAGGCGGTGACGGTATCGTTAGCTTTCGTCATGAAAAATATGTAGCTTATGGCGGTCCATTTGGTGGCGACGGCGGCAATGGCGGCAGTGTCATCTTTCAGGCGGATCCGGGTATGACAACTCTGCTGGATTTGCGCTATCATCGAAAAATCAAGGCCACTCCCGGTGAAAAAGGAAAAAATAAAAAGATGCATGGGGCCAATGGGGAAGATAAGATTGTCAAAGTTCCTTTAGGTACGATCGTCAAAAGAGAAGATACCGGACAGATTATTGCCGATCTAACTGAGCCATATCAGCAGCAAGTTATCGCCAAAGGCGGTAAAGGCGGTCGTGGCAATTATCATTTTAAATCCAGCCGGAATACCGCACCAAAATATGCGGAGTTAGGAACACTGGGGGAAGAGTTTGACTGCATGGTGGAGCTTCGCGTATTGGCGGATGTTGGCCTTGTCGGTTTTCCAAGCGTTGGAAAATCCACTTTATTGGATGCGGTATCCAGAGCAAAGCCGGAAATTGGTGATTATCCATTTACAACGATTTCGCCCAATGTCGGTGTCGTACAGACTAGAGATGGCCGCAGCTTTATCATGGCCGATTTGCCTGGCTTGATTGAAGGAGCCAGTACCGGAAAGGGTTTAGGACATCAGTTCTTACGGCATATTGAACGTTGTCGTGTTATCGTGCATGTCGTTGATATGGGAGCTGAAGAAGGTCGTGATCCATTGGAAGATTATAAGATCATCAACGATGAGCTTGGTTCTTATCAAATTCGTTTACTGGAAAGACCGCAAATCGTAGTAGCCAATAAAATGGATCTGGAACATGCCGAAGAAAACTTAAAGCGTTTTAAAGAAGCCTATCCGGATGTTACGGTATATCCGACGACTACTATCATTCATGAAGGGATCGATCCGGTTTTGACAAAGGCTGCCGATCTTTTAGCGGTAACACCGGCCTTTGCCATCACTGATGATGAAATGAAAAATGATGGTGTTGTTTATACCTTTGAAGAGAAAAAGAGCGATCTTCAAATTCAACAGGTGGATGCTCATGTATGGGAAGTTTCCGGTCCTAGAGTGGAAAGAGTCTTTGATATTCAAAAACTGAATACCGAAGAAGACTACTTTGAATTTGCCAATAAAATGCGTTATCTTGGTATTGATAAGGCATTGCGCGAGGCTGGATGTGAAGATGGCGATACCGTACAGTTATTAGGTTATGAATTTGAATTTGTCGAAAGTTAAAAATCATTTATAGGTTATTAGCTCAAAATGAATCGATCGGAATATGGGATGGTTTCTGTATTCCGATTTTTTTACATCCTCTTCTTATACATAAATACAAGGACAATGTGCATTCTTTTTATAGGAATGAGAAAAGATATGCTAGAATATACATAGTTTTAAAGGAGACACTTTATGAAATTAATATCATGGAATGTAAATGGAATCAGAGCTTGTATCAATAAAGGTTTTATCGATATCGTAGATGCACTGGATGCTGATGTTTTTTGTTTACAGGAAACAAAGGCACAGCCGGAGCAGATTGAAATATCTAAAGAATTATATCCCTATCAGTATGCATACAGTGCTGTTCGAAAAGGTTATAGTGGAACCATGATCTTGTCTCGAAAGGAGCCGCTTTCCGTTTCTTATGGTCTGCAGATTGAAGAACATGATCAGGAAGGACGTGTCATCACGGCTGAATTTGAAAACTTTTATTTAGTAACGGTTTATACACCAAATTCCGGAGATGGATTAAAGCGTTTAGATTATCGCATGGAATGGGATAAAGCATTCAGTTCTTATATTCAATCGTTAGATAAGCCTGTTGTGATCTGTGGTGATCTTAATGTGGCCAATGAAGAAATTGATATCAAAAATCCTAAAACAAATCGAAGAAATGCGGGCTTTACCGATGAGGAGCGTGATAGCTTTAAAGCTAACCTTTTACCGTATTTAAAGGATACGTTCCGTACCTTATACCCAGACAAGGTGCAATATTCCTGGTGGAGCTATCGTTTTAATGCGCGTAAAAACAATGCCGGGTGGCGAATTGATTATTGGCTGGTAAGTCCGGAGCTGATGGAAAAAGTAGAAGATTCTAAAATATTAACGGATATTTATGGTAGTGATCATTGTCCAATCGAATTGGATATTACACTGTAAAGGGAGGATTTTCTTTTGATAGCGTTTATACAGGGATCGGTACGACTCATACGAAATGATACGATCGTTTTAGATGTACAGGGTGTAGGATATGAGGTCTATGTGAGTCATCCTTATAATTTTAGATTGGGAGAAGATCAGTTTTTATACACCTATCAACATGTGCGGGAGGATGCGATCCTTTTATTTGGTTTCGTACATGAAAAGGATTATGAAGTCTTTATGCGTTTGATCAACGTAAAAGGAATCGGACCACGTACGGCATTAAATATGTTAGGAGTCTGTTCGGGAAAAGAGATGATACAGGCCATCGAAGAAGATGACGTAAAGCGATTAAAGGCATTGCCGGGTATCGGGGCAAAGACGGCATCACAAATCGTTCTTGATCTAAAGGGAAAATTTGTATCGGCCATTGAAGAAGAAAGTGTGGATACAAATCCTGTCTGGGAAGAAGTTAAAGAGGCGCTTTTATCCCTTGGTTATAAAGGAAATCAGCTGACAGGGGTAAAAAAAGAATTGGCTTCACAGGATATCAGTGTGGATGCGATGCTTCGTAAGGCATTGGCTTTGCTTGCGAAAAGAAATGGGGTATAAATTTGGATAGAGAAATGGATGCACATATGCAGGAGCAGGACAACTTTGAAAAAACGCTTCGTCCCAGCACCTTGCAGGAATATATCGGCCAGAAAGATTTAAAACAGAATCTCAGTGTTTTTATACGTGCTGCCAAACAGCGTCAGGAAGCCCTGGATCATGTTTTGTTGTATGGGCCACCGGGATTGGGAAAGACAACATTGGCTTATATTCTGGCCAATGAAATGCATGGAAATATCAAAACGACAAGTGGTCCCAGTATTGAAAAAAGTGGAGATTTAGCGGCGATTTTGACGACTTTGGAACCAGGTGATGTATTGTTTATCGATGAGATCCACCGCTTGCCAAAACAGGTAGAAGAGGTGTTGTATCCGGCTATGGAAGATTATTGTCTGGATATTTTAGTGGGAAAGGATAGTGCCACTGTACACAATATTCGTCTAACCTTACCGCCTTTTACTTTGGTGGGAGCTACGACCAGAGCCGGAGATTTGAGTGCGCCTTTACGTGATCGTTTCGGTATCGTATCGCAGTTGGAGTATTATACGCTGGAGGATTTGGAAAAAATCGTAAATCGAACCAGTCATGTCATGGACACAACGATCGATTCGGAAGCAACACACGAGATCGCCATGCGCTCTCGTGGAACACCGCGTATTGCCAATCGTTTATTTCGAAGAGTACGGGATTTTGCGCAGGTCTATAATGAAGGAATTGTTTCACTGGATGTGGCTAAGGATGCTCTGGATCGTTTAAAAGTCGATCATTTGGGTCTGGATGCGGTCGATCATAAATATTTACGTGGTATTATTGAACGCTTTAAGGGTGGCCCTGTAGGCTTGGAAGCTATTGCCTCCAGTATCGGAGAGGAACCGATGACCCTGGAAGATGTGTACGAGCCTTATTTGTTGCAGATTGGTTTTATTAATCGAACACCAAGAGGTCGTGTGGCAACACCAAAGGCTTATGAGCATCTACAAATCAGCTATCAAAATCCTTTGTTTGAATAAGTCGGAAAAACCGGCTTTTTCTTTTTGTCCTTTCCAAGCTTTTGTACCATAAAATATTAGGAAGCGTGCTATAATAGTTGCATGGCAAATTTAACAACATTTTCAGAAAAAGTTTTACGATATTTAGAACCGGATGAAAGCCGGTGGTCTTACTGGCTTGAAAAACAAGAGCTTCAATCAGTTAGTGAAGCCACTTGTATACATACATTTGTCGATCGTATTCAAAATGCGCGAGAACAAAATAAGAAAGTGATTGTCTGTGGAGATTATGACTGTGATGGTATTTTGGCAACGACAATCATGGTGGATGGCTTGCAGAAGTATGGCTTAGAAGTCGGATTTTATATACCAGACAGGATCAAGGAAGGATATGGTCTAAACTGTAATACCGTGTCTTTGGCTCATAAAAAAGGCTATGAGCTGTTAGTGACGGTCGATAATGGAGTCAAGGCGCACGATGCACTTTCATTTGCCAAAGAAAGTGGCATGGAAACGATCGTAACCGATCATCATCGAATTGAAGAAGAGATATGTTGCGATGTACTTGTGCATCCTTCAAAAATGGAGGAGTCTTTTTCAACGTTATGTGGTGCGGCTGTTGCCTATGAATGCATACGGGCACTAGGTGTCGATACACCTTATCATTTGATTCTGGCATCCATCGCCAGCGTTGGTGATGTTATGCCGGTAACCCATCAGACAAGAGCGTTGATTCAAAATGGCTTACAGCTTTTAAACACATCAAAAGAAAAACATACTTATATCTTGGCCAATGATGGCGTATTGAATGAAACCAGCGTTGGTTTTCAGATCGTGCCTAAATTAAATGCGATTGGTCGTTTAAGCAATATGGCCAATGTGAACAATGCGGTTCGTTATTTCCTAAATCAGGATGAGCGAGAGATTCGTCGTTTTTACGATCAGATTGTTCATGTCAATGATCTGCGCAAACAAATCAGTACAAAGATGACAGAGTGTGCTTTGCGTAAGTGTACACCGCAGGATCCTGTCTTGCTTGTCTGTGATCCAAGCTTTCATGAGGGCATCATTGGACTTGTGGCCGGTTCTTTATGCAGTCAATTTCAAAAGCCAGCTATCGTAATGGCACAAAATACGGACAGCTATAAAGCCAGTATGCGTTCTCCGGAGGGTTTTGACTGTATGGATTTTTTATCTGGGTTTGATGATTTTAGAGCCTTGGGCGGTCATACACAGGCTGCTGGTTTTTCTCTGGATCTACAAAGCTTTCCGGCTTTTGTCAATTATGTAAAAGAAGCCGGAGCAACTTTTGATTGGACGCCTTTAAAAAAGAATACTCTGCACATCGAACCGGAAGATATCACAACGCAATCTGTACAGAGTCTGGATGCTTTACGACCGTTTGGGCCGGGCTTTCAACTGCCGGCTTTTGAAATTTCGCCAGTCAATATCAAATCGGTTTATGATCTAAGCAATGGAAAGCATCGACGGTTTACGCTGCAAAGTGGCTTACAGTGTTTATGTTTTAACATCTCGGCAGCCGATAAGGCAAAAAGTGTAAATTCAATCAGGGGATTTGTCGGTTCACCGCAAATCAATTATTATAGAGGCTCAAAAAGAGTCAGCTTTATCATTGATCAAATTCTCTATAAGTGAAATGTCATTGTTTCAGTGCAGGGATTCATGTAAAATAGAAGTAATTTAAAGGAGATCACATATGAATATTAAACAATACATTGCCAGTATTCCCGGCTTCCCTAAGGAAGGCATCATTTTTCGGGACGTAACACCGATCTTGAAAAATCCGGACTGTATGAAATACGTTACGGAAAAACTTTCGGCATTTGCCAAAGAGGTGAAGGCAGATTTGATCATTGCCCCGGAGGCACGAGGCTTCTTTTTCGGTATTCCGGTGGCCTTGGAATGTCATGTTGGTTTTGCACCGGTACGAAAGCCCGGTAAGTTGCCAAGGAAAACAATGTCACAAACATATCAGCTCGAATATGGTGTGGATGAGCTGCAAATGCATATTGATGCCATTCAAGAAGGAATGCGTGTCGTCATCATTGACGATTTGCTAGCTACCGGAGGTACGGTAGAAGCTATGATCAAGATGGTGGAATTCAAACAGGCAATCGTGGCAGGAATTGGATTTGTGATCGAATTGGATGATTTAAAAGGTAAAGAAAAATTTAAGGATATACCGGTGCTTTCTCTGACACATTTTGAAGGAGAATAGGGATCAATAGAAAGGAGACTTTGGTGTGGCACATAAAAAAGAAGTGACATTTGATGAATGTCTAAAACAAATCAAGACCTACATCAAACGTCCGGAAAATATAGATCTGATTGTTAAGGCTTATCAGTTTGCCCAAAAACATCATGAGGGGCAGTTTCGAAAAAGCGGGGCTCCTTATGTGACACATGTCATACAAGTGGCTAATACACTGGCTGAGATGCATTGTGGGCCAAAGACGATTGCGGCCGGCCTTTTGCATGATACGGTGGAAGACTGTGCCGATGTAACGGACGATACGATTCGTCAGGAATTTGGTGATGAGATCCAAACGATGGTAGATGCTGTTACGAAGATCGGAAATATTCAGTTCAAGGATGAAAAGGAATACCAGGCAAACAACCATCGAAAGCTTTTTATTGCGATGGCCAAGGATATTCGCGTAATCTTGATCAAGTTGGCAGACCGTTTGCACAATATGCGAACGCTGGAATATATGAAGCCGGAAAAGCAGCAGAAGATCGCTAGAGAAACCCTGAGTGTTTATGCGCCCATCGCCCATCGTTTAGGTATCAGTTCAATCAAAAACGAACTGGAAGATCTATCCTTTAAGTATATCGATCCGAAAAAGTATAACGAGATCAAAGGTCTTGTCAAACAAAGAGAAGAAGAGCGAAACGAACAAGTTCAAATGATGATCAAAGACATTACAACGATATTGGATACGTATAATATCAAATATCGCATTTTTGGACGTTCTAAACATTTTTACAGCATCTATAAAAAGATGGTGACCAAAAACAAACGGTTTGAAGAGATCCTGGATCTTTTGGCCATTCGTATCGTGACAGATACCGTAACACATTGTTATGAAATTTTGGGCTATATCCATGCGACCTATCGTCCGATTCCCGGACGTTTTAAAGATTATATAGCCATGCCCAAGGCAAATATGTATCAGTCTTTGCACACAACGATCGTAGAGCCTCAACACGGTAATATTTTTGAAATCCAGATTCGTACTGAAGATATGGATGCGATTGCCGAGCGTGGTGTTGCGGCCCACTGGCGCTATAAGGAAAAGCCAAATTCCGTGCCGGAAATCGAACAAAAAGAAATCGAAGACAAGCTTTCCTGGTTCCGTGATTTTTCCATGATGACTGATGAGGAAAGTGAAGATCCGTTAGAATATATGAATGTGCTTCAAAAAGATATTTTTGAAGCCAATGTCTATTGTCTGACACCAAGAGGGAAGGTCATTGCCTTACCAAGTGGTTCAACACCAATCGATTTTGCTTATCGTGTACATACAGAAGTCGGTCATAAGACGGTGGGAGCTACAGTCAATGGTGCCATCGTTCCTTTAAATACCCCATTAAAAACCGGAGATGTTGTCGATATTTTAACCAATAACAATTCACCGGGACCATCAAAGGACTGGATCAAGATTGTTAAAAGCGGTCATGCTCGTAATAAGATTCGTTCCTTTTTACAGCGCCAGGAACAAAGTGACCGGCGGGAAGTCATCAAAAAAGGACAAGAGATGTTGCAGGAGGAATTCAAAAAGGAAAAGCTGGATGAGTCCTATCTGCAACCTAAGCGTATAGAAGGCATTTTACATTCTTTGTCGTTTAAAGCACTGGATGATCTTTATGTTGCGATTGCCAATAAACGGGTTTCTGTACAGGCTGTCGTGGATCGACTAGTTAAAAATCGTCAGTCGGCCCTAAGCGATGAAGAAATCGTTAAACAGTTTAATAAAGCATTACCAAAAGAACAAAAAGCCACAAGCTGTGGTGTTATTGTTCCGGGTATCGACACGATTGCGGTTTCTCTGGCCAACTGTTGTTCACCGATTCCGGGGGATGCGATTGTAGGCTATATCTCAAAAGGGCAGGGTGTTAAAGTACATCGTGCAGATTGTCCAAACATTGCCAATGAGAAAAAACGTCTGATTCCGGTAAGTTGGGCAGAGCATATCGATGAAAAACGCTACGAGGTGAAATTAATCGTTTACAGTGATGATCGAAACTTCCTTTTAAGCGATATCGTGACAACACTACAACAATGCAATGCGTATTTACGCCATGTAGATTCCTGTGTTGATGAAAACAATCTGACGGCTACGACTAAACTTGCAATCACGGTGCAGGATGCTGATCATTTAAAAGTGATCATGACCAATCTAAAAAAAGTTCGTAGCGTCACCGACGTCATACGAACGATTCAATAGCTATGAAACGATATGTTTTGTAGCTTTTTTCTTTTTATATTCGATAGAAATATAGATGCAACGTGATGCGATCTCACGAAGGATGTGTTTGGGCTTATGATCCGGATACCAGAGACCGCTGTATTCTTTAAAAAAACTTTTTCCGATGGCACAGGCACGGCGAATATGAGTGCCGCTGGACAAAATCAAAACCGGGACATCACCGATTTTCTCTTTCGTGAATTGAAAATTTTCCCATGTGTTTCTTGCTTTTGTCTCACATACAATCGGCATAGAAATGCGCTTTCGAATGTATTTTTCCATTTGAAGGCTTTCTACATATTCATTTTTGACAGCACCTCCGGAAATGATCAATGTATCAAAATAACCCTTTTTATAAGCTTCCATTGCCAGTTCACATCGGCGAATCTGGCTGGTTGCATACGAACCGTCATTGTGACTGGGACATCCTAATAAAAGAGCATAGGGGTAATTTTCCTTTCGTCTAGGTATGGCAGGAAAATAATGAAGATACACCAACAGCAAGCATACTACAAATAAAATGAACAAAACCAAAAGCATTTTAACGATCATAGATGAGCACCGGCCTTTCCGGAATAGGATGTTTTAAAACACTGTTATACAATGCCCATGTCTTTTGATGGATCGCTTGAAGAAAAGGATCCATCTGATTAAAACGTGTAATGATATTGGATGCATCACATTGTTTCAAGCAGGCTTTTCCGATGGAATCAAATCCTAAAACCTTAAGTTTATAGAAAGATGTCTCCTTCATCTCTTCTTTCTTAATTTGTAAAAGAATCATCAAACACGTTCTTTGTATTCGGGCACGTGTATATGTTTTTGTGATGGCAGCCTCTAAAAAGGAAGACCAGTTGGATGCGCTTTGTGCCACAGCTTTTAAACGATTTTCAATGCCTTCGGTTACCAGATGTATCTTTCTTAGATCTTCGGCATCCATCATTTGTAAAAGAAGACGTAAATAAGGATAATACGTATCCCAGGATTGTTCTTTCAAAAACAGGGAACCGTAGAATTCTTCTTTTCCGGAAAAGAAATCAGAACGGGTCTGCGTTGCGCTTTTATAGGCAGGATTTCTATGAATCGTTACCGGTTCAATGTGGTATAAATCACAATAACGGATATACTGCATGCCTAATATATCATTAGGCTGGATATCCAAATTCTGGTTTATGTTTAAACTTTTTGAAGGGTCAGCAGAAATTTCCTTTTGTCTCGTTAAAAGATGTCGCAAATAAGCAACATCGTTTGTTTCGGATCCGAAACAAAGTGTATCGATTGGAAGGCAGGATAGTGCCTGTAAATTGTATTTGGCAAAATAATCCGCACTCTGCGCTCCAAAACAAACCGGGCATTCTAAAACCAAATTTGCTCCATACTGCAAAGCAAGCTTAGTTTTATCATAAGGCGTTAGCAGGGATGGTAAACCACGTTGCGAAAAGCAGCCTGTAAGAATAACAACTAAACAATCGCATTGAGTAATTTCCTTTGCCTTTTGAATGTGATAGATATGCCCCTGGTGAAATGGATTGTATTCGGCAATGATTCCTGTAATTTTCATGATAATATCTTACCATTTAAGTTGACTTTCGTCAGGTGTTTTATTATAATATCAAATGCGACATGAGGTGGAGATCGTGAAATTTCAAAAAATTGATTTTCAAAATGCGAAAAATGGAATCATTCATATCGATGAGAGAATCTCTGTGGAAGAAAATGATTTTCTGCGTCATACTCAAGTCAAATCCATTCCAGAGGTACATATAACTGGTACTTTACAGTTTGACCAATCTTCTTTGGTCTTTTCCAATTTGGAACTGGATGGAGTGATGATCGTTCCAGATTCCATTACTCTGGAAGACCTAGAAGTGACATTTGACACAACGTCGCAAGTAACCTATTCATTCGAACCGGTCGATCCGGATGAAGACGAGATTATCGTTGTCAAGAAGGATACGATCGATATAAACCCGGAGATCTTACAGGCAGTGATTTATGAAGCACCTATGCACATTACCAACTGTCCAAGAGATCAATATCCAAAGGGGGATGGATGGCAAGTCCTGTCGGATCAGGATCCTAAAGAGGAGAAGATCGATCCTAGATGGGCAAAGTTAAATGAATTCAAACTGGATGATGACTAGGAGGTGTAACCATGGCTGTTCAACAGAGAAGAGGATCAAAAACACGTAAGGCAAAACGTAGAACTCACTACAAATTGAGTAAACCGGCATTAACACGTTGTCCAAATTGTGGTGAATATAAACTTGCACATAAAATGTGTTCTTGTGGGGAATACAACGGTAAAAAAATTATCGAAGGTTAATGAATAAGCTGACTGAGTCAGCTTCTATTTTTGGGGTGTTAGCTCAGCTGGGAGAGCGCTACGCTGGCAGCGTAGAGGTCAGGGGTTCGAGCCCCCTACGCTCCACCATAATCGAAATGTAAAGTGCTTTAGCGAGCACTTTTTTTGTGCTTCTTTATATGTAAGATCATAAGATGTGATGGATATAAATCGAGTATCCCTATCTTTAAAAATATACAATTCAAATTACAAAACATATAAAAAATATAGATGTTATGATTTAAGTATTGTAAAATATAACTAGCATTAAATTTAATACATATTCATACCTGTTTTCTTTTTTATTTCTAAAGAAAGATGATGTTTCTTCAACTTTGAATTATATCGTAAAAGAGATCGTTAAATGTATCTTTTATTCCGCAAAGTGCTTTCGAGATATATTCGGATAGGAGTGATACCATGAAAAGAAATCGTCTCATCAATTATCTATTGATCATACTTTGTCTAATTATTTTAATTCTTTCGTTTTTTAATATAGTGCTATTATTCTTTATTAGTCTTGCGATGGTTTTGATCGGAATAAGCAGTATAATTTATGCGGTGCAGGAAATGAAAGAGAAAGATAAGCCGTTTAGTACATGGTTTTTGGTTGCTATTGTACAGCTTATGGCAGCAGCCATCGTGTATTATAAATATTGATGAACCATTTAAATTATTTAAAATCTTAAATTTGAACAGAATTTAGTTGTATCGGCAGGGATGCATCTCGATATTTATCATTAGACTTTGATGTGTTTTTTATGTATAATAGATATGGTTTTTCGTTTAAAAACTTAACTAGGATTAGGAGGTATGAGTATGGATCCAATTACCGCTCTTATCTCAGGGATCATAGGTCTGTGTGTTGGCGGCGGTGGAATGATCGTCTATAACAAAGCAGGGTTTAATAAAAATCAGCAAGAAGCAGAACGAATTTTAAAAGATGCCGAATCAGAAGCACAGGCAAAACTGAAACAGGCAGTCTTGGATGGTAAAACACAGGCTCACGATTTAAAGATCGAAGCAGAAAAAGACATCAAAGAAAGAAGACAGGAAGTACAAAACCTGGAAAACAAGTTATTGCGAAGAGAAGATAACTTGAATTTTCGTGATGAAGCTTTAAATCAAAAAGAGCGTCAGATTACCGAAAAAATGCAGAAAGTGACTGATAAACTATCATCCTTAGAGAACAAAGAGAAAAAGCTGCAGGAACAAATCGATAACCAAATCGTGGTTTTGGAAGGTGTAGCTAAGATGTCACAGCAGGATGCCCGCAAGGAATTATTCTCTGTTGTGGAAAAGAAGATGGAGCATGAAACAATTGCGTACATCAAAGACAAGGAAGAAGAAGCCAAGGCAACGGCGCAGCAAAAAGCGCAGAATATTATTGCCTTAGCGATCGAGCGTATGTCACAGCAGGAAACGCAGGAGCGTACGGTCAGCGTTGTCAGCATTCCCGGCGAAGAGATGAAGGGTCGAATCATCGGACGTGAAGGCCGTAACATTCGTGCTTTTGAACAAGCAACGGGTGTAGAGTTGAACATTGATGATACACCGGATTTGATTACGATCACTTGTTTTAACCCGGTTCGCCGTGAAGTGGCACGACTGGCATTAGAGCATTTAATTCGTGATGGTCGTATCCAGCCGGGCCGTATTGAAGAAGTGGTAAAGAAATACCAGCAGGAAATTGACCAGGAGATCATGAATGCGGGAGAAGATGCCATCTTTAAACTGGGAATTGGAAAGATCGATCGGGAGATCGTAAAACTGATTGGTACGATGAAGTATCGTTATTCGTATGGACAGAATGCGTTGCAACATTCGATCGAGGTGGCTTATTTAGCAGGTGCCATGGCTGCCGAGTTGGGCTTAAATCAGCAGATGGCTAAACGTGCCGGCTTGTTGCATGACATTGGAAAGGCTTTGAACATCGAACAGCAGGATGGCTCTCATGTAGAGTTGGGCTATAAGTTCTGTAAGAAGCATGGTGAAAAGGAAATCGTATTAAATGCCATTCTTTCTCATCATGGGGATGTAGAACCGAAGTTTTTGACAAGCCATTTAGTCATTGCGGCTGATACAATCAGCGCAGCACGTCCGGGTGCACGAAAAGAGAGCGCTCAGGCTTACATCGATCGTTTGGAAAATCTGGAAAAGATCGCAACTTCCTACGAAGGTGTGCAAAACGCATTTGCGATTCAGGCAGGACGTGAAATTCGCGTTATGGTAAATCCGGAATCTGTGGATGACTTGACCTGTGTAAAACTGGCACGTGAGATTCGTGACCAGATCGAATCGGAATTAACATATCCGGGACAGATCAAAGTCAATGTAATTCGTGAGATTCGTGCTCAGGAATTGGCAAAATAGAACAAGAAATGACGGACGTTACAGCGTCCGTCATAGCTTTAATTACCAGTAAGTTTTTACTTACTACTTTGGCTTGAAACCCCTAAATTTAACGTCTATACTATACATGAAGTTAAATAAGGAGGAACATTAAAAATGGCTGTTACTATTGATAAAGACGCTTGCATCGGATGTGCTGCATGTGTTGGTGGATGTCCAGTTGGGGCACTTTCTATGGACGATGAAGGTAAATCTACTTGTGATGAAGCTACTTGCATCGACTGTGGTTCTTGTGTAGGAACTTGCCCTGTTGGAGCTATTTCTCAGTAATTATCTGTAGAGACTAAGCCAAGCCAAAGTGCTTGGCTTTTTTAATGGAGGAAAGAAAATGAAAATAAGACCAGAGTGGATGCTTCCGGATTTGGAAGCGGCTCGTAAGAGAACTAAGTTGCCTTCGCCACGTATTGATTCCTTTATTATTCCGGAAGAGGCAAAGTGGATCGGACGTAATAAAAAATACTATATTTCAACATATGGCTGTCAGGCAAATGAAAGAGACAGTGAAACCTTGGCAGGTATTTTGGATGCGTTGGGTTTTGAGCGTTCCATGGAACCGGATCATGTAGATGTGATTTTGATCAACACTTGTGCTATTCGTCAAAATGCCACGGATAAAGTGTTGGGGGAAATCGGAAATTTTAAACGTTTTTACTATGAAAATAAAAATCTTGTGATCGGTGTATGCGGATGTATGTCCCAGGAAGAAGGCTTTGTCGAAAATCTTTTGTCAAAATATCCTCAGGTGCGTTTGATTTTCGGCACTCATAATATACAGAATTTACCGGAAATGTTATATAGTGTGATTCATGAAGGAAAACGTGTAGTTGAAATTTATTCCAAAGAAGGGGAAGTTTATGAAAATCTTCCGGTACATCGCTTTGGAAAATTTAAGGCATGGGTTAATATAATGTATGGCTGTGATAAGTTCTGTACGTACTGTATCGTTCCTTATACACGTGGAAAACAACGTTCTCGTACTATGGAACAAATCTTAGATGAAGTCAGGGAGCTAAAAGAGCAGGGATATAAGGAAATTACGTTACTTGGGCAGAATGTCAACGCATATGGAAAAGATATTGATCCTAACATCAATTTTGCGACCTTGTTGGAGGAATGTGCAAAGATCGGTATTCCACGTATTCGCTTTACGACAAGCCATCCCTGGGATTTTTCTGATGATATGATCGATGTGATTGCCAAATACGATAATGTGATGCCTTTTGTGCATTTGCCGCTGCAGTCCGGAGATTCGGAAATCTTACGCATGATGGGTCGTCGCTATACTAGAGAATCGTACATGGAATTGTTCTATAAGATCAAAGAACGTATTCCTAATGTTTCTGTTAGTACGGATATTATTGTTGGTTTTCCGAATGAAACGGATGATCAGTTTGAGAATACGATCAAAGTCATGGAAGAATGTAAATTTGATAATGCGTTTACTTTTATCTTTTCGGCACGTCCCGGTACACCGGCTGCTCGCATGAAGGACTCAATTGATATGGAAACGAAATCAAAGCGTCTGGCTCGTTTAAACAAGGTTTGGAATGCTTATGCCTTAGAAAAGAATAAAGCTTATGAAGGTCGAATCGTAGAAGTTTTGGTAGATGGGACCAGTAAGAAGGATGATCATGTCTATTCGGGATATACCGATACAAATAAGCTGGTGAACTTTACCGGAGAAAATATCGAACCGGGCCAGTTTGTCAAAGTACGCATCAAAACCGGAAAAACATTCTCTTTGGATGGAGAGGCAATATGATATAATAAAAATAGAATGATTATATTAGAAACGAGGGCTTATGAAAAACAAAAATAATAAGGAAATCAGCTCTGTGAATGAAAGAATCCGTATCTTTTGTTTAGGAGGATTGGATGAAGATGGTAAGAATATGATGGTCGTGGAAGTGGATCAGGATATTTATATCATCGAAGCCGGAATTAAATTTCCGGAAGAAAAAGAATCACTGGGAATCGAATTTATTGTACAGGACTTTACGTATTTGATTGAAAATCAGGATCGTATTGCCGGAATTTTTATTACACATGGACACGATGATGTCATGGGCGCTTTGCCATATCTTATGAAAAATATCAAGGCGAATATTTATACATCGCCATTGGCTTCTAAGGCCATTCATAAGGTCTTTAAAAAGGAACGAATTACCGGAAGTAAGATCCATACGATCAAACGACATGATCAAAGAAAAATCGGAGCGCATAAAGTGGTGTTTTTTCCGGTAACACATGCATATCCTGGCACGTTTGGTCTTGCCATTTCAACCATCCAGGGGTATGTTGTTTACTCCGGAGAATTTATTGAAGATTACGATGATCTGCATGACAGCTATCGTGGAGATTTTACAACTTGTTCGAAATTGGGAAATGAAGGTGTACTGGTTCTTTTACAGGAAAGTAAAGGTGCAGAGCGCTCCGGCCATACGGCACCGAATCATCGCATTACAGAAAAATTCTCTCAGGTTTTGGAACAGACCGATCATAACCGTGTTTTTGTGAGTGTCTATACGCAAAGTGTGTATCGTATTCAGGAAATCATCGAGTGTTGTATTCAATACGATCGCCCTATGATCTTTTATTCTAAAGAGCTAAGAGAACTGGTTGCGAATTTAGAGGATTTCAATGTATCGATTCCAAAGAAACTGGTGTTAGATCCATCCTATATCAAGGAAGCACCGGATAATGTTGTAGTGATCATCAGCGGACAGGGAAAGTCTTTATTCAAAACCATGTCCAATATTGCCAATAATGAAGTGGAAGATATCGTCTTTACGCAAAACGATGTGATCGTAATCGCATCACCGGTGATTCCGGGTGTGGAAAAAGTCTTTAAATCAATGGAAAACGATATTTATAAGGAAGAGGGAACGATTCTTGTATTGGATCGTAATGTATTAAGCATGCACCCTTCTAAAGAAGACTTAAAAATGATGCTCTTTTTGATGAAACCAAAATATTACATTCCGGTCAAAGGAGAGTATCGTCATTTGTACATGAACTCGGAAATTGCACTGGAAATGGGCTATAAACCAAGCCAAATCATCTTACTGGATAATGGGCAGGTCGCAACATTTGAAAACCGGAAGTTACGTTCTTGTTCTATGGAACTGGAACTACACGATGTGATGATCGACGGTAAGGAAAACTGGGATATGGCCGGTGTGGTTTTAAAGGATCGTGAGATTCTTTCTACCGATGGTGTGATGATCCTGGCAATCGGTTTAGATGCCAAGACAAAGAAGATCATTAACGGGCCGGATATTCAAACACGTGGCTTGATCTATGTCAAAGATGCAGAATATATCACCACGGATGTCGGAAAGATCTTGGAGGATACGATTCAGGAAGCGGTGGCGAATAAAACGTATGATAATTTGACAACGCGTAATGAAATCCGAGATAAGATTTCAAAATATTTGTACAAACAGACCGCCAAAAGACCGATGGTCTTACCGGTTATCTTGGAAATCAACAATCAGTAAAAGGAGTTGATGAAATTGGCTAATGCCAGAACAAAAAAAACATCAAATCGTAAAAAAACAACGACAAAACGAAAGACACAGGCGTCCAAGACACAATCGAACCTTGTTCGCGTGTGTCTTCTGCTTTCTCTTATTGCGATCAGTATTATCGCATTTTTTCAGCTGGGTATCGTAGGAACCTTCTTTTATCATTTGGCCAATTTATTACTGGGCTCATTGGCAAGCTTGTTTTACCTGCTTTTGATTTTGGGAAGCCTATTAGTCTTTATTCGTTTTGATCTTCAGCGAATTCCTGCTCGATACTATGTCGGCGTGCTCTTTTTGTTTATCGCATGGTTGATGTTGGAAGGGTTGAATGAAGTTGTCAATCAGGAAAGCTGGAGTGTGTTGCGTGAGATCGGATCGAATATTTTTTCTATTTTATCGGGTTCGACTTTGACCAAAAGCGGATTGATCGGTGCTTTATTGATTGGTATCTTTTACAGCTTGTTTGATGCGACAGGATGTATCGTTTTGATCGTGTTGTTCATCATTCTCGCCTTCAGCTTGTTTGGATATGATGCTATACGCATGTTGATTGAAAATAAGCGTGCACAAAAGAAGACACAGACCAAAAAATCGAAACCAACAAAGACTAAGCCGAAAGAAGAAGTGGTATTGAATGATTCTATGTTTTTGGAGGCTGATCCTGAAGAATCAAACTTATTTGTAGCCGATGATATGGATGAACCGGCTATTCATACCATTGAACCGGATGTCATAGAAAAAACAGAGCCTGTTGTAGAAGTTAAAGAAGTTATTGATCAACCGGCAGAGTATATTGCGGATGAAGAACAAGCTTATGCGAATTATCGCCTGCCAAGACTTTCTATCTTAAATGAAATTGAGAAAAAATCTAAGAATAATGTCAATGTGCAGTCAGCAAAACAACAAGGCCATAAATTGATGGAAATTCTGCATGAATTTGGTGTGAATGCTACTCTGGTGCAAATTCATATCGGACCCAGTGTCACAAAATTTGAAGTGCGTCCGGAACTGGGTGTGCGTGTTAATCGTATCAGTAACCTGCAATATGATATAAAAATGGCTTTGGCCGCCAAAGATATTCGTATCGAAGCGCCGATTCCGGGGAAAAGTGCAGTAGGCATCGAAATACCAAATGTAGAAAAAACTACCGTACAAATGAAAGAGCTTGTCAAAAGCATTCCGGATTCTTTAAAAGATAAAAAGCTTCTGTTCTGTTTGGGAAAAGATTTGATGGGAAACTGTGTTTATGGCGAATTGAATAAAATGCCGCATCTATTGATTGCGGGTGCTACAGGTTCCGGAAAATCTGTCTGTGTTAACTCTATTATTTCATCGATTTTGTTACGAACCAGACCAGATGAAGTAAAAATGGTCCTGATTGATCCTAAAAAGGTGGAATTTACCCCTTATAACGATGTACCACATCTTTTGGCTCCAGTTATCACGGATGGTGACTTGGCCAATAAAGCTTTAAAAGTCATCGTTCAGATCATGGAACATCGCTATGACTTGTTTGGCCATTTGGGTGTAAGAAATATCCAATCTTACAATGAACATGTTATGAATTATCCAAATGACAGCTTAAAGAAACTGCCGCGAATCGTCGTCATTATTGACGAGTTGGCTGATTTAATGTTGGTTGCTGCAAAGGAAGTGGAATCCAGTATTCAGCGCATCACACAGCTTGCCAGAGCCGCCGGTATTCACTTGATCGTTGCGACACAAAGACCTAGTGTTGATGTGATCACAGGTGTCATTAAGGCCAATATCCCATCCAGAATTGCCTTTGCGGTTAGTTCTTCAACCGATTCTCGAACGATTTTAGATCAATCCGGGGCAGAACGCTTGCTTGGATATGGGGATATGTTGTATCTTCCTAATGGGGAGACAAGTCCAAAACGAATACAGGGGGTCTTTATCAAAGATGAGGAAGTCAACCGTATTTCAGCCTATGTCAAGTCACAGGCCAGTCCTCATTATGACGATGCCTTTATTCAGCTCAAAGATCTGCAGTCACAGGGACAGGAAGTCGGATCCGAATGTGCCGATCCGCTCTATGATCAAGTCAAAAACTTTGTCGTACAGTCACGCAGAGCCAGCACTTCTCTGATTCAGAGAAAGTTCTCGGTAGGCTATTCGCGTGCTGCTCGCTTGATCGATGCTTTGGAAGAACAAGGTGTGATTGGTCCGGCCAACGGCTCTAAACCAAGAAAGATCTTAGTGCAGAATACTTTGGAAGACCCCGAAGAATAGGAGATGTAGTAATGAACGTTTTTTTGAATTCCACGGGTAAACAGGAAGGATGCGATTGTGTATCTAAAGCCGTTATGCTAGGTGATTTTGTATATGTCAGCGCACAAACCGGCAACGGAGAAACAATAGAAGAACAGACTTTGACCGCATGCAATAAAGTATTGGATGCAATCGAGGATTTTGGTTTACAGATGCATCACTTAGTAAAATTTACCGTATATCTTACAGATATCCAAAATAAAACATCCTTTTTACAGGCTTTCAAAAACTTTGTGGAAGCACCTTTTCCGGCCTGCAGCTTTGTCGAGGTCAACAATCTGGAAGAGAATGCGCTGGTATCAATTGAAGCCTTAGGGGTAAATACTTTACGTTATGAACACCAACAAAAGGAAAGTGCCTGCTCTAACGGCTGTCATGGATGCAATGGCGGCTGTCACGATTAGACATCCAAACGTCTTAAATAACGAAATATTTGACGCATCTGTTTTTGAACACGATGCAGCTCTTTACACCCTAAACATGTATGATCTTTAAAATGGATCGTACATGTTTTTTTGTTGTAGGTCACAAAATCAATCTTTTCATAACAAATCCATATGTTGTTTGGATCATCTAAAGGTTTGATTGGAAAAAAGATACAATGCGGATTTTCCTGAACAATGACAGGAATATACTGTTTTTGGTTCATCTGGTTCGCATAGGCCGTTTTTCGCCCTTTTAAAGTGGAACCATGACGTAGGCATTCCTTGTCAAAATAACGATGAACGCTGGAGCAAGGCTCATATTCTATTTGTTCTTCTGCGACCTTACAAACAGAACTATTCGCATAATTGTAATATAGATAGTTTGTCATAAAAAAACACCTCATTCTTAGAGTAATGAAGTGTTCTTACCAATATCTTACTTTTTAGAGTTTTAGAGCCAGGAAATTTTATTTTCCGTTGCGTTCATAATCTTTTGAATATTGGAACGATGGCGATAGATAATCAAAAACATCATAATCCATGAAGCTAAAACGATAAAAATAGGATTCAGCGCTAATGAAAGAACGCGAGCACTGATATACATACAGCTGGCAATCGATGCACAAATGCTGGCCAGCGATACATATTTAAAAATAAAGAGAATGATTAAAAACATTCCTAATGGAACCAGGGCATAGCTGATATCATGGAAAGTAAAAAACCATAAGGAAACTAAGAAACCAAACATCGTACTGACTGCTTTTCCACCCTTAAAGTGCGCAAATATAGGATAACAGTGTCCGATACAACAAGCGACACCGCACCAGATGCTGCAGGAGCCGTCGATCAAGCTTGCTAGGCCCATGGCCAATACAACCTTTAAAATATCACAGGCAATAACGGAAATTCCGGCATTTCTTCCTAATACACGTCCGGCATTGGTACCACCTAAGTTTCCAGACCCGTATTGGCGAATATCGGTTTTATAGAAAACCTTGCCAATGACCAATGCGAAGGGAATGGAACCTAAAAGATAGCCCAGTAAAATACAAAGAATCAAATATAAAAAATTCATAATCCCTCACCTTTTCAACAATTTTATTCTAAACAGTTTTATAGGAAATGTAAAATTATTCTTCAGTAAAAACAAAATAAGGATGCGATAGGTGAAAATTCTAAATAAATAAGTCTAGAAAAGCAGCGAAATCGCATTCATGACCTGCAATAGATATGAAACAATTAGAATCAAAAACAACCAAGTATATTTTTGGTTTGCTTGTTTCGCATCATAATAAAGCAAAGACCAAATGATCGCCATGATTATATAGCCGATTATATGAAAAATAGGAGAAGAGATTCTTTGATCCATATCACACAGACCTATAAAGACATAAATGACGATGAGCGCAAATAATAATCTTTTTACTGTTTGATTTTTCATGAGTAGCCTTTCTTTTTTTGAGTTGAGAAGTGGGCAGTAGTGTAAATAACTTGTAAATGGCTCTATAATGAGTATAGTATAGTAAACATACGAAATAAATAGGAATAAAGAAAGAAGTGAAAGATTATGAAGTATAACTTTGATACAGTCATAGATCGTTCCAAGAATCATGCAGCGAAGTATGATGAGCGAATCAAAAAGTTTGGTACAGAGGATGTCATTCCTCTATGGGTGGCAGATATGGATTTCAAGACCGCACAGCCGATCATTGATGCTCTAGAATCACGGGCCAAAGAAGGTATATGGGGTTATACCTCCAGAGATGATTCGTATTTTGAAGCCTATGCCAACTGGCAGGAGAAACGTCATGGCTGGAAACCGGAGATCAAGAAAATGTCCTATGCGTTAGGTGTGGTTCCTTCTTTGAGTGCTATCGTCAAGCTGTTTACTCCGTTGAGTGGAAAAGTCATGATTCAGACACCGGTCTATCCGGAATTCTATGATGTCGTTGAAGCCTGGGATCGCACGGTGATTGAAAACCGTCTGGTGGAAGAAAACGGAAACTGGTCTATTGACTGGAAGGATTTTGAAGAAAAGGCAAGCCAGGCTTCGCTGTTTATCTTATGCTCACCGCATAATCCTTTAGGCATCGTTTGGGAAAGAAAAGATCTGGAACGGATGTTTTCCATTTGTAAGAAATATTCGGTTCCTGTTGTGTCCGATGAGATTCACTCGGATCTAGTCTTCCATGGAAAGACACATATTCCATCGGCTCTGGTCGATCCGGATGTGATCACGTGTATTTCGTGTACGAAGACCTTCAATCTGGCCGGTCTGCAGGCCTGTACGGTCGTATTCAGTGATGCAAGACAGAAGGAAGTATTTGATCGATACTGGGCCAGGATGGATATCCACCGAAACAACGCATTCAGTCTGATTGCGATGGAAACAGCCTTGAATAAAGGGGAAGAATGGCTGGATCAACTGCTTGCCTATTTAAGTGACAATATTGATTTTGTCGTGGAGTATTGTAGAAAACACATTCCATGTATCAAACCCATGCGACCGGATGCGACTTATCTGGTATGGCTGGATTGTCGTGATTTACATTTGAATCAGGAAGAACTGAACACCTTCTTTATTCAGGAAGCCAAATTAGGCTTGAATAACGGCGGTGACTTTGAAAGGGGACTGGAAGGCTATATGCGATTGAATGTGGCCTGTCCAAGAAGTGTGTTAAAACAGGCAATGAAACAGTTAGAAAAGGCGGTAAACAGAAGAAATGAAAGAAAGTAAGTTCTGGAAGCAATATGGCTCCGTATTATTATTGTTGGGTGGAATTCTGATCGGTTCTTTGATTGGAATCTTCAGTCCAGATACAGGAAAGATTTTAAAACCTCTAGGTGATATCTTTATCAATTTGTTATTTACGATTGTTGTGCCTTTGGTCTTTATATCGATTACGGCAGCCGTGGGAACCATGGTAAACCGTAAGCGGCTAGGTAAGATTTTGGGAAGTACGTTAGTGACTTTTATCGTTACGGGTTTATTCGCATCAGCCCTTGTCCTGATCTGGGTGCAGTTTTTTAGTCCGGCATCCGGTGGGGATATCGAATTGAGTACGACAGAAATCGATAAGACACAAAGTGTTTCTGAATTGATTGTATCCACTTTGACAGTTTCTGATTTTTATCAGCTGTTGGATAAATCACATATGCTGGCGCTGATCATCTTTGCGATTTTGTTTGGGTTATGTGTATCCATGAGTGGTGGTGATGAAAGTCCGGTTGGAAAACTGTTAAAGAATTTAAATGAAATCATTATGCGTTTTGTCGGCATCATTATGAAACTTGCGCCAATTGGATTAGGTGCTTACTTTGCAAACTTGATTGCCGAGTATGGTCCACAGCTATTAGGAGATTATGGTCGCAGCATGATCGTATATTATCCTTTATGTCTTTTATATGTTCTTATTTTTTATCCTTTATACGCATATTTCTCCGGCGGTAAGGAAGGAGTTAAGCGCATGTTAAAGCATATCTTTACACCGGCAATCACTGCTTTTGCGACTCAAAGTTCAGCCGCAACATTACCGGTCAATAAGGAAGCCTGTGAAAAGATTGGTGTACCATCGGATATCAGTGATATTGTCTTACCGATGGGATGTACGATGCATATGGATGGTTCGGTATTAAGCTCGATTACTAAAATCGTATTTTTATTCGCAACCTTTAATTTACCATTTACCGGTATCGACACCTATGCGATGTCGATTTTAGTAGCCATCTGTTCAGCCTTTGTCCTTTCAGGAGCACCGGGGGGTGGCCTAGTCGGAGAGGTTTTGATCGTATCGATGTTTGGCTTTCCACCGGAAGCCTTTCCTTTAATCGCAACTCTGGGATTCTTGTTTGATCCTATGGCAACGGCTTTAAATGCCAGCGGAGATACGATTGCCAGCATGATCGTAACTCGTTTGGTCGAGGGAAAAAACTGGCTTTTACAACATTCGACAAATGGTTCTAAGTAAAAATAGAGTCTATAGAAGAGCTTATCCTTGGTGGTAGGCTTTTCTTTTTATCCATAAAATGATCAAAAATCGCCTTGAAATCTAGAATTTGACATTTTTTATGCGGAAAACTTTGATATAATTAAAACTATGCGAAAGGATGATCAGATGCCAGATAAGACATATGATGAGAATAGTATTGTGATCCTGGAGGGACTGGAAGCAGTCCGTAAACGTCCGGGTATGTATATTGGTTCTACGGATTCCAGAGGTCTTCACCACCTGGTTTGGGAAATCGTCGATAATGCGATTGACGAGGCATTGAATGGGTATGGAAATCAGATCCATATTACATTGAATGCCGATGGCAGTGTTACGGTAGAAGATCATGGGCGTGGAATGCCTGTCGGAAAACATAAATCCGGTGTCAGTACCTTAGAAGTTATTTTTACGGTGCTTCATGCCGGCGGTAAATTTACCAGCAGTGGAGGCTATCAAAGTGCCGGTGGTTTGCATGGAGTAGGGGCCAGTGTTGTTAACGCATTGTGTTCCTGGTGTAAAGTAACGGTGCATGATGGTAAAAATGTATGGTCTATGTTGTTTGAAGATGGGGGAAAGAAAGTCGGAAAACTGGAGAAGATCGGTAAGACCAATCGTACCGGAAGTACTGTACAGTTCTTACCGGATCCTCACATCTTTAAACAAAATCGCTTTTCCTTCTCTAAGATTTGTGAACGTGCGCAGGAAGATGCTTTCCTTTTAGAAGGCTTAGAGATGAAAGTGACCGATCTTCGAAAAGAAAAACGGGAAATGGTCTATCAGTATGAAAATGGCTTACAGGCTTTTATCGAGGAAATTGATAAAGATCATACACCGATGCACGATCCAATCAGTTTTGAAGGCAACAATAATGGCATACAAGTGCGTGGTTGTTTTCAATATACTGATGATTATCAGGAAAATGTGTTTAGCTTTACCAACATGGTTCGAACACGGGATGGCGGAAGTCATGAAACCGGTGCGAAACAAGCTTTTACCAAAGTGTTCAACGAATATGCCCGTAAAAACGGTTTCTTAAAAGAGAAGGATAAAAGTTTTGATGGCAGTGATGTTCGGGAAGGCTTAACGCTTGTCATCAATCTGACGATTCCGGAAAATCTTCTTCAGTTTGAAGGACAGACAAAAGAGAAATTGGGAACACCGGAGGCAAAATCAGCTACGGATGCGATCGTCAGTGAAAACTTACGTTATTTCTTAGAGGAAAATAAAGAAACGGCACAGGCGCTGGTGCGAAAGATCGTGAAAGCGGCTAATGCGCGTAATGCAGCTCGCAAGGCCAGAGAGGAAGCGCGTAAAGGCAAAGGCAAACAGAAGGCAGAAAGAGTATTGTCCGGAAAGCTTGCCAGTGCGCAAAGCAAGGATGCTCGAAGAAAAGAATTATATCTTGTCGAGGGAGATTCTGCCGGAGGCAGTGCCAAACAGGGAAGAGATTCTAAATATCAGGCTATCCTGCCGCTGAGAGGAAAGGTATTAAATACGGAAAAGGCTTCTTTAGAAAATATTGAAAAAAATGAAGAGCTGAATACGATCATTCATGCTTTAGGAGCGGGTGTCGGAAAAGATTTTACCGCGGAAGATTCCAATTATTACAAGGTCATCATCATGACCGATGCGGATGATGATGGGGCACATATTCAAAATCTATTGTTGACATTCTTTTATCGCTATATGAGAGATTTGATCGATAAGGAAATGTTATATATCGCCTTGCCACCTTTATATCGGATTGCCAAAGGAAAGAATGAATACTATCTATACACGGATGAAGAACTGGATGAAAAGAAAAAAGAGCTCAAAAACGGCTATACCATCACCCGTTATAAAGGTCTTGGTGAAATGAATGCGACGCAGCTTTGGGATACCACGATGAATCCGGCTACGCGTACCTTGATTTGTGTAACGATAGAAAATGCGGTCATGGCTGAGCGTCGTGTCCATGAGCTGATGGGAGATAAAGCCGAGCTTCGTCGTAACTGGATTGAAGACAATGTTGTTTTCACATTGGAAGATGATTATGTAAAGGAGGTACGCCATGACTAAGACAAATACAGTGCAAGAACATCATATCTTAAAAAATTCACTAGAAGATATCATGGCGGACCGCTTTGCACGTTATTCCAAATACATCATTCAGGAGCGTGCTTTACCCGATGCACGAGATGGCTTAAAGCCGGTGCAAAGGCGTATTTTGTATGCGATGTATGAAGATGGAAATACCTACAACAAACCGTATCGTAAAAGTGCTAAAACGGTAGGTAATGTCATCGGTAACTATCATCCGCATGGAGATAGTTCGGTTTATGATGCGATGGTGCGACTATCGCAATCATGGAAAATTGCGGATCCATTGATCGATATGCAGGGAAATAACGGTTCGATCGATGATGATCCGGCTGCGGCTATGCGATATACGGAAGCAAGACTCTCCAAGCTTTCGGATTATTTGTTGCAGGATATTGAAAAGGATACGGTAGAATGGGCGCCCAACTTTTCCGATGAAAAGATGGAACCGACAGTCTTGCCGGCTCGTTATCCCAACTTGCTGGTGAATGGAATTACCGGTATTGCCGCTGGTTATGCGACCAATATACCGCCACATAATTTAAATGAAGTCGTCGAAGCAGCGATTTATCGTATCCAACATCCACAATGTGATCTACATGAACTGATGCAGATCGTAAAAGGTCCGGATTTTCCAACCGGCGGTATCGTTATGGGCATTGAGGGAATCAAAGAAGCTTTTTCAAAAGGAAAAGGGAAAGTTATGATTCGATCCAAAGTGCATGTGGAACAGGCACGAACAATCAAACAACTGGTGGTTACCGAAATTCCTTATGAAGTTATCAAAAGCCAGCTGGTCAAAAAGATCGATGATATTCGAATCAATAAAAAAGTCGATGGTATCTTAGATGTACGTGATGAAAGTGATCGTAATGGATTGCGCATTGTCATCGACTTAAAGAAAGATTGTGCCGATGAAACGATCTTGAATTATCTTTATAAGAATACCGATCTTCAGATTTCTTATAACTATAATGTGATTGCCATTGTCAATAAGGCACCGGTATTGATGTCTTTGCCAATGGCGCTGGATGCCTTTATTCAACATCGGGAAGATGTAGTGTTAAGGCGAAGTCATTATGATTTAAAGGCTAAAAAGGAAAGAGCACATATCTTGGAAGGCTTGATCAAAGCGGTTAGTGTCATGGATGAGATCATTTCTATCATTCGCTCTTCTAAAGATAAGGCCGATGCCAAAAATAATCTGATTTCTCGCTTTGGCTTTTCCAAAGAACAGGCAGAAGCCATTGTCATCATGCGTTTATATCGTTTGACACATACGGATATTAAAGAATTGCAGGATGAATACGATGCGCTTTTAAAGGATATTCAACGCTTGGAAGGTATCGTATCGGATAAGAAAAAGCTGCATGCATTGTTAGTCAAAGAATTAAAAGAAGTCAATACGACTTTTAAGACCGAAAGACGCAGTGAGATTCAAAATGATATTCAAGAGATCATCATTGATGAAAAAGCTATGATTGCGGATGAACAAGTCATGGTGACAATGACACATGATGGGTATGTTAAACGTGTCAGTCTGCGTTCTTATAATGCGTCACCGGATAGCCTGAGTGGTCATAAGGATGGCGATTTTATCGTATGCAGTGGCCAGGCCAGCACCTTACAGATACTCTTGTTTTTTACCAATCGCGGAACCTATGGTTATTTACCGGTCTATACCTTGGAAGAAGCCAAGTGGAAGGATTTGGGAAAACATATCAGCAGTTATTTGAAGATCGATTCTTCGGAAAAGATCATTCAGGCCTATTTGATCGATCATTTTGATAAACATGTAGAGATGGTCTTTGCCTCGGCTTTAGGAATGATCAAGCGAACCTCTTTAAAAGATCTGCAGGTTTCTCGCGCCAATAAAACGATGGTCTGCATGAAAGTTGGATCAGCCGATGAAACGATTTCGGCAAAAGCATCCATGACACAATCTGATCAGATCGTGTTGGTGACAAAAAATGGTTTTGGTTTGACGTATCCGGTTGAACAAGTACCGCAGGTATCGGCAAAATCCAAAGGTGTTAAATCAATCAATCTGACAAAGGACGATTATGTGGAAGATATGCTTGTCTGTTCTGACTTGCAGGGGCAGATTCTATTTATGACAAGTGAAGGACAGATGAAACGTGTCAAGATGGATCAGATTGCCCAATTTAATCGACCGGCTAAAGGAAACCGCATTTGTAAGCTGATTAAATCGAATCCAAGTCATCTATATAAAATGAAGGAGATTCGTGATCTACAAAAGGAAATCATGCTGGAAAGTGAAGAGCTTCTTCACTTTGTGCCGGCTTCCATTTCTTTGATGTCGGTAGAATCAACGTTCTCGAATCCATTTGGCAAGCTGGAAGCTTATACGATTCCTGAAAATCTGGATTGTATTGAGGAAGGAAACTGGTCAGAGGAAGAAAGTGTACAGCTTTCACTTTTTGAGGTATAAGCATGTCCAGAAAAAATGCGAGTGCCATCTGTATCTTGGTGGCAGCCATCTGGGGCGGTGGTTTCATTGCGACCGATGCCGCTTTGGCCACCTTTGATCCGTTTACCGTTTTATTGATTCGCTTTTTAGGTGCCAGTCTTGTGTGCTGGCTCATAGTAGGAATTCAAAAAATACGCATTACCAAAGCCGGTGTATTAAAAGGATCTTTATCAGGTATTTTCTTGTATTTGGCCTTTGCCTTTCAAACCTTTGGCTTAGATATGACAAATACCGGTCAAAATGCTTTTTTAACGGCGGTCAATGTGGTCATGGTACCTTATATTGCCTGGCTTATTTTTAAGAAAAGACCACAGTTCATGCAGGTATTTGCCAGCTTGATCTGTCTGATTGGTATTGGATGTCTTTCTCTATCGAAAGGGCAGTTTCACTTTTCTTTTGGAGATGGTTTATCACTGATGTGCGCCTTCTTTTTTGCCTGTCACTTTATCTCTTTGGAGTATTCGACAAAAGGTCAGGATGTGCGACTCATCAACGCGGTACAAATGTCAGTTGCTGCAATAGTATCCATTCCAGGTGCCTTATGTCTGGAAACGGTGCCTTCACACATCTCCTTGATGGCCGTTTTCAGCTGCCTTTATATGATTTTGATTGCCACGTGGCTTGCGTTTCAATTACAGACACTGGCGCAAAAATATATCGATTCTTCCAGTGCCAGTGTGCTTCTTTGTACAGAATCTTTATTTGCCAATGTTTTTGGATTTGTGTTGTTGCACGAAGAAAAGACGTGGATCATGATCCTTGGTGGTTTATTGATTTTTCTGTCGGTTATCTTAGTAGAAGGGGAATCTCTGTTTGATAAAAATAGAATTTTCAAACGGTTGTCAAAAGAATAAAAAAATAGTAATATAAAGTATGTAAATAGTGAGGATGGATTAAATATGGATTGGTTAAGTACAATACTTTACACCTTAGTTGGGGTTGTTATTGGCGGGATTTTAGGTTTTTATTTCACAAAGAAAAAGTTTGAAAAAGAATTAAAGGAAAATCCACCGATCAATGAAAAGATGATTCGTGCTATGTTCTTACAAATGGGTCGTAAACCTAGTGAAGCGCAGATTCGTCAGATCATGAAATCAGTTAACCAAAACAGATAGCGAAGAGGAAACTCTTCGTTTTTCTTTTATGCAAATAATATGTGATAATGATGATGGCAATATGGAAATGTGGGAAAATTTGTGAAAACTATTGCGAAATCGCTTTAAATTTTTTAAAATAAGAATGAATGTACCACTGTATAAAAATAGTATAGCTATATAATGAATACAAATGCGTTCTGTTTTTATGCAGGCAACATGATCACTTATATACAGGTGAGTAGATAGGAGGTTAATATGGTAGGAATTATCCTAGCGAGTCATGGGGAATTTGCCGAGGGGATTCATCAGTCCGGATCTATGATCTTTGGCGAACAGGCAAATGTCAAACCTTGCATTTTAAAACCAAGCGAGGGACCTCAGGATATTCGCAAAAAAATGGAAGACGCGATTGCTTCCTTTGATCAACAGGATGAGATTTTATTCCTGGTGGATCTTTGGGGCGGAACGCCTTTCAATCAGGCAAGTGCTTTAAAAGACGGGCATGAAAACTGGGCTATCGTAACCGGTTTGAATCTGCCTATGTTGATTGAAGCCTATGCATCCAGAATGAGCATGGACACAGCTCATGAAATTGCGATGCACATTGCCAAGACGGCAAAAGAGGGTGTTCGCATTCAACCGGAAGATCTGGAACCGGTGGAAGAAGAAAAAGAGCAGAGTGCGGCTCCTGTCATGCAGCAGGCCATTCCGGAAGGTACCGTGCTGGGTGATGGACATATCAAATATGTATTAGCTCGAATCGATACCCGTTTATTGCACGGACAGGTGGCAACAACATGGACAAAATCAACCAATCCGGATCGTATCATCGTTGTTTCTGATAATGTAGCACACGATGAATTGCGTAAAAACATGATCATACAGGCTGCTCCTCCGGGAGTTAAGGCACATGTTGTACCGATTGATAAGATGATTGCTGTGGCCAAGGATCCTCGTTTTGGTGCGACCAAAGCGTTATTGTTGTTTGAAACACCACAGGATGCCCTAAAAGCAATCCAGGGTGGTGTGGATGTCAAAACATTAAATGTAGGTTCCATGGCACATTCACAGGGAAAAGTTGCGGTTACGAAGGCTTTAGCTTTTGATAAAGACGATGTCAAGACCATGCGTGAGATTGAAAAGCTTGGTGTTAAATTTGATGTCCGTAAAGTTCCGGCCGACAGCCCGGAAAATATGGATGCGATCTTGAAAAAAGCAGAAGCTGAACTTGGATAAGATTGTTTTTGGAGGTTAATATGAATATTATTACAGTGATTCTCATTGTCATTGTAGCCTTATTAGCGGGTATGGAAGGAATTTTGGATGAATTCCAGTTCCATCAGCCTTTGGTTGCATGTACATTGATCGGACTTGTAACAGGTCACTTAACAGAAGGGATCATGTTGGCGGGAAATCTTCAGCTGATGGCTTTAGGATGGGCCAACGTTGGAGCTGCTGTGGCACCGGATGCTGCTTTGGCATCGGTTGCCTCTGCCATTATCATGGTGCTTGGTTTAGACGGAGCTACCGATGTAAACAGTGTTATTTCTACATCCATCGCGGTTGCGGTTCCTTTGTCAGTAGCTGGATTGTTCTTAACGATGATTTGTCGTACGCTGGCCATTCCTATCGTACATATTATGGATGGTGCGGCTGAAAAAGGAAGCTTTAAAACGATTGAAATCTGGCAATATATCGCCATTTTGATGCAGGGACTTCGTATTGCGATCCCGGCAGCTATCTTGTGCTTTGTTCCATCGGATATCGTTACCAGTGCTCTACAGGCAATGCCGGCATGGTTGAATAATGGTATGACTGTTGGTGGTGGTATGGTTGCCGCTGTCGGCTATGCCATGGTTATCAATATGATGGCCACAAAGGAAACTTGGCCATTCTTCGCCTTAGGTTTCACACTGGCTTGTATTCAGGAGATCACATTGATCGGTCTGGGTGTCATTGGTGTTGCCTTAGCTTTGATTTATCTGGCATTGAAGGAAAGCGGAGGTTCCGGTGGAAACGCCTCCAATACAGGTGACCCGTTAGGGGATATCCTGAATGATTACTAGGATCGAAAGGAGAGATTAGTATGGCAGAAAAAATTGTTTTATCTAAAAAAGATCGTATGAAAGTTTGTTGGCGTCATCAGTTTCTTCAGGGATCCTGGAACTATGAACGTATGCAGAACGGTGGATGGTGCTATTCCATCATTCCGGCTATCAAGAAACTATATACAAACAAAGAAGATCAGATTTCCGCATTAAAGCGTCATATGGAATTCTATAATACCCATCCTTATGTATCTTCTCCGGTCATGGGTGTTACTTTGGCCATGGAAGAAGAACGTGCCAATGGTGCACCAATCGATGATGTGGCAATCCAGGGTGTTAAGGTTGGTATGATGGGACCATTGGCTGGTGTCGGTGACCCGGCTTTCTGGTTTACCATGCGTCCAATCCTAGGGGCTTTAGGCGCTTCTTTTGCCCTGAGCGGTAATTTATTAGGCCCCGTATTATTCTTTGTGTTATGGAACGTGATTCGTTTTGCGTTCATGTGGTACACACAAGAGTTTGGCTATAAAGTAGGAACTTCCATCACCAAAGACTTGTCCGGTGGATTGTTAGGAAAGATTACGCAGGGAGCCAGTATCCTTGGTATGTTTGTCATTGGTGGCCTGGTTCAGCGTTGGGTCAGCATCACTTTAACACCGGTTGTATCTACCGTTGCCAATGATGAAGTTAATATTATCGACTTCTCTAAATTTGACGGTACCGGTGAATCTTTACAGGCCATTTTACGTGAATATGACAGTGGAAAATTCTTGTATGATACAACATCGACTACATTACAAGATAACTTAAACTCATTAACACCAGGTTTACTGGCGGTATTATTGACTTTGTTTATCTGCTGGCTATTGAAAAAGAACATTTCGCCGATCGTTATTATCATTGGACTTTTCATTGTTGGTATCATTGGTGTTCTTTGCGGATTCATGTAGAATGTATAAAAGTCCGGTTTTTACCGGACTTCTTCTTTTTGAGGTGATACGATGGTTCAATCAATGAATACAAAAGCAGAGTTGACGGTCAAGGGAAGCTGTTTTATGGGCTTGACCAGTACCGGTAAGATCATGGTCGGTGATAAAGCGTTTGAATATTATAACGATCGTAAGGTCGAAGACTACATTCAAATTCCCTGGGAGGAAATCGACTATTTAGCCGCATCGGTTTATTTTAAACGCTATATCAATCGTTTTGCAATCTTTACGAAAAGTGATGGAAGTTTCTCTTTTTCAGCGGGAAAACGCAATAAAGAGCTTCTACGTGCGATTCGTAATCATATGCCTTCGGATAAAATGGTACAGTCCCTTGGTTTCTTTACCGTTTTAAAAAGAGGAATTCATAATCTTCTACACAGAAAAAACAGGCCGTGACCTGTTTTTTTTATCGTATATAGTCTTGTATCCTTTTCTTTAGTGTTGTTTGCCGAATTCTGCGATTTTTTAAACGTACCTGTTTTTCAAAAACGAAGCGTTGCCCAATAATGAAAAGCTGTTTTTTGGCACGGGATATACCCGTATACAACAAGCGCTTTTCCAACATGTGCAGAGAGTTTTGATCGACTACACAACAAACCGTGTCATATTCACTGCCTTGTGCTTTATGAACACTGATGCAGTAGGCATGTTTGAGATAATAGAGAAAATCATACGTAAAATCTACGATTCGATTGCCGAAATCCACACTGATTCTTTGATTGGCTTTCGAAGAATTATCAATTTCGATGATATATCCAATATCACCGTTATACACATCTTCCTCCGGAAAATTTTTTAGTAACATGACCTTATCGTCTTCACGAAAGATGGTTGTACCGACCTTTAGCTCCTGCTTGTTTATAGAGCCTGGATTAAATTGTTCCTGCATGGCTACATTGATCGCATCAATACCGGCAGCCCCTTTATACATCGGTGATAAGATTTGAAAATCATTCAGATCCAGATCCTTTGTGAGTTCTTGTATCGTCGGCAAGATCCTTTGTGAACTTTCTTCAATAAAGTTGACTCCATCTTCATAGGTACATGTAGTTTCCTCGCGGATTTCTTTGGCCAGTGTAACAATACCGGAACCATTTTTTTGACGAAAGATTTTTTCTAGATGAATTACCGGAAAGACCTGACTTGAAATGATATCTTCAAACACTTTTCCCGGTCCAACACTTTCCAGCTGATCTTCATCACCGATCATTAATATTCGTGCATGATCCGGCAGGGCTTTTAATAAACTGCAGAAAAGATGGGTATCGACCATACTGAATTCATCGATGATCAATACATCCAGTTCTAAGGGATCGTTTTCGTCTTTGGAAAAGGTATTATCGTCTTTGTTCCATTTTAAAAGGGAATGAATGGTCTTACTATCCGCATAAGCCAGTTGACTTAAACGCTTACTGGCACGACCGGTTGGAGCACAAAGCTGTACTTTTGAATCCGGATAAAAGGCATTGTACAAAGCCAGAATCCCTTTAACAGTCGTTGTTTTTCCAGTACCCGGTCCACCATTGATGATACAAATGCTGTGATTAAAAAAAGTTTCAATGGCTTGTTTTTGTACACTGTCGTATTGAAGGTTATAAGCAAATTCCACTTCTTCTATTTTTTTATCTAAGTCTTTTTTGGAAAGGGTATCTACTTTAAATTGATGATGGGATAAGATTTTGGCAATTTCAATTTCTTCATCATATAAACCAAACGGATACACTTTGTTTTCATCGACATGAAGACTTTTATGAAGACATAAGCGATCTAAGATTTCATCCAGCAGTTCTATCGAACAATTTGGCAAATGTTCCAAAAGGGAAGTCTTAAAAATATATGTATTTCCGGTTGCCATGCTTAGATTTCTTGTCAGTTCATAGACATAGGCATCCATACGACGAGTATCTTTTTTATCCATTTCCAGGCCATCGGCTAACTTTAAGGCCGATCGATAGCCAAAACCATAAATTTCATAGTAAGGACGAAAACAATCTTCTTCAATCACATCTAAAACATTGTCATAGGCTTGTTCCAACAGTTCGATCTTTTTTTGATCCAACCCCAGTTCCATAAGACGGACATAAGTTTCATTAAAGCCGTCAAAGGACTGTAAACCTTCCTTGATGATTTCCTTTTTTTTGGCATTTAGACCGGGAACCATATCGAGTTTTCCAGGATCTTCGATAATGTGATGCAGACATTCCTCTCCCAATGTGTCATAGATTGCCTGTGCTGTCTTTTTACCGATTGTAGGAAAGACATCGCTGGTCAAAAAATGAACAATAGCTCGTTCTTTTTTTGGAAGAATTTTCTGTGCACTAAATATTTGAAATTGAGAACCATACTTTGGATGCGTAATGTAGCGGCCAACCAATTCATACTCCTGATCCTCAATCGGGTTTTGCAGGCGGCCGGCTCCGGTAAAAGTATGATATGTTTCCGTCTCAGAAAAAGAACCCACAACATAGTGGGTTTCTTGGTTTTCGAATATGATAAAATCCAAACTGGCTTTTATGGTTTGTTTATCCACTGATTTTCTCCTTATATGTTTGAATAATTTTCTCGTTTAAATCTTCATCACCCGCAAAGACTTGTTCAATAACACCGCCACCCAGACAAACATGTCCGTGATAGAAGACGGCTTCCTGTCCCACGGTTACAGACGCGATCTTTTGTGGATATCGAATCATTGCACTATCTTTGTCAAAAGAAACAATTTCAATATCCTGATCAGCCTGACGATATCGAAATTTACAGGTCAGCTTGGTTGGGATTTCTTTTAAATCCGGTACTAACCAGTTAATGCTTTTAACGATGCAGGAATCCGAATAGAGCCATTCTCTATGATTGGTATGACATACAAAGAGAATGTTTTTGTGAACATCCTTTCCACAGACAAACCACGGACCTTTTTCATGATCGATATGAAGGCCTTTTCTTTGACCGATCGTATAGTATAGAACACCACAGTGTTTGGCAATCTTCTTTCCGGTGTCGATATCTACGATATCGCCTTCTTTATTGGGAAGGTAGTTAGAAAGAAACTGTCTGAAATTTCTTTCGCCGATAAAACAAATTCCGGTACTGTCTTTTTTTGTGGCAACACTTTCCAAATGCAGCTGATCTGCCAGTTTTCGAACTTCCGGCTTAATTAGATTCCCAATAGGGAATAGCGTTTTTGCCAATGCTTTTTCCGGAACCTGACACAAAAAGTAAGTTTGATCTTTGTTTTGATCGGCAGCACGTGTAAGATAGGTAAAACCATCTTTGGTTTCGTTTGAACAATAGTGACCGGTAGCCACTTTATCAAATCCATGTTTCATGGCATAGTCAAAAAAAGCATCAAACTTAATATATTTATTACAAAGAATATCCGGATTAGGTGTACGTCCTTTTTCATATTCGTTTAAGAAGGTCTGAAAAACAGAATCCCAATATTCTTTAATGAAATCAACGCGTAGTAACGGCAGGTCTAAATGCTCAGCCACCGCCTTGGCATCCATGTAGTCCTGCTCCTGCGGGCATACATCATTTTGTATGGTAGGATTGCCTTCAATATCGTTATTGGCAAACGCATCCCAATTTCGCATAAAACAACATGTTACATCATAACCTTGTTTTTTTAATATATAGGCGGCAATGGCAGAATCTACGCCGCCGCTTAATCCAACTAATACTTTTTCCATAGGCTCATTATAGAGAAATTCAGTGTAATTTTCAAATGCTTCTTCGGCTTGTTTTCAGCTTTTCAAAAAAAAGGTATTGATTTCTATTTTTGAATTCGTTATAATAGACAAGCGACAGCGATAAAGAGATTTCCCCGGGTGGTGAAATTGGTAGACGCAGTGGACTCAAAATCCACCGGTAGCGATACCGTGCCAGTTCGAGTCTGGCCTCGGGGACCATTTAAAAGATTAGAACAAATCATATGGATTTGTTCTTTTTTATTATCACAAAAAAAGTCACACGTTAATGTGTGGCTTTTTCAGAAGATACCATATGAAGTTTTGATAAAAGAGGGTAGCCAACGATCGCAACCAGAAATCCCATGGCAGCCTGAAATAAGTTACCCCATACACTGGCAAGACCTAACCATACACTTTGGTTGATAATTGAATCGGCTAGAAAATAACCACCGATCATGATCATAGAGCCAATCAGGTACCAAAGTATGCGATACATCGGCCTATCATTTTTTTGTAACAGATACGCAACGATAAAACCTTCCAGCCCTTTAATGATCAGAGTGAAAATAAAGTAGTATCCATAACCTCCGGTCACGTCAGCCAGACCACTACCTAACCCCCCGACAAGAAATGATAAACCGGGATTTAAAATAGAAGCAAATAAAAGGATAAATCCATCACCCATATTGACATATCCCTGCATCGCATTGGGAATACGAATCGAGATTGTTGCGACAAATACAATGGCAATTCCTAAGGCGCTGAGCACAATTTGTTGAATTTGTTTGTTTGTTTTCATATCTATCTCATTCCTTTCTTTGTCTCTATTTTACGAATAAAGTGTCTTTTATAAAATATACAATTATGTTAAATTTTAAGAGGACAGTTTATGAAACGATATATGCAGGTCTATAACAAATTTGTAGAGGATATCAAAAAAGGATATTTAAAATACGGAGATACACTTCCCAGTATTCGTAAAAGTGTGGAGATCTTTGGCTTTTCAAAAACGAGCATTGAAAGAGGTTATGAACAATTAGTATTGGATGGTTATATTATCAGTGAGGCACAAAAAGGATTTATTGTTGATATCAAGCCTTATCAGCTTCATCGCCAACAAATCATAGCACAGGCTTCAAATTCAGACATACCGAAACAATACTTATATGATTTTAGAAGCCATGCCGTCAGCCAGGATAGCTTTGACCTACGAGTCTGGAAACGATATATGAAGGATGTATTTCAAGATACACCATTGATTTCTACGTATGGAGATAAACAAGGCGAACAAGAATTACGGACTGCCCTTAGTGAGTATGCTTATCATAATCGAGGAATCTTGGCGACCGGTGCTCAGATTTTAGTAGGATCCGGATTTCAATCGTTGTTGTTTGATTTTTGTTCACTGTTGGAAAAACCGATTTCGATTGCGATGGAAGAGGGTGTATCCAAAGAAGTCAACCATGTGTTTACATCTTTTGGGTTTGATTGTCATTTTTTATCCAAAGAAAGATATATAGAGGAATTATCTTTACTGGATATTGATATCTTATATATCAATACGGCCTGTTTTGGACGGGATTTTGCACCACTTTCGAATTCTATGCGGGATATGATTCTACAGCTATCCTATGATAATAACTTTTTAATTCTGGAAGATGATTATAATGGGGAATTAACCTATCATTCCAAGCCCAGACAGGCTTTACAATCCGCCAGTGTCATGGATAATGTGATCTATTTCAGTTCCTTTTCAAGACTCTTATTGCCATCTTTACGTCTAAGCTATATGATCTTAAACACAAAGTATCAACATGCTTATCAACAGTTTAAAGATTCATTTGGACCGACCGCTTCCAAGCTGGAACAGCTGGTACTGGCAAGATATATCGCCAATGGATATTTGGAAAAACATGTGCGTAAGTTAAAAAGAGAATATGCGAAAAAAGAGCAGATCACGTATGATCTTCTTTCTTCCGCAGGTTTTTCCGTCCTTTTGCAGGAGGCGTATTTTAGCTATCAGATCGATATTTCACATTGTGATGTCTTTGCGATCATAAAGACTTGTGAAGAAAAAGGAATCGGTATCGATACACCGGCAAAAGATCGTCTGAACGTTTCTTTTGCGTATTTAGATAGAGATCGTCTGCAGGAAGGGTTGAAGTTACTTGTCAAAATCTTAAAAGAATGCTAGAATTTGAGAGCTTGATGATGAAAAAGATGAGTAGAAGAGAATTTGGACAGTTAGAGATAAGGCGTTTGGTGCAAGCCTTACAATAAGACTCTTTGAAGCTACTTTGGAGTGAAGCCGTATTCTGCGTTAAAGAAGAATTAAGGGCGTTTTCCAACAGGAAGACGAACTAGGATGGTACCGCGTTGATAACGTTCCTAGAGATAGGGACGTTTTTTTTATTGGAGGAAAGAAATGAAACAGTTAAGTGGAAATCAAATTCGACAGATGTTCCTGGACTACTTTAAAGAAAAAGGACATATGATCGAACCGGGCGCCAGCTTGATCCCCAACAACGATCCAACTTTATTATGGATCAATGCGGGAGTTGCCGCTTTGAAAAAGTATTTTGACGGTAGTGAAAAACCGCGTTGTAATCGCATTGCCAATGCACAGAAGAGCATTCGTACCAACGATATCGAAAATGTAGGGAAAACAGCACGTCATCATACATTCTTTGAAATGTTGGGAAACTTTAGTATTGGAGATTACTTTAAAGAAGAAGCCATTCCTTTCGCATGGGAATTCTTGACGAGTGAAAAATGGATGGGCATCGATAAAAATCGTTTGTATGTTTCGGTTTATACAGATGATGAGGATGCGTATCGCATTTGGACTGAAAAATGTGGTGTAGATCCAAAACACATCTTGAAAACGGATGATAACTTCTGGGAAATCGGTAAAGGGCCGGGTGGACCGGACTCTGAGATTTTCTTCGATCGTGGTGAAAAATATGATCCGGAAGGCTTGAGAGAACGTCTGTTCTTTGAAGAATTGGAAAATGATCGATATGTTGAAGTATGGAATATCGTATTCTCTCAATACGATTGTGATCCTTCTATCGATCGTAAAGATTATAAAGAATTGCCACAGAAAAATATTGATACCGGTATGGGCTTGGAGCGTTTGGTTGCCTTGATTCAGGATGGCGAAACAAACTTTGATACCGATTTGTTCTTACCGATTATTCATGCGACGGAAAAACTGGCCAAACATCCGTACGAGGGTGAATATAAAATGGCTTATCGTGTTATTGCCGATCACATTCGTACTGTAACCTTTGCGTTAAGTGATGGTGCCAACTTCTCAAACAGTGGTCGTGGCTATGTTCTTCGTCGTGTGCTTCGTAGAGCGGTTCGCTATGGCTTGAAGTTAGGATTGGAGGATGCGTTCTTATATAAGCTTGTTCCGGTTGTTGCCGATACGATGCAGGACTTCTATCCGTATTTACAGGAGCATGTGGAATTTAACCAGCGTTTGATCAAAATAGAAGAGGATACTTTTAAAAAGACTTTGAAAAATGGACAGGCTTTACTGGATGAGGAAATTCGGAAAGCGCAGAATGGTAAGCTTTCCGGTGAAATTGTCTTTAAGCTGTATGATACTTATGGGTTCCCATTTGAGTTGACACAGGAAATTGCTCAGGAAAGTGGTTTGGAAGTGCTTCGTGATGAATTTGATGCCCAGATGCAACTTCAAAAAGAACGTGCTCGTAATGCCCGTAATACCAAAGAATCTTTTGCTTCGCAACATGTAGATTTGATGGAATTCACACAGGAAAGTCAATATATTGGATACGATCATTTGGAATGTGATGGAACGATTATCGCTTTGTTCAAGGATGGAAAGCGTGTGGATGCCTTAGAAGAGGAAGGCCAGATCATCTTAGATACGACCTGCTTCTATGCCGAAAGTGGTGGACAGATTGCGGATACAGGTGTTTTAGAAGCCGATGGAATCAAAGCACAGGTACTGGATGTACAAAAAGCACCAAATAAACAAAACCTGCTGCAGGTCAAGTTGGAACAAGGCGTTTTAAAAGAGGGCATGACATTACATCAGGTAGTAGATTCCAAAAAACGTGCTGCCATTACAGCTAATCACTCCTGTACGCATTTGTTGCAGAGTGCTTTAAAACAAGTAGTCGGAAGTCATATTTCACAGGCTGGTTCTTATGTTTGTGAAGATTACCTGCGTTTTGACTTCAATCATTTTGAAAAGCTGAGCAAAGAACAGCTGGTAGAAATTGAAGACTTGGTTAACCAGTATATCGATGCCAACTATACCGTTACCAAAGAAGTTATGGATATTGAAGATGCCAGAAAATCCGGAGCTACAGCTCTGTTTAATGAAAAGTATGGTGATCGTGTTCGTGTTGTAACGATGGGTGATGTTTCCAAAGAATTCTGTGGTGGATGCCATGTGGATCATACTTCACAGATTGGTTTGTGCAAGATTACCAGTGAAGAAAGTATCGGGTCAGATATTCGTCGTATAACGGCCAAGACTAAATATGCCGCTTATAAAGAATGTGCGCATCAGCAGGCACAGTTGGAACACATTGCCAAGAGTGCCAAACAGAAGAGCACTAAGGAAATTGAACTGAAAGTTGATTCTTTCCTGGAACAGATGCATGCGCTGCAAAAGGAAAATGAAAATTTGAAGAATCAGATTTTTGCGTTAAAGTCCAAAGAATGGATCCTGGAAGCTAAAGAATGTGGATCTATCAAAGCTTTGATCAAAAAGGTACAGGGCATGGATACTTCGGCTTTAAAGGATATCGTTTCCAATTTAAAGGGCCAGGATGAAAATATCGTATGTTTCTTTGTGAATGTAAATGACAATAAAGTTGTCTTTGTTGCCGGAGCTGGAAAAGAAGCGGTGAGAAAAGGTGTGCATGCCGGTAAACTTGTTAAACAGGCTGCCATGCTATGTGATGGTAACGGCGGTGGAAAACCGGATATGGCACAGGCCGGAGGAAAGGACATTTCCAAGGTCGATGAAGCCATGAAACTGGTAGAAAATACATTAAAAGAGATCTAATGTGGGGATTGGGATCACCAATCTCCTTTTTATTGAATCGTTTGTGTTTTCATTTTATTTTGAATCGTGTATAATTACTCGTAGCAAGGAGTGTGATAGTATGAAAGATATTACAGAAACTATGACATTTACTACCGAAGAGATTCGTCGAGAAAATATAAAGGGGGTCTTGCGTGAAGTCTCTGAGGCGTTGGAAGAACGTGGTTATAACTCGGTGAACCAGATTGCCGGTTATTTGATTTCTAACGATCCGGCTTATATTTCATCGCATAAAAATGCGCGTAATCTGATTCAGCGCATTGAACGATATGAAATCATTGAAGAGCTGGTTCGCGCATATTTGGAAAAATAATGGCACGTATCATCGGTTTGGATCTTGGAAGCGTTACTTGTGGGGTTGCGATCAGTGATGCGACAGGATTGGTGGCAAGGACCTTGAAAACGATCCGTTTTCCATCGGAAGATTATGATATCTGTTTTGATGAGGTATTGGATCTTTTAGAAAAGAATCAAGTTAAAAAAGTCGTGCTTGGTTTACCAAAGCATATGAATGGGGATATAGGCACACGGGCCGAGATATCGATTCAGTTTGCCGAAGAATTAAAGAAAGAGGGTTACGATGTAACCCTATGGGATGAGCGCTTGACGACAGTCAGTGCAACGCGGATCCTTTTAGAAGGTGATGTTTCCCGAAAAAAGCGGAAGAAGATCATTGATCAGCTGGCAGCGGTTGAGATTCTTCAAGGGTATTTAGATCAACAAAATGGGGGAGTTTAAACATCCCTATTTTTTTTGGAAAGGAAACAAAATTATGTTAGATTCAAATTGTTTGTATGTACAGGATGAAAACGGAAATGAAAAAAAGATGACTATTCTTTTTACTTTTGACAGTGAAGACAAAAAGAAACAGTACGTTGTTTTTCAGGATGCTGACCATGATACAGAAGAAGTATTTGCCTCCTGTTATGACGATCAGGGAAATTTATATCCGATTGAAAGCGAAGAAGAGTGGGAAATGGTAGAGGAAGTGATCAACACCTTTGCCGAGGACGAGGAAAATGCCTAAACAAAGAAAAAAGCGAAAGGCTTTATGGCCTCGAATCCTGCTGGTTATCGTATTGTTGCTGGGGATTGCCGGTATTGGTACATTTATTTATGTGCGCATAAATTTAGAAGCGGTAGGAAATGGAGAAGAAGTCATTTCTTTTGAAATCACAGAAGGAGAAACCTTTGATTCTGTCTTGACCTCATTAAAAGAACAACACTTGATTCGCTCTGATTCCGTAGCTAAGCTGTATGCTCGTTTTACGGGAATGAATCAGTATTATGCCGGTCTATTTGAGTTAAACGATGGCATGAGCACCATAGAGATCTTATCGTACATCGGAAATCAGGAAAATGCCAAACAGGAAGAAAAACGATTGACAGTACCGGAAGGAACATGGGCCAAGGAAGTAGCCGCTTCGATTTCCAGCCTGTATCCATCTTACAGCACCGATGAGATTCTATCTTTGTGGAATGACAGCGAATATATTCAAACATTGTCAAAGGATTATGCCTTTTTGGATGCGGATGCTCTTAACAACGATAACTATAAAGTGAAGCTGGAAGGGTATTTGTTCCCGGAGACATATTTCTTAGCGAATGATGCCGATCTGGATACGATCACACGTACAATGCTGGATCAGTTTAATATTTTCTATGAAGAACATAAATCAGCTTTTGAAAATAGCTCTTACTCGGTACATGAACTGGTAACACTTGCCAGTGTCGTTCAGTTTGAGTCCGGGACTAAACAAGATATGCCCGCGATTGCCGGTGTCTTCTACAACCGTTTAAATCAGGATATGCGTTTGGAATCCAGCGTTACTGTGTGCTATGCGTTGTATGATCAGTTTGATGATCCACAGGATTGTGAAACACAAACGGATGTGGATTCTCCATATAATACATATCTGAATAACGGACTGCCGGTTGGACCTATTTTAAATCCTGGAGGAGATGCCTTACTTGCTGTATTAGAACCGGAATCTTCAGAGTATTTATTTTTTGCGGCCGATATTCATGGTGATGGTAAGGTGTATTATTCCAAGACGTATGAGGAACATCAGCGCATTTGTGAAGAGCTGGGTCTGATCTTGAATTAAGGATTGAAAAAAACAGTGGGTATGCTATAATCACAATGCAATCAAGGAGTGAATAAACAATGGAAAATGATAAATTTTATGTCACCCAGGAAGGGTATAATGATCTTGTCAAAGAGCATGAAAATCTAGTTCAAAATGTCCGTCAGCAGGTCATCGTTGAACTACAGGAAGCCCGTGCACAGGGGGACTTGTCGGAAAACGCGGATTACGATGCAGCCAGAGATCATCAGGCGCAGGTAGAAGCTCGTATTCGCGAATTGGAGACAATGATCAAAAATGCGGAGATCATCGAAGAATCTGATGGTAAGAAAAAGAAGAAAAATGCTGTTGTGAAGTTGGGATCGATTGTGACATTGGAAGATTTACAGGATCATGTAGAGAACACATTCTCTATCGTAGGTTCAATTGAAGCTGACCCATTAAACGGAAAGCTTTCCAACAATACGCCATTGGCTGAAGCTATTTTGGATCACAAAGTTGGAGAGACAGTAACAGTTACACGTGTCGAAGAACCATATAAAGTAAAAATTTTAAGTATAAAGTAATAGTTTTTCAAATTTTATACGTATATAAAAGAAGGGTGATATATTATGAAAAGAGCTCTTCTTTTTTTGTTATTTGTGTTTTGTCTCTGTTTTGCGTACTGGAATCGATATCAGCCGGTTTCTTTGGATTTAGTCGCACCAACGATCAAGAAAGCAGAGATAAAGGGAGAAGTCAACAAACCAGGGATTTATTCCATCAAGTGGGAAGCTACAATACAAGATCTCATTGAGGAAGCAGGTGGACTTACCGAGGAAGCGGACGTACAAAATTTGACATTGTTAGAAAATGTGGAACCGGACAGTACGATCATGATTCCATCTTCAAAAGAAACAGCGCATTTAATTTCAATAAACTCTGCTTCCAAGGAAGAACTTTGCCGTCTGCATAGAATCGGTCCGGCCATGGCCGATCGCATCATTGCTTATCGTCAAGAAAAGCCGTTTTCTACGCTGGAAGAAATTATGAACGTCAAAGGGATTGGGCCTAAACTGTTTGAAGCCATTAAGAATCAGATTTCGCTATGAAAAGGAATGTGTTCTTTCTTGCGGTTGGTTTCTGGCTTTCGTTAGCAATAAAGGATATATACTTTCTACTTATTCTCTTTGTGTGTGGTTTGTTTTTGTTTTGTGCAACTAACACAAAGTATTTGGGTATCCTTGTACTTTGGATAATGGTATGTCTAGTTTCTTTGTGCTTTTATCCTATGCGGCCGACAATGCCAAAACCTGGTACGTATGTGGTAGAGGAAATAAAGGCTAATTATGCGATTGCCTCGGATTCTACAACAAAGATTCTCTTATATGATCTTCAAGATGCAGATTATGGTGATCAATACTATATAAAAGAATTTAAACGTGTGCATTCCTTGAATAATCTTTCGTTATTTTCCTTTGAACAGTATCTTCAGACGTCCGATATTTATTATCAGGGAATTGTTCATAAAGATTCTCTGGTTCAAAAGGGAAGGTCTTTACGCAGTGATGTATATCGTTTTATTCGTCATCATTCTTCGTCTTTACAAGGATTTTTATATGGCATTTATAAGGAAGATACACCGGATTTAGTCATGCGCTTATCGCTTCCATTGATGGCTTTGTTCTATTTTGTAGAGAAAGCTTTGAAACGGTTTGTATCGTCTTCAGGGATAACTCTATTCATGATCTTGATAGGACTCTTATGTGGCCTGATGTTTGTTTTTACAGCCTCTTTATGTCGTTATATTTGTCAGAAAATTTCTCGTTATTTCTTTAAGGATTGGGAATATCAATTTGCCTGTACGACCTTTTTATTTCTACTTTTGATGCCGCAAAAAGCACTTTCCTTTGCCTTTGTTCTTCCGTCTTTGTTTTCACTGACAGTCGTTTTATGTTCGGGCTCAGTACAAAGATGGTTGGTACGTAGGCTTCTTTTATTCGGACTTTCATTTTTATACTTTCAAGAAATTGATGGATTCAGCTTTCTTTGTTTTAGCTGGCTGCATAAATGGAGCGGTATCGTATTGTTGCTGGCATGTGTTGGATTGTGGTTTCCGGCAGTGGATATTTCAACATACTGGACTGCATTTGCGAATGCTCTTCCTTCTTTTACGTGGTTTTATGATGCCGGTTTCTTATTTTTATTGGTATGGTTGACCGCTTGTTTTGGATTACTTTTTTATCGCAAACAGAGAATAACTGTACTATTATCGGTCACAACGATGCTGGCGCCTTTTGTTTTACCATATTGTGATCCTTTCTTTAGAGTGACGGTCTTTTCCATCGGACAGGCGGACTGCACTTTGATCACAGAACCTTTTTTGCGATCAGCCGTATTGATTGACTGTGGAGAAAATATCATGCATCCGGACAATATGGAAAAAGTAGTATTGCCATATCTTCAAAAGAAGCATATCAACAGAATTGATACGGTTATTTTGACTCATGAAGACTTTGATCATATCGGTGGCATTGAAACTTTAAAGGAGCATTTACAGATTGATACGATCATTACGCAGCCTTTTCAAAAAATCAATGTTTCGTATCCGTTTTATTCACTGTTGGAAAATCGTGATGCGAAAGAAGAAAACGATAAAAGTATCATCTCTTATTTTACTTATGATGATCAGAACTATTTATGGATGGGCGATGCTTCAAGAATGATCGAAAAACAGTTGCTTCACCAATATCCGAATCTAAAAGCCGACATTCTAAAAGTAGGACATCATGGTTCTAAAACCAGTTCTTTACCAGACTTTTTGTATCACGTGCATCCACAACTTGCTTTGATCTCTTCTGGAAAAGGCAATCGATACGGACATCCCGATCTTGAGGTACTCAATAATTTACAGAAAGCAGGCATTGATACACTGAATACTGCAGATGCGGGGATGATACAAATTTCCAGCTTTCATGGTTTACATTTTTTTCAAACAGGGAATCATATTTTTGGTATAATTGGTTCGGTGATTTAAATATGTTCTATATCGTATTTGGTGATGATACAAGTCGTATTCATCAAAAGGTAGATGTGATAAAAAGAAAACACAAGATTCAAAATATCGTGCGTTTAGATGCAATGGTGCAAACACAGGAGGAAGTCCTGCAGGAGATGGACAGTATTTCCATCTTTGATGAGGCTAAGATGATCTGTCTGGAGCATTGTACATTCCTGTCGTCGAAAAATACCACGCATTATGACATTGAATCGTTTTTAAAAAGAAATGGGGAGGATGGCTATGTTCTTGTTTTGATTTGTGAAAGTGCCAAGCTGGATCAAAGAAAAAAAGCGGTAAAACAGTTGATGGAAATTTCCACAGTGTATAGTTGTATTGCCTTAGATGAACAAAGTCAGAGAAGCTATATTCAGGAGCATATCAAGAAAGAACAGCTGCATATGGATGCGGATGCTCTGCGATGGTTTTGTCAAAGAGTCGGCCTGGATGCGATGCGAATTGACTCAGAGATCTATAAATTAAAAACGTATGGAGATGTGATTCATTTAGAAGACGTACAAGCATTGGTTACGCCGGAGCCGGTCAACGATGTTTTTAAGATGGTAGATGCGCTGTTTTCCAAAAACGGGGTTCGTTTATTAGCTTTTTATCGAAACTTTCGAAAACAGAATATGGAGCCGGTAGCAATCATCGGATTGTTGGCATCACAGGTTCGCTTTTTATTTCAGGTTCGAGTTTGCATGGATCAGGCGATGACAAAAGAGGAGATCGCTTCGTTTTTAAAGGCGCATCCTTATCGGGTGCAGATCAATATGAAAAAGGCACAATCTTTTACCAGCGAGGAATTATTGGATCAGTTAGAAACCTTGGCTACATTGGATCAGGAAATGAAAATGGGGCGTATCGATAAGGATGAAGGTTTTGAGAACATGATCTTAAAATGGATGTAAAAAAAAAGAGTTTCCCAAGCGGAAACTTTTTTTACTGAATATGGTTGATAGCTGTAGCCAAACGTGATTTCTGTCGGCTGGCATAGTTCTTATGATGTACGCCTTTAGCGACAGCTTTATCAAGCTTTGAACAACATTCGTTGTATGCGGCAACTGCTGCTTCTTTATCCTGAGCTTCTACAGCAGCTAAAACTTTTTTAATGGAAGTTTTTAAAGCCGTTTTTTTGGATACAACTAATTTGTGCGCTTTGTTATTTGTTTTAACACGTTTCTTTTGCGATTTAATTTGTGGCATGGCTTGCACCTCCTGACTTAAATTGCTTTTGAATTATAACAAAATATTGTTCTTAATGCAACACAAGTTCAAAAAAATAGGGTATAATAGCCAAGATTGGAGGAATGGATATGAAAAAAGTACGTACCGTTTTTATGGGAACCCCGCAAATCGCCTGTACTGTATTAGAAAATATGATAGAAGCTGGTATCGATATCGTACTGGTGGTGACACAGCCGGATCGAAAGGTAGGTCGTAAGCAGAAGGTTACTTATTCGCCGGTCAAGGAATGTGCTTTGAATCATGACATTCCTGTGTTCCAGCCATATCGTATCAAGGAGGAGTATCAGGCTGTTTTGGATGCCAAGCCGGAACTGATCGTGACTTGTGCATTTGGACAAATCGTACCGGATGTGATCTTAGAAGCACCGGTTTATGGTTGTGTGAATCTTCATGGTTCTATATTGCCAAAATATCGAGGGGCGGCGCCGATTCAAAGGGCCATCTGGGATGGTGAAAAAAAGACTGGCATGTCTTTGATGAAGATGGTTTCGGCTATGGATGCCGGACCGGTTTTTGATACCGAGGAAATCGTGATTGAGCCAATGGAAACATCGTCCGGCTTATTTGAAAAGATGGCACTGGCGGCCAGTCGCTTGTTGATAAGAGATTATGATGCGATCTGTTCTAAGGATGCACACTATGTGGAACAGGATGAATCAATGGTAACCTTTGCGGCCAAGATTGAAAAAGAAGATGAAAAGATCGATCTTTCCAAAGATGATGAAGCCATTCTTTGTCAGATCAATGCTTTATCGCATGCGCCGGGAGGCTACATTGAAGTCAATCACAAGAAGTTTAAGGTTTATAAAGTAGATTATAAACAACAGGAAGTTAAGGAGCCTTTTGTTTGGTTAGGTAAAGTGGATCAAGGCTTTGGTTTAAGTCTTCACCATGGCATTTTGATCATTCAACAGTGCCAAATGGAAGGAAAACCGGTTGTTTCCGGTCTGGATTTTGCCAATGGACAAGGACAAAATCTAAAAGGGAAACGCGTCAGTTAAGGAGTGGTGAAATGGATCAGAAGAATATACGAAATTTTTCAATTATTGCACATATCGATCATGGCAAATCCACATTGGCCGATCGTATTTTGGAATTAACAGATACTGTGGAAAAAAGAGAGATGAAGGATCAGATCTTAGATTCTATGGATCTGGAAAGAGAAAGAGGTATTACGATCAAATTGAATGCGGTTCAGCTGATTTATCATGCCAAAGATGGACAGGACTATGTTTTTCATTTGATCGATACACCGGGCCATGTCGATTTTAGCTATGAGGTTTCTCGCTCTTTAGCTGCCTGTGATGGAGCTGTCCTTGTCGTTGATGCGGCCCAGGGGGTACAGGCACAAACCTTGGCTAATGTTTATCTGGCTTTAGAAAACGATCTTGAGATTTTACCGGTTTTAAATAAAGTCGATCTTCCCAGCGCACAACCAGATGTTGTCAAAGAGGAAATTGAAAATCTTATTGGTTTAGATTGCAGCGATGCGGTAGAGATCAGTGCTAAATCCGGCTTACATGTCGATCAGGTACTGGAGCAGATTGTGCATAAGTTACCGGCACCCAAAGGTAATAATGATGCACCGCTTCAAGCCCTGGTATTTGACAGCCTTTATGATTCTTATCGTGGTGTTATTGCCTTTATCAGTGTCAAAAATGGAACGATCAAACCGAAAGATAAGATTCGCTTTATGGCAACCGGCGCCGAATATGAGGTCATAGATGTTGGCGTTCGTACACCTAAGGAAGTTATTAAATCCGAACTTGTGACCGGTGAAGTCGGTTGGGTGAGTGCGGCCATCAAAAATATCGAGGATGTACGTGTCGGTGATACGATTACCAAAGTGGAACAACCTTGTGAAGTGGCTTTGCATGGGTATCGTGAAATGAATCCAATGGTTTATTGTGGACTCTACCCGGTGGATAACGCTCGTTATGATGATCTAAAAGAAGCTTTATCCAAATTAAAATTGAATGATGCTTCTTTGCGTTTTGAGCCGGAGACATCCCAGGCTTTAGGCTTTGGCTTCCGCTGTGGCTTTTTAGGACTTTTACACATGGATGTGGTCGAGGAGCGATTGGAAAGAGAATACAATTTGGATTTGATTGCCACATCACCTTCCGTAATTTATCATGTCTATAAAACGGATGGAACGATGTTGGAAATCGACAACCCGGCTGCTTTGCCGCCAACACAAAATATCGATCATATCGAAGAGCCTTATGTACGCGCTGAAATCATGGTGCCAAAGGATTATGTAGGCGCCATGATGGATTTGTGTCAGAAAAAACGAGGCGAGTACATCGATCTGCAGGTGATTGATGATCTTCGTATGAACATGGTTTATGAATTACCTTTAAGTGAGATCATCTATGATTTCTTTGACAAAATGAAATCTTATACTAAGGGTTATGCCAGTCTGGATTATCATTTTAGTGGTTATAAAACAAGTGCTTTAGTAAAAATGGATATCTTATTGAATGGACAAATCATCGATGCCTTAAGTACGATCGTGTTTAAGGATTTTGCCTATAATCGTGGCAATGCGATGACCATCAAGTTAAAAGACATCATTCCTAAGCAGCAGTTTGAAATTCCGGTACAGGCAGCCATTGGTGGAAAGATCATTGCCCGTACCAATATCAAAGCGCTGCGTAAGAATGTATTGGCCAAGTGTTATGGTGGGGATATCTCTCGTAAAAAGAAACTGTTGGAAAAACAGAAAGAAGGAAAGAAGCGTATGAAGAAAGTGGGATCGGTAGAAATTCCCCAGGAAGCTTTCATGGCTGTTCTTTCTATGGATGATCAATAATGGCGGATGCGTGTTATGTCCATGTTCCGTTTTGTAGAAGCATCTGCTATTACTGTGCATTTTGTCGCTGGATCTACGATGAAAACAGAATAGATCCATGGTTGGATCAGATTCAAAAAGAAGTTCATGCAAAATCGATATCGCATTTAAAGACGTTATATTTTGGAGGGGGAACACCAAACTCTCTTTCAGAGTCTTCGTTTATCAAACTGGCTTCTTTCTTTAAGCCGTATTTAGATAACAATTATGAATGGACGGTAGAGTGCAATCCAGAGTATGTGACACAGGAACAGGCCGCTTTGTATCAGAAGCTGGGTGTTAACCGAATCAGTCTTGGTGTTCAGACATTTTCGAATACAAAGCTGCAGGCTATTGGTCGAACACATTCTATAAAACAAGTTACTGATGCGATTTCTTATTTTAAGAAAGCCGGTATCCATAATATCTCCATTGATTTGATCTATGCTTTACCAAATCAGACTTTAGAGGAAGTGAAAGAGGATTTGGCACATACGTTCGCGTTAGATGTAAAACATCTTTCCATTTATTCTTTACAGATCGAGGAAAATTCTGTTTTTGGCAAATGGCATATTTTGCCCTGTGATGAAGATTTGGAAGCGGATATGTATGAAACTGTCGTTTCGGCATGTGTTGAACATGGATTTGAACATTATGAAATCAGCAGCTTTGCCAAAGAGAAAGCTTATTCTCTACATAATCTTCATTATTGGTCGGATCAGGATTTTTATGGTATTGGCTGTGGGGCATCCGGTAAAGAAAATGGATTGTTGTATGAAAACACAAAGGATATGCAGACGTATTTAAAAGAAGGTCCCAATCCTGTTTATTTGGAAGAGGACAATGCTTTTGATGCGATCATGATGGCATTACGAACGAGTTTTGGATTAAATGTTGATCAATGGCAACAAAAGTATCAGAAGGATTTTCATACGATCTATCAAAATGTATTGCGAAAATACATGCCGGAATACCTTGTTTATGAAAAACCGTATTTAAAACCGACACCAAAGGGAATGGAGATTTTAAATACGATTTTAGTTGATTTCCTCGATGTAAACTGATATAGTATTTTTGCTTTTGGTCTAAGAACAAGGAGACTTCCGACCTTATTCCTGGATCATTAGAACACAATACAGGAGGAAGAAAAAATGTTATTGAAAGCAGAAAAACAGGCTATTATGAAAGAATATGCCACACATGAAGGAGATACAGGTTCTCCGGAAGTTCAGATTGCGGTATTGACAGCACAGATCAACCGTTTGACAGAACACTTCAAGGAACACAAACATGATTATCATTCTCAAAGAGGTTTGATGAAAATGGTTGGTCGCCGTAAAAACATGTTGGCATATTTGAAGAACAAAGATTTGGAACGTTATAAATCTTTGATCTCTCGTTTAGGTCTGAGAAAGTAATCGAAAGATTACTTTTTTTTGTTGTCCGATTATGTTACACTAACAATCGGTATAAAGAGAGGTAAAATATGGCGAAACAAGAGTTTCATTTAGATTTCTGTGGTCGGGGGATCACAGTGGAAACTGGTGAGATTGCCAAGCAGGCAGATGGCGCCGTTATCGTGCGTTACGGAGATACCGTTACGTTATCAACCGCTTGTGCATCGAATCAGGCAAAGGAAGGAATTGATTTCTTTCCGCTAACAGTCAGTTTTGAAGAAAAGTTATACTCCGTAGGGAAGATTCCGGGAGGTTTTTTACGAAGAGAAGGACGCCCAAGTGAGCATGCGACTTTAACGGCTCGTATGATCGACCGTCCGATCCGTCCTTTGTTTGCGGAAGGCTTCCGTAATGAAGTACAGGTCGTAAATACGGTTTTAAGTGTAGATCAGGATTGTTCACCGGAAATGGCGGCTATGTTTGGGGCCAGCCTTGCCTTGTGCATCAGTGATATTCCATTTAACGGCCCGATTGCCGGTGTAAAAGTCGGTCGTGTCAACGGGGAACTGATTTGTAACCCAACCGTTGAACAGGCTGCTGCCAGTGATATCGATCTTACGGTTGCCGGTACCAGCCAGGCTTTGAACATGGTGGAAGCCGGGGCCAAAGAGGTCAGTGAAGAAGATATGTTACAGGCATTGATGTTTGGACATGAACAAATCAAAAAGCTTTGTGCCTTTCAGGAAGAAATTGTAAAAGCCTGTGGTAAAGAAAAACGCGAAGTGACGTTATATGCAGTTGATGAAACATTAGATAAAGAAGTTCGTGAAAACTTTGAAGCAAAAATCCGTGAAGCTGTATCCATCAAAGAAAAATTGGAACGCTACGGAAAAATTGATGAATTGACAGAAGAAGCAGTAGAGATGATCTCTGCCAAGGAATACGATTCTGAAAAAGAATTGAACAATGCCGTAAAACAGACAAAAGAAATTTGTCGTGGTATTGAAGCCGATGAAGTTCGTCGTTTAATCATTGAAGACAAAGTGCGTCCGGATGGTCGTGCTATCGATGAAATTCGTCCATTAAATTCACAGGTCGATTTATTGCCAAGAGTTCATGGTTCTGCCTTGTTTACACGTGGGGAAACGCAGGTATTATCTACCACAACATTAGGGGCTATTAACGAAAACCAGATCATTGATGATTTGACAGAGGTTGAAGCTAAGCGTTTCATGCATCATTACAATTTCCCACCATACTGTGTCGGAGAAACCGGACGTATGGGAAGTCCGGGACGTCGTGAAATCGGACATGGAGCTTTAGGAGAACGTGCTTTGTTGCAGGTATTACCAAGCTTAGATGAATTCCCTTATACGATTCGAACCGTTGCCGATGTTATGGAAAGTAACGGTTCCAGTTCTCAGGCTAGTATTTGCGCCGGAACGATGTCTTTGATGGCAGCCGGTGTTCCGATCAAGGCGCCGGTAGCCGGTATTGCGATGGGGCTGATCATGGATGATAACTCCGGTAAATATACAGTATTAACGGATATTCAGGGTATGGAAGATCACTTTGGTGATATGGATTTCAAAGTTGCCGGTACTACAAAAGGGATCACTGCCTTACAGATGGATATCAAGGTGACTGGAATCACAAAGGATATTTTCGAAGAAGCACTGGCACAGGCGCACAAAGCCCGTCTGGAAATCTTGGATAACATGTTGGCATGTATTCCGGAACCAAGAAAGGAATTAAGTCCATATGCTCCTAAGATTGCGATGATGAACATTGATCCAGATAAGATCAAGGATGTCATTGGTCCAGGTGGAAAAATGATCAATGAGATCATTGCGGCTTGTGACAATGTCAAGATCGATATCGATGATGACGGAAAAGTTGTGATCTATCATCATGACTATGATACGATCAACAAAGCTAAAGAAATGATTTCTAATATCGTTCGTGAAGCTAAAGTTGGTGATGTCTATACCGCAACAGTCGTTCGTATCGAAAAATTTGGTGCATTTGTCAACTTGTTTGGTAATACGGATGGATTATTGCACATCTCCAAGATTTCTCATCACCGTGTAGAAAAAGTGGAAGATGTCTTAAAGATCGGCGATACGATTGATGTCAAGGTTACTGAGATCGACAACAAAGGTCGTATCAATGTCAGTGCCAAAGCACTGCTTCCAAAACCAAAGGAAGAACCGAAAAAAGAACAGAAAGAAGAATCGAACTAGGATTGCAGAGTGCAATCCTTTTTTTGTAAAAAGTGAATTTATTGGATTTCAGTTATAATATCAAAAGCAAATGTAAACATTTTTATTTTTTGAAATTCTTCTAAATAGCGATAAATAGTAGAGATTTTAATGATCAGGAATTTTTATAAAACGTAATAGAAGATAATTGTCATTCCTGTTTATAGTCGATTTGAAATGTGTTAAAATACCAAAGAGAGGTGGAACTAACATATGGATTTTTTGAAATTTGCACAAGAAAAACAAGAGGATTTTCTTAAAGATTTGAATACATTGGTTTCTATAGAATCAACACGTGATCTATCCACAAAAGCAGAAAATGCACCTTTTGGTAAGAAATGCCGAGAAGCGTTGGATGCGATGTTGGAGATGGGAAAACGTGATGGTTTTGTGACAAAAGATATTGATGGCTATGCCGGTGTCATTGAATATGGAGAACAAAAAGATACATTAGGTGTATTGGGTCATCTGGATATCGTTCCAATCGGGGATGACTGGACAAAAGATCCGCTGAAAGTTACTGTCAATGACGGCTATGTATTTGGTCGTGGTGTCATGGATGATAAAGGACCGGCTTTGGCTGCTTATTATGCGCTAAAGATCATTAAAGAACAAAACATTCCTTTAAAGCGCAGGGTCATGTTGATTACCGGATGCGATGAAGAAAGCGGAATGGAGTGTATGGACTATTATAAAGAACATGCGGAAATTCCACAGATGGGATTTGTACCGGATGCCGATTTCCCAGTCATCTATGGAGAAAAAGGTGGTCTGCATGTAGTCCTGGAATCGCAGGATGAAAGCGTCATCCAGTCTTTTCATGCCGGCAGTCGACCTAATATCGTGATTGGAAAAGCGGATTGTACACTTGTCTCCATCAATGATAAACAAAAAGAAGAGTTTGCTTATTATTGTAAAGTCAACGGTCTGCAGGGAAGCATTGAAGGCAATACGATTCATATTGATGGTGTTTTTGCCCATGCAGCTATGCCATGGTTAGGGGTAAATGCAGCAGTCCACATTTTGAATTTTGTTGGTCAGTCCTTTGATGATCAACTTGCCAAGGATTTATATCATATCTTACAAGACTGGCAGGGAAAACCGGTTGGGATTTATAAAAATGGTTTATATATGTCTTTCTTGACGATGAACACAGGTATTGTCGATATTGAAGATGGTAAAACACGTATTTTGATTGATATTCGTTATCCAAACGATACTGATGCGAAATCGATTATGGAAGGCTTTGATGCGACATGTGCTTCTTTATCCTCCAACATTCGTGCGATCATGGAGAGTGATTCTAAACCGTTGTTTGTCGATCCTCAATCCAAGTTGGTTACGGATCTGATGGCGGTTTATCAGAAATACACGAAAGATACGTTCTCCTGCGCCTTTACATTGGGTGGAGGAACTTATGCTCGTAAGTTTGAAAATTTTGTATCTTATGGACCGGTCTTGCCAAACGAAGTAAAAACGACCGATCAATTTGTCGGAGAATGTCATCAAAGAGATGAAGGAATTAAATTGGAGAATTTGATACAGGCTATCGCTATTTATGCCGATGCGATTGTATCTTTGTGTAGTTAATCATGCGAATGCGTAAAGTAAAGTGGGCTGTGGAATACTTATCCGACAGTCAGAAGCTAGTCAGCCATCCCGAAGAAAAAAAATCTTTATGGAAGGGACAATATCGCCTGCTTCATGTAGAGATTGGTTGCGGTAAAGGGAACTATTCGTTAGAAATGGCACGTAAATATCCGGATGAACTGTTTGTGGCTATTGAAAAGAATGAGAGTGCAGCTGGTATTGCGGCAAAGAAATTTGATGAGGCCATGGAGGTGAAAAATCTTTTCTTGATTCATGGAGATGCTTCTTTGATCGATACATGGTTTGCCAAAGAAGAGGTCGATATACTTCATCTAAACTTTAGTGATCCATGGCCGAAAAAACGATATGCGAAGCGAAGATTGAGCAGTGCTTCATTTCTGCAGCAATATCAGTCGATCTTATCTAAGTACGGACAGATCCAGATGAAAACAGATAATGAAAAGTTGTTTGAATATTCTGTTCTGGAGTTTTTGAAAGCAGGCTTTTTATTGGATGATTTATGTGTGAATTATCGAAGAGAGCCGCATGAAGAAGATGCGATCACCGAATACGAAGAAAAATTTATTGCTAATGGGCAGCCTATCTATCGCTGTGTATTCAAAAAGGAGAAGGAAAATGAAACAGATTCATAATGAACAGGAATTTAATACCGCTATTCAAAATGATAAAATCAGTGTCATCTTATTTACGACCAAATGGTGTGGTGACTGTATGTTTATCAAACCATTTATGCCAAGTGTCGAAGCGGCATATGATGCCTATGATTTTTATGAAGTAGACCGTGATGAAATGATGGATCTGGCACAAGAACTGGAAATCATGGGAATCCCAAGCTTTGTCAGCTTTAAAAATGGAAAAGAAGTTTCTCGTTTTGTCTCTTCACTGCGAAAGACCAGACCGGAAATTGAAGCATATCTTGATGCGTTAAAGGATGTGGAGGAATAAACATGTTTAAAGACTTAATGCAAGCTATTTTTACTGAAGAAGTAGAGCCGGAAGAAGAAGTAAACGAGCCTGTTCAAAAGGAAGAGACGACTGTTTCCAATGTACAGGTACAACAATCGCAGGAATCAACTTTTGTTGAGCCGCAGATTCATTTGGAACCACAGACAGAAGATGTACAGATCGCAAGCTTTGGTCAGACTCCTGCAAGCACAGAACCCAAAAGTACGATTTTTACGGGATTGGATGTTGACAGTGTAGCAAGCGAAGAGCCGCGTCCAAGAAAAAAAATGTATCATTTCGATCGCTCTAAAACCAAAAAAGTGCGCAGAACTCAGGAGGATTTGGAATATACACCTATTATTTCTCCGATTTTTGGGAATATGGAAGAGTCAAAAAAAGATACGTCCAAGGTGCATAATGCGATTGATTTGAGTAAACCGGAGCAGTTGGAAGACTATATGACAGTTCTTTCACCGATGTACGGAGATCGACCGGGGGTAACACCAGTGGTACAGAATATTCCAAAGATGGAACCGGCACAAAAAGAAGTCAAGAGCAAGGATCGCGGATATTCTCTGGATTCGATGTTAGAAAAACCGGAAAAGAAAGAAAACAAGCAAGCCACTTTGTTTTCAAAAGACTGATTCGAGGTGAGTCAAGTGGCCTATCATTTTATCGGAATCAAAGGTACAGGAATGGCAGCTTTAGCCAGTATTCTTTATGATGAGCATAAAGAGGTTACGGGAAGCGATATTGAAAAATATATCTTTACACAGGATGAACTGGAAAAAAGAGGCATTGCGATCACGACCTTCGATGCCAGTCATATTCATGATCATGATACATGCATTATCGGACTTTCGTTTGATGAGACCAATCCGGAAGTTAAAGCTGCTATGCAGAATCCAACGGTAAAGACATATTACTACAATGAATACCTGGGAAAATTGTTGGAGTCTTATGCGTCCATCAGTGTGGCAGGAACGCATGGAAAATCAACGACGACGGGAATTTTGGGGCATGTCTTGCCACAGCTTTTACCGACGGGATATTTGATTGGTGATGGACATGGACATATGCCGGAGGATGCGAAATATTTTGTATTGGAATCTTGTGAGTTTCAACGACATTTTTTAGCATACCATCCAGATTATGCACTGATTACTAACATTGAGTTGGATCATGTTGATTATTATAAAGATATGGATGATTATCTCGATGCGTTTCAATCTTTTGTCAATCAGACAAAGAAGCACTGTGTCATTTTTGGAGATGATCCATATTTGCCAAAATTATCGTATTCGGTGCCTGTTACGACATATGGTTTACAAGAGGGAAATGATTATCAGGCTGTAAATATTGAACAAGGTCCTTTTGGAATGCACTTTGATTGTCTATATCAGGGCAAGGTTTTAGCACATCTAGAATTAAGCGAGGTCGGTGATCCCTTCCTGCAGGATGCCTTAGGTTGTTTTGCCTTATGTCATGTGTTAGGAATGCCTGTAAATGACATTGTCAAAGGATTAAAGACTTACCAGGGAATTGCCCGCCGTTTTGTCATTGAAAAAGTCAAGGATAGTGTATTGATCGATGATTATGCACATCATCCGACTGCCATTCGCTACATGATCGATTCTGCACGAAAGAAATATCCGGAAAAGAAGGTTATTGCCCTGTATAAGCCGGATCGTTATTCCAGGCTGCAATACTTCCTTCAAGATTTTGCCGACAGCTTAAATACGGCTGATCAAGTTGTATTGTGCGATTTCCCTAAAAATGCGCAAAGAGAAGGTGAAAGTATTACAGTTACGATTCAAGATCTTTTAGATTTATGTCCGAATTCTATCTTATTGGATATCGATGAAAAATCAGCAGAGGTCTTAAAAGAGATGGCACCGGCTGTCTATGTCTTTATGTCCAGTAAGGATATTTACCTATTAAAGGATAAATTAGCAAGTCTTCTAAAATAGTATCGTTTATAGACGCCTTTAGGGTGTCTTTTTTCAACTCCGTCTTTATTTTAAAGCGTTTTCAAGATTTATGAAAATTTTTTCAAAAAGAAATGGTCTTCCTTCCTTGTAAATGTTATAATAATTCTGAGGTGATATTTTGACTGTAAATGAATTTTTTTCTACGGTTGCGATGGTTGCAGGTTGGATCTTACCTGTGCTGGGTATCGTTGTTTTAGTATATGTGATTTTGATCTTAAAAGAGCTTTTACAAACGGTAAAAAGCGCTACTCGAACCTTAGATACAACCGAACAGCAGCTCCGTAAGCTGGATGCTCCTCTTTCTACAGCAGAGAATATCTCACATACGATCGACGAAGTACATGAAACTACGAAAAAAGCCGTAAAGACAGCAGCCAGTACCGTAGTCAAGAATGTAGATCAGATTAAGAACTGGTTCAATACGAAGAAGGAGCCGGTCATGGATACAGAACCTGTAAATGCAGCATCAGATAAGGAGGATGAATCATGAGTGATGAAAACAAAAGCGCTGAAGTTGTTCAGGAATTAGAAAATGAAGCGATGAATCAGCTGGAGACGCTGAAGGAAGACAACAACAAAGAAAATGAGGAAGTAATTCAGGATGCCAAGGAAAAGATCAAGGCTATTTTTGAAGATCTGCAGGAATGGATCAAAGAAAATACAGAACCGGAGAAAGTCAAAGAAGGTTTAAACAAGGCTAAAGATGAAACGGTAAAGGTCTTGAAGGCGACAAAGGAAAAAGCATTGGAAATCAGCAATTCAGAGCAGTTCAAGAATACAGTTTCAGCCGGGAAAGACTTTTTAATTGGGGCTGGTGTTTTGATTGGAGATGGTATCAAAGCCGGTGCTGATGCCTTGATGAAAAACGATAATATCAAAAACTTTGTGAACACGGCCGATGAAAAACTGGATGTATTAAGAGAAAGTGAAGGTTTGAAAAATGCCGTGGATTCTGCGGAACAAATTACACAAAAAGTAGGAGATGCGGTATTTAGTGGAATCCGTAAGTTCCTTGATAAAAAAGATCGTACAACTTCCGATTCGGGGATACAGGAGGATGGAGAATAAGCTATGAAACGTATAACGATTTATGATGTGGCCAAGGAAGCTGATGTTTCTTTGGCTACGGTCAGCCGAGTCATTAATGACAGCAATGTGGTTCGTGAAGACACTAAACAAAGGGTACAGGAAGCCATTGAAAAGTTAGGCTACAAGCCCAATGCGATTGCACAGGGACTTGCCTTATCCAAAACAACGACCGTATCAATCGTCATGAGTGAAAAACTGTTTGCCTATAATGGAAAAATTTTAAATGGTTTGATGGATGTGGCAAAGATCTATAACTACAACATCATGTTCCACACGACATCACAGGGCATTTCTAAAATGCAGGATGTGATCGAATCCATTATCAAATCCCATGTCGATGGTGTTATTTTATTCAATGATAATTTCTCAGAAGATGAGATGGAAGTCTTGCAGGAATATCAGATTCCAATGGTTGTCGTTGGTTCTTTGTTGCCGGAAACCAAAGTCAACAATGTAGGCAATGTCTATGTCGATTTTGAAAAAATGGCTTATGAAATGGTCAATGAATTGTTCGATAAAGGCATCAATGATATTTCGCTGGTAGAGGACAAGTTAAATTTAAGTATGATGGAACAGATGCGATCTGGAATTGAACGTGCTTTCCATGATCACGGAACTGAGTTTAAAAAATACATTTCGTATGATGAAACATATAAAAGCTCTTATAATTTCTTGACTGAATACTTTAAGACCAATAAACCAAGTCAGTTTGTGTTTACATTTAGAGATTCTCAGGCTATTGCGGTATTGAATTCCTGTCAGGAAGCCGGATATAAGATTCCGGATGACTGCCAGCTTGTATGTGTTCTTAATAATAAGTATCTTTCCATGACACGACCAAATATCTCAACCTTTAACATTCCGGAGTATGATATGGGGGCCGTATCGATGCGTTTATTGACAAAAATGCTGGTGGATGATGAATCTGTACGTGAAAACAAAAGCATTGAATTAGGATATTCTTTTATACCTAAAGGAACGACAAAGTAAGGACTATAGATTTGAATAGTCCTTTTTTCATGTTTGGTGTATAATTCTTATATGGAAATAGTAATGATCAATGAAGCAAAAGATAAAAGTATTTATCGCTATAAGAAAGATTATCAAAGGATTTTAGAACGAGCTTGTTCCATTCTGCATCGTAATCACGATTATACATTAAGTGTCATTTTTGTGACACCGGAAAGGATCCATGAGATCAATAAAGAATATCGCAACATCGATCGCAGTACGGATGTAATTAGCTTTGCTCTGCAGGATGATAGCTCCAACATCGTTTTGGAAGAAGAGGAAAACGAATTAGGAGATATCTTCATCAATGTGGAAGCTATCAGCGCACAGGCAAAGGAGTATGGACATTCTAAACGAAGAGAAGCCTGTTTTCTTTTCTGTCATGGCCTATTACATCTGATGGGTTATGATCACATGTGTCCAAAGGATGAAAAAGAGATGTTTGATTTACAGGATGTGATACTGGATGAAGTGGTTCAAAGGTAGGTTTAAATATGCGTTTAGCGGTCTGCGCTATGCGATTTGTGATAAAAGCATAGCTCTTCAAATGCTATTTGGCCTGCTAGTGATCCTGTTTGGCTTGTTGCTTGGATTTACTGTACAAGAATGGTTTTGGATCCTTTTATGTATTGTGCTTGTTGTAGTTGGAGAAATCATAAATTCTTGTATCGAACAGCTTGTCGATTACATTTCTTTAGAACATACCAAACAGGCAAAACAGATCAAGGATATGGCAGCAGGCGCTGTCTTTTTACTGAGCCTTTTCAGTGCTTTTATTGGATTTGTGATCCTTATTCAAAAAATAATTTAGAAAGGAACGAGTATGACATATAAATCAGGTTTTATTGCGATCATCGGAAGACCCAACGCCGGGAAAAGTACGCTTTTAAATGCATTATTGCGAGAAAAAGTGGCCATTATGTCTGATAAACCTAATACGACAAGAAACAATATTGCCGGTATCTTAACCCAGAAAGATGCCCAGTTTGTTTTTGTGGACACACCGGGCATTCATAAACCGCAGCAGCAGTTGGGACGTGTTTTAAACAAGAATGCGTATATGGCCATGGAGGACTGTGATTGTCTGGCATGGATCGTTGATGGCACACAACCCTTTGGCAAAGGCGATTCGTTTATCCTGGAGCGTATACAATCTTTACATAAGCCTTGTTTTCTTCTGGTCAATAAGATCGATCATCTTTCAAAAGAGAACATGATCAAAGTGCTGATGGATTGGCAAAATAAATATGACTTTCATGCCATCATTCCAATCAGTGCGCTCAAAAAAGAAAACTTGCATGAGCTGTTACAAGTATTGAAACAAGCTCTTCCCGAAGGAATGGCTATGTACCCGCAGGAGATGATCAGTGATCATGATGAGAATTTTCAAACGACGGAGATCATTCGTGAGAAAATTTTATTTGTGACCAAAGAGGAAATTCCACACAGCGTTGCGGTCGTACTGGAAAATCGCAGGATGGAAGGAAGTCGTCTGCATCTGCAGGCAATGATCATTGTTGATCGTGATTCCCAAAAAGGGATATTGATCGGAAAACAGGGAAGTATGATCAAGAAGATTCGTCTTGCGGCACAAAAAGAACTCAAGGAAAAATTTGGTTGTCCGGTGGATTTGGAATTATATGTTCGCGTAGAGAAAAACTGGCGAAATAAAGAACAAAAAATTAAAGAATTCGGATTGGATGAGCTAAATGACGATTAAAACGACCGGCATTGTTTTAAAGGTTCAAGATTATAAGGAAAAAGACGGGCTGGCATGGATGTTGACACAGGATCAAATCGTTTCAGTTCGAGTACGAGGCATCCAGAAAGAAGGGTCCAAGCTTAGAAGCGGATGTCAGCCTTTTTTATATGCGACATGGCACATCGAAGAAAGAAATCAGGGACCGGGATTGTTGATACATGCCACACCAATTTGTTTCTTTTATCGCGTAATGGAGGATCTAACTATACAGGCTTTTAGCTTTCTTTTACGCGATATTTTATTAAAGACTAAGTCTAGTCCCTTGTTGTTGGAAGCTTTTTTGGAATATTTAAAAGCGGTTCAGGACCAAAGAAATTCTGTCTTTGCTTATGGTTGTTTTGTATTAAAAGAAATCTTATGTGCAGAAGGTATTCAGCCATTTGTCGATGGTTGTACTCTTTGTCATCGAAAAGATGCTTTAGAAACGCTAAGTATCAAAGACGGTGGTTTTTTATGTCATTATTGTAATCAAAATGGCATAAAAATGTATAAATCGGACATGAGAAAAGTTTATCTTTTATTTAAGGCTTCTTCGAAAAATATCGATGTTTTAATTGAAAACTGTCATTTTGAAATCAAAGACTGCATCTTTTGGGCGGATTGGTATGAACGATTTGAACAAACTCATCTGGCTGGTTTGAAATTTTTAAAGACAGTAGTTGACTTATAGAGAAAATAGCTTTATGTAAAGCATATTGTAGAATTGAATCAGATTTTGTATAATGTTAAAAGAATGCTTGGGAGGATCTTATGGCAGAAAAATTATCAAGAACAAAACGGTATGAAGATTTAAGAAATCGGCTGGATGAAGAAACTACAGCTGCTCAGGAAGATAAAATCAATCAACAGACAGGGTTTGCACGATTATCCAGAACACAACACAAGGCATTGGCACATGCCAATGATTTAAATGTGTCGGCAGTCCCTTCCAGATCATCTGCACAAGAGGCGACTAACAACAACAGCCCAGTCATGGAAGATCTTTTAGGGGAAGTGAAACGCTATAATATTGATCAGGGAAATCGTATAACGGATGATACACAGATCAACATTTTGCGTCAGTTGGATCAAAAACCTTCTTCTATGCACAGAAATACGCATATTGTACCGATGGAGGAAGAAGAAACCGGCGGTACAATGAAGATACAGAAACCGGAAATTGAACAAGATGTGGACGGTGTGGCTACCTATATGCCAAATCAGAAGTTGACGCGTATCAATCCTATCCAGACAAAACCGGAAGTCGTAGAAGAACCGAAAGTCGGTATGGATGATTCAGTACAAAGCTATGTGGCTCAAGAAGATGAGGATCATTCTCCGGAAGCAACCTATACGAATATTGTCCTGGGAAGTCAGGATATTTTAGTAGACGATACGGCAGATACCGATCATTTAAGTCTGTTCGATACGACAAAGCCTTCAAAACAAGAAGAAGTTTTGGAGCAGCCTAAAAAAGAGGCACAGCCAAAACGAACAAAAACACATAAGGCTAAAAAATCAAAATCGAAAAAAGTGCAGGATTCACAAGAAATGCCATCGGCAAAAATTCGTATGAGCACTCGTGATTTGGAAGAGATGGAAAATGAACCAAAGAGCAAATCGGGTATGATCATCAATGTGATTTTAGTTGTTTTAGTCTTACTTTTGATTGCTTCTTTAGCCGCAACCTTCTACTTCATTACACAAATAGGAGCTTAAAATATGTCAAAATTTAATATTGCGATCGATGGTCCCAGTGGGGTCGGGAAAAGTACTATTGCCAATTTATTAGCTGATGCCTATCATATGATACATTTAGATACCGGCGCTATGTATCGATGCGTTGCCTACTATCTGTTAAAAAACAAAGTGGATGTAAATAACGAAAAAGAACTCTTGGATGCATTGGAAAATATAGATATCTCTTTTCAGGAGGATCAAGTGTTTTTAAATGGAGAAAATGTGTCCAAAGAAATTCGTATGAATGAGATATCTATGGCAGCCTCGAAGTTTTCGGCCTTTAATGCTGTGCGTAAAAAGCTAGTTTCTTTGCAACAACAGATTGCCAAGAATAAAGGCTATATTCTGGATGGAAGAGATATCTGCAGCGTTGTATTGCCGGATGCCGAGGTAAAAATCTATATGGATGCCTCCAGTAAGGCCAGAGCGCAGCGTCGTTATCAGGAATATATTTCTAAAGGTATTGATGCGGATTATGAGACGATTTTTCAAGATATCGTAGCGCGTGACTATCAAGATTCGCATCGTGAAATTTCGCCGTTACAAGTAGCCGAAGATGCACAGGTCATTGATACTTCGGATATGACTATTGAGGAAGTTGTAGAAGAAATTCAAAAAATAATTGATGAAAAAGTATAGAGAGGAGTGATTTTATGATCCAGGGTACCATTGCAATCGTTGGACGCCCTAATGTCGGGAAATCAACCTTCTTCAATCGCTTGATTGGACAAAGAAAAAGCATTGTTGATGATACACCGGGAGTGACACGAGATCGTATCTATGGAGAAGTAGAATGGCTCACGAAAACCTATCGTATCATTGATACCGGTGGAATCCAGATTGAGGACCAGCCATTTGCTCAGGAAATCAATATGCAGGTGGATATTGCGATTGAGGAAGCCGATGTTATTGTTTTTCTTGTCTCCTGTAAAGAAGGTGTTATGACCGATGATATAGCCATTGCCAAAAAACTACAGAAGTCTGGCAAGCCCATCGTGTTAGTTGTTAATAAGGTAGATAATGAAAAATTACGCTTAGATGCGTATGAATTTTATGCTTTGGGATTACAGGATCCATTCTGTGTCAGCAGTGCCCATGGTATCGGTTTAGGTGATGTATTGGATGAGATCACCAGAGTTATGCCGGAAAAGAAATTATCTCCTTATGAAGGAATGACATCTTTTTGTGTGATCGGACGTCCCAATGTAGGAAAAAGTTCTTTGGTCAATGCGATCTTAAAAGAAGATCGTGTTATTGTTTCCAATGTAGAAGGAACGACACGCGATGCGATCGATACACCGTTTACTTACGATGGACAGGAATACATGATCATCGATACAGCCGGTATTCGCAAAAAAGGAAAGATTTATGAGAATATTGAAAAATATTCCATTTTACGTGCATTAAGCGCAATTGATCGAAGCAATGTCGTTTTATTCTTAATTGATGGTTCTTTAGGAATTCGTGAACAAGATAAACACGTGGCCGGTTTAGCTCATGAAGCTGGAAAAGGTGTCATCATTGTCTATAATAAATGGGATACTGTAGAAAAAGATGAGAAAACAATGGCAAAGATCGAGAAAGAAATTCGTGCGCAATTTGTTTATTTAGATTATGCACCAATTGCTTTTGCTTCAGCTTTGACACATCAAAAAGTCAATCAATTACTGCCTTTGATCAATCAGGTGCATGAAAACTGCAGCTTGCGTATTCAAACCAATGTATTAAACGATGTGATCTTGGATGCGCAAATGATGAATCCTGCCAAGCCGCATAACGGTAAGCAGTTAAAGATCTATTATTCTTCACAGGTCAGCGTAGAACCGCCAACCTTTGTTCTATTTGTAAACGATCCGGAATTATTGCATTTTAGCTATAAGCGATATATCGAGAATAAAATTCGGGAAGCCTTTGGATTTGAAGGTACACCGATTCATATTATAGCGCGAAAGAAAAGTTGAGGTGTTTGATTTGAAAACAGTAGTGATCGGAAGCGGGAGCTGGGGAACAGCCCTTGCACAGGTTTTAGAAGACAATCAACGAGATGTCATATTATATGGTATTGAAAAATCGGAAGTGGATGATATCAATCTTCATCATAAAAACTCCAAATATTTTGAAGATGTTAGTATCAATCCTTCCTTAAAGGCTACTATGGATATTAACGTAGTCAAAGAGGCCGATGTTGTATTACTGGCAGTACCGACCATAGCGATTGAATCCATTTGTCAACAAATTGATCTGCTATTGACAAAGAAAACGATCATTGTCAATGTATCCAAAGGGTTTCATCCAACAACCAACGAAAGAATGTCGCAGGTGATTCGTCGTTGTATTTCTGCCGATCATTTAAGCAGTGTTGTTTCTTTGATCGGACCTAGTCATGCCGAAGAAGTAATCATTCGTTTATTGACAACGATCGATGCGGTCAGCCTCAATGAAGAAGATGCGATTGTTGTGCAGCAGCTATTTTCCAACCATTATCTTCGTATCTATACAGGAAGCGATGAAGTGGGTAGTGAATTAGGTGTAGCCATCAAAAATGTTATGGCCATTGCGTCCGGAATCTTATCTGGTCTAGGCTATCAGGATAATACCAGAGCAGCTTTGATCACCCGTGGCTTACAGGAGATGATTCGTTATGGAATGGCATTTGGCGGACAACAGCAGACATTCATGGGGCTTACCGGTATCGGAGATTTGATCGTCACATGTACAAGTGTTCATTCCCGCAATTTTTCAGCTGGTTATCAGATCGGCAAAGAAAATACAGTAGAAAACTTTTTAAAGAACAATAAAAAGACGGTGGAAGGGGTTCGTACTGCGAAGATTGTTCACAATGTATCTAAGGCAAATGGAATCGATATGCCGATTTGTGAGGAAGTCTATCAAATTCTATACGAAGGTAAAGAGCCAAAGACATGTGCCAACGACTTAATGCTGCGAGAGCTAAAAAGGGAGTTTTAACATGGCAAAATATGTAAATAAAGAGGCTTTGGCTGAGGTGATTTATCAAGAACTGAAGATTTCCAGAAAAGATGCCGGTCATGCGGTAGAAAGAATCTTTCAAGAGATGTCTCTGGCACTGGCCAGTGATGGAGAAGTTGATATTTCTGGCTTTGGCAAGTTTATCATTTTTAATCGTAAAGAGAGAATGGGAATTAATCCTGTCACAAAAGAAAGAATGAAGATCCAGGCAACCAAGCTGCCGAAGTTTAAACCAAGTCAGACATTGAAAAATCTCTGTAATAAAAAATAAATCATGGTATTTTTAAAGCGTTTCTTTATTCTATTATTCTGTTTTCTTGTGATTGGATCAATGATTCTTGGTTTATTGATTTAAGAAAATCAGGCGATGACGATTTCCTTAGCGGAATCGATCATTGCCTTTTCTTTTGGATCGATTGGATTGGTAATGATCTTATCATAATCACTGAAACGAGCAAATGGATACGTACCGGTCTTAAAGAATTTAGAACGATCACAGACTAAGATCTTTTGTTTAGACTGTTCAATCACTTTTTGTTTCACCGATAGCTCCTGAAAAGAGAATGTAGTCGGTCCCTGACAATCTTTAAAGCCATCGGTCCCCATGAAGGCCGTATCGATCTTGACATGCTTTAAATTATCTAAGGCAAAGGCACCTGTTGTCGTACTTCCTTTTTTCTGAATCAGGCCACCAATCAACAGAATTTCGTGTTTCAAAGCTAACAGGCTTTGCACAATACGAATAGATGGGGTAACAATCGTACACCCCTTTTTTAACGCAAAATAACGCACTATAGAAAGCGTGGTGCTGCCCGGATCTAAATATACGACAGAATAATCAATTACAAACTCAATGGCCTTTCGTGCAATTTGATCTTTTAACTCTGTATTTTCTTCAACTTTTACTTCAATGGGCAATTCATCGTATCCATCTTTTCTATGCACGTAGCCATGCGTCTTATTCACTTGGCCTCGTTGTTCTAAAACAAAAAGATCTTTACGCAAGGTCTCGGTTGTGACTTGAAAGAATTCAGCAAGTTCTTTGATGCGAAGGGAAGGTTGTTGTTCTAATTTTTTCAAAATTTCATTTCTACGTTTTTCATTATTCTTTGACATACTATCTCCTAATTCTTGGTTTTCCAATAAATTATACTATATTACCAAGTTTTTTACCCTTTATTTTGATTAAAACCAATCTTTTTGTTGAGAGAAGGAGATGAATGATGTACGCTTTACACAAGGAGATGATGAGGATGAAATTACAGGTTGCTTTGGATACATTAAGCCTGGAGGAATGTATTCAACTTTTAGAACAAACAAAGGGAAGTGTAGAGATTGCTGAGGTGGGTACTCCATTTATCATTGAAGAAGGAATGGTGCCTGTCAAAGAGATTCATAAAAGATTTCCGAAGGTTGAAGTTCTGGCCGATGCGAAAATCATGGATGCCGGTGAATTTGAAGCCGATAAATGCTTTGAAGCCGGTGCTTCTATTGTAACTGTTTTGGGTGTCAGTCATGATGAAACGATTCAGGGAGTTGTACGATCTGCTAAAAATCACAACGGAAAAGTCATGGTCGATATGATCAATGTTCATGATTTAGCCACAAGAACCAAAGAAATCGATGAAATGGGTGTCGATTATATTTGTGTTCATACGGCCTTTGATGTGCAACAATCCGGTCAAGATCCGTTAGAAGAATTAAAGATAGTCAATAAAGTCATTAATCATGCGAAAAGTGCGGTTGCCGGGGGTGTAAAGCTGGAAACGATTCAGGATATCGTCAATGAAGGTGCTGAGATCATTGTGGTTGGCGGTGCCATCTGCAATGCCAAAAACCGAGCAAAAATGGCAAAAGAGATGAAAGGATATTTAAAATCATGAATACGATCGAATATGCAAAAACAGTATTAAATGAACTGGAACATACATTATTAAGCATAGATACCAAAAATGCAGAACAGTTTGTTGAGCTTGTGGATCAGGCTAACGAAATCTTTTGCGCCGGTGCAGGACGAAGCGGATTTCAAGTCAAAGGCTTCGCGATGCGTTTGATGCATATGGGAAAGAAATCTTATGTTGTAGGAGAAACATGCACACCAAATATCAAAGAGGATGGAATCTTAGTGATTTGTTCTGGCTCCGGTGAAACAAAAAGCCTGGTTAATCATGCGCAAAAGGCCAAAGAAGTAGGCGCTAAGCTTGCTTTGATCACGATCAATCCTGAATCGACGATAGGAAAGATGGCTGATGTTGTTATTGAAATCAGTGCACCGAGTCCGAAAAGTGCTAAAGAAGGACAAATTAAATCCATACAGCCTATGGGATCTTTATTTGAACAATCCGAAGGTTTGTTTATGGATATTGCGATCATGATGTTGATGGAAAAGAATCATATGGATTCCGATACGATGTTTGGAAGACATGCCAATATGGAGTAGTTCGTTATTATGAAACAAAAATTAGTCAAATATGTCGAAAAGCCATGGGGTTACGAAAAGTGGCTTGCAGTAACAGATCACTATGCCTTAAAGGAGATTTTCTTTAAGAAAGGTGAGCGCTGTTCCTTTCAATACCATAATCAAAAAGAAGAACACATTTACATTTTGAAAGGGAAGTTGGAGGTCCTGGAAGATGATGAACATAAAGAACTACATACCCATATATATGGACCCGGTGATATCATCAGCAATCCTCCGACCTTTCGACATCGAAATACCGCTTTAGAAGATACAACGATTATCGAAGTCAGTACCCCTCATTTAGATGATGTAGTACGAATCGAAGATGATTACAATCGATAACTTATAAAAAGCCCTCACTGGGCTTTTTGTTTATCTCATTTTTATGACGTACTATGTATAAATCTGATATGGACAGTGCATAATAAATTTAAAGGTGCACCTTCAATTTAAATAAGAATCTATACGTTTATCTACATTTTCCTGCAAATTTCTATCGATCGGCTAATGTACTATCGGTACGCCAATAAATTTTACTTCGCATAATGTATATTATGTAAAAAATGTATAATCGTGTTTTATCAAAACATATTTAATTTTTGAACACGGTTTTTCATCTTGCGGTCTTAAAAAATTTACATAATGCAGATTTTTATATTGTTTTATCTAACAAAATTCATCATTATTTTATTTAGTCTATTTTCTTATATATAATTATGATAATCAAAATATACATTCCTTATTTGATTCTGTAAAATGTATCGAACGTATGATTACCCATGTTTTTCTTTTTCACGTACTCTCATAGAGTCTATTTAATCGAGTTTGATATGCACATGTGAACATATTCATTTAAAGTTATGATGAAATCATGATCATCAAAATATTTGAGCGAAAATATAGAAAGAAAAATGAAATATCTATAAATAAAAATACCTTTGCCGGTTTAATATCTAAAACAATCCTATAATAGTTAAGTGGACTATACTAATATAAAAAATAGGGAATTTATGCAAAAAAGCGATCATTGACCGCTTTTGATTTATTTTAAAAATTCATGAATAGCTTAAGCAATACTACTAGTATCTAAATAATAGCGCTTCATTAAGTCTTCGGCCTGCCATTTTTGATCAAATTCATCATGTAATCCGATCATTAATACTGGATAACCTATTTTTGTTGTTGCCAGGACTTCAGCAACCACTGATCCAAGTCCAAGATATGTCAAAATGTTGGCAGCGGATAAGAATCACTTTGTGCCTAATACACTGGCTTTAGGATTTTTTTCTGATGTTTAATGTTTGCTGTTCAAATTCTGTCATAGAAATACTCCTATAATGCCTCCTTTGTCGCAATCACATCGACTCCTGTATCCGCTACATTTTTTAAGACTACATCTCCAATGTGTACAGGAGCTTGTACTTTAACAGCTTTTAGATCTTTCATACAGGCAAAGATTTTATTCTTTGGAATATCATGTGCTGTCTTAACAGAAATCATGATCTCATCCTTTGAACCAGTTACCGGAACAATGCTAGTTACGATTCTGGTTGGATTAGTTACTTCTTTATGAGCGTAAATATCGCCTTGTTGACAAGTATTACCGGAAACAGAAATCACATTTCCCTCTTCCATTTTTACCGTTAGAGCACATCCCATCGGACAGCCAATACATGTTAATTCTCTTGTTTCCATATTATTTATCCTCCAGAGTAATGCGAATCGTAGATGGATCGATTTCCATCATTTTTTTCTTAGTCAGAATGATCTGTTCCATTTCTCCTGGAGCCAAGATTTTGCTGGGTTTATGAAGAATTCTTTGATCATCCAGATAGACACTGATAAAATGATCTTTATAAACGCCACCTACACGGAAACGTACCGTCAGCAAGTCATCCATATCTTCAGGTCTTACCACAAAAGGTACACTGTAACGTACGCCGTTTTCAGTCTGAATAGGAATGACTTTTGTGTTTTTGATTTCCTGCTCTTTCAGATATTTTACGGCATTTTTTCCAGCCTGTTTTGCTTCCTGAGATACAAAATCAACCAGGTCATGTACATGCAATACATTGCCGCAGGCAAAGATGCCGTCAACGTTTGTTTCTAACGATTCATTGACCTTTGGTCCTTTTGTGATCGGACTAATTTCAATGCCGGCCTGATTGGAAAGCTCGTTTTCCGGAATAAGACCACATGATAATAATAAAGTATCACAAGTATATCTTTCTTCGGTTCCCGGTACTGGTTTTCCATCTTTGACCTCTGCAATCGTGACAGCTTCGACACGCTCTTTACCTTCGATATCGACTACGGTATGACTTAGTTTTAACGGAATTCCAAAGTCATCCAGACATTGTACGATATTTCTTTTTAAACCACCGGAATATGGCATCAATTCGGCGACGACTTTTACTTTAGCCCCTTCTAAAGTCATTCTTCGTGCCATGATCAAACCGATATCACCGGAACCTAAGATGACAACTTCTTTTCCTGGCATCAATCCATCGATATTGACTAATTTCTGTGCTGTTCCGGCACTGTATATACCAGCTGGACGATAACCTGGAATATTTAAAGCCCCTCTAGGTCGTTCTCGACAGCCCATGGCCAAGATGATTGCCTTTGCCTGAATTTGGAATAAACCTTCTTTTGCGTTCATGGCAGTAACTACTTTATCGGAAGAAATATCCATGACCATTGTATTCAGCTTATAAGGAATATTTTGTTCTTTTACTTTCTCAATAAAACGATTCGCATATTCCGGCCCAGTCAATTCTTCTTTAAATGTGTGCAGTCCAAAACCGTTATGAATACATTGATTTAAGATACCACCTAATTTTGTATCACGTTCCAAAATTAAGATATCACTTTCGCCTGCTTCTTTAGCACTGAGTGCGGCCGCAAGACCTGCCGGTCCACCACCGATAATTACTACATTTACCTTTTTCATAGTCTTGCCTCCTACAGATCTTCTTTATCGTTTCCTACGATAAAGTTTGAATGTCCACCGGATTTGCTAACTTTATACATATCAATATCCGGTACTTCATGCGATAAGATTTCCATAACACGCGGGCTGCAGAAACCAGCCTGACACCGTCCCATAGCTGCTCTTGTACGACGTTTTATACCATCCAGTGAACGGGCAGGAATGATTCGATGTACCGCTTCTACGATCTCTCCTTCTGTTACCATCTCACAGCGACAGATGATCGTTCCATAACGAGGATCCTTTTGGATAAGTTCATTTCTTTTTTCCATACTCATTTGTGATGGCTTGATCAGTCCTTTGCGTGTCTTTTTGAAATCTGGTTTTTCATGTGTATTCGTTTTTTTCTTGATCATCTTTGCGACCATTACCCCAATAGCCGGACAGGAAGAAAGACCAGGTGATTCGATACCGGCCACATCAATAAAGTTTGGTGCATCCTTGACTTCTTCAATGATGAATTCATGATTCGGATGATGTGCACGAAGTCCGGCAAAGGATGTGATGACATCTCTCATAGGAAGATTCTTAACAGCTATGGATGATTTCATAGCAACTTCGTCCAATCCTTTTCGTGTCGTATTGACACCTTCTTTATTGTCGATATCCATACTTGTTGGGCCCACTAACATATTGCCGTGTACAGTTGGCGTTACCAGAACCCCTTTTCCCATCTTAGTCGGTAACTGAAAAATCGTATGAGAAACATGTTTTCCAGCACTTTTATCCAGCAGATAATATTCTCCTTTACGAGGAATGATCTCCATTTTATCAGCACTGACCATATTATGGATCATATCGGCATAAACACCGGCAGCATTCACAACATATTTTGAATGAAATGTTTGATTTGGTGTTTGGATCTCATAGTGATCATCTACTTTTTGTATCGCCTCCACCGGAGAATCAAAATAAAACTCTACACCGTTTTCTGCCGCATTTTCAGCCATGGCCAGATTTAACTCAAAAGGACAAACAATACCGGCGCTTGGCGCATATAAAGCTGCCACAGCTTCATCGGATATATTTGGTTCCATCTCCTTTAATTCGTCGCGTTCAACAATACGAAGACCGGGAACACCATTTGTAATACCGCGATTGTACAAAGTCGTTAATTGGTCGCGATTTTCTTTATCTGTACAAACTACAAAAGATCCGATTAGCTGAAATGGAATATCCAGATCTTTGGCAAGTTCGTCCATCATCAAGTTACCTTCTACATTCAATTTTGCCATCAACGTACCTTCTTTGGCATCATAGCCGGCATGAATGATCGCACTGTTTGCCTTGGAAGTTCCGCAGCAAACGTCTTCACACTTTTCAAGAACCGCAATTTTTAGCGGAAAGCGTGAACACTCACGGGCAATTGCACTACCGCTGACACCGGCTCCAATTATGATTACATCGTACATAGTACCCCTCCATCCATAGTATTCATACACTGTAAATCTAACCCACATAAAATAGGTTGTCAAACTTGTAAATGCCTTTAAATATAGGATTTTCAGGCATTTTTAATTAATCAAAATATCTGATTAATTCATTGAAAAATTTATTGACTTTTTATAATGATCAAAGTCCTGATTTTAACGGTTTTTCTTGCACAACCAATTAATCAAAAGTATAATATTAGTAATCAAAAACAATTTGATTAATTGAGATTGATTATTCAAAATAAATCAAAATTTTAAGGAGAACATTATGGGAAAACGTAAAAAAATAACAACACGTGATATTGCCGAATATACCGGATTGTCACAATCTACCGTTTCAATGATCCTTTCACATAAAGAGAATGTTTCCTTTTCCAAAGAAACACAGGATATCGTATTGCAGGCTGCCAAAAAGCTAGGCTATAAAAATGAAATCCATAAGTCGAAATCAAGTCAGAAAGATCTTCATCAAACGATTGTAGTGATTGCCCCTCACCTTTCAAATAGCTACTATGCGACTTTGATTCATTCTATCGTTTACGAGGCAAAAAAGCATAATTACTCGGTCTTTACGATTACGACCATGCGAAATGCACAACAGGAAGACTCTTACTATGAGCTGCTATCCAATTTAGACTTAGCTGGCATCATCTATCTCTATCCTCCTACCAAGATTTCTAAGGCAAACGCTTTGTTTAAAAGAATGCCGGTTGTCTCTATCGGTGATAAACCTCAGGGCAGTCGTTTTGACTCGGTGGAATTAAATGGTGTAAGAGCCGGTCATTTAATGGGTGAATATCTGCTTAACTTGGGACATGAGAAAATCACTTTTATCTCTGCACCTGTCATGGGTAAAGAAATTTCTCGTATTCATCGTTATGAAGGATTGATTCATGCCTTTGAAGATCAAGGTAAGGATGTTCAAAACATCCAGCTAAAAACCATGTCTCTAGCGCAGTATGAAAGCATTCAGACCGAAAATATCGAATATCAGGTTGGTTACGAGCTTACCATGGAAGCTTTGGAAGAAGGAACGGATTCTACTGCCTTTTTGGCCAATAACGATATGACCGCATTAGGTGTATTATCGGCTTTAAAAAGTGAGGGCTATAAAGTTCCAAAGGATTTTTCCGTGGCAGGCTTTGATAATATTCTGATGTCTTCTCTTCCGGATATTTCGTTGACAACAATCGAACATGCAACGTTTTTAAAAGGAAAAGAAGCAGTCGATATCATCTATAAAAAACATCTAAAAAATAATACGCAAAAGTCACATCCTTATATATTGCGTCTGGAATATGAACCGGAACTGATCATCCGTAAAACTACAGGAAAACCGAGAAAGTAAAAAAAGACAGGAGTATTTTGAAAACTGTATTCAAATCGTCCTGTCTTGTTTGTGTTATTAATAAGAAACCGTCATATCATGCGTAATGCCAAATGCACTGGAAACCAGATGAATATCGAAGCAATCTTTATTCTTGCTTTGATAGTTGATGGCAGCATTCTCAAATGTAAAACCAACGTTACATTCTATGCTTTGCTCCGGATCTAAATATTCAACCATGTATCCAAAAGCTTTACCCTCAATTGGATCAGTCTTAGGGGCTAATCCGTTGGTCGTAAAATCAAATTTTTTAATTTGATCTTCATTCATGGAAGAAAAATCACCTTTATCCGTATAATTTGTAAGTAAGATTCCGTTTAGATCGGCTTTAGGTACCAGATAAGGAACAACGATCTGTTGTTCGGTTTTATTGGTATATGTGATCTTCAAATCCGATAGTGTTGTCTTTCCATTTTCAAACTGTGCTTTTACATCCTCGGCATTGATTTCGATCTTTAAGGCATTGTCTTCGTACATCGTAAATTTCAAATCCTCTGATTCTTTGATATCTTGATTCGTTGCCTTACGAACATTAACGTTGTTAAAGGATAAGAACTCACCTGAATCCTTAAAATAGAATCCCATGTCATTTTGATTATTATTGGGGAAGCCGATATATCCATAGACATAGGCAGTTTGTTCTGGTAAGACCGTTGTGATCGGCATCGATTCATGTTGATCAATGGGATTTAAATGCTCTTTGCCATCATCGGTTATGGAATATACAACATCATTGGTCGAATAGGTATCCTTTGAATCGTTGGTGATCGTTGCCATATAGTAATAATAGATTGAATTGGATTCATCGTTGGTAATCGTCATAACATCTTTTAATTCAAAGGTTACATCTTTTTTTAAAGAGATTGTCGGATCCTTTGTTTGACAACCGGTAAGCAGTAAAATGATAAAGATCGAACATAATACAGACAGTATTTTCTTCATAAAACACTTCCTCCTATTCCTGAATCTGGAATCGCTTTAATAACGCCTTTCTTGCGTTTTCCTCAAACGTATTATCCAACGGTTTTAAATCGTTTATCGTAAAATCAGGATTTCTTTTCTGAATGGCTTTTGTGATCACAAAGTCCGCAACATCTGGATTTTTAGGCAATAAAGGCCCATGCAGATAAGTACCCAGAATCTTCCCATCATAAAATCCTTCATAGCCGGCATCAAAGGCATTACCAAACCCATGTAAGACTTTACCAAGTGGATGTGTAACATGTAATGTTTGCCCGCCATGGTTTTCAAAACCGATGATCTTTGTATGCAGCTCATCTAATTTTGCATCAATGATGATGTTTCCGATACAACGAGTTCCCTGCTTTCCGGTATCCGTATAATAATTATAAAATTTAAGACCTTCAATACGAGATCCATCGGCGGCAATATAGTATTGACCAAAGAGCTGATAACCGCCACAGATTAATAAAATAAAGGTGTTTTCATCCATGGCTTTCCGGATGTTTTCTTTACGTTTTAATAAATCAGGAATTAAACTGATCTGTTCTTTATCGGCACCGCCACCTAAAAACACCAGATCGAACGAAGAAAGATCTTTCTTTTCACCAATAGCACAAGTTTCCAGGTGAAAATCAATCTGGCGATCTTCACATCGCTTTTGTAAGACCATCATGTTTCCTTTGTCTCCGTAAAGATCCATGATGTCATGATACATCCAACATACTTTTATTGAGAGGCTCATTTTGACATCTCCTTTACTATGGCGTTTCGCGTTGGCAACAAAGCCGTATATGTCGCAATCGCATAACATTTTAAACTGTCAGAAAGAGAGGAATGAATAGCTTGCTCGATTGATTCGGCAATTTCAATCGGTCCCTTATAGTTTTCATAATAGATGCGCAAAGCCATATCATAGGCTCTGGTTCCTGTACAAACGACTTTTTTTGTCGAAGGCTTACAAACCTTTTCAAAGAAAGTATCGTAGATCCAACTGACATCCGTACCATCTTGCTCATGATCGTTTAAAACGATACAGACAACCTTATCATCTTCATCCTTATCAATAACTTTCATGACTTCATTGGCACCGGTTGGATTTTTGATCAAATTCAAAATACATTCCTTTTGATCTTTCTTGAAATGCTCATTTCTTCCCTTTGGCTGCGGTGCATGTTGAAAGACATACAAGACATGTTTTATATCGATGTGTAAAAACTGCGCAAGGGCAATCACGGCAGCACAATTATACATGGAATACATCCCTTCATATGGTGAATGTATGGTTTGATTGTCGTACACAAATGTTTCCTTTTCCAGATCAATATTTTGTAAACAAACATCCAGTGATGGTGTTTTAAAATCACAATTTGAACAGTGGAAAGAACCGATATGTGAATACTGGTAATACTCATATTCCAGTTTACGGCCACATTTTGGACAGAACTTTCCTTCACTGGCCTCTTTAGTGGATGCCACAGAATATTGATTTTTGTCAATTCCAAAATATGTACAATGCGCTTTTGGTGCACAAAGTGCTAAACGTAGTACATTAGGATCATTTCCGTTCAAAATCAATTCTTTATCATACTCAGGCAGTACATTTTCAATGGAATGAATCAACTGCTCCATTTCTCTGGCACGATCTAACTGATCTCTGAAAAAGTTATTTACAACCAGGGCCGTAACCGGTATTGCCGGTAAAATATGTCGAATGTTTAATTCATCAACTTCCAGAACACAGGCGTTGGCTTTTACTTTTCCTGTAAGTGTTGCCTGTGTCAATAAAGTAGTTACGATACCGGCTTTTAAATTATCGCCTTTTCGATTGGAAATCACATCGTATCCGGCTGTTGATAAAACATCGGCAATCATATTGGCGGTACTTGTTTTTCCGTTTGTTCCGGTGACAAGAATGATAGGGCCGGAAAAGGATAATTTAGATAAAATATTTGAATCTATTTTTAAACCGATTGAGCCTGGTAAAGAACCACCACGGCCAATCAATCGTAAAAGAAAGGCACTTAATTTTGTCGATACTATCGATAATGTTTTCATACTTCACGCTCCCATCCCCTATTATACAATATGTGTCTAGCAGTATCTATAGAATACCTTTTTCTCCAGACAGATTTCATGTTCAAAAGTGTTTCTTGTTCAAGAAAATAGCTCTCTAAAAAAGTGAAACGTTGGGAAATTGACATTGAATTGCCTATATCACTAAAGTATAATAGTACTGTTACAGATGGAGGATAATGACATGAAACAAATGGACATGATTTACGAAGGTAAGGCCAAAAAAGTCTATGCCACAGACGATCCAAACTGTGTGATCGTTGACTACAAAGATGATGCGACAGCATTTAATGGTCAAAAGAAAGGTACGATCGTTGGAAAAGGTGCCATCAACAACCGCATGACAAACTACTTGATGAAGGTTTTGGAAGAAAAAGGTGTACCAACACACTTTGTAGAAGAGCTGGATGATCGTCGTACAGTGGTAAAACGTGTTTCGATCATTCCATTGGAAGTGATCATTCGTAATAAGGCAGCCGGAAGCTTTTCCAAACGCTTAGGAATTCCGGAAGGAACTGAATTAAAATGCTCTACTTTGGAATTCAGCTATAAAGATGACGATTTAGGGGATCCGCTGATCAACTCTTATATGGCTAAAGCCATCGGTGCTGCCACACAGGAAGAAATCGATACGATCACAAAATATGCCTTTACAGTGAATGATGTGCTTAAAGATTTCTTTGCCCAGATTGGCATCGAACTGATCGACTTTAAACTGGAATTTGGAAAAACAAGCGATGGACAAATTGTTCTTGCGGATGAAATCAGTCCAGATACATGTCGCTATTGGGATATGAAAACAGGTAAACATTTGGATAAAGACACATTCCGTCGTGATTTAGGGGATCCGGAAGGCGCTTATCAGGAAGTCTTTAAACGAATGGGGTTTGGTGAATAGAATGAATGAATTTTATCAGTCTCCTCTTTCTCAGAGATATGCCTCAAAAGAAATGCAGGCTATTTTCTCCAACGATAAAAAATTCAAGACATGGAGAAAGCTCTGGATTGCACTTGCACAAAGTGAAAAAGAACTCGGTTTGGATATCACTGATGAGCAGATCGACGAACTGATTGAACATAAAGATGATATCAATTACGATGTTGCTAAAGAGCGTGAAAAGATCGTGCGTCATGATGTAATGTCTCACGTTTATGCTTATGGACAACAATGCCCTAAGGCAAAAGGAATCATTCATTTAGGTGCTACTTCCTGTTATGTCGGAGATAATACCGATTTAATCATCATGCATGAAGCCTTGCGTTTAGTTCAAACCAAGATCGTGAACATTTTGGCTGAATTAAAAACATTTGCGTTAAAGTATAAGGATATGCCTTGTTTAGCTTTCACGCATTTTCAACCGGCCCAGCCAACTACCGTTGGTAAGCGAGCCAGCTTATGGGTGCAAGATTTGTATATGGATTATCTGGAGATCGAACATCTCTTGGAAAATAAAAAACTTTTAGGATGTAAAGGAACTACCGGCACACAGGCAAGCTTTATGGAGCTTTTTGAAGGTGATACCGATAAAGTAAAAGCCCTGGATGCAAAGATTTGTGAAAAACTTGGTTATGATGCTTACTTCCCTGTTTCCGGGCAGACTTATACACGAAAATACGACACGCAGGTCTTGAGTGTTCTGGTGGGCATCGCGCAAAGTGCACATAAGTTTAGCAACGATATTCGCCTGCTGCAGCACATGAAGGAAATTGAGGAACCTTTTGAAAAAGGTCAGATTGGTTCCAGTGCTATGGCTTATAAGCGCAATCCTATGCGTTCTGAACGTATTGCCGCTTTAAGCAACTATGTCATGTGTGATGCGTTAAACCCGGCCATTACTGCCAGCACGCAATGGTTTGAAAGAACCTTGGATGATTCCGCCAATAAACGTATCAGCATTGCGGAAGCCTTCTTAGCTACTGATGGCATCCTGGATTTGTACTTAAACATCACAGATGGTTTAGTTGTGTATCCAAAAGTCATCGAAGCCAATCTTCAAAAAGAGCTTCCTTTCATGGCTACCGAAAATATCATGATGGATGCGGTCAAAGCCGGTGGCGATCGTCAGGAACTTCATGAATTGATTCGTCAGCATTCTATGGCAGCCGGAAAAGTTGTCAAAGAAGAAGGAAAACCAAACGATTTGATTGATCGTATCGCAGGTGATCCTAAATTTGGTATGACAAAAGAACAAATTCTTTCGATCATGGATCCATCAAAGTTTGTTGGTCGTTCTGTACAACAGACGGAAGAATTCTTTGGCGAACATGTCGATCCAATTTTGACAAAAGAAAAAGACGTATTAGGCTTACACGCTGAAATCAACGTATAAGACGCTAAGCGTCTTTTTTTAGTATAGGTATTTCATAAGAGTTTAATCGTTTATGTACCTCTTTATAATTTGGCATCCAATGTAAAACTTCTTTATAAAATGCAGACGAATGATTTCGATATGAAACATGACAAAGTTCATGAATGATGATCGCATCTAAGCATTCTATATCCGTAAAGGCAAGGTTTCCATTCAAAGAAATCTCTTTTTTTGTCGGATGAAAACTTCCCCATTTGCTTTTGAAGAAGCCGATACGAAGCTTTAATCCTTTAATATGCATTCGCTCACAATGCATATTAAAGCGTTGCAGGAAAATATCTTGTATCTTCAAACGAATGCATGTTTGAAAGGATTTTATATCCGGTCCGCATTTTATGATCATTGGATCCTTTGATGTAATGCTATCAAAACAAATGGTATAAGGTTTACCAAATATATAAATCGTATCTAAGTTTTGTAATGGTTTTTTACTTGTGGTAAGACGTTGTTCAATCCATGATCGATGCTTACACACAAATTGATCTACATAAGCTTTAGACACATTTTTAGGTGCTGTAACTACGACTTTTCCCTCTCGAATCCTCAAATATAGATTTTTGTTGTTTTTACGAATCAGAGTATATTCTAACATCCGATATCCTGAATCAGCTGATCGACAGCCGAATCGATTAAATCATGAACGATTTCTTTTTGGTTTTCATTGTATTGTGCATATGTGTTCAGATCACGGATCAGATCCAACATTGGCAAGGTACCATAAAGCTTTGTCTTTGTATCCTCAAAGAACTGATGAAGCTGAGCCGTATCATAGAATTCGATTTTTTCCAGACAGTTTGGACATTCCAGATAAGCCATATTTTCGATGACACCATATACCGGTACATGCATTTGTTCGCACATGTGAATGGCTTTTGCTACGATCATAGAAACCATTGGCTGTGGTGTAGATACCATCAGTACACCCGATACCGGTAGCGACTGCATGATTGTCAAGGCAACATCACCGGTTCCAGGTGGCATATCGATCAATAACACATCCAGATCACCCCATAATACATCGGTGTAGAACTGTTTGACCACACCGGCAATAACAGGACCACGCCAGATTACCGGATCGCTTTCATTCTTCATTAAAAAGTTTAAAGACATGATCTTAATTCCGTCGGTAACCTCAACCGGAATGATATAGTTTTCTTTTGTCGCATAAGCCTGTTCATTTTCCGCAGCGAATAATCGTGGAATACTTGGACCGGTAATATCGGCATCCATGATTCCTACTTTATACCCTTTTTTCGCAAGAGCCTTAGCTACCATCACCGTAATCGTAGATTTACCAACTCCACCTTTTCCGGACATGATCGCTACGATATTTTTTATATGATTGTTGGGATTGTTTTCTACCCCACATGTCGATTGATCTTTTCCACAATTTCCTTTACTTGGACATCCTTCACAAGACATATCAATTATCCTCCTTTGTTTTGCTTACCCCATTAAAATACGTATCATACGCTTTTGTCAATCTTTGATTTTGAATGTGCGTATAGATTTGTGTGGTTTGAATATCACTGTGTCCTAAAAGTTCCTGTACAATGCGCAGGTCACTCTCTCCTTCTAAAAGGTGAGTCGCAAAGCTGTGACGAAGACTATGAGCCGAGATACGTGGATCTAAACCACATTCTCGAACTTTTCGTTTGATCAACGTATGAACATACTGTCGGCTACAAGCTTTTCCTTTAGCGTTGATAAAAAAAAGTGCGGTTCGATTCGTTAGCCATTGTCTTCGTACAAGATCTTGATAAAGTTTCATCTGATTGATACAAACATCGGCCATCGGAACAATTCTTTCTTTATCCCCTTTTCCGTGAATTCGCAGGATCTTTTGATCATAATGAATCTGATTGGTCGTAAGGGTACAAAGTTCACTGACACGAAGTCCACAGCCATAGAGTACCTCCAAGATTGTTTTTTCATAAATGCCTTTATCGCTTTGATCAAAAGAGGCAAAAAGCGTTTCTAAATCTTGTTTGGTACAGTAAACCGGTAAATGCTTACTTTGTTGAAAGCCACGGATCGAAACAGCCGGATCCTTGATCGTTGGATGATTCAATACAGTATAAGCATGAAAGCCCTTGATACACGACAGCATCTGATTCCCACTGGCCGCAGAATGTGTGTCCATATACATCATCAAAAAGTTTTCTACGATTTGTACATGAATTTGTTCCATATCTGTAATCCCATGATCTTTTAAATACTTTAAATAGACATTTAAATTTCTCTGATAGCTCTCTATCGTATTCAAAAACTTATTTTCAATCACTTTTAGTTGCATGATATAGTCATCATATGCTTCCTTGATATTCATAGTACTATCTTATCACTTTATAAAATAAGGTTGAAGTATCTTGCAGTCGCATCCCGATTCTTTTCGTGCTTCAATCAATAAAGACTTCGCCACATTTTGATCGTATGCCACCTGCATGCTTTGTATTTGAAAATGATACTTATATAAAACCTTGCAGATATCATTGAAGCGATTTGGACGATGGACAAAATAAAAACGCCCGTTACTTTTTAAAAGACGAGAAGCATTTCTAATCAACTCTTCTAATGTCAAATGTACTTCGACACGTCCATTTTGTCTGGGATCCATGGAAATATCAGGATGTGTCGCATCGACCTTAAAATATGGTGGATTGGATACGATTACATCAAAGGGTTCATCCTGATATTCCTGCACTCTACAACATACGATCTTGGTTGGATGCTTAAAAAAATGTTCAACATTATATCGTGCAACCAGACACGCTTCATCAAAAACCTCAACACCAACAAGCTCTTTTACATCATATTGATCACACGCATATAATAAAGCACCATTATTACAGCCGATATCTAAAATTCGTTCTCCTTTTCGAATCGTACAGAAATTAGCCAATAATTTGGTATCGGTATTAAAGCGAAAATGCTTTGGATGTTGATATAAAGGACGCTCTTTGTCTAAGAAATAGTCCAGTCGTAAGTCACTTTTGTTGATTTCCATTTTTTAAAAGGTCACTCGCTTTCATAAATACTTGTTGATCCATTTTTCGATTCAGCTTGTTTAAGATCCAGTCTGTATCATGTTGCGGAACTTCAAAAATAGAAGGTTGATGAAGAATTTTCTCCTGGTCTTTGATTGAACCGACATGAATTCCGATATGACGATATCCAATCGGTTCAAAATTTTCTTCGATCAAATTGGATACTGCCTGATAGATCAGTGGAAACTGATTGGTATATTGTCCTAAATTTTGGGAGCGAACGATGTTGTGGAATTCCGTATCACGCAAGGATACCGATACAAGCTGTCCCATCTGATGCTCTCGTATCATTTTATCGCATAAATGCTGGGTCAAATAACGAGCCTGAACCAAAACTTCATCCATCGTATAAAAATCTTGTTCATAGGTTCTGGAAAGAGAAATGCTTTTACGTGTACTGGAAACTTGTAATTGATCGCTGCTTTGTCCATGCACCTTTTGTAAAAGCGCATAACCGTTTCTTCCCAGAATTTGAAGAACCAGACTCTCGTTTTTCTTATCAGCCAGTTCACCAATCGTTGTAATTCCCTTTTCCTTCAACAAAGGAACGGTCTTCTTACCTAATCCGACAATAGCTTCGATGGGCAAAGGATAAAGTTTTTGTTCGATTTCGGCCTTTCTTAAAACCGTAATACCTCTTGGCTTTTTCATATCACTGGCCATTTTTGCCAGAAAGCGAGTCGGTGCGACACCGATGGACACGCTCAATCCCAGGCGTTCGATCAATTCATCCTGAATTTCAAAGGCTAAATCCAAAGGGCGTTTATAATGTGCAATAACTTCAGTCACATCCATAAAACATTCATCGATACTACAGGGTTCTAAAAGTGTCGTGTATTGGCGCAAAAATTCAAAAAACTGAGCACTGACCGATCGATAGTATTGATAATCTCCCTGAACGATGATTAAAGAAGGACACTTTCGTAAAGCCTCATAGACCGGCATAGCTGCATGCACACCTTCTTTTCTGGCTGCATAATTGGCCGTAGATAATACTCCTCGCTTGGAAAGTGAACCAACCGCCATAGGCTTGCCTTTTAAAGAAGGATTTTTCAACTCTTCGCAGGAGGCAAAAAACGCATTCAAATCCACATGAAACAACACTCTAGCCATGCAGTATCTCCTGAATACGCTCTTTTAACTCCAAAGCCGCATTTTGAGAACGAGAACTGATCTGTCCGCTTGTCATCATCGCCAGTTCGTCGATTGTTTGTTGGGCATTTAATGACTCCACTTTTGTCTGACTTTCTTGTCCAACCACTTCTTTTACCACACGATAATGCGTATCGGCCCAGGCCGCAACACTGGCTAAATGTGTGATACAAAGAACCTGATATTGTTTCGATAAGACATACATCTTTTCTCCCATCTTAAAGGCAACCTTCCCGCTGACACCGGTATCGATTTCATCAAAAATCAGTGTCTGCGTATCTTCTTTGGAATGAAAGACCACCTTTAACGCTAACATCAAACGAGAAAGCTCTCCACCGGATGCCGACTGTTTTAAAGAAGTGAAAGGTTGTCCGGGATTCATAGATACCTGAAATTCAATATCATCGATTCCCGTAGCACCGGCTGATTTGGGATTACAAGCCACCTGAAAGCGAGCATGTTCCAGCATCAAATCTTTGAAATGTGTTTCTAAGGATGTACTTAGTTTCTTAAAGACACGTTGTCGCTTTTGTGATAGTTCCAATGCAAGCGTATCGTAAGCTTCCTTTTTCGCATCCAAATCTTTTTTCAACTTTTCTAAGAGATCCTCGCGATGCAAAATCAGATCGATCTGATCCATGATTTCCTGTTTTCTTTGCGTCATGGCTTCTAAAGAACCGCCATATTTTCGAATAGCCTTTTTTAAACGATACTGCTGATCTTGTAACTGATCCAAATTTTCCGCATCCTGCAAGATACGATCTTTCTCCTTTTTTAACTGTTCCGATATTTCCATAACTTGATAGTACACATCATGAACATAGCTTTCAGAATCTGCAAATGTCTGGATTGACTGCAGCTTTTTATAGAACGTGTAAAGTTGATCACTTAAACCATTCTCATGATCCAATAGATAAATGCACTCGGATAAATCTTCTATTGTTTTTTGAGCGCGCGATTGTTCTTGAATCTTATTTTGCAGCTGGTCATATTCTTCCTGCGGCATCCATAATTCTTCAATTTCATTAAGTTGTGCTGTATAAAGGTCTAATTGATCTGCACTCAACTGTTTTTCTTTGGTGTCAGAATATGTCTGTAAAGCCTGAACATAAAGATGATAAGCTTCTTTTGTCTTTTTTCTTAAATTAAGTGTTTGTGCATATTGATCCAACAAATCCAGTTGAACAGAAGAATCCATTAAATAAAAGGTATCTTGCTGCGAATGAATATCAACAATCTGAGAAACAATCTGGCGGACAAAATGATTGGTCGTGATCTGCTGGTTAATACGAATCGTGCTCTTTTGTTGTTGGTTGATAGTTCTTTGGATAATCAAAACATCATCGACTTCAAAACCATTGTCTTCCAACTGTTGGCAAACAGCCGGGGAAGGCTTGCTTAAAACCATCTGTAGGATACATTTTTCTTTTCCCTTACGGATGATATTCCCCTGAATACGATTTCCCATCAGATAACCGATCGCATCGATTAAAAGGCTCTTTCCGGCACCAGTTTCCCCGGTTATAACGCTCATGCCTGTATTATAATCAATCAACGCCGATTCAAATAGTATGTAATCCTTTACCATAAGCTGTTCAATCATTTTGTCACCTTCTTCCTCTCGCATAAAGCATATATTCCTGGTTGCCGTGACGTCCCTGAATCTGACTTTTTTCTACGACAACATCTTGATATGTTTGTAAGACAAAATGTTTTATGTCTTCAACGATCTTATTTCTTATCTTTTCACTTTTTAAAACACCTTTTGTATTTAAGTATTGCGGGCCACATTCAAACTGTGGTTTGATCAATATAGCACAATGTTCAGGCTTTAGTTTAGAAAATACCGGTTCTAATATGGTCTTACAAGAGATAAAACTGACATCCATACATAGAAAATCAATCGAATCTTCAAACCAGGAAGTTTCAATATAACGAGCATTACGCCCCTCCATTTTGATCACACGGGCATCCTGATCTAATAAAGGATCCAGTTGTAAATGACCAACATCCAGGGCATAGACTTTTTTAGCACCTTTATCCAGACAAACCTGGGTAAAGCCGCCGGTACTGGCACCAATATCCAAACAAATCTGATCTCTAAGATCGATGGCAAGAGAATCTAAACAACCCTTTAGTTTATAAGCCCCTCTGGAAACATAGGTATCCGCATCATCGATTTCAACCGAATCGGATTCTAAGACCAGAGTACTAGGCTTTGAAATCACTTTTCCATTGACCTTGACCTTGCCATCCTTAATCAAATCTTGTGCTTTTGTGCGTGTTTTTCCTAACGCAACACAGGCTACATCCAAACGCACCTTATTCATGAGCATCAATTTCCTTAAACAACGACTCCAGATCGATATGCTCTTTTTTGCGTAATGCACGAATTGATCCATGTTCGACAAAGTGATCTGAAATTCCCAAAATATGGATTTTATTTTTATATTGATTTTGGAACTCCAGAATGGCACTGGATAAACCACCTATCGTTACATCCGTTTCAAAAACATAGATTGGCAAATTCAAATTCAATAAAGAAGTTAAAAGATGTTCGTCGATGGGTTTAAAGAAGCGTGCATTGACAACAATCATCTCATATTCATTTTCCTGCACCGTATGTTCTATGCGCTCTACATCCGGCCCATAGGCAATGATGATTCCCTTTGGATGTAAACCAAACTGTTTCTTGGTCCATGATCCAATCGGAATCGAGTCAAAAGTGATAGTTTCCGGAACCATAGCCTGTCCACGTGGATAACGAATACAGAAAGGTTTACCGGATGTAAAAGCAGTATATATAAGATCATACGCTTCTTTGGCATCTTTTGGCTGCGAAAGAATCAGATTAGGAATGCTTCGTAACATCGCAATATCAAAAACACCCTGATGGGTCTCCCCATCATCACCGACAAGACCGGCACGATCAATACCTACAACAACCGGAAGATTCATACGCGCCAGATCATGGTTCATCTGATCATAAGCTCGCTGAAGAAAAGAGGAATACACGCTGACAAAAGGATGCAGTCCGCCTAAGGACATACCGCAAGCCATCGTGATCGCATGTTGTTCGGCAATACCACAGTCAAAGAATCGATCAGGAAACATCTTCGCAAACTTCATCAACTTGCTTCCCTGTGCCATAGCCGGTGTGATCGCAACGATCTTTGGATCCTTTTTGGCAAGCTGTATCAAGGCATCGCTGATGATCTGTGACCAGCTTTTTTCATTTGGCGGCAGCTTCATCAAGGACTGCCCGGTCGCGATATTAAATGGCGATACACCGTGCCATTTTCCCACCGTATCTTGCTCGGCAAAGCTGTATCCTTTTCCTTTTTTTGTTCGAACATGCACAACGATCGGTCCATCATGTTCTTTGGCAGTTTCAAAAACTTTGATCAATTCGGCAATATTATGCCCATTGACCGGTCCCATATAGTCTAAGTTAAATTCTTCAAATAAAGGAGCATCGATCAACCCTTTTTTTAAGCGGTCTCGAAAAGCAGTCATAAACTTTAAGGTTTCCGTCCCGAATTTATTATGATCCAGACTTCCCTTTACATCCTGTTTAACATTTCGATAAACACGTGAGCTACGAATTGAAGTGATCCGTTTTTCCATGCCACCATGGTTTTTGGAAATAGACATATTATTGTCATTAAAAATAATGATCATCTTTCGCTTTTGTGCGCCGATATCATTTAAAGCCTCCATGCTCATACCACTGGTAATCGCTCCATCACCAATTAATGCTACGACATTATAATCCTGATGTAAGATATCTCTTGCCGCTGCATAGCCTAGAGCCGCACTTAAAGATGTCGAGGAATGACCGGCTTCCCAACAGTCATAAACACTTTCCTTGCGCTTTTGAAACCCCGAAAGCCCGTCTAATTGACGAAGTGTAGGAAACAAAGTCGATCGTCCGGTCAAAATCTTATGTACATAAGCCTGATGCCCCACGTCAAAGATCATTTTATCCTGTGGGCCGTGAAATACATAATGCATGGCAATCGTTGTCTCTACGATACCTAAATTGCTGGATAAATGGCCGCCGGTCTTCGAAATCGAATGAATCAAAAAATGACGAATGTCCTCAGCCAAAGCATTTAATTGTGGTATTGTCAAAGATCGAATCTGATCCGGTGATTCAATATCGTATAGACGCATAGCTTTTTACCTCTTTTCTTTTAACAGGTTCGATGAATTAAAAAATCTAAGATTTTCTGAAAGGATGATGTGGATGTCGATAAATCATTTAACAAACTTTGGATTTGTTGATCCAGCTTTGCCACTAAGTTTTGTGATTCTTCTAATCCTAATAGCGATACCGCCGTCAATTTATTATTTTGCGTATCACTGGTCGATTTCCCTAAAGCAGTGGCAGAACTTGTTACATCTAAAATATCATCCTGTACCTGAAATTGGATACCTAGATGCACTCCAATTTCTTTTAAAACTGGTATATCCTGTTCTTTATCTGCTAAAATAGCTGCACATACCATAGGCAATGTCAATAGCTTGGCAGTTTTATACACTTCAATTTCCTGAAGATCTTCAAAATGTGCATCGGTTAGCGTTTCTGCTTTCATATCCAAATCTTGTCCGTAGATCATTCCATCGATTCCGGAATATTCAGTGAGGTTAGAAACCAGAGCACATTTCTTTTCTGATGAGCATTGGGATTCCAATACGACTTGAAACGCTCTAGTTAAAAGTGCATCGCCGGCTAAAACCGCAGTTGCCTCATCATAGGCTTTATGGCAGCTTGGTTTTCCCCGTCGCAGATCATCATCATCCATACAGGGCAGATCATCATGAATCAAAGAGTAGGTGTGAATCATCTCAATGGCACAGCCACAGGGATAGCCCAGCTGTTCTTTAAATCCATAGTCTTTTAAAAGACTAAATAAGATCAGCGGACGAATGCGTTTTCCCCCATTCATCAATGAATATGTCATTGCTTCTTTGGTACGTGAAGGAAGACCAACTGTAGCTTGTTGGCGCAAATAGTCTTCAAAGTCTTTATTGTTCATCATTTGTCTCCTCTTGTTGGTGTAACAGCTGATCCATTCGATCTTCAAAGGTCTTTAGCTGATCTGAACATTGTTTGGAAAGTTTTAATCCTTCTTCAAAGAGTGACATGGCCTCTTCTAAATCCAGATCGTTTTGATTTAACGCATTTACGATTTCATCCAATCGTTTCATGGCTTCCTGAAACTTTAACTTTTTTTGTGCCATAGCTCCTTTTCCTCCTTATTTGTAACTCTGACATGAATACAGCCATCCTCTACCTGCAGCTGCAACGCATCTTGTTTTTGCACCTGTTGAATACTTTTGATAATGTTATTGTCCTTTGTCGCAATGGAATAGCCGCGGGATAATGTCTTTAAAGGACTAAACGCGTCCAATAATGCCGCATTCTTTTCCAATTGCTGCTTTCGGGAACGCTTAAATTGATGCATGCGCTCTTCTAACTGTTGTTCTTTATACTGCATCGAAGTTAAGGCAAATTCCATCTTCTTTTGAAGCTGATAGGACATTTCCTGTTTTCGTTGACGAATGGTTTCCTTTCTGGAAATCCACTGCAAGGCCGTTTGTTCCAAAGCCTGATGCATAGAATCCAGTTTCAGTTGTTTTTCATAAGCCCAGGAAAGTGGTTCTTTTAAATACGGATTTTGTTGAAGCAGCTGATATTGTTGCCGATAGCGTTCAAAGATATGTTTCATGGATAGCTCCAGCTGTTTGGTTTTCAAAGTTAACTGTTCAATAATTTCATGTTGATCGGGTGTTACCCATTGTGCAGCTGCTGTGGGTGTTACTGCACGATGATCACAAACCAAATCACATAAAGTCGTATCCACTTCGTGTCCTACTCCACTGACCGTATAGGTTTTACACTGATAGAGAGTCTTGACAAGTTCTTCATCGTTAAAACAAAATAAATCTTCAAAGCTTCCTCCACCACGAATGATGAGTAAGGCATCATAACCTTTTTGATCCGCCTTTTGTATTTGTTTGATCAAGGAAGCCGGGGCCAAATTCCCCTGTACATAAGCCGGATATAAAGTTACCTTCAACATCGGCCATCGTCTTTGGATCGTCTTAAGTGCATCCTGCAAGGCGGCTCCTTCTTTAGCCGTAATAATGGCTACGTGTTCAAACCATTCCGGTTTATCTTTTTTATGACTTTGATCAAAGTATCCTTCTTCCAACAATCGTTTATAGCGTTTCTGGTATTCTAAAAACAAAGCACCCATTCCATCTTGACGAATACGCTTGACATAAAGTTGTAAGGAGCCTCGCACTTCATAGACATTGACACTTCCCTGTACCTGCACATTCATACCCTCTTCCAATGAAAAATCCAGATGTTTGACATAGGAAGAAAACATGACACAGCTCATTTCCCCACGGGAATCCTTTAAAGAAAAATAATAATGGCCGGAACGATGCTTTGTCAGATTGCTGATTTCTCCCTGAATCCATACGGTTGAGAAATCAAAGGTTTGCGTTAAGATGACTTTGATTCGCTGCAATACGGAGGAAACAAGGACAACGCGTTCTTCTTTCATAGCTGATCCAAGATTCCATTGATCAGCTTATAACTGGAATCATCACAATACGCTTTAGCCAGGTTGATAGCTTCATCGATGACAACAGCTTTGGGTGTCTGGATCACATAGAATTCCTGATAGGCCATCAACAAGATCGTTTGTTCCAGAAGACTCAACCGATCAAAGGTCCAGTCATCCCGCAGGCGAGATTCGATATCCTTGCGATAGGCAGTTTTTTTATCCATCAAATCAATGGTCAAAGTGTATAAAAAAGGATCGATCTCATTTTGTCCGTGCGTACACTCAAACAAAGCTTTCCGGATATCCTTTTTTAAAAGAAGGTTTTGATAAATAGTTTCTAAAGCAATTACTCGTTGTTCATGTCGATTCATTTCGGTTCCTGTCCTTTCTTATAGAGCACTCTGGCGCTCGGTACAACTTCACTGGCCGGAAGCCCATGTACATCTTGATCATCAAAAAAGATATTGGCGCCAAAGCTTTTTAAGATGGCCGCTTTATTGGCACCTTGTAAAAAGAAGACTTCATCTACATCAATATTCCATTTTCGCAATGTTTTTAACACTCGTCTTCCACTGTTTTTATCTCTGGAGGTCACAATAGCAGTACGAATCAGTTGATATTCTCTTGTGTTTTGTTGCAGATTGGCAAGACATAATAAGAATTTTGCCAAAGGCCCTTTCTTTAAAGCCCGATCCTGATTTTCTACTTCGTTTTTCACAAAGGCATCTAAGCCTTTTTCCTGAAAGATTTTTTCACTTTCCGCCGAAAACAAAACCGCATCGGCATCAAAGGCAATACGAATCTGATCATTATCAGTACGATAAATTTGATCCGTGTTATAAACAAGACCGGCCGCAAAGCCATTATTGATCGCATCACTGACATCAAACTCATTGGAGGATAAAAACAAATCCACGCCAAAGGCCTTTAAGTAACGCGAAATATTCTCTCCACCGCTCATTGCCATTCGATTGATATCTAAACCATAATGATCTAAAGAATTAATGATTCGTAACGATGTCTCAGCCGAGTTTCTGGACATGACGATGACTTCCACCAGCTTTTTACCGGTTTTTTCATTGATCGATAGTAAATTATTAACTAATGTAAAGCCCGTTCCCGGCTCTAAGATCTCATCCTCATGGGATAATTGATATTCTCGATATGCATCCAGTCCCTGTGTTTCAAAAACCTCGTTCTCTTTTTCCAGATTGAACAAAGCACGGCTGGATATGCCTACTACAAGATATTCATCAAATGATACTGCCATAGTTCTCCTTTCTTTTTAAAAAAAAGGAATCCGAAGATTCCTTAAAAGATAAATCCGACAACCTGTACCTCAATGGAGGAAGGCTGTAAACCTGTCATATAAGAAATACTTTCAAAGATCTTGTGTTGAAGATTGGCGCAAACATCAGAAACGTTTGCCTTGTAGTTAATTTGAACAGGAATGTTCATTGTTAATTGATTATCATGAATTTCCGAAGATAATGTATTGGAATTACGCAAGCGTGTCGTTTCTGCCAACTTTACGTTTTCATCCTCTTCGATTACGTTTAACGCAATGGAAGTAAAAACACTTTTATTTAAACGTACAGTTCCCAGATTACTGCTGTTTTCTAATGTGATATATTCTTGTGCCATATCAATCACCCTCATTTCTATCAACAATTATACCAAAATTCAAGCATTACTGAAAGTCCTTTATCCCCAAAGCCGATAAGTATTTTCGACAACCTCTTTCTGTTTCTGTAACAAAGACAATGTTTCATCTATATCATGGTGAAGCTGGCTTTTTAGTGCATCGATTCCATCAAAGCGCTGTTCCGGACGAATGCGATCGATAAAGAATAAACGCAATGTTTGTCCATATAAATCACCATAAAAGGAAATCAGATGAGCCTCTATACTCATATTTTTATTTTTAAATGTTGGATTGGTGCCAATATTGATCATAGTTGGATAAAACGCGCCTTTATAGTGGCTCAGACCTGCATAGACACCGCCATAAGGTACGATAAATTCTCTGGACAACTTTAGATTGGCTGTCGGAATCTGTAGTAAAGAAGTACCACGATGATATCCATGTTCAACTATTCCCTCGATTGAATACCCATAGCCCAGCATTTGGGCCGCATCAAATACTCGTCCCTCTTTTAAGGCTGTTTCAATTCGTGTGCTGGAAATCTTTTCAATCGGATCTAAGATCGCATCGACCACATGAACGGAAAAAAGATCTTGTTTTAGAAGCGTATCAGTATTTCCTTCATTCTTGATTGCATATCGAAAATCAAAACCACAGACCAGTGATTTAACATGCAGATTGGAAAGAAGCGCATGAAACTGCGATGTATCTAGCGAAGCAAAGTCTCTGGTAAACTTCAGAATATAAAAAGCATCAATACCCATATGGCCGGCCAGTTCGATTTTATCCTCTAAAGGCGTGATATGTTCAATGACTCGCGTAGGATAAAATAACACCCAGGGATCGGGATCAAAGGTAATGATGGCACTTAACAGTCCCCGCTTTTTTGCCTCTTGTTTACAAGTCTTTACCAAAGCTTGATGGCCTTTATGAAAGCCATCGAAAAAACCGATGCAGGCAACGCTATCTTCCAAGCGTGGTAATGCATTATGATCAATCGTATATACCTGCATTACCATAACCCCCTTTTAGATGCATATAAATCGCCATCGACTCTTTCATAGATGGCAAGCGGTTTTTGTTGATGATAGATACAGATCAAATCCGATGTTTGATTGGAAATGTACAGCTTTTTACCATGCAGCACATCTTGTACATCGTCCATATCAATGCGTGGAATGTGGGAAATTAAATCCTCGATCGGATAAAAACGGGGCAAGACTTCGATTTCTTCCAAGCTTTGTGCCTGCTCAATGGAAAAGCGCCCCACACGTATGCGATCCAGGCTTTTCATACACCCTTCATTATTTGTCTTTTTCGCAAATTCATAACAAATGCTTCGAACATAAGTACCACTGGAACAATGTACTTCAAAGGTAAGGTCTTGCACATTTAAAGCACGAATCGAATAAATTTCAACATCCTGATAGATTGGATCGATCTCAATATTTTGTCTTTGATATTCCATCAGCTTTTTGCCGTGGATCTTCTTTGCGGATGTCATCGGTACAAGCTGAGAAATCTTGCCTTGAAAGGTTTTCAATACTTCTTCAAAATCAAAGTCTAAGTTCACTTCTTTTTCCTGTGTGATATTTCCAAAGACATCCATGGTATCCGTTGCATATCCCAGTTGAATACCGGCTCGATACGTTTTATCAGTATCGTTTAAAAATTGTAATATCTTACAAGCTTTTCCTACCAGTACCACTAAAACACCGGTAGCCTGTGGATCTAAGGTTCCTGTATGTCCAATTTTTTTGGTTTGTAAAATTTTACGTAAACGATTGACCACATCATGGCTGGTCATGCCTGCCGGTTTATTTACGATCAAAATTCCATCCATTTCATCACCTTAGTCCATTGTACTTATTTTTAAATTGTTATGCAAATGATATAATGCCAAAGAAAGAAAGGAAAACTTTATGAAAATTCAGTCTGTGTTACGTGCGATCCGCAAAGCGGATCAAGACTTTGGTTTGATAGAAGACAACGATAAGATTTGTGTGGCCCTCAGCGGTGGAAAAGACAGCATGTTGTTGTTTGTCGCCTTATCGATGTATCAAAAATTTGCCCCTCATCCCTTTTCACTTTGCGGAATTCATGTTGATGTAGGTTTTGAAGACTTTGAGCATGAAAAGATGAAGGATTTTGCCAAGCAATATAATCTTGATCTTCATATCGAAAAGACAAAAATTTTTGATATTCTTAAATTACACCCCAACAACAAAGGAAAGATTCAATGTTCCCTTTGTTCCACTTTAAAAAAGGGAGTATTGTTTGATAAAGCCAAAGAGTTTGGCTGCAACAAGATTGCCTTGGGACATCATGGCGATGATGCAATCGAAACCTTGTTGTTGAATATGGTTCATGGCTCAAAGATTGCCACTTTTCAACCAAAACAGTATATGTCAAGAATGAATATGTATATGATTCGACCGATGATCTATTTAAAAGAACAGGAAATCATTGATATTTGTAAGAATAATCAGATACCCGCTGTTCGAAGAGTTTGTCCTAATGATGGTGTTACCCAACGCCAGCAAATGAAAGACATCCTGCATCAGTTTTATCGTCAATTTCCGCAGGCGCAGGATAACTTTCTAAACGCTCTAGCCAATCAGGAACAACTGTCCTTATGGAAAAAAGAGAACTCTGAATTTAAAGATATGACTATATGATATTAAAATATTTTTAAAGAGATATCTTAAAAAAACTCCGAGTTTATCGGAGTTTTATCGTTGTTCATCACAAAAATAAGTAGCTTCCATATCCGCTGTACTTAACGCAAACGCCAAGGGAAAATGTTCGAAGGTATAGCCGACATTTTTAGCTGGATCATCATTGGAGAAGCCCATATGATATCGAATCGCAAACGCTTCTTCCCGGGACAGCTTCATAAACGGAGTGATCATATATACACTTTTCTCTCCATGCCCATAAGGCATTTTATCCTCGAATTCATAGAAAGGCACCTGCACCCATTCTCCATTGACTTTTTTATTCCGAACGCTTTCTTTATAGACGTTGATCTTACAGACATCATGAAGTAAGCTGACAATCGCAATGGATTCATCACTGTATTCCATGCCATATACATCCTTGACCCGGTTTCGGCTCAGATAATCCTTTAAACAGCTGAACACGTTCAGACTATGTTCTACCAAACCTCCGGGATAATTGCCATGAAAGCGAGTACTGGCAGGTGCTGTGAAAAAATCAGATTTGGCACTGCATAAATAATCTAAGAATTCTTGCGCGCCATCGCGTTGAATATGTGTTTTATACGTTTCGATAAATTCTTCTTTTCTATTCATAACATTCATCTTTTCTGTCAAACAATACTTTATGTATACCACATATCGTAGTTACTCCAAAGCCAATCCAGGATAGAAACTGTAAAACGGCTAAAATACAAAAATAGGGATCGATCATCATACAGGTAAAAATTTCACTCATGAATATACCTTCTTTCTATGATTTCAGTATAAATCATAATTTGACATTATTTATGTCGTATAGTTCCTTGTATATAATCTATCCCTTATTTTATAAAAAAAGTCCCAAGGAGCTGAGATCTTTCCCTGTGTGTACAGGTGGGTGACCTGTGTTAAGTCTTAGGATCCCCACTCGTAGCGGGTCTTCAACACAAAATAACAACGTCCGGTCTCCCTTATCTCAAAGTGTAGGAAAAATGCGTTGTCCTTGGGCAGTTTCATCATAGCCGACTTTGACAAATAAAGCAAGTCTTGACATTTTAGAACGGCTATGTTTATCTCCTTTTCACCGTTAAAATTTATTTTTTGGTAGACGAACCACAAAATCGTTTTTTTTGCTTTATAAGCTATATATTCTTCCTTTATGGAATTCTTTAAAGAACCAAAGATTTCCTGAGAGTGGCAAGCGATTTTGCGCATTTGTTTGAACGTTCCTAAAACCGTTAAACGATCACTGTTATCCTCCGGCCAAGTATAACGAATTTTACTTTCTTCCATACAGATATAATCCTTCCGTCCACAGATTGCACATTCGACATAATCACGACCCGATTTGGCAATCCTTAGAGTGTGATGATAATCTGGGTAGGCTACTTCTTGAGGCGTTTCATAAAGATAACTTTTTTTAAATCAACTTCCGGATGCACTATGGCTCTCCATACAACGCATGAGCCGCTACATTCGTCCTTGGGCCAAAAAATACGATCTCTAAAATCCGATATGACACCGGCAGACCCTAAAACCCAATCTGGTGATCCTAAAAGGAATCCATCGCACTCAAAAAAACTTTTCGGCAAGTCAGGCACCATCATCTTTCAAAATACACCCTTACAACCTTTTTTTCATATAAGGGATATGGCCACATGCTTTACAAAGTCGTAGATCACAACGGTTTAACCGAATCAGCTCGACCCCACAAGCCATTTTCTGTGCTTTTGCTAAAGCGATTTTTATATACGTTTCTGTATCTCTATTGACCTTTCCTACAGAAAAAGCCACAATCTTTTTTGACATATTGCATACTCCATAAAAAAATCATTACGATTACTGTATCAAGTTGTTTTACTGAAACAAAGATCACTTTTTTTAAATGTTCATTTTTAAAGGAGTTACCATGAAAAACAAAGAAACGATCATATAAATTGTCCATATTTTGATTTATATAGCCAAAACAATAGATATTGACCAGAATCGTGTCAAAGAACATTGTCAAACTGACTATATCAGCCGTAGTACCTTCTATCAGTATTTTACAGACATCAATGATATGATTAAGCGTTTGGAATGTTATCTGATCAACAAATTTCATCAGGCTACGGATTCAAAAACAGAACATGCCGCGTAGATTCACAGCTGGTTTTCCTATTTTGTTCAATATAAAGATGCTCTCAACACACTATGAGGACCACACGGTCTTCAACAGTTTTATGCGAAGATGAAAGAACAGATAATCCTTGCTCTAAATCAATAAATGAACTTTGACGGATTCCCTGATGTACTCTTCGAAAATACTTTCAAAGCATCTATGCCGGAACTTTTTTGATCCTTGCCATGGAATGGACACAAAAGAAATAAAAGAACGATCTCAGCATGGCTTCATTATGTGATATTGCGTTGGCTTTACGCGAAAAGAAAGAATAAAGAAAGACACAAGCATTACGTAATGTAATTGCTTGTGTCTTATATGATGCATTAATCTTCTGTTTTTTCTTTTTCTGTAATCTGAATGTGCAACTCTTTTAACTGTGCCGGATCAACCGGTGTCGGTGCTTTGGACATCGGACATTTCGCATTGGCATTTTTCGGGAATGCGATAACATCACGAATGGAGTCACTTTCTGTTAAAATCATCGCAATACGATCCAAACCAAAGGCCAATCCTCCATGTGGTGGTGTACCATATTGGAAGGCATCGATAAAGAACCCGAATTTATCTTTGATTTGTTCTTCAGTAAAACCTAACAATTCAAAGATTTTCTCCTGCAGCTTGTTGTCATAGATACGAAGACTTCCTCCACCTAATTCATAGCCGTTTAAGATGATATCGTAGGCATTGGCACGAACCGTCTCAATATCCGTATCCAGTAAAGGAATATCTTCTTCCATTGGCTGTGTAAATGGATGATGGAGTGCCTGATAACGTCCTAACTCTTCCGAATACTCAAACATTGGAAATTCCGTAACCCACAAGAATGAGAATTCATTCTTTTTCTTTAAGCCCAGCTGCTGGCCGATTTCATTACGCAGAGCACCAAGAACAGTGCAAGTCCTAGACCATGTATCACTAACGATAAATACACAATCCTGATCCTTCAGATTTAAAGTTTCGTATAATGCTTTTACTTCGTCATCTGATAAGAATTTACGAGCCGAACCGGTCAAATCCTGATCCACGGCCTTTAAGACTACAAGCCCTTTGGCTCCGTTCTTTTTCGCAAGGTTAGTAAAGGCATCGATTTGTTTTCTGGTGATATGGGCAAAATCTGGTACAACAATGGCTTTGATACTTCCTTTTGCTTCGACAACCGATTTAAAGACACCGAATTCCGTATGTTCAAAAATAGATGTGATTTCCTGCAGCTCCAATCCAAATCGATTGTCTGGTTTATCACTACCATAACGATTCATTGCCTCTTTATAAGTCAAACGTAGGAATGGCGTTTCAATATCCAACCCTTTTACTTCCTTCATCAGCTTTTTCATCATTTCTTCCATCATGGTCAAAATTTCGTTTTCAGTTAAGAAGCTGGTTTCAATATCAACCTGTGTAAAGTCGGTTTGACGATCGGCTCTTAAATCTTCATCACGAAAACAGCGGGCAAACTGATAATAGCGCTCAAAGCCACTGATCATTAAAAGCTGTTTATAAAGCTGTGGTGATTGTGGTAATGCATAGAAACTTCCCGGATGTACGCGGCTTGGCACTAAATAGTCACGAGCTCCTTCTGGTGTACTTTTTCCTAGCATTGGTGTTTCAATTTCAATAAAGGCATGGTTGTCTAAGTAATCACGCATACTTCGTGTAATCTGATGACGCATCATCAATTTCTTTTGCATAATCGGACGTCTTAGATCCAAATAACGATACTCTAAGCGTGTATCTTCTAAAGCATCGGTTTCATCGGCAATGATCAAAGGTGTCGTTTTTGCCTCATTCACAACCGTTACTTGATCGACCTGTACTTCAATATCGCCGGTTGCCAAATCCGGATTTTTATCCTTACGTTCTACGACAGTTCCGGAAACCGATAATACATATTCGTTACGCACATTTTTTAAAGTCTCACTAAATGTTTCATCAAAAAGCAGCTGGCAAATTCCACTGCGATCACGCAAATCAATAAAGTTTAACTGTCCGAAGTTTCTTTTTTTAGAAACCCATCCGACTAAATCCACGTGCTGACCGACATGGCTTAGTCGAAGTTCTCCGTTTGAATGTGTTCGTTTCATTCCTCTTCCTCCTGATGATGAAGTTCATGTTCTTCTTCCATGTGGGCATCCACATAGCCAATCAACGCTTCACGCGCAATTGTTTCCTGTGTTTTCTCTTTCAGGTTTTTGATCGTGATCGTTTGATCCAGTGCTTCCTTATTTCCCAACAACAAGGCAAATTGTGCATGACTTCGATCCGCTGCCTTAAACTGTCCTTTAAAACCACGTCCTAACATATCCATTTCACAGCGATATCCATAGGCTCTTAGTTCTGTTAGGGCTTTAAAGGCATAAGTTCTGGCTTCTTCATCCAGACACATCACAAAGACATCCAGATCCGGTTTTTGTCCCAGTTCGATCCCTTCTGCTTCCAAAGCAATCAGTAAACGCTCCATTCCTAAGGCCCAACCGATACCGCTCATGGCTTCCGGTCCACCAAAATATGGAATTAAACCATCATAGCGGCCCCCTGCCAAAACAGTGGATTGTGCGCCCATTTCTTTATTCAAAGAAACGATCTCAAATACAGTGTGTGTATAGTAATCTAAACCACGCACCAGCTGATCATCAATTTCATAGGGAATCTCCAGTTCATCCAATAATGCACAAACTGTATCAAAATAAGACTTACTTTCCTCGTTTAAGTAATCTTTCATTTTTGGTACATGTTTCATGCACTCTTTGTCTTTATCCACTTTACAGTCTAAAATACGCAAAGGATTTTGTTCATAACGACGTTTACAATCCGAGCATAATTCCTCTTTATACGGTGCAAAATAATCTTTTAATGCCTGTCGGTAATTAGCTCTGGAATCATCATCGCCTAAAGTATTCAAACAAACCTTTAAGTCCTGTAAGCCTAAAGCCTTTAAAATAGAAAAAGCCAAAGCAATGGTTTCTACATCCGTATAAGGACTTTTATTTCCCAGACATTCTACGCCAAACTGATTAAAGATACGAAGTCTTCCCTTTTGCGGGCGTTCATGTCTTGCCATTGGGCCCATATAATATAACTTAACAGGAAGATCCGGATTGGCATACATCTTATTTTCGACAAAGGAACGAACGACACCTGCAGTTCCTTCCGGACGAATCGTTAACGAAGTTTTTGAGTTCTCCAGTTTGAAGGTGTACATTTCCTTATTGACCATATCACTGGAATCATTTTCTCTTTTAAATACATTCGTGTGTTCAAAAATTGGTGTACGAATCTCATCATAGTTATACAAATAACAGAATTCTCTTAATGTTCTCTCTAAGCTTTGCCAGGCAAAGCTTTGTTCAGGAAGAATATCCTGACATCCTCTTGGTATCTGGTACGACATAGTTTCACCTTTCTTTCTATAAAATAAAAAACGCCCTTATATATAAGGACGTTTTCACGCGGTACCACCTTACTTCATACACAAAGTGTATGCACTTATGTCTTAACGCGACCAACGATCAGCTTTTCACTGATTTCTCCAAAGTGTCCCATCTGTAACCCATCCGATCTTTTCACCAGCCAGATCTTCTCTACATCTGTTTTACAGATTTCTCTTCTTCAACGAATTAGTTTAAATTATCTACATTATGATATACGTTCTGTACATCATCTACATCATCCAACAATGTCACAAGGCGTTTGAACAAATCCAAATCTTCTCCTTCTAAAGAAACTGTTTCGTTTGGAACCATCTTATTTTCCAGGACTTCAAACTTAACACCCGGAATCAATTCTTCCACAGCTTCTTTGGCATCATCCAACTGTGTCGGATCAACTGTAATTGTCATATATCCATCTTCAATTTCGATTTCTTTTAGATCGATATCTTTACTGATCAGACAATCCATCATCGCTTCTTCATCATCGTACTGAATTACGATAACACCTAAATGTTCATACCCAAAGCTTACAGATCCACCAACGCCCAATTTCGCATGGCTTTTGTTGAAGCAGGCACGAAGGTTTGCAATCGTACGATTAGGATTATCCGTCAAACAATCAATGATAATGGTACTTCCACCACCGGAACCAAAGCCTTCATAACGGGCGCTCGAATAGTTTTCATCGGCACTGGATTTAGCCTTATCGATCGCACGTTTGATAACATCTGCCGGAACGTTATTAGCTTTTGCACGTTCAATGGCTTTCTTTAAAGTCTGGTTCATATCCGGGTTTGGATCCCCGTTTTTGGCAGCTACCAAAATTTCTTTTGAATATCTTGAATAGATCTTAGCTTTCTGATTCGCTGTTTTCTGCATAGCAGCAGCACGAACTTCAAAATGTCTTCCCATAGTTTCTTTTCACCTCAAATACCTTTCTAGTATAGCCTAAAGACTTTTAATTTTCAATTGTCTCATATCGTTCAATGATCTTTTGTACAAGCGGATGTCGCACTACATCATCCGAACTCATCTGTACAAAGGCAATACGATCGATTCCCTTTAAGATTTGTGTAGCCTGTACAAGGCCTGACTGTTCTTTTCGAATCAAATCGATCTGTGTGATATCTCCGTTGATGATCATTTGCGCGTTTTGACCCATACGCGTCAAAAACATTTTCATTTGCGCCTGTGTCGTATTTTGTGCTTCATCTAAAATTACGACAGCTTTGTTTAAAGTACGTCCACGCATAAAGGCCAATGGAGCCACTTCGATGACTTGTTTTTCCATTAATCGTTCTACGGTTTCCACACCTAACATATCGTATAAAGCATCGTATAAAGGACGAAGATACGGATCGACCTTATCCTTCATATCTCCCGGCAAGAAACCAAGTGATTCTCCGGCTTCTACGGCAGGTCTTGTCAGAATAATCTTTTCCACTTCTTCTTTCTTGAGCTGCATGACTGCATAACAGACCGCAAGATAGGTTTTACCGGTACCGGCCACACCGGAAGCAAAAATAATATCGTTATGGAAAAACGCATCACATAAGATTGCCTGTCCTAAAGTCTTTGGATAGATCAACTTACCGGACTTTGTCTTTGCGACCGGTTGCAAATGACTCAGATCAAATCGATCTAACTGATGATGCTTTGCCAAACGACAAAGATAGTTTACATCTTGTTCATTTAACTTATGCTTGGATTCGATTAAATCAAAACAGGTAGAAACTACTTGTTGAATCTCATCAAATTGTTCTGAATCAAACTTTAATTGTTGATCTCTGAGTATAAAATCCGTTTTAAAAGCTTTATGAAGTACCTGCAGATGTGCATCTTGATTCCCCACAAAGATCTGTATTGCGTTTACATCATAATCTGATAAATCAATCGTTTTGAATGCCATATGCTTCTCCTAATATAAAAAGAATCTGCATTATGCAGATTCTTATTTTCCTCTACGTGCTTTACGGGCAGCTTCAGATTTTAACTTTCTGCGCACACCTGGTTTAACGTAAAATTCTCTTTTTCGGGCCTCAGCAAGGGTGCCGTTTCGAGATACCTGACGCTTGAATCTTCTTAATGCATCATCAAGCTGTTCGTTCTCTTTAAGAACTACCTTTGGCATTTGATAACCTCCCTTCCTGAGTAACAACCAAAAGAATTATAGCAAACTCCCTTTTTCATTTCAACTGTTTTTCGAAAACTTTAGGGGAATAAAACGTATGAAATACCAACGTTAAAGAAGAAAGATGGCAGAGCTGTCCTACCATCTTTCTATTAGAACCTTTTTCGTTTGATAAACCAAAGCACAATCAACATCACAATGCTTGTGATAGCCAAGACAATAACCGTAGTAGAATCAAAGGATTCACTGGTTGGTGTAGAAGACTTCTTTTGCTTAGAATAAGAAGGTGCATTCTGTGTATTGGTAATCACAAAACCTTCATCCATGTTTCCCTGCATTGTGCAAGTATAACCCTCTTGTTCTTGTTCTAAGACATCATACTGTATCTTATGACCATCTATTGGATCATACATCGGTAAATCTTCAAACGCATATGTCCATCCGCTTTCTTTTGTCATTACCACCGTTTGTAGAGTCTTGTCATCCTGGCATAAAACGATGGTCGCAGATTTTCCTTCTTGACCTACCCATTTCTTGGTTACTGTAATCGTACGAGTACTGATGTTGGTATTTGTTAGTACAAAACCATGTGTCATATCCCCTTGTACAGAGGAAGAATAACCCGACAACTCTTGTTCCTGTATACCATAAACAATTTCATGACCATCTACATCATATTTGTTCAGATTCCTAAAAGAATCAGTCCATCCGTTATCCGCATTCAATGTCAAAGTTTGATCCGTTTTTTCTCCATCTTTGATCAAGGTAACTTCTATTGTATCATGTTCAGGTCCAATCCAAACTTTCGAAACAAGAATCGATAGGGTTTCCATGTTGGTATTTATGAGTTCATAGCCACTTTCCATATTCCCCTGAATCGAAACCTCATAGTTTGGCAATTCATGTTCCTGAATGCTGTAAACAATTTCATGGCCATCAAGCGCATCATATTTTATTAAAGAATCAAAAGAAGACTTCCATTCATTCGCTTCCTGCAAGGTCAAAGTCTGATCCGTTAAAGTTCCATCTTTGACAAGCGTGACTTGTACAGAGTCCTGTTTCGGCCCGATCCAAACTTTAGAAACAACTATATCCCGTTTCTCTGTATTTGTATTCGTAACGACAAAACCGTTTTCCATATCACCACGAACAGATGATGTATAATTCTTTCCTGCTTCCTCTTGAATGGAATAGGCGATAGGATTTCCGTTTTTATCATTGACTGGTAAGTTTTTGACACTTGTTTTCCAACCATCGGCTGCCTTTAAGACTACTGTTTGACCTGTATCCTTCTCATTGGCTAAAATATGAACCGACACTTCCTGCACGTTTTGCGGTCCAATCCATTCTTTTTGAAGACGCATGGATGTTCTTGGTACATCATTTTGAATCACGATTTTTTGTACATCGGAAGCATCGATTGGCTCTGCTACAGTAAAATATGTCTTCGCATCCGATTTTACATACCCCTCCGGCGCTGTAACTTCTTGCAGATAATATTTCTTACCAATAAATAAATTCGGAAGTGTGGCAATACCATCATGGTTTGTTGTGATATTCGACAAGATCAACCGATCCGTTCCGTTTTCTCCGGTACCTTCTTCGTATAGATTAAAAGTGCCCCAAATAATTTATACGAATCATCTTCCATGTTCACTTTTTCTACCAATACATCTCGTTTTGGATACGTTACCTGCACTTCGGTTCGCAAGGCTTCCATAAAAGATGTTCCCTCATTCAAAGTATACGCAAAGGAGTTATATGCCTTGTCTCCGTCCTGAATCTTAGGATCATTGACAATTTGATTGTGCGTAACGATATACGCATTTTCTCCCACCGGTATCGTTTGTCCTTTCTTTAGGACAGCCTTGATCATCGTGACCTTGCTCATATCATCGACTGAGCTGGACCAGTTGACCTTATAGTTTTCCTGTGTCGTTTGTTTAACCGGATCCGTTGAATAGTAATAATCAAATTTACTATTGTCCTCTATGGAAAGAAGCGGCGTTGTAAATGAAGAACCACGAGCCGGATACTCACCAAGATCGTTATGAACAATCGCATGATCCCCCTTATCCGGTAAGATATCTAGAATTTCCAGTTGATCGATCGGTGCATTGGAGTTATTCTTTAGTACCCATCGATAATCAATTTGATCCCCAATCGTCGCCTTGCTGCCAAGAGAGGATGCATATTTGGAATCCGGCTCTGAAGTCAACTTCACTTCCTTGATAGACGATATAACCTTCGGCGGATAAATGGTAAAGGAAGAAGAATAAAAATTTGTAAACTTTGTCGGATCATCTGGTCGATTGGCACCATCTTTTAAGATCGTACTCCATACCCCACTTGGTGTCGAATCTTGTAGAATCCCATATTGATTGCCGTTTGGATCCACACCAATCTTATTATTATCGTAAGACATACAAGAATATATGGTATATTTTCCAATATCCAGTCGAGTCGTGACGGTAAAGTCCAAATCGAAGATATTAGATATATCTCGACTCAACGATCCATCTAGCTTAGGAATCGTTATGGATTTTGGCTTGGCGATAACTAAATTCATGCCATCTCTATATCCACGAATGACTTCGATACTTTCAAAAGTATTTGTATTTTTTATGGGTTCTAGTCCATCCGGGACTAAATAATAAACATTTAAATTTTTCGGCTCTGTTGCTTCAGAAAAATTTCCGATTCTAGAATGCCTATACATCTCACTTAAAGAAATTGTATCGTTGGTAAAAAACTGGCTTCCATTTGTGATAGATAGACTATTATATCTGATAATTTTTTCTATTTGCATGCGAATAATATCAGTGGTCCAGGCAAATTGACGAGTATCCTCTTTGGAAGTAAGCTCGGTATCACCGGCAAACTTATAGTATCTGGTTGTAATCGAGGTATTCGCATACTCAGTGGTGTCTCCCAACAATGCCTCTTGGTGTGCATCGATTTTTTCTTTTAAGGTTTGGTAGGTAGATTCTTTTACACGGCCAATGACATCCGAATAAATGGCATACTTGCAGCATTCGATTTGATCTTTTCCTTTCAAAGTCACTCCGCCATTGGGATAAACAAATTCTACTTTTGTATAATTTTCTGTGTTTGAAAGTGTCTGCCAGTCTTCACCATCAAAAGAATCATTATAGGAACGATCTATATGGATCGGTACATGATCACTGATCAGCACCTTTTGTCCGGATGAAGTAATTCCATACGCTTTTGTTCCAGTTAATTGTTCCTTCATCCATTTCGCATCCTCCTCATTTAAACCTATCACCATTAAACGAATTTGATGCGGTTCTACATAAGGACTAATATCCACCCTGGAATCTCTGATGGTCAATTCGCGAATACTCTCATCTTCTCTATTGGCATTTGATAAAGACCAGGCATAGATATTTTTTAAAGTATAGCGCATACGATGTGTATACAAATAATCCTTATTATAGGAAATAGTCGTATACTTATAAGTAAAATCTATTGGATAAGTTGACCCATCAATCGGTTGATAATCTTTATCTATGATTTTTTCATATTTCGCAATATCCCAGCTAGGCGAGGCACCTTGTGGTTTGGGTATTTCTTTTAAGACATAATAAGGTTTACTGTAGTAACCAGTATTTGGTCCTAAATCATTTTGGACGATACCATCGACAACCGGCTGTATACTAAAATCGACTCTAAATTCTTTTGACTTGTTGGAGGCATCATAACTGGATAAATCAATGCCTCCCAGATCCAAGGTAATTGTTCGATAATATGTATTATATCTTCTTAGAGTATAATCATAGCCATCATTAAACTTATCTCTAGGAATATCTCTATAATATCGATTTGTTTCTGGCTCATACGTCCAGCCCGTATTTTCTTTCACCTTGGTTCCTTCGGGAATCTTCGCATATAGGCGTCTATCTCGTGGATCATTTTTATTCGAATGAACACTGTAGTAATAAGCTATAAAATCCACATACGTACCTTCTTTAATCACAAAATCAGAATCCACTTCTTTAATCAATTGTGTTGCTCCATAATCTTTCTTTTGTAAAGTTTCGATTGTGGCCTTTGCCTTAATGATCTGGGTACTGTCCTGTGTCAATTTTTTACCATCTTTATTAAAGAACTGTTGGGTGATTGTATGTTGTGAATTATTGATAACTTGTCCCGGTAAAAGATTTACACGAATGGGAGTACCCCCATTGTAGCCGCCATATAAAGTCTTATACGTTAAGACAATCTGAAAATCGGTATCCGTTTCTTTGATTTCTAAGTTCTTAAAATTGTCAAAGGACGTGGAAACTTCACTTTCTCTTGGTTTTTGAAACGATGCCTTTGGTAAGGAGACAATGGTATAAGCGCCTTCGGGTACCACGGTATTGTTTCCGGATATAGAAATGTTGTCATAGACTGTTATGATTTCACCACCATAATAAGCATCACTGGTACCGGGTGCTAAATTGATGGAAGAATCATAGTAATCGGTTGAACTGGATGGTTCTTCAACTTCTTCTGCCGGCTGTTCTTCCGGCGTAACTACAGTTTCCGGCTGGATAGTCTCGCTTGTTTCTGTAGGAGATACTATCAAAGCGTAAATACTGAAAGAAGAACTTTCAAATGTAATTAGTTTTTTATTGGTATCGAACGTTGCAAGTTCTTTTTTTTCAGGCTTGGCATTTTTATCTGGTAAATGATACAAAGTGGCTTTTGTATCTTTGGATAGATCCAGATTTTGCAGGGTAATGGATATCTTTTGTTTTGGTTCTATATGATGCAAGTTCTCTGTATAGAAATCAAAATCAAGCGCGATTACCTCTTCCTTTTTGATGGTTTCATCCTGTGCATGTAGAAGATCATAAATCGTATCGACATCTATTTTTTGGATATCCACTTGTATCCCCTGTGGAAATGCACCTTCTGGTGCATTTACTTTTACCGTTGGTCCATCTTTCATATCGATGGACTTTTCAAAAGAAGGAAATTGTTCTTGTTCAACTGGTTCTTCTGCGGTGGTTTGTGGTATTGAAACTTCATGATTTTGACTCGGCGCATTGATCACCGGTTCTTCTACTGCTGGCTCTTCTGGAACAATTGTTTCTTCAACCGGTTCTTCGATGGATTTGTCAACATCCGATGGATTGTCTATAGGAATCTTTTCTTCCTGTGCCCATACCTCAAACCCCGGACTGGTGATCGTATTACAGGCCAGTAGTACAGTTGTTAAAAATGTGGTGGATAATTTCTTAAAACGTTTCATACTCTTTCTCCCTTCAATGAATAATTTTATGTTCTGGTCAATAAAATATTAAATAATCCTATTTACATAGTAGCATACATACGCACATAAGCCTATATATTTAATAGGAACAATAATAAAAAGTCATTCGTGGGAATGACTTTGTTGTTTATTCTTTTGTATAGCCTGCTTGCGCAAGACATTCTCTGGCGCAGTTATTGTCGCCTGTCCATGGAACACGTCCTTCTGTATGATACATAAAAGGTTCATCGCCTTTACCTAAGATCAAGATGACATCCCCATCGGATGCGTTATCAATGGCTTGACGAATCGCCTCATAACGATCTTCGACAAATACGCTTGGGGTATTTTGAATTCCCTCTTTAATTTGACACGCGATGTCTTTAGGATTTTCATCTCTTGGATCATCTTCTGTCAGTATGATCAAATCGGCATATTGATCCGCCAGTTCTCCAAAGACTTTACGTTTGGCAATATCACGTTTTCCGGCAGAACCAAAAACACTGATGACGCGATGATTCTGAGCGATGTGTCTTCCATATCGTAACATTTGTTCCATACCATCGGGTGTATGGGCAAAGTCAACAATCACATGGAATGGCTGGCCACAATCAATCTGTTCCATACGGCCTTCAATTTGCGGAATGTTGGCGCAGGCTTGTAAGACGATGGCTAGATCCATGCCGGTCTGATGTAAAGCCGCAATACAGGCTAATAAGTTATAGACATTGTACATCGCAACAAGACTGCTCTTTACATGATAAATATTTTCCTGATACACAAGGTCAAAAGTCGTGGATTCTGGATCAATACGAACATTGATTGCCCGATAATCACATTCTTTTTCCATACCATATGTAACAACTCTGGCTTTGGATAAAGACTTTAAATCTTCAAACTTATCATCATCGACATTTAATACGGACACACCATTTTCTTTAACTAAATCTTTAAACAAAATCGATTTGGCATTAAAGTAACTGTCCATAGTTCCATGAAAATCTAAATGATCATAAGTAAAGTTAGTAAAGATTGCCACATCAAAACGAATCGCATCGACACGATGTTGTGCCAAACCATGCGAGCTGACTTCCAGAGCGCAAGATTTCATACCGGCTCTTACCATATCGCTGAGCTTCTTTTGAAGAAACAGGGCATCCGGTGTTGTCAGATCCGGTGCTAAACGTACCTTTCCATATTCAATCGCAATCGTTCCGATATAGCCACAAGGCTCTTTTAGCTCACGAATATATTTGATGATATTGGCACATGTACTTTTTCCGTTGGTGCCGGTGATTCCATACATTGTCATTTTATCAGAAGGCTTGGCATAGAAAATTCGGGCACACTGGTTCATGGCTAAAACGACATCTTCTACACGAATATAGACAGCACCTTCCAGTTTATTTTCAATCTCTTTGGAATGAACGATACCAATCGCCCCTTTTTCTACGGCCTGGGCAATAAAATCATGTCCATCGTAGGTCATTCCCGGAAGACAAAAATACAGATCTCCTTTTTGCACTTTTCGTGAATCAAAACATAGACCCGTCACATTAACAGTCGGTGCATTTTTAAAAAGCTTGCTTAGTCGCATAACGATCCTTCTTTCTTTAACACAATATAAGTATGATCCTTGATTTCATTCCACGTTACATGAATACGTGTAGAAAGAGGAACATCACTATAAATCTTAACGGGATGATATTGTTGGCAATAGCCATGATACACACCATCCTGGTCTTGTTTTTCAATCAAGACTTCTAAATCGGTAAAGCGTTCCATATCATTTTGACGAAGTTTGTTGGAAAGTGCTAATAGTTTATTGACTCTTTCTTTGACGATCGAGCCATGCACTTCCCCTTTCATCCTGCTGGCAGCGGTGCCGTTGCGCTTAGAGTATGGAAAAACGTGTAAGAAAGAAAAAGCACAATCTTCAAGATTTTTATACGTTGTTTCAAACTCTTCTTCACTCTCCTGTACAAAGCCGACAATCACATCAGTAGAGATGGAAATATCAGGTATTTCTTTTCGTATATGATCCAATCGTTGTTGAAATTCTTCGATCGTGTAAGGACGATTCATACGCTGTAAAGTTTCGTTACAGCCAGATTGAATCGGAATATGCAAATGACGACAGATTCTTGTGGTCTGTTTCATCAAATCAATCAGTTCATCATCCACTTCGGTAATTTCAATACTTGAAATTCGATACTGAACCCGTTCATCTGTTTTTTCTAACAATTCTTTTAACAGTTTGGCCAGCGTTGTATCTCCATCTTGATAACGACCGGTATGAATTCCTGTCAAAACGATTTCATAATGTCCTTTATTAGATAAAGACTGTGCAATTTCTATAACCTTTTCTTTAGATAAAGAGCGTTGTCTTCCTCTGGCATATGGAATTGCACAATAGCTGCAGAATTGATTACAGCCATCTTCAATCTTTAAGAAAGCGCGGTGCTTGGACTCATAGACATGAATCGGCATTTCTTCAAAGGATGTAAAGTCTCGGATATCTTCCACCAGGTCCTTACGGACATGGTCCTTTAAGAGTTCTTCGATTCGCATAACCAGTTCATTTTTATGATTGGCGCCAATGATCAAATCCACATTCAGCTTTTCTCTTTCCTGTTGATCGGCATGTTGTACATAACAACCAACCACAACGATCAAGGCATTAGGATGTGTCTTTTTTAAAGAATGAATCTTTTGTCGAGATTTAGCAGCCGCTGTATTTGTTACAGTGCATGTATTGATGATACAAACATCGCAGGGGCTGTTAGTTTCCACCATTTGATGACCATGTTTTTCCAGCTGTTCTTTATAATAATTGGATTCATAGCTGTTGACCTTACAGCCTAGTGTCGTAATACTGAATCGCACTACTTTTCCTCCTTTGATAAAGCATGTTGATAATCAATACAGGATAACGCATAAATCGCTGCCGTTTCAGCACGCAAGATTCTTTTTCCCAAGGTAACCGGAATAAAGTGATCATCCTGTAAGATATCGATCTCATTAACATCGAATCCACCTTCCGGACCGATTACGATGGAAACCGATTTGGGATCATCTTTTAAATACGATGCCAAATGCATCGATGCTTCGTTTTGTTTTTCATAACAGACCAGATTGCATTTTCCCTGATAGTTATGCAGGGTTTCAATGCTTTGAATGGGTTCTAGCTGTACTAAATCATTGCGATTGCATTGTTTGCAGGCATCCAATATGATCTGTTGCCAGCGTTCATACTTTTTTTCCTTTTTCTTTTCATCCAGTCTGACAATGGAAAAACGACTGTCGAAAGGTACAATTCGGCTGACACCCAACTCACATGCCTTTTGCAACATAACTTCAAAGCGATCCTGCTTGATCAGTGCGCAACAAAGCGTAATGTGATGCAAGGTAGCAGGTACTTCGATCTCATCCGTGATATATAAATATGGCTTTTGTAACGGCTTAGCTAAAAAGGCACCACCTTGTTTACTGATTACGCGCACCGTTTCTTTTTGTTCGATACGCAATACATCAAATAAATGATGCGCCTGTTTGGTATCCAAAAGAACCTTGGAGTGTAATTGACAAGCCTCTTCTACAAATACTTGTTTCATTTTGTTTCTCCCTGATTGGCCAGATACAAAAGTTTTTTGACTTCATATGGCTTTAACTGCCGAATTTCGCCCGGTTTTAGGGTATCCGCTTCGATAAAACCAAAACGCTTTCGATGTAAGCGTCGCACCTCATGGCCTAACATCGCCATCATATTTTTGACCTGATGATTTTTTCCTTCCGTGATCGTAAGTTCAAAACGACAGCGATCTCTTGTCGGATCGGTTTCCAACATATAGACTTTTGCCGGAAGAAAAGTTTCCTTACCATCACTTAACCCTTTACGCAGCTTACGAATATCGTCTTCACTTAAGATTCCCTGCAGATTTACGATATACGTCTTGGGCAAATGATAACGAGGATGGATCATCTTATTGGTAAAATCGCCATCGTTTGTCAATAATAAGACACCACTGGTATCATAATCAAGTCTTCCTACCGGATACACTCTTTGATCAATGTGAATATAATCCAATACGGTTTTTCGATTATGTTCATCCTTGCTTGTACAAACACAGCCTTTAGGTTTATTCATTACATAATACACTTTATCTTCACGCACTAATGCCTGTCCGTTGATTGTGATCGTATCGTTAGGCTTCACTTTGCTTCCTAAGATATCGACAACTTTTCCGTTTACCTTGACTTTTCCCTGAATGATATACTCTTCGGCTTTTCGTCTTGAACAAAAACCAGACTGGGCAATGGCTTTTTGTAATCGTTCCATTATTGTTCCTCCTCATGAAACAACTCTTGTTCTTCCTGTGGCTTTGGAAGCTCAGGAAGTTCTTTGATCGTCTCTAATTGAAATGTATCTAAAAAAGTATCGGTCACCTGATACAGTAAAGGCTTTCCTACGACATCCAATCGATCTTTTGCTTCGATCAAACCTCTGGCCTGCAGCTTCTTTAACATCATCTCACAGTTGACCCCGCGAATCTCTTCAATTTCCACACGTGTAACCGGCTGTTTATAGGCAATAATCGCAAGGGTTTCGATGGCAGCCTGTGAAAGTGTCGGATGTTGAATATTTTCAAAAAGTTTTTGTCCAAACGGATACACAAAGTCTTTAGTGACAAATTTATATCGGCTGGCATATTCCACTAACTCAATTCCTTTTGCAGGCGAGGCATATTCCTCCTTTAAAGAAAGAAGCGCATCCAGTACTTTCTGGCTTTCTTCAATTTGTAGAGCATTTTGTATCTGGATCATGGAAAGTCCTTCCTCTCCACTTAGAAAAATCAAGCCTTCCACCAGTGCTTTTATATCATGCATGAAGCTGCTCTCCTTTCTTGAGATAAATCTGATCCTCTTCATTGATTGTAAAATCCAACATTTTCTGATGGATCAAATCTAATATAGCTAAAAACGTAACAACGATCATATGCAGATTGGTACAGTCCGAACAAAGCTTTTCAAAAGTGATCGGGTGATCGATCGTATTTAAAAAGCGTTGAATTTGTTCGAGTCGTTCTTCCACTGATAACTCCTTGATCGTTACTTTTGTCTCATAAGGCTGTAATAAGATCATGCGATGCATCACACGCTGCATAGCTTTGACCAGCTCATAAGGTGATTGTGTTGGAAGATCATCTATTTCGATTGGTTTTGCCCATGACTCAATCAAAGAAGCCGCCGGTCTTGAAAAATGCAGCTGTCTTTGTTCAAAAGAATCTTTTAAAGAAGCCGATACTTCTTTATAGCGCTGATATTCCAATAAACGTTCGACCAGTCTTTGTCTTTGTGTCTCTTCTTCATATTCTTCTTCTACGACCACTTCTTCACGTGGTAAAAGCTTACGGCTTTTATATTCCACCAAAGAAGCAAGCTCACTTAAATATTCACTGGCTACTTCCAAATGAAGATCTTTCATTTGATGAATAAAATCTATATATTGATTAGCCAAAACAAGCATATCTAAGTCAAAAAGATCTAATTTATTCTCTTTGATCAGATGCAGCATCAGATCCAATGGACCTTCAAACTGATCGATCGTTACTTTAAATTCCACATTCACTCACCATATCACAGTATAACAAATTTTCAGACAACAAGAAAGTAGGACTAATGGATGTCAAAGACACCCTTTTATGATATGATGATAAAGATTTTAGGGGGTGAACCCATGAAAAGAGCTTTGTGGTTTTTAATAGCAGCCCTGATCATGGCATTGATCGTACAGCCAAATCTTTCAACTGTCCATGAACCTCAGGTGCGTACACCAACCAACACAACAACTAACGCAAAGACAAATGATACGATCGACATGGGTATTTCACACTCCAAAGCAACGATCTGTCTGGATGCCGGCGGTGGTGGTATTGATACCGGCTATACAAGCGGTGATCATACACCGGAAAAGGACATTAATTTACAAATTGTACAAAAAATAGGTAATTATCTTGCACAGGCAGAATACAATGTCGTTTATACAAGAACCGATGATTCAACAATTGTTTCAGCCAATGAAGTCGATTCCAGCAAGCAGCGCATCCAGCTGGCTAAAGATCAAAATGCGCAGTATTTGATCAGTATTCATATGAGCGATGATGTCGATACGACCATTCAGGGATACTCTCTTTTTACCCATCCCAAGGAAGAATTGATTGATCTGTGCAATGCGATCAACGAAAAGCTGATGTCTATCAACTATTCTCGCTTTAATGGTTTAGACAGTGATCACTATGAAAACTTTCCAATCCTTATGGATCAATCACTTTCTACGATCATGATCGAGTTAGGTTATTTAAGCAATACCGAGGATTATACCAACTTAACCAATGAAGATTATCAGGATCGAATTGCCCGCTCGATTGCCGAAGCTATCTTAGCACAAATTGACTGAACTTTTACCGGTGTTTCTTTGAGAAAGACCGGTTTTTTTGATATAATGAAAACTATGAAAGAAGATGAAAATATATGGAAAATAAAGAGATCTTTAAAGGGAAAATTTTTACTTTAGAACAAATAGACGTAACGATCCATAATAAAGAATACAGACGCGATATCATTCGCCATCCCGGTGGTGTCGGTGTGCTTTTGATCGTCGATGATAAAGTTTTGTTGGTCAAACAAATGCGTCATGCGATTGATCAGGAAACGCTGGAGATTCCTGCCGGTAAGCTTGAATATGGAGAAGATCCCATGACTGCCGGTCTTCGCGAATTAAACGAAGAAGCCGGCTATGAATGCAAGCGTTTAAAACCGATCATACACTTTGTATCGACCCCTGGATTTTGTGATGAAGTCATCTGGCTTTATGAAGCTATAGAACCTTATGTAACAAAACATAAGCTGGCTATGGATGAAGATGAAGAAATTACCAAAGTATGGATTGATCTCAAAGAAATACAACAAATGCTTCAAAACAATCAGATCATTGATGGAAAAACAATCATTGCCCTGCAATATGCACTTTTGGAAAGGAGAGATGTCAAATGAATTTTATCATGATTTCACCCAACTACCCTGAAAACTACTGGATGTTTTGCCGGGGATTAAAAAAATACGGAGCGACAGTTTTGGCCATCGTCGATACGGCCTATGACAATTTATTACCGGAATTAAAAGAAAACATCGATGAATGTTATGTCGTTTCCAATTTCAACAATTACGATGAGATGCTTCGTGCAGTTGGTTATTTTACGTTCAAATATGGAAAGATCGACTGGATCGAATCCAACAATGAAGCTTGGCTCGATCTGGATGCTCGTTTACGCGATGATTTTAATGTAAAGACTGGCTTTAGCTACAAGACTATTCAGGAATACCAAAGTAAGGCAGCCATGAAAAAATACTATGAAAAGGCCAACATCCCAACCGCTCGATACGATTTGGTGGATTCTAAGGAAAACGCCTTACAGTTTGCCAAAAAGATCGGTTATCCTCTGGTTTTAAAGCCCGATCATGGTGTAGGTGCCTCCTTTACTTATACAATCAAAAACGATGAAGATCTGATCAAGTATTTAGATTTGACCAAGGAACACCAGATGATCTTGGAAGAATACATTGAAGGCGATGTCTTCACTTTAGATGGTGTATGCGATCAGGAAGGAACGATTCGTTATTTGAATTCTTTAGAATATGTCGGCAACTGTATGGACAGTGTACAGTACCAGCAATCGATCGGTGCTTATACGGCCTTTACAATCAGTGATGAATATCGAAGCATTGCCCAACGTACCATTCATGCCTTTGCCCTAAAAAACCGGTTCTTTCACTGCGAGTTCTTCCGTTTGACTAAAGACAAAGAAGGTTTGGGTAAAAAAGGGGCGGTCATTGGATTGGAAGTCAACTTCCGTCCACCGGGAGGTTTTGCCCCAGATCTGATGAACTATGCCGGTTCTTTGGATGTCTATGATATCTGGGCACAGGTATTATTAACGCAACAGGGAGATTATATGCATATTGCCCGTGAATCGGCCGGCTTTGCGGGAAGACGAAATTCGATTGCCTATAAATATCGTGTGGAAGAGATTGAAAAGATGTATAAAGATCAATGGATTGCCACGACCTATCTTCCGGAAGCCTATGCGGCTACGATGGGTGATGTGACTTTGGCGTGTCGTTTCCGTACAGTAGAAGAAAGGGATTCCTTCTTTGCGATCGCATTTCAGGAATCTACAAGAAAGGATCGAAACAAGTGATTTTAAAGTTTGACCTATACATGTCCGCCCTGCAGAAACAAAGGAAGATCCACATGTACTTACCGGATGATTATTTATATTCTCAAAAACGATATCCGGTTTTATACATGTTTGACGGACATAATCTTTTTCATGATGAAGATGCGACTTATGGAAAATCATGGAATTTGGCATGGCATATCATCGAAGGCAAAAAGGATATGATCGTAGTTGGTCAGGAGTGTTCACACCATGGTAATGACCGCTTGAATGAATATAGTCCCTACCCTTTTGCCGATGCGGAGCTGCAGGTGCAGCAGACTGGTTTAGGCGAAAAGACAATGGATTTTTTCGTCAATGAACTCAAGCCTTATATTGATGCTCACTTCCCGACTTTACCGCAGCGAGAAACGACATGGATCGCCGGTTCCAGTTGTGGTGGTGAAATGGCTTTGTTTGCGGGTATGCGCTATCGCGATATTTATTCTCGCTCTTTAGTGATCTCACCATACTTGATCCCTACGGCGGATTATTTCCTGATGGAAGCCGATCAAACATTTTTTGATCAACCATCCTTTTTCTATATGTCCTGGGGTGCTCTGGAAGGAAATGGCAAACATGCCTTTGTACAGGAAACAACAATTTGTACGGAACTGTCCAATCGATTACAGGAGCATGGTGCCAGAATCTTCTTTCATGTCAAACCGGAAGGGGAACACACCGAAAGTTCCTGGGAAGAAGAAGCGCCTTTATTCTTGGATTTTTTGTTTTATTATGAGTAGTTATGAATCGTAAACCTGTAGTTTTAAATTTACCGGCTTTTCAACAAGGAAAAACAATCGTGATCAGTGATATCCACGGCAATTTAAAAGCGTTAAAACATGTATTGTCACTTTGTCATTACGATAATTCAAACGATCGTCTAATCTTAGCCGGTGATCTTTTGGAAAAAGGAGAAGAAAACCTTACGACATTGCGCTATATCATCCAACTTTGTGAACAAGGAAATGCGTATGCCTTAATGGGAAATTGTGACTTCACCGTAAAAAATGCCTTTTTATCGTATCGTCTTGATTTTTTAAAACAAATCTTATTGACAAGAAAGAATTCAGTTCTTCATGAAATGGCTAATGAAATCGGAATGTCTTTGAATAAAAATACGGATATGGAAGTCTATTGCGCAACGCTTCGAAAGCACTTTCTCAAAGAAATGGCCTTTATTAATGATCTTCCTCATGTGATTGAAACACCTGATATGATTTTTACCCATGCCGGTATCGCATCGGAAAAACAATATGGTGATGACTTTAAGATCACCATGACCACTCCTATGTTTTTTGAAACGAAACAGACTTTTGAAAAGAAAGTTATTTGTGGTCATATGCCGGTTACTGAATATCAGAAATACATTGCCAGTTTTGATCCACTCTACGATCCAAAAAAGAACATCTACAGCATCGATGGCGGCAACATCGTCAAAAAAGGAGGTCAGTTAAATGCACTGATCTTTGAACAACATCATGTAGATGTCAAACGATACGATGACTTACCCACAGCCATCTGCATACAAAGTGTAGATTATCAAAATCAAATTCCTTTGTTTGTGACTTGGAACCGCGGTGAGATCGAAATTTTAAAGAAGGAGCGTTACCAGTCCTATATTTATTGTCTCCATTTAAAACGTGCTTTTTGGGTTGATAATGAATTTATTGAACAGCGCCACGGCAAATGGTATGCCTCAGACTATACCAATTATCAAATACCTTTAAAAGAAGGAGATATTGTAAAGATCGTACGTGAATATCGGGACAAAGCACAAATCAAAAAAGATGGTGTACTGGGATGGACATATTTAAAAAATCTAAGAAAGCTAAACTATTAATTTACTCTTTTCTTTTTGATCAACATTCGATACAATATCTCTGTATTAGGCAAATGCCTTGATCCACGCTTGTTAGGGAAAATTTATTTTTCTGACTGGCGTGTTTTTTTAGGAGGTTTTATGATAAAGATTGTACGATCTGTAATTCCGGTCATCTTCGGAAATTTCTTATATGCCCTGGTTGTAAAACTGTTTATCTTACCCACCAGTTTAATGAGTTCCGGTACGACCGGTATTGCCCTGTTTTTAAACCATTATTTGTCGTTACCAGTCTCCTTATTTGTGCTGGTATTTAATCTTTTAATGTTGTTGATAGGATTTTTGATATTAGGAAAAAAGTTTGCGATGACAACGATCGTATCTACATTGGTATATCCGATGGCACTGGAATTTTTCAATCAGCTGTTAGGAAATCTTGTGATCACTGACAATGAACTGTTAAATACGATCTTTGCAGGTTTGGGTATTGGACTGGCCTTGGGTATCGTGATTCGAAGCGGAGCCAGTACCGGTGGCATGGATATTCCCCCTTTGGTGCTTCATCATTTTTTTAAGATTCCGGTATCCATGAGTTTATATGTCTTTGATTTTATCATTCTATCTTCACAGACATTGTACAATCCTTTAGAAAGATTATTGTATGGTATCATACTGATCTTGTTGACATCGATCGTTTTAGATAAAGTTCTTTTAATGGGTACGACAAAGACCGAAGTGAAGATCATCAGTCCGCATCATGAACAAATCGCATCTTCCATTTTAAAAGATGTCGATCGTGGTATCACATTGTTGCAGGGAAAAGGTGGTTATTCTCATCAAGATCAATCTGTAATTCTAAGTGTTGTTTCCAATCGTGAACTTTCAAAGATTGAAAAGCTGACTCATCAGATCGATCCGGATGCGTTTATGATCGTCAGTCGTGTCAGTGAAGTTCTGGGACGAGGCTTTTCCTCTAAGAAGCAATATCAATAAAAACAGGCGGCAGCTGGATACTATCGCCTGTTTACAACTATTCTTCTTTTAATTCTTTCGCCTGTTTTAATAAGGTAATCAGGGCATCTACCTGCTCTTGTGTAGTGCTCCAGCTGGTCACAAAACGAATGACCTTTCCTTCTTTCCGATTTTCCCAAAGCTCAAAATCTACTTTTTCTTTCAAAAAAACATATTCATTCTCATTGACAACCGGGAAGATCTGATTGGTGTCGCTCTTCATTAAAAATGGATATTTCAGATCAAACAAAGCATCCTGAATCTGTGCTGCCATTTCATTGGCATGTTTGGCAACTGTATAAAACGCATCGTTTTCAAACAAACCCGCAAACTGGATTCCTAATAACCAACCTTTCGCCATCATGGCTCCGTTTTGTTTCATACAAAAGCGAAAATAAGGCTTTAAGCTATCGTTGATGATCACAACGGCTTCTCCCATTAGAGCGCCATTTTTTGTGCCACCAATATAAAATACATCACACCAGGCAGCCAAATCATTTAATGAATAATCGACACCGGACATCAAAGCAGCGCCCAGTCTTGCCCCATCCATATATAGATATAAACCAAGTTCCTGGCACTTTTCATGTAAGGCTGTAAGCTCTTCTCTTGTATAGACGGTACCAAATTCTGTGGCATTGGAAATATAGACCATCTTTGGATACACCAGATGTTCATAGGTCAACATGTGCTCATCAAATGATTTTTGAATCAATGCCGGTGTCAGTTTTCCATTCACATTTTGTACGGTGATAACCTTATGACCGGTGGCTTCGATAGCTCCTGTTTCATGTGTTGCGATATGGCCGGTATCGCAAGAAATTACTGCTTCAAAGGGACGAAGCATGGATTTGATCACAGTTTGGTTGGTCAACGTACCACCGGAGATAAAATGAACATCAACTGTATGATCCACCATCTTAGATTGAATCAATTGTTTAGCATGCATGCAGATTTCATCTTCTCCATAGCCTACATGACTTTGCATATTGGTCTGATTCATCTGTTCTAAAATTTCCGGAATACAGCCTTGTCCATAGTCATTTCGAAAAAATAACATAGATTCTCCTTTCAAAAAGAGAGTACTTATAAAAGTACTCCGCTTATTTTAACAATCCCATTTTTTCATCCGTGAATAAACGGGCATCCATCAATTTTAAATCTTCGGCAATAGCCGGTTTAAATTCCATCTGTGCCAGAACATCTTTTTCCAAATCAATACCCGGTGCAATTTCTGTTAAGGTCAATACACCATCTAACAGTTCAAAGACAGCACGTTCAGTAATATACATGACTTTCTGTCCTGTTTGTGCAGCATATTCAGCGGCAAATGTAATCTGTTCCACTTCATTTTTGAACTTTTTGATCTGCCCTTCCTGTACGATTTCCAGCTTACCATTACCAATGGTTTCCTTTAAGCCCTTTGCGGTAAAGGTTCCACAGTAAACCACAACAGGAGCAGTCTGTGTGATGTTGATGAATCCTCCACAGCCGGCAATCTTCGGTCCAAAACGAGAAACGTTGATGTTTCCGTGACGATCACATTCTGCCAATCCCAAGAAAGCCTGATCCAATCCACCGCCATCATAGAAGTCAAACTGATATGGCTGATCGATCATCGCATCCGGGTTTGTACAGGCACCAAAGGCTGTACCGCTCATCGGTACTCCACCGATTCCTCCGGTTTCTACCGTCAATTTTAGACCCGGTAATCCTTCTTCATTGGCTACATTGGCAATACCTTCCGGCATACCAATACCTAAGTTGATGATTGCTTTTGGATCCAATTCCATAGCAGCTCTTCGACAAACAACCTTACGTGCATTTAATGGCATTGGTTCAATAGAATCCACCGGTACACGAACTTCCCCAGAGTAAGACGGATTATATTCCTGTGAGAATGTTTGCCAATGATTTTCCGGTTTTCCGATAACCAACGCATCGACATAAATACCCGGAATTTTTACTTCACGAGCCGGTAATGTACCATTTTGTACGATATCTTTAACCTGTACGATGACAGTTCCACCAGAGTTTTTAACTGCCTGTGCGATCGATAAGGAATCCAGCGTACCAGCTTCCTGCGTCATGACTACGTTACCATCTTCATCGGCATAGGTACCACGAAGCAATGCGACATTGACTGGGAAGGATTTATAACGTAACCATTCTTCCCCATCCATTTCAATCAGTTCTACCAAATCTTCTGCCTGACGTGTTTTTTCATTCATCTTAGCTCCTTCCAAACGAGGATCGATGAATGTTTTTAAACCGATTTTAGTAATAACACCCGGGCGATGACCGGCAATTTCACGGAACAACAAAGAAATGGTTCCTAAAGGCAAGTTATAGCCTTCTACTTTATTTTCAAAAACCAATTTTTGAAACGTCGGAATCAATCCCCAGTGTCCGGCCACGATTCGTTTTAATAAGCCTTCATGTCCTAAATGGTTGGCACCTAAACGGTCAGTACCATCACCCATTCCGGCAGAAAACATAACGGTCAGATCACGTGGATGTCCGGTTTTCAAAAAGCTTTCTTCTACGGCGATACTTAATTCCTGCGGATGTCCCATTCCGATAAATCCACTGATACCGACAGTATCACCATCTTTGATCAAAGAAACAGCTTCTTCGGCTGATAAAATTTTTGCCATTGAAACTACCTCCTTCTATTTGTTCTTAAATTCTTTTTCTTTTACTTTATTCACAAAGCATTCCATACCATAGGTTTGATCTTCTGTGGCAAAGCAGCTGGAGAATTCTTTGACTTCAATTTCAATGGCACTGTCAATATCTGTCTGCAGACCATTGTTGATTGCTTTTTTGGCATAAGCAACGGCTATTGGTGCATTTTTGGCAATACCTTTGGCCATCTTTAATACCGTTGGCATCAATTCTTCAGCCGGAACAACATTGTTGACCAAACCAATGGCTAAAGCTTTGTCAGCTTTGATATTACGAGCCGTAAAGATCATTTCTTTGGCAATACCAGCCGGTACTAAGCGAGCTAAGCGCTGTGTTCCACCAAAACCTGGTGTGATACCCAAACCAACTTCCGGTTGTCCAAATACGGCATTTTCACTGGCTACACGAATGTCACAGCTCATAGCTAATTCACATCCACCACCTAAGGCAAATCCGTTAACAGCGGCAATAACCGGGCAATGCATAGTTTCAATCATGCGGAAGATCTTATTTCCGTAAGCGCCATATTCAGCAGCTTCTTCTACTGTTTTATCTTTCATTTCCGCAATATCAGCACCGGCTACAAAGCTTTTAGATCCAGCACCGGTAATGACGGCACAATACGTATCTTTGTCCGCTTCTACTGTATTGACTGCTTCTTCCAAGTCTTTTAAAACGGCAGTACTCAACGCGTTTAATGCTTTTTCACGATTGATCGTAATGATCGATACATGTCCTTGTTTTTCTAAAATTACATTTTCCATGATAGTATCCTCTCTTTTGAAAAAAAGGCGAAACCAGAAACGGTTCGCCTTATCGGTTCAAGTAAATATTAATACTTGTAGAAACCTTCTCCAGTCTTACGTCCTAATTTACCGGCACGTACCATTTTTCTCAACAAGGTGCTGGCACGGTATTTAGAATCTCCTGTTTCATGATACAGAACGTCCATGATTGCTTCAACGATATCCAAACCGATCAGATCGCCTAAAGCCAAAGGTCCCATTGGATGGTTAGCGCCTAACTGCATTGCTGTATCAATGTCGCTGGCAGAAGCAATTCCTTCCTGAAGAATGAAAGTTGCTTCGTTGATCATTGGAACTAAGATACGGTTTACGACAAATCCAGGTCCTTCATTGACTTCAACCGGTGTTTTTCCGATTGCCTTAGAGATTTCGATGACTTTGTCTTTTACTTCAGCCGGTGTATTTGCACCAGAGATAACTTCGACTAATTTCATACGATCTGCCGGATTGAAGAAATGCATACCAATTACCGGATGTTTGATACCATTGGCAATTTCTGTAATGCTTAAGCTGGACGTGTTAGAACCGAAAATGCAGTCATCTTTTACGATTTCATCCAATTTTGTGAACAATTCTTTTTTCACATCCATAACTTCCAATACAGCTTCAACGATCAAATCTGAATCAGCCAGATCCGCATATTCACCAGCTTTTAGGTTTGCTTTGGCAGCATCGGCAGCTTCCTGAGAGATTTTTCCTTTTGTGACTAATTTGTCTTTAGAAGCAAAAATCTTGTTGACACCATTCTGTGCCCATTCCAGTTTCACATCGACTACAGTTACCTGGTTTCCAGCTGTCGCAAACGCATTTGCGATACCTTGTCCCATTGTACCGGCGCCGACTACACCTACTTTTAATGTCATGTTGAATTCCTCCTTAAGCAGCTTTTGCTTTTTTGATTTCTTCTACTAACAAAGGTAATACTTCGTTGACATCACCGACAAATCCCATATTGGCAATCGTAAAGATTTCAGCCTGAGGATCACGGTTGATGGCGATGATCATATCGGATTTTTCCATTCCGGCTACGTGCTGAACAGCTCCGGAAATTCCACAAGCGATGTATAAGCTTGGACGAACCGTCTTACCAGTCTGACCAACCTGTAAAGCTTTATCCATGTATCCATCTTCTACTACGGCACGAGTTGCACAAACAACACCGTCTAATTCTTTCGCGCAGGCTTCTACCAAATCCAAGCATCCTTCCGCACCACGTCCGGCACCAACAAGAATGTTTGCTTTTGTGATATCTACACCTTCAACGATTTTTTCTACAACTTTGTCGATGGTAACTTCTGGTTCAGTTGTTTCCCATTTTGGAGCAAATGATACAACTTCTCCTGTACGGCTTGCATCAACTGGAGCCATATCAAATACTTTTGGTCGAATCGTAGCCATCTGTGGACGAGTATCCGGACAAACGATAGTACCAAACAAGTTTCCACCAAATGTTGGTCGTGTTACCAACAATAAAGCTTCTCCGTCTTTTGCCTTTTCTGTATCGATTTCGATCTTAGTAGCATCAGCTGTTAGACCAGCATTGATACGAGCAGCTACACGTGGAGCCAAATCACGTCCTAATACAGTAGCTCCTGTCAAGAAAGAATCTGGCTTGAATTCTTTGATGATCTGAGTTAATGCATCTGTATAGAACTGTGTAGAATAATCTTTTAATAATTCATCATCAACAACGATGACTTTATCAGCACCATGTGCAATGACATCCTGTGCTTTATCTGTAATATTTGAACCTAACAGAGCACCGACAACCTGATATCCCATTTCCGGAATGCTGGCAACTAATTTTCTAGCTTCGGAAATCAATTCGTAACCAACTTCGGCAACGGTTCCATTTTTCTGTTCAACAAATACATAAATGTCTTTGTATCCTTCAAATTTTGCCATTTTGTGTTCCCCTTCCTACTTCGTGATCAATTGCTTTTCTTTCAATGTTTTAGCAATCAATTCTGCAGTTTCCTGTGCAGACAGTTCATATGTTTTTGTTTCAGCGCTGACTTCTTTTGTGAATGTCGCATGAACCTTAGTTGGAGAACCAGCTAAACCAACAACGGAAAGATCCAGATCTAAATCATCAAATGTCATGATGTTTACCGGTTTGTCAAAAGAATCTACGATATCAACGCAGTTCATATAACGAGGTTTGTTCATTCCGGATAATGTAGTTAATACACAAGGCATCTTAGAAGTTAAGATTTGTTCTTCTTCTTCCAAGGCTTTTTTAACCGTGATTTTTTCCGGTGTCAGTTCAATAATCTGATCAACATATGTGATCTGAGGCAATCCCAAACGTTCAGCAGTCTGCGGACCAACCTGAGCTGTATCACCATCAATAGCCTGACGTCCGGCGATGATCAAATCAAATCCGATCTTCTTTAAGGCAGCAGCCAAAGTGCGGCTTGTAGCACAAGTATCGGCACCACCCAAACGACGGTCAGTGATCAAATATGCATCATCCGCTCCACGAGCGATTGTTTCCTGCAGCATACCTTTTGCTTGCGGAGGCCCCATAGATACAACAGTTACTTTTACATCCGGATTGGCATCTTTTAATTCCAATGCAGCTTCCAAACCAGCTAGATCATCTGGGTTGATGATACTTGGAACGCCATCACGAACCAATGTACCAGTCTTTTTATCTACTGTAATTTCAGTAGAATCTGGTACTTGTTTTACTAGAACGACAATTTTCATATTTCAACAATTCCTTTCTAACGTAATACCGCACCAGAAATTACCATACGCTGTACTTCAGAAGTACCTTCGTAGATTTCGGTAATCTTTGCATCACGGAACATTCTTTCAACTGGTAAATCACGTGTATAACCATATCCACCCATCAACTGGATTGCTTTGGTTGTAACTTCCATCGCAACTTCAGCGGCAAATAATTTTGCTTCGGCAGCTAATACCGTATATTTTTCACCATTTTCTTTTGCCATGGCAGCACGATAAACCAACAGACGAGCTGCATCAGTTTTGCACTGCATATCGGCTAACTGGAATTGTGTATTCTGGAATTTAGAGATCGGACGACCGAACTGTTTACGAGCTTTTACATAAGGAACAACTTCATCGATAGCTCCCTGGGCAATACCTAAAGCCTGAGCTGCGATACCGATACGTCCGCCATCCAGTGTCATCATCGCAATCTTGAAGCCCTGTCCTTCTTTTCCTAATAAGTTTTCTACCGGAATCTCTACATTATTGAAGATCAGTTCGCTTGTGGCAGAACCGCGGATTCCCAATTTTTTTTCATGAAGACCGAAAGTGAATCCTGGCATTCCTTTTTCAACGATAAAAGCAGAAATACCATGTGTTCCTTTTGATTTGTCTGTCATCGCAAAGATGATATAAACATCAGCTTCTCCGGCGTTTGTGATAAAGATCTTTGTACCGTTCAATACATAATGATCTCCCTTTAATACAGCCGTAGTCTGCTGACCAGCTGCATCGGTACCGGCATTTGGTTCTGTCAAACCAAAGGCTGCTAATTTCTTACCTGTACACAGATCCGGTAAATATTTCTGTTTCTGTGCTTCAGTACCAAACTGAGCGATTGGCCATGTACCTAAAGATGTGTGGGCACTTAATACAACACCTGTTGTTGCACAAGTTTTAGAAAGCTCTTCAACGGCTAAAATGTATGACAAATAGTCAGCTCCGGCACCACCATATTCACGTGGATACGGAATTCCCAACATTTTTGCCTGACGCATAACTTCAACGCTTTCCTTAGGGAAACGTTCGTTTTCGTCAACATCCGCTGCGTTTTCTTTAACTTCGTTTTGCGCAACTTCTCTGAACAACTTCTGCATCATTTTTTGTTGTTCTGTTAAATTGAAATCCATAGATGAAGTTCTCCTTTCTTTCTTTGAACCATTCGACTTTTGGATATCGTAAGCATGAAAAAAGTTTCAAAACTTCTCATACATGTTTATTGTACAAAGTTATAATCTTTCCGTCAATAAGTTTGTGCAAAAATTAACAAGTTATTTTTAGCCGCTTTTTCACGAGCAAAATTCACTTATTATTTTTTTCACAAGTTTGTTGACATCCCCTCTGAATTGGATTATTCTATGCGTGACAAGTCTCTTATACGAGCAGAAAGGAAGATAAAATAATGAGAAAAGCTTATATCGTAGCTGCCAAACGAAGCGCCGTAGGAACCTTCATGGGTTCTTTGACCGATGTTGATGTTGCTGATTTTGGTGCTACTGTCCTCAAAGAAACCATTGCCCAGGCCGGTATCGATTCTAAAGACTTAGATGAAGTTTTAATCGGTAACGTTATTGCCGCAGGTTTAGGACAAAACATCGCCCGTCATGTGGCCTTTAATGCCGGAGTACCGGTAGAAGTATGTGCCCAGACTATCAACATGTTATGTGGATCTGGCTTAAAAGCTGTTATGGAAGCCTGCCTTCGTATCCAGGCCAACTTCGGTGATCTTTATGTAGCCGGTGGTGTAGAATCCATGACTCGCGCCCCTTTCCTTACTCCTTATACCATTCGTAAAGGTGTAAAAAGTGGAAACATGACATTGATCGACTCTATGCTGCACGATGGTTTGACCGATGCCATGTATGGAATTCATATGGGTGTTACAGCCGATAACATTGCCAAAAAGTATAACATTTCTCGTGAAGCGCAGGATGAATTTGCCCTGGCCAGTCAACAAAAAGCATTGGCAGCGATCGAGTCCGGACGCTTTAAAGATGAAATCGTTCCAATTACTTATCGTACAAGAAAAGGTGAAGTCACTTTTGATACCGATGAACATCCACGTCAGACAAGCATGGAAAAACTGGCAAAATTAAAACCAGCTTTCTCCAAAGATGGAACAGTTACAGCCGGTAATGCTTCCGGTATCAACGATGGAGCCAGCTTTACGATCGTAGCCAGTGAAGATGCCGTTAAAAAATACAATTTAAAACCAATTGCCGAAGTCATTGGATTTGGTCAAGGTGGTGTAGATCCACGCGTAATGGGATTAGGTCCTACCCCAGCTATTTTAAACGCTTTAAAATATGCTGATCTTTCTATCAATGACATGGAATTGGTTGAGTTAAATGAAGCCTTTGCCGCTCAGTCTTTAGGTGTAATACATGAATTGGAAGAGGCAACGGGTATGGATCGTGAAGAATTCTTAAAGAAAACCAACGTCAATGGTGGTGCCATTGCCTTAGGACATCCAGTAGGAGCCAGTGGTAACCGTATCTTAGTTACACTTTTATATGAAATGAAAAAACGTGGTTTGAAGACCGGTCTTGCCTCTTTATGTATCGGTGGTGGACAAGGTGCTGCCGTTATCGTGAAGATGTGCGATTAATTCATTCTGATTCTAAAAACGAGTAGAGTGCAAATACCCTACTCGTTTTCTTTTGTGATATAGCTCATAATCAATTCAACCGTATTTTCCAAAGCCTTATAATGCGTTCTTTCCATACCATGCGAAGCTTGTACTCCTGGGCCAATCAATGCCCCTTTGATATTATTTCCACCCTTTAAGGCGGCAGACACATCACTGCCATACATCGGATAAATATCAACAGCATAACATAACTGTTTTTCTTTAGCCAGACGAATCAGATCACTTGTCATTTGGTAATCATAAGGGCCACTGCTGTCCTTAGCACAAATGCTGACATCATATTCTGTACAAGACAGGTCTAAACCGATACATCCCATATCTACTGCCAACATTGAATCTATCTCATCCGGTAAGGCAGAAGCGCCATGGCCTACCTCTTCATACGTACTAAACAAAAAAATCAGATTTGTAGAAGGCATGATATTTTCATACTTTAATGTCTTCAAAACTGAAAACAAGCAAGCACAGCTGATCTTATCGTCTAAGAATCGTGACTTGATAAATCCACTTTCTGTAACAGTTGTCTTTGGATCAATGGCAATAAAATCACCATTTGAAATTCCAAGTTTCAAAACATCCTCTTTATTTTTTACTATTTCATCAATACGTACTTCTAAAGTATCTGCTTTTCTTTCTAAACTGCCGGCGTCCGGATGCACATGCTTACTGGCTGCCTGGCATAAAATGGTTCCTGTATAGACTTTATTCATACGCGTATAGATGCGGCAATATTCCGAATCTAAAGTGGGTAAAGTCGGAGAACCGATCGGTGTAATTGCCAAATATCCATTCTCTTTGATGGAACGCACCATCAACCCCAACGTATCACAATGTGCACTTAATCCCAAAGTCCGGCTTGTATCCTTTCCCTTAACTTGAATCATCAGATTCCCTTTTTGGTTACGAAATGTTTGATAGCCTAATGACTTTGCTTCTTTTTCTAAAAAATCAATGGCGTGCATTGTAAAACCGGTTGGCGAATCCACCTGTAACAATTTTTGTGCAAAACTCAATATGTATTCTTTATCCATACGTATAATCCTCTCTTTATCTTTAAAGATATCTATCTTTTATATTGTATTACCATCAAACAAAGCGTATCCAAAATGGGTAAATTCTTTGATTGTCGTTAGTAGAACTTCTTGGCTAAAAACTCTAAACGAAAAGCTGCATACTTTAAAAAATCTTTGTAGCCACAATAATGATCATCAAAATAGGCGATATTCAACCGTTTACAATTTTGATGACAGATAAATTCGAAGGGACAGTTCTTACACGCTTTGCTGATACGTTTTGAACGTCTTAAAAAAGCTTTGGCACCATCACTTTGCATCATAGCAGTTACATCATCCGTCTTTATATTTCCACAAACATATTCATCTAAGGCATAAAAATCGCAGGGGTACACATTCCCATTGGCTTCGATAACCGATTGAAAGCTGCAGTTTCCACACATACCGCATGATTGCGGCCTTCGATGCTGAAACAAAAGAATCAAATTATCAAATAAAGTAATACTGATATAATTTCCTTTTTCTACTTCTTCAAACCACAAATTAAAAAACGCCTTATAAAAAGATGCAAACAATGATGGTGTTAAAGCATATGGACTTGATTCATCCAACGGTGCCAGGCAAGGAATTAACTGCACATAGTAAAATTGATGTTGTAAGATCCATTGAAACAACTTTTGTGGATGCTTTGCCAGATACGAAGTTAAAACAATCAAAATATTAGTATCGACAGCATGTTTTTTTAATCGATCGATGGAATGCATGACTTTTTTGTAAGTTGGATTTCCTTGACTATCCGATCGCAAAAAGTCATGATTTTCCTGATAACCATCTAAGGATACACCGACAAGAAATTGATTCTTTTTAAAAAATTTACACCAATCATCATTGATGGAAAGACCATTTGTCTGTATCGCATAGTGTATGTTTTGATGCGTTTTACGTTGATTGACATACGCAATAAAAGCATGGTAAAAAGTAAGTCCGGCCAATGTTGGCTCACCACCCTGAAACGCAAACGTGATGTCTTCATACGATGCCAGAGCACGATCAATCAAAGCGTGCATCGTATCTTCCTTCATGATGGAATAAGAAGGGTTCTTTCGATGATTGACCACATCTTTATAAAAACAATAACGACAATTCATATCGCATAAAGAAGAAGCCGGTTTAATTAAAAAACTGATAGAAGCCATACTCATAGTGTATCAAATCTATATGAAATACTCAAAAAAAGGATTCCTCACAAGAAGAATCCCTTTATTCTAAATATCAAACCACTGAATCGCACAAGCGTCCAATTCCACTTCAAAGTTAGATCCATCACCTTTATAAATTGTCGATTTTTGCGGTTCATACGTATTGTTGACAACGCAGAAACTGTTGGTTGATGGATAAACATTGACATCTAAATTATAGTTGTCACTGTACCATTTCTTCATGTCATTTTCTTTGTGTGCCGCAAAGAAAATCGCACGATATAATAGACGTGTATTTTCAAAGCTGAATGGAAGACCGTTAATATAAACGGAACGTCCTTTACCATATTCATTCACAGCTAAATTTACATGAAGATCTTTTTCCTTCAGGATCCTTGTACCTGGTAAAGCATACACGTTATTGACACATTCTCCCCAGTCCTCATGTTCTAACTGTTCGGTGATAAAGTGTTCATGCGTATCCCAGTTATACTTATCGGTATGCATCGTAAATCCCAACTCTTTATCCACACCTAATACGTCATAAAGAGTGAAGAATTTACCATTCTTGGCACAGGCTGTTGGCTCTCCAACACCAATGAAACCACCACCGTTATCGACATACTTACGCAGAACGGCAATCACGGTTTCATCAAATTCTTCACCGCCGCTAAAGCTTGTATAAGCAGCACCAACATTCAACAAGACATCAATATCATTTAATACGGATGGATCGTTACGTACTTCATCAAAACTGATAAAACGCACATCGAACGGGTATCCGCTCAAAGCTTCCATAACACCGGTAAACGAATAAATCTGTTTATACCAGATCGCATGGTGTACCAGATGTGTTCCCCAGCGACGAAGTTCACCCCAGCTGTTCAATACACCCACCTTCATTAGGGTATATGGTTCCTGCTGGTTGACATGAGAATATAACTCACGGAATTCATCACAGACTTTTTCGATGTAATCAATAAATTCTGGGAATTTTAAAGCCAGTTTTAAATAACCGCCATATCCGATCCGATCGACCGGACTTCTCAAAATTGCACGACGGGCAGTCACCCAGTTGATCTTGGCTTCTTTTAAAGGATCGCCACCTTCATGGAAAGTATCCGGGAAGAAGTAAGGTAAAAATCTTCCTTCGGTATATTTCACACCTTTGATATCAGAAATTAGACGAAGTGTTGTTCCGGAACCTACCGAACCAACCACAGCATCTAAACCAATAGATTCAAAATACTTGCCAAACGGTTCGGTACCAATCCAGTGATCGCCTAAGAACATCATGGCTTCTTTACCATATTCATGGCAAATATCGACAAACTTTTTAGCCAACTTACAGACTTCTCTTTGTTGGAAATCCATAAAATCGCGATATTCTTTTGTCGGTACGCAGAAAGTAGAGTTGTTGAAACCTTTATTAATGATGTATTCCGGTCTGAACTTATAACCTACTTCTTCTTCAAACTGTTTTAAGATGTATGGAGAAACCGAAGCACTGTAGCCAAACCAGTCAACATATTTTTCTCTGGCCTGTTCGTCGAACTGTAATGTGAACTGATGAAAGAATGTTGTAAATCGAACAACGTTTACATCATCACGTTCCTGACAAAATTTTCTAAATTTTTCCAGTACATACTTTTGTGTCTTTGGCTGACGTACATCAAAGGTCATCTGATGTTCTTCATCCTGCCAGTCATTTGTCAATGAATTGTACATGTGAACCGGATCCCAAATGACAAATGCCAAAAAGCTTACTGTATAGGCATGATAAGGAATCGCATCATGAATGATCACTTCGCGATTTTCTTCATCGTAATCCCAGTTTGTCACTACGGTATCCGTTGTACGATCAATGACTTCCCACCAGCGATGAATATCATCGATCGTGTTGGGTTTAAGCTGATCCTTATAGAAATGCTTCATGATCTGAATCTTACATTCAGTCTCTTTGGCCGTTACAAAATCAGACATCAGATACATTTGTTGAATTTCTTCCGGATTTGCTTTGGCCCATGCGTTATCTTTACGTGTTGTATAGTAAGTCGCATATTGTTTAATATCCATTGAACGAAGTTCTTCTGGCATATCGGTTCCATCGCAGTCACGAATCGCATCCGCTTTCCAGCGATGAATGATATCGATCGTATCATCTATGACATCGATATCAGTTGGTACTGTCACTCTTCCTTGTTTAATCATGTTAATGTCCCTTCTATTGTGTCAATCAATTTTTGAAACGCAATATCTCCTTTTTCATCAAAAGAATAGATGCCGCAATGTCTTAGTCCTTCCACAAAGATCTTGCCGACTTCTTCTTGCAGCTGTTCTTCCACATTTTCTTTTGTCCAGGTGATGGATTGTTGAAGATTCTGCAGCCATTCTAAATGAGAATCTAAAAGATCTGAACAGGTACCATCTAATAAATAATCCTTCATTGCCTGCATTTCCGTTTTTAAGCGGGCCGGCAATACCGCAAGTCCCATCACTTCGATCAGACCAATGTTTTCTTTTTTGATATGATGTACTTCTTCATGCGGATGAAAGATCCCCATAGGATGTTCCTTGCTTGTTCGATTATTTCTAAATACAAGATCCAGTTCATATCGATTGTTTCGATAACGCGCAATACTGGTGATTGTATTGTGCATCTGTCCATCTGTTTTGGCATAAACTTCAACAGCTGGATCATCATACTGCCGCCATACTTGCAGTATAGTATCCGCTACATCGATCAGTGTCTCCTTTTGCACCGATGATAAGCGCAATACGCTTAATGGCCAGAACAGACGATCGGCTCTTACATCCTCTGTCAGCTGAAATCTTTGAACAACTCTCGCATTGGCCATGGCAAAGTCATAATTCCCACCCTGAAAATGATCATGAGACAGGATTGATCCTCCCACGATTGGAAGATCGGCATTGGAACCTAAGAAATAATGTGGAAACTGTTCGACAAATTCCAGCAGTCGAATAAAAGTTTCCCGACATGTTTTCATAGGTACATGTTCACCCTTTAACACAATACAGTGTTCATTGTAGTAAACATAGGGAGAATACTGGAAGAACCAGTCTTCTCCATTTAATTTCAAAGGGATAATGCGATGGTTGCTGCGGCCATCGCATCGAGGGCTTCCATAATATCCTTCACATTCCTTACAAAGCACACAGGCTGGATAGCTTGTGGATATGCTCTTAGAAGCTTTGGCAATATCTCTGGGATCTTTTTCTGGCTTGGATAAATTAATGGTAATATCCATAATGCCATACTCTGTATTCAGTTTATATGAAACATTCTTATCAATTCGATCCTTGCGAATATAGTTACTGGCGATGCTGGTATGATAGAAATAATCGGTTGCTAGTACAGGAGAATTAGTTTTTTTCATTTCAAATGTCTGAATCATTTCGGAAGGTCGCGGCATGAAACAATTCATGATCTGAGAATCAAATGCATCGCGGTTTCGCAAAGTATCTTCCAGGATTCCTTTTTTGATGGCGATATCACAAAGCTTTTGCAGCAATTCACTGACATAGTGATAGGATACCCTTTGATTGGTAGGTGTATAATCTTCTTCCTTTAAACAGGCCAGAATACGATTGCGGGCATAGATTCGATCGCTTGGTTCCATCAAATGCTGCTCGATCGCATATTCCAGCAAAGTTTCAATGATTGCTTCCATACGTATCCCTTTTATACGATACGATTTTCTGTTTCTGGATCAAAGAAATGAATCTTGCTTAGATCCATGGTCAGATCCAGATCCTCATGTCCTTTGGCTTCCAGACGAGATGCAATCTTTGCACTCATAGCTTCTCCGTTATAAGTTCCATGCAGGATGTATTCATGACCTAATAATTCGGCTACATCAATGTGGAAGGTAAAACGAGCACTTGGATAAGTCTGGGCAACGATACCCTCGGCATGCATATCTTCCGGACGAATACCCATAATGACTTTCTTTCCGTTATAAGCTGTCATCTCATCCTGGAACATGTCCGGTACTTGAATCTTGTGATTTCCAGCGGTAAAGATGCCATCGGCATACGTTCCATGAATGAAGTTCGTTGCCGGTGCCCCTAAAAAGCCTGCCACAAACATATTGGCCGGATTGTTGTAGATTTCCTTTGGTGTACCGATCTGTTGGATATAACCGGCTTTCATGACAACGATACGATCGGCCATTGTCATGGCTTCGGTCTGGTCATGGGTAACATAAATCGATGTCGCACCAATACGCTCATGCAGTTTAATGATTTCGCTGCGCATCTGCACACGCAGCTTGGCATCCAGGTTACTTAAAGGCTCATCCATTAAGAATACCTTGGCATTACGCACAATGGCACGCCCCAAGGCAACACGCTGTCTTTGCCCACCGGACAATGCCTTTGGTTTACGATCCAAATAATCAGTAATCTCCAAGATACGAGCCGCTTCTTTTACACGTTTATCGATTTCATCTTTTGGTGTTTTTCTAAGTTGCAAGCCAAATGCCATATTGTCATATACACTCATATGCGGATATAGCGCATAGGACTGGAATACCATGGCGATGTCACGGTTTTTTGGTTCAACATCGTTCATCAGTTTTCCATCGATATAGAACTCTCCGGCGGTAATATCTTCCAAACCGGCAATCATACGAAGTGTCGTTGATTTACCACATCCGGATGGTCCTACAAATACGATAAATTCTTTGTCTTTGATCTCCAGATTAAAATCAAAGACAGCTTGTACATTGTTATCATAGACTTTATCTATATGTCTTAAAGACAATTCTGCCATATTACTTTCCTCCTACTGATACTTTCGATTGTAGAGATAGATCAGGATCATAATACCAATGACACCAACGATCTCCATCATCAAATTTGGGATTCCTACCGTTTTTTGTCCGATGACTACCAATGCAACACAAACAATAAAGGCAATCAAAGACAAAATCGTTTTAATGATATTGCTGTTTTGCATATGCATCCTCCTTCAATTAGTCTTTTAAACCACCAAGGCTCATACCTTGTGTCAACTTCTTTTGAACGATGATATACAAAATCAATGTAGGAACCATCGCAATCACCAATCCGGCATACATGACACCGTATTGAGCTGCCGAACGCTGTGCCTGCATCAGATTACGTAATCCGACAGATAAAGTCGCATGATCTGTCTGCAACAATGTAAAGGCAACGATATATTCATTCCAGTAAGCTAAAAACTGGAACAAAATAACAGTAATGATACTAGGTCTTGCCATTGGGATCATGATCTTTGTCATGGTCTTAAAATAGCCACATCCATCAATCAATGCTGCCTCTTCATAAGCTTTTGGCAACGTCTGGAAGTAACCTGTCAACAAGTAAACTGTAAATGGAAGACTGGTCGATGCATAAACAATCGCAAGTACTAACTTGTTGTCGATCAAAAAGTTAGTCAATCCAAGCATGTTATCAAAGTTAAACAACATCATATAGATTGGCAATACGATATAGTTCATATTGATGAACAATCCGGCCATAAACAAGAGATTCATAAATTTCTTTCCCTTGAAGTTGAAACGAGCCAGTACATAAGAACATGGTAATGCGACTACCAGTAAGATTACCAATGCCATAGCTACCACGATGACCGTATTTAACAGATAATCGCCCATTCTGGCTTTTTCAAATGCCGTCACGTAGTTTGACCACTGCAGTACAGCCGGTAAGGCCCATGGGTTATCGGCATTTAATTCTAACTGTGTTTTCAAACTTGCCAAAAATACCCAAAGAATCGGAATAATGATCGTTACCGCAAAGACGATCATGGCAAAATATACAAAGATCTTGTACCAGGAATGTGGTGATAAATTCTTAAGTTTTTTCATCGAGGCACCTCCTAATACTGTAATGGATCACGTTTTGTGACCTTATTCAATGCACCTGCCATCGCAAACGCCAGGATAAAGGTAATTACACCAATGGCCATACCATACCCCAGATTTCCGGAGAAGGCTTTTGAGTACATGTAATTCAACATAACCTGCGTACCAAATTGTCCATCGGTATTAACCTGCACAAACAGGAAGCTTAAGTTGATCGTTGAAATAACGAAGAATGTCAAAGTCTGACGAATGTTATCCCAAATCAATGGCAGTGTGATCATAAAGAACTGTTTTACTTTTCCGGCACCTTCCAAAGAAGCTGCTTCATACAAGTTTTCTGGAATGGATGTCATACTGGCCATGTACATAACCATGTAGTATCCGATGGCCTGCCAAACCAGAGCTCCGATGATCGAAAAGATGATAATTTCCGGATCTCCCATCCACTGATGACATAAGCTGTCCAGTCCAATCGTGGATAAGAAACTGTTCAACAAACCATTGCTTGGAGCATAAATGGCTGAGAAAATACCGGCGATGATAACGATATTCAAAATGTTTGGAATATAGAATATAACACGGAAGAAATTCTTTCCTTTGAAGTTTTCACGTGTTAATAATGTCGCAAACAAGATCGCCAGAACGATCGTAAACATCGTTACGATCACAATGATGAGTATCTGATTCTGAATGGATTCCAGAAAGATATCATCGTTAAACAAAGTTTGGAAATTCTTGAGGCCGATAAACGTCTCCCCGCCGACAAATCCAGCTTTCTGATACAGTGAATAACGGAATACCTGTATTGTCGGTACTACGATAAACAATGTAACCAGAACCAGGGCAGGTGCCAGACAGGCGATGACAAAACGGCGCTGTGATTTCTTTTTTGTCATAATGTCCAACCTCTCTCTTTTAAGTAGTAAGAAAGCGGTGAAGAATCACCGCTTTTTATAAATATCACTGTGTTTCTTATTCTTTTGCTAATGGATGTTCACGTAATGTTGTCCAAAGCTCAGTCAGTGATTCTTGCCATGTATCAACAGATACACCTTCTTTACCGCTGGCGATTTCTTCGATTGGTCCATACATAGTACCCTTGAAATCAACATCTGGTACAGCGGTAGCATCGTATGCAGCATATGTACCGGAAACAGCTTTTACGCCTTCCTGATTGTAAACATCAAACAGACCTTTTAACTGTTCGTCAGCTAACAAACTAGCAGAATCTTTTCTTGGTGAAACAATGTTGTGAGAAGCAAAGATCTTAGCTGCATCTTCAGAATACAAGAATTTGATGAATTCTTTTGCATCATCTACGTTAGCAGCTTCAGCAGGGATCCATACTTGTTCAGTCATTGTTGTAACAACGCGTTCTCCACCTTCTTCAAAAGCAGGCAGCGGCATTACACCCCAAGAGAAGCCTTCCGGTGTAGTTTCAGCCATTTCACCGATGATCCAGGAACCATTAGGCATAAATAAGGCTTTACCATCGATCATAGACTGCTGGTTCTTTGTGAAACCACCGTCAACGTTGGCATTGGCAACTGTATCTTTTTCTAAATAGTTAGGTCCTACCAATGTAGCTATAGTTTCCAGAACTTTCTTACCTTCATCAGAATCCCAAGTTCCTTCACCATATTTCAAAGCATTCTGGAAGTATTCTTCTCCACCAGCCTGATACAGCATACCTAACACAGTGTTGTCAAAGTATCCTTTGATTGGGTATGTGAATAAGTATTTGTCAGGGTTTTCACTATGTACCTGATCACCTAAAGCCCACATTTCATCCCAAGTCTTAGGAAGCTGATCTTCTGATAATTCAGCTTTGTTGTAGTATAATCCAGCAGGTGTGTACATGATTGGAGCCAGATATGCTTTTCCATCACCGAAATAATCAGAAGTAGGTTCTGTGATAGAAGTATCGATTTCATCAGCAACCTCTTCCATAACATCGCTGATATCCAAAACGTTACCATTATTCAGCATTGATTCTGTATAATTGGAAGCCTGTCCCAGGTTGTAGTAAACCAAGTCAGCATATTTTCCAGATGCATTGTCTTTCTGCATTTCCTGATCGATTTCTTTACTGAATCGGATCTGTACGTCAACTTCCGGATTGGCTTCTTCAAATGCTGCGGCAGCTTCTTCCAAGAATTCTGTACCGTTACCACCTTCAAAAGCATCGAAAGCCAAAATTCGTTGTCCGTCATCATTTGTTGGCACTTCTTTTTCGCCCGAATCCGTGCTTCCTGAGCTACATCCAGTAACCATTGTAGCCATTGCCAGAGCCAAAGCTCCGGCTCTCATTAATTTGTTCATTATAATCCTCCTTTGAACATAGCTTTTAACTACTTAAAGTGTACAAAAATGTAAGCGCTTTTTCTATGCGATTCTTGTTTTGAATTTTAGAAATATTGCTTTTTGATAAATACACCTCAAAATTTCGAAATTTTCACATCTTTCTGTGCTACACTTCTTTTAGTAAAAAGGAGATTTTTTATGCGTCAACCTAATATACTCTTATTGATGTGTGATCAGTTTCGCGGTGACTGCCTTTCCATACAAGATCACCCCAATGTTAAGACACCTTTTCTAGATTCTATTGGACATCAGGGTGTGGTCTTTGAAAATGCATACAGTGCAACACCCAGTTGTATTCCCGCCCGTGCAGCTCTTTTAACCGGACGAAGTCAGGAAGGCCATGGACGTGTCGGCTATCAGGATAATGTCGATTGGGATTATACGCACTATATGGCTGAAGAATTTTCCAACGCCAATTATCAGACCCAGTGCATTGGAAAGATGCATGTTCATCCCCCACGCCTATCCTGTGGTTTTCAAAGCTTAAAGCTTCATGATGGTTATTTGGCATGTTACAGAGATAATAAAGCACCCTACTGGATGCATCAAAGCGTTCATGATGATTATCTTTTCGATCTGCAAAACCAGACAAATCGCTTCAGCGATGTCACATCCAGTGGACCGGAGTGCAATTCCTGGGTGACTCATCCATGGATCTATGAAGAACGGCTGCATCCGACAAACTGGGTTGCCGATCAAAGTATTCGCTTTATTCAGACAAGAGATCGAACCAAGCCTTTCTTTTTGATGTCTTCGTTTGTGCGCCCTCATCAACCCTTAGATCCACCACAGTCCTATTTTGACATGTATAAAGATAAAGATCTAAGAAAACCGGCACAAGGCGATTGGGATGACAAAGAACGTACTAAAACACATAAGTTTCAATATGACTCAATCTATGGAACCGATGATCCTAATCTACAACATGATGCGATGGCTGGCTACTATGGCTCCATCACCCATGTTGATCATCAGATTGGAAGGATCCTATTGGCTTTACAGGAAGATGGCATCTTAGAAGATACGATCGTATGCTTTGTCAGTGATCATGGTGAAATGTTATTTGATCATGGTTTATGGCGAAAGGTCTTTCCATACCAGGGCAGTGTTCATATTCCATTTTTGATGCGTGTAGGAAAGAATGTCGCCTCTATACAGTCACAACGAATCAAGGATGTCGTAGAACTGCGCGATGTCATGCCGACCTTATTAGATCTATGCCATCTATCGATCCCAGATACTGTAGATGGAATTTCACTCAAGCCCGTATTGGAAGGTACAAAAGCTTCGCCTAGAGACTATCTTCATGGTGAGCATAGTTTTCATTCTGATCTATCGAATCATTATATTGTCACTAAACAGTATAAATATATATGGTATTCACAGACTGGTATCGAACAATTCTTTGATTTAGAAAACGATCCGTTTGAATCACACGATGCGATAAATGATCCTGCTTACAAGGATATCATCACAACATTAAGAAACCATCTGATCAAAGAATTAAAAGATCGTCCGGAGGGCTACAGTGATGGAACACAGCTTTTCATAAAGAAAACACCACTCAACATGATTCCTCATCGTAAATAGAAGACAAGTCAATCGCGCTTGTCTTTTTTTATAGACTTTAAACCTCCTTTTGAAACCGATCAATTATAAACAGGCTATAACCTTAGAACTTCCAATTTAACTATGCTTATAAATTCGATTTTTCGATTTTCTTCGCATATAAAAATCTTTTTTATTCAAGATGGATAGCCTTTCTATATTTGTTAGAAAAGCATGGATTTTAACTTGTGAAAAAATTAATTTGTTCATTGATTTTAAAAGAAAGCTGTGATACAGTTTCCTTGGTAAGATAGTAAATATCTGAAACAATGGAGGAATTAAAATGTCAAAGAAAATCGTATTAGCCGGTGCATGTCGTACCGCAATCGGTAAAATGGGTGGCGCTCTGAGCAATACACCTGCTGCTGATTTAGGAGCTATCGTTATCAAAGAAGCTTTAAATCGTGCTGGTGTTAAACCTGAACAAGTGGATGAAGTTTTAATGGGATGCGTTATCCAGGCTGGTTTAGGACAGAACGTTGCTCGTCAGGCATCCATCAAAGCCGGACTTCCTATTGAAGTACCAGCTGTTACATTAAACGTAGTATGTGGTTCTGGATTGAACAGTGTAAACCAGGCAGCTGCTATGATCAAAGCCGGACAGGCTGATATCGTGGTTGCCGGTGGAATGGAAAACATGTCCATGGCACCATTCGCCCTGAATAAAGCACGTTTTGGATATCGTATGAACAACGGTGTATTAGTTGATACTATGGTAAACGATGCCTTGACAGATGCATTTAATCATTATCATATGATGATCACTGCCGAAAACATTTGTGATCAATGGGGATTAACTCGTGAGGAATTGGATGAATTTGCCGCTAATTCTCAGCAGAAATGTGAAAAAGCACAGGCTGAAGGTAAATTTGATGATGAAATCGTACCGGTTCCGGTAAAAGTGAAAAAAGAAATCGTAGAATTCAAGAAAGACGAAGGACCTCGTGCCGGTACTACTGTTGAAACCTTGGCTAAATTACGTTGCTGCTCAGGAAAAGACGGTGGATTGGTAACAGCCGGAAATGCTTCCGGAATCAATGATGGTGCTGCGGCTATCGTTGTAATGAGCGAAGAAAAGGCAAAAGAATTAGGTGTTACCCCAATGGCTACATGGGTAGATGGTGCATTAGCCGGTGTAGATCCAAAGATCATGGGTATCGGTCCAGTGGCTGCTACAAAGAAAGTAATGGAACGTACCGGATTAAGCGTTGATGATATGGATCTGATCGAAGCCAACGAAGCCTTTGCGGCACAGTCTGTAGCCGTTGCCAAAGACCTGAACTTTGACATGAGCAAAGTTAACGTTAACGGTGGAGCTATCGCATTAGGTCACCCTGTAGGTGCCAGTGGATGTCGTATCTTAGTAACTCTGTTATACGAAATGCAGAAACAGAATGCGAAAAAAGGTCTTGCGACATTATGTATCGGTGGCGGTATGGGATGTGCCACAATCGTTGAACGCGACTAATCTCAAACGGACTATAAAAAAATGGCGTGTGAAATTTATTGTTCACACGTCTTTTTCTTTGTCAGATATTTACTTGCCTCTTTGATGGTTAATGAACTTAAAGCTGTATGATGTTGTTTGATAAAAGATTCTACCCATCTAGGATTGGTTTTGGAATATTGTCGCAGTGCCCATCCTATCGCTTTATTGATAAAAAATTCATTCGATCCTAAACAGTTTAAAAGAATCGCCTCTAAAAGCTGAGTATCGGTTTTCTCTTTATATAACAGTTGATGATCGATCGCAGCTCTTTTTATCCAAGGTTCATCGGATCTTGACCATAAAATCATCTCTTGCTTGATTCTTGTATCTCTAAGACCGATTTTTCCAATGACTTGATCTAAGGCATCTGTTGTATCCCACCAGTTCCCTTTTTTAATATAAGCTTTGATTCGATCTAGCTCTTCAAAAGGAATATAAAAAGCTAACGCTACCAAATAATCACAGACAAAATATTGAAATTCTCGGTGTTCATCTTCAAAGCACTGATTCAACAATGCCCAATCTACTATCTTCTTTGTCTTTTCCTCTTTCAAAAAATCTTTATACAATGCTTTTCGTTTTGGTGAAGGGATACCATAAAACAAAAACTGATTCTTCATATAAGCAGCCATCTTTTTTGCCTTTAAAGGATCCGCATAAGATTCCATCTGTTTTTTTGAGTATCGTGTAATAAGTTGTCATACCAAATCTTTCTACATTACACTGTAATGAAAGATATTATAGATATTGATGCAGATGATGACGATCATCAAACCAATGAACAGTTTATCAACAGTAGAATCCACAATCTTCTTATTGATCTTTCGTCCAAAGATTCCCCCTAAAATACCACAGAGAATCATACCCACAAGCAAGGTCAAATCGATGGAGGCGACGCCACTGATCAGATTGCTGATCAAGCTGGCACCCTGCGAAAACAAAATAATATATAACGAATTTTGCGCAGCTTCCTTGGTCTTCATCGTAAAGAAGAAATATAGAACAACCAGATTGATCGGTCCTCCACCTATTCCAAGGAAGGAAGAAAAACAACCTAATAATAAACCAATACCAATACATGCCAGAAGATTGGTGACTTTATACGTCTTGATCTTGTCTTTTTGAATTGTATAGATCAATGTGCCTAATGTAATCAGAAGCAATACAAAAGCCTGAACAGCCCCGGCTGTATTGGGTGATGCGAACAAGGAAGCTACCATACTAAAGAGTTCTTTTCCAATCAATCCTCCAATCGCAGCACCAATGGCCAAGGGTGTTCCGGTCTTCATATTAACAGAAGAATCCTTTGCCACAAAGCTTTTACAAACCGAATAGGTTGTCATCGAAAGAACGGTACATCCGGAAAGAAAATTGATGACCGATACATCCAATACTCCAAAGGCATCCATGACCGGTTTAATGATAATACCACCACCAATACCACATATAGCACCAATGATCGAGGCAAAAAAACTAATCAGAAAAAATAATATATACATGAATCTCTCTCCTTTTTAAGAGTTTTGACATCTTCTATCTTCTATCTTCTATTATTCTACACTATTCCCTTTTAAAAATTTTAGAACATCTTGTCAATTTCTTTAGAAGGATTGTTCTTCCATATTTTCTAAAACTGATTTTGTTTTATAATGAAAGTAAGAAATGTGAGGTAAAAATCCTATGAAAACTTTTATTGCGGTGGATCTGGGCGGAACCAATATTCGTGCCGCTTTGGTATCCGAAGATGGCCAGATCTTAGATGTGAAAAAAGATAAGACAGAAGCCCAGTTAGGCAAAGAGCACATCATGGAAAAAATGGAGAGCTTGATTGCTTCATTGGACGGCTACAAAGATGCGCTTGGTATCGGATTAGGAATTCCCGGTCCAACCGATACTGTTAACGGAAAGATCATCATTTCCAATAATTTACCGGATCTGGTTGGCTATCCAATTGCTGATCATATTCGAAATCATTTTAACAAGCCTACCTTTATGGCAAATGATGTAAAGGTGGCCGGTCTTGCCGAAGCTTTATTAGGCGAAGGAAAAGGAAAGAAAAATTTATATTATTTAACCATTTCAACCGGTGTTGCCGGAGCCATGATCCTGGATGGAAAAGTCTTATCCGGCTTCCATGGACACGGTGGTGAAATCGGTAACGCGATCATCGATCCTTCCAGAGAGCCAATCAATGGATTAAATCCAGGAGCTGCCGAGTCCTGGGTATCCGGTCCGGCCATTGTACGCGAGGCAAATAAAGCCTGCCATAAAGAATTTGCACATGCCGGAGAAGTCTTTGAAGCAGCCAAGAGCGATGAAAATGCCAAAGCTGTCGTAGAACGATTCAAAGAAGATTTAGCCATTTTACTGGCAAATGTATGCTTTGTATGCGATCCGGAACGTATCCTGATTCAAGGTGGTGTTATGAAATCCGGTTCTGATTTTTTGGAAGATGTACAGGAAAGAATGCGCAAGTATTTATTCCCAGGTATGCGTGAAACAACACTGGCCAATGCCACTATGGAAGAAAGTGGTCTTGTCGGTGCGGCAATGCTTGCCAAATCACAAATGGAAGACTAAAGCGTTCGTAAAGAGCGCTTTTTTCAAACATGTATATCCTACTGTTTTTATATTGTATATAAGCTATGTAAATGATAAACTTTTTGAAGAAAGAAGGAATATCATGTCAAAAAATCAACCACTACAAGTTATGATGGATGCGATCGACTTTGATCAAAGAAACATTCAAACACCATCAAAATGTATTTCATTCGATACGATTATCAATACAGAGATCATATGCCATATCTATCAAAACCAAGATAAGAAAATGGTTTCACTGCAATCATACTTACCTGTCAAAGCTGCTAAGCTGCAAATTGGATTAAAGCTGATTGATAAAGATCATTCAGAATATGTTTTTTATCCATCCCACGAACTGGTCTATCCCTTTACAAAAGAGTATGATCAAATTCTACACCTGTGTCATATTCTACAGGATAAAATACGCAACAAATCCTAAAAAGTACCTTCTCCATACATTTTCATTAAGTTTCATTAAAAATTTGCCTTTGCAAACATTCTTTGCATGACAAAAGCCCATCTCTGCTTTACTATGAAATTAGAAAAGAGGTGGCAATCATGACATATATACAGTCGAACTTAAAGTTCTTGCGAAATAAAATGAACATTTCTCAAGAAGAATTGGCTAAACGATTATTTGTAACCCATCAAACCGTTTCCAATCATGAAAATGGAAAATCACAGCCTAATTTTGAAATGATAGAAAAGTATGCTTCCTTTTTCAATGTTCCCTTTGAAGATCTGATTCACAAGGATCTTTCCCTGAAACAAAAACCGACTCGCATTCTATTTGACAGTATCATCTTTGATACCAAAGACAAAGTATTTATCATACTTGATGGTTCTAAAGGGACTTATTCCTATAAAAATATTAAAAAATGTGAAATTCTGAATGAGAAAGCACGTTTTCGTGGAAAAGAACCCCCTTTTACACATCAAGTTGTTACCGGTGTCGATTGGATGATTGCGGCCAATTTTATGGAACAACCTTTTTATGTAGGGCTTAGAATTACCATGAAGGATGATACACAGCTGGTTGTCTATATTTCAAAAAATCCGACACGAACACAAACCGATCAACACATCAAAGCCTTTCAGGAAGCAGAAAAGATCAAACATTTAATCGATCGTATCATCAATAAATATCAGTTGGAATCCGGACCGGTCACGGTAAATAAAAAAGAAAATACCTTTACGATCCATTCCGGCGACTGCGGTGTCTATCCATTGAATGAACTGGTCAAATGCAGCGTGGTTTTTGAGAAGGCAAGAGATGCCAAACATAATAAACCATTTGCCAGACAAATGTTGATCAGTCCGATGACACAAGGCTTTGCGGGCATTTATTCCCTTCATATTGGATTACAGTTTACTTTCAAAGATGGAAACAAAAAATATGCGTATGTATCGCAAAATGCTGTACAGCCCTATTCAGATGAATATCGAAAAATTCACCTACAGGCACAACAAATGCGTAAAGGAATTGTCAAACTGATTTCTCATTAGATATCCGAAAGGATATCTTTTTTAAGATATATTGCGCATTGAAAGTATTTGCACAATATCTTATAATAAAAGAAAAGAAATTGAGGTTATTTATGCCAAATTTAACATATGAAATCAGTGAAACAACATTAGATAAGATCAAAATGAATTTATTGTACATCTCCCAAGGTGTTTATGGAAATGACTGGCACAGCAGTATGCATACTCACCATTGTACCGAATTGTTCTATGTCACAAGAGGTACAGGTCTGTTTCAAACCGAAGGAGGAACGACAACGCTGCATGAGGACGATTTGATGATCGTCAATCCCAATGTCAGTCATACAGAGATTGGAATCAAAGGGGAAATCTTTGAATATATCGTATTAGGATTTGAGGGAATGGAATTCTACAATGCGGATTTCAATCAACATATCCAGGTCTTTCAGGCAAACTACCAAGATTATAAACATGAAATCTTATTTTATCTAAAAACACTTCTTTTAGAAGCCAAGAATAAAGATCAACACTATAAGGAACTTTGTCAAAATCTTTTGGAAATTCTCATGATCAATATCATTCGCCGATCAAACATTCAATTAACGGTTTCTCCAAGCCAAAAAGTTAATAAAGAGTGTATCTTTGTCGAAAACTACATCAATGATCACTACAAAGAAAACATCACGCTGGATCAATTGGCAGAATTAGCTTATGTCAATAAATATTATCTGGCGCATACCTTTAAGAAACAAAAAGGGATTTCTCCCATCAACTATCTTTTAGAGAAACGAATTGAAGAGGCAAAATACTTGTTGAAGACCACCAATCTTTCTGTCAATGAAATCGGTCGAATCGTCGGTTTCTCCTCACAATCATATTTTGCACAGAGCTTTAAACGAGCTTTAGGCAAAACGCCGTTAGAGTTTCGTAAAAGTAAATCTGAAACAGAATAAGGCTTTCCTCATGGAAAGCCTTACTTTTGTATATCGTGTAAAATCTTTTCAATCTTATTTCCCTGTTCCAGACTTGTATCCTGTACAAAGATCAAATCCGGCATTTTACGAATCTTAATCTTTTTCGCAAGATTTGAACGTATAAAACCTTTGCTCTGATTTAAGACACGTAAACCGGCATCGTTGCGATCTTGTTTGCCTAAAAAAGATACATAGACCTTGGCAAGACTTAGATCTTTTGTACATTGTACATCGGTGACTGTCACAAAACCAAGCTTTGGATTCTTTAATTCAAACTGCAGGATGTTTGAGATTTCCCGCATGAGAATATGATCCATACGATCTGCTTTTAAACCAGCCATTATTCCTGCACTTCCTGATCTTCATACGTTTCAATGATATCATCGACTTTAATATCATTGTAGTTTTCAATGGTCATACCACATTCAAAGCCGTTATTGACCTCTTTGACATCATTTTCAAAACGACGTAAGGAACCAAGCTTACCTTCATAAATCACGATGCCATCGCGAATTAAACGAACCTTGCAGTCACGTTTGACACAACCATCCGTCACCATACACCCGGCAATCGTTCCAACCTTGGAAACCTTATAGATTTGACGAACTTCAGCCTGACCGATGATAACTTCTTCATATACCGGTGCAAGAAGACCTTTCATGGCACCTTCTAATTCTTCCAGTGCTTTATAAATGATGTTATGAAGACGAATCTCTACGCCCTCTTCTTCTGCTTTTTTACGAATGGCAGCACTTGGTCGAATATTAAATCCATAGATTATCGCATTGGATGCACTTGCTAACATGATATCGGATTCCGAAATCGTTCCTACTGTCGAACGAATCACATTGACACGAACCGTATCTACATCCAGCTTTTCCATGCTGGCCTTTAACGCTTCGGCAGATCCCTGTACATCCGCTTTGATTAGAACGTTGATTTCCTGAATATCGCCTTCTTCGACCTTTTTAGCTAAATCTTCCAAAGACATGGCACTGGTCTGATTACGTTCTTTTTCAATTTGTTTTTCCAAACGATGGGATGCGATTTCCTGTGCTTTCTTGTAGTTTGGATACGTCATAAAGACATCTCCGGCACGCGGTACATCGTTGAGTCCAATAATTTCCACCGGACAGCTTGGTTCGGCACTCTTGATTTCCATACCACGATCATTAGTCATCTTACGAACACGTCCGTAAGAGCTTCCGACAACAATGCTGTCACCAGTATGCAAGGTACCTCTTTGTACCAACAAAGTCGCAACCGGTCCACGTCCTTTATCCAACTTGGCTTCGATAACCGTACCACTGGCAAGAGCATCCGGATTTGCTTTTAATTCCTGCATTTCGGCAACCAGTAACATCGTTTCCAATAAATCGGAAACTCCTTCGCCGGTCTTGGCAGATATTTTGGCAAAGATCGTATCGCCACCCCATTCTTCCGGCATGATACCTAAATCAGACATTTCCGACATGATACGATCTGGATTGGCGCCCGGTTTATCCATTTTATTCACTGCTACAACGATTGGAACACCGGCGGCTTTGGCATGATCTACCGCTTCCTTTGTCTGTGGCATGACACCATCGTCTGCCGCAACGACAATAATTACGATATCCGTAACCTGTGCCCCTCTGGCACGCATAGACGTAAATGCTTCATGTCCCGGCGTATCTAAGAAAGTTACCTTTTTTCCTTTCACTTTAACCTGGTAAGCACCAATATGCTGTGTGATACCACCAAATTCTTCGCCGGTAACATGGGTTTTACGAATCGTATCCAACAATGTTGTCTTTCCATGATCGACATGTCCCATGATCGTGATCACTGGTGGTCTAGGCTGTAATTTTGATTCATCTTCTTCAATGTTATCGATTTGTTCTTCAATATCATCTTCATCGATCACCACTTCTTTATGCGCCTCGCAGTTGAACTCCATACAGATCAGTTCAATATCTTCATCGCTTAATACCGTATTGATCGTAGACATATTTCCCATCATAAAGAGAAATTTTATAATATCCGAACTGTTTCGTTTCAACAGTGTGGCTAAACCACCAACTGTCAATGGTTCCTGATATGTAATCTCTTTAGGGTATTCAACTTTCTTTACCGGCTGCTGGCGATTGTTGTTTCTCTGATTTCGGTTTCGATTCGGTTTTTTCTTCTGTTTGTTGTAAGCCATTTGACATCACCATTCCCTTTCTATCATTCCATATTTGTTTGGCTAAAGAAGCATCCAATATGGAAAATGCTACAAAAGATCGTTTCGTGATCTGATCAAATTCATCAGGATCCACACCAAAATAAGGTATTTGATACGTATGACATTTGTCCTGTATCTTTTTTTTGGAGTTGTTTCCAATCAAATTGGAATATACAACAAGACAAGCCTGTTTCTTTTGAATGCTTAGAAGCAGCTTGCTTCCATAAACGACTTTTCCGGCTCTAAAAGCAATCTGACAATACGAGACCCATTTACTCGTCTTCACAGAGTTCTTCCAACTGATCATAGATTGCTGTTGGAATTTCCATTTCCAAAGCTCGATCTAATGCTTTGTTCTTACGAGCCAGAGCAATCGTTTTCTTATTTAAAGAAACGTAAGCTCCATGTCCGTTCTTTTTCCCTGTCAGATCGACCTCAATTGCTTTTTCCGGTGTACGTACCACACGAATCAGTTCTTTTTTAGGAAACCGTTCCTGTGTCACTACACATTTTCGCATCGGTATCTTACGCATACAAACTCCTAGTCGTCATAGTATTCGTCGAATTCTTCATAATCGACATCTTCATCCCAGACATTCTCTTCTTCCATCTGCTGGGCCTCGATCTCGGCAAGCTCTTCCTCTGAATAGATCGGTTTCATCTGCTCAAACTGCTGTTTTACCTCACTTAGATCATGCTTATCCGTTGTTTCTTTGACTTCTTCCTGTTTTTTCTTCGATTTGACCGGAGCTGTTTCCTGTTTACTCGAAGCATCCGCAAAGTTTTCAAATTTAGAAGTATATTCCGTGCTCGGTGCAATACTTGCTTTTTCTTTACGTTTTGCCTTGGCGATACGAGCTGCTTCTTCCATTTCATCCAACTCTTTTTTCTCTTGTTCTTTTTCAAACAAGGTCGTTGTATTCTGAAGTGGCATATCTTCTTCTGTATCCAGTAAAACATCATCATCGTATGTAAAGTCAGCTACATCCACATTTTCGATTTCCGTTGGTGTCTGGTTCAATTCTTCAATACGCTGCTGTTGTTTATAAGCACGCTCTTTTGCTTTCTTAGCTTCGTATTCTTCCTGCATAGCTTTGGATATAGCCATGTAGTCAATACCTGCTTCTTCCATTTCCGCATCCGATTTAATATCAATTTTGCGATTTGTCAGTTTTACAGCTAATCGGGCATTTTTACCACGTTTACCGATGGCAAGCGACAACTGACTTTCCGGAACGACAACGATCAAGCCATCCTTTACATTTTCATTTGGAATGACTGCAATAGCTTCACTTGGACTCAAGGCATTCTTGATCAAATCCGCAATGTTATCGGACCATTCAAAGATATCAATTTTTTCTCCATGAAGTTCGTTGATGATCATCTGTACACGAGAGCCACGAGGACCAATGCAGGCACCGATTGGATCAATGTTTTCATTATGTGTATAAACGGCGATTTTACAACGTTCTCCCGGTTCTCTGGCAATCGCTTTGATTTCAATGATACCCTGATAGATTTCCGGTACTTCACGCTCAAACAAACGCCGCACGAATACCGGTGTAGCTCGTGATACCAGGACTTGTGCTCCTTTGGTTTCTTTATTGACTTCAGTGATCACAACCAAAAGATTTTGTCCTTCATAATAAGTTTCCCCTGGAATCTGCTGGCTCTTTTTCATCATGGCCAGTGTCTTACCGATATTAACGATCACAAATTTAGGTTCTACAGTTTCCACCGTTCCCATGACCATCTCATCGACTTTGTCGCAATATTCTTCGTAAACGATTTGTTTTTCGGCTTCACGAATCTTTTGTTTGATGACGTTTTTAGCCAAAACAACGGCAGCACGATCAAATTGTGTATAATCCACTTCTTCATCGATCATATCGCCCAGCTTGGCATCCTTATTCAGTTTCTTCGCTTCTTTCAAGGAAATTTCCAACTCATCGTCTTCAACTTCGTCCACAACGACTCTTTGATGATAAATATGAATGATTCCGTCTTTAATTTCAGTTTTTACATAAGCGTCCGGAATTTCAATATGCTTACGATACGCTTTAGTCAAAGCTTCCTTTAAAGCTTCTTCTACAATTTCCGGTGTCAACTGACGATCACTTTCAATTCCCAATAACGCAGAAGCAATCGTATCCACTTTTTGTTTCATGTCCGTCTCCTTTATACCTTAACAGCTGTTCGAATCAGCGCAATATTTTCTCTTTCAATTTCCATCGTTTTATTTCGTGTCTTATCTTTATACTGAATCACAATGGAATGTTCATTGATTTCTTTTAAGTCTCCTGTCACAGCATCCAATCCCTGTTTAGGATCTTTCAGCTTACAGTGCACATATTCTCCCAAGGCTCGCTGCAGCTGCTCTTCGTTTTTTAGTTCCCTTTCCGCTCCCGGAGAACATACTTCCAACATATACTCGGAAGCAAACCAGTCTTTTTGATCTAATACTTCCCCAATGGCATCACTGCACAAAGCACAAGTATCCAGATCCATGCCTCCCTTTTCTTTTTCTACACTAAAGCGTAATAATGGCGGATCTTGACTCGGTATCCATTCAATGTCATACAACCTGCAGCCAAGCTTTGACAGAACGGGTTCGATCCACTCTTTGAGTTTGTCCATACTTTCTCCTTTTCAAAATGAAGGAGTGGGTTTCCCCACTCCTTGTTTCAATACATGCATAACATAGCACAAAATATGCTTAAACGCAAGCGATTATTTGTTTTCTTCCAGCTCAATATGGCGTAAAATGATCGTTTCGATCAATTCTGCTGCCAATTGTGGATCATCATTACAAACGATGTATTTATACTGATATACCATCTTCATTTCATTGCTGGCTTTGGCAAGTCTTTGTTGCACGATTTCTTCCGGTTCCGTTCTGCGTCCCCGTATCCGTCTTTCCAATTCCTCCATAGAAGGTGGTACAATAAAGATACTGATCGCATCTGGACATTTTTGCTGTACCTGTGTAGCGCCCTGTACTTCAATTTCCAGAAGAACATTCTTCCCTTCATCGCGCAAGCGGTTGACTTCCTTTAATGGCGTTCCATAATAATTACCAACAAATTCGGCATATTCCAACAGTTCACCATTCTCAATGGCCTTTTCAAACTCTTCCCTTGTAGTAAAAAAGTAATCCACACCATCTTGTTCACCTTCTCGCGGCTTTCTTGTCGTCATAGAAGTAGAATACGCCAGATTCAATCGTTCATCTTCCGAAAAGATCTTTCGTATCGTTCCTTTTCCAACACCGCTAGGCCCACTTAATATAATCAATAGCCCACGTTTCATTCCCTTTTCTCCTTTTTTTATTACTAACATTTTACACCGAATGCACACAGTGTCAAAAGAAACTTAAGAATATGTTATAATGGTACAGCTAAAAGGAGGCAACTATGGCATTAGATGGTTTATTGTTGCATGTAATCAACAAACACTTACAGGCACTTTGCCCTTGTAAGTTAAATAAAATCCAAAATATAAGCGATGAAGAGCTTTTATTTGTTCTTCGTACACATACCAAGACCGAAAAGCTTGTCATCAATGTACATTCCAATACCAATCGTATTTACTTAAATGATTATTCCTATCCTTCGCAGATGACTCCCAGCAACTTTGTGATGGTCTTACGCAAAAAGTGTAATCAGGCTATCCTTGAAGATATAAAACAAATTGGATTTGACCGGATTTTAGAGATGTCGATTGTAGCGCGCGATGAACTGGGAGATATAAAAAAATATAAACTCTATGTAGAATTGATGGGAAAATACTCCAATCTTGTTTTTGTTGATCAACAAGGGTTCATCATCGATGCTTTAAAACGCATACCCGTTTACGAAAATTCTAAACGACTGATTCATCCGGGGGCTAAATATACGTTACCGGATCCTGGTCATAAACAAGATCCGCTCCATGTAACACACATTGATAAGGATACCAGTTTAGTCAAACAGATCTATGGCTTTTCTCCCTTATTGTCAAGAGAATTTCTCTATCGTTTAAACAGTGGACAAGCTTATGAAGACATCCTGCAAGAGTTATTACAGTCCACATCACTCTATGTTTATGAAAAAGACTTTCATGCCTTACCGATGCTACACATTGATCAAAAACCAAAGATTTTTTCGTTTATGGAAGGCTTTCATCATCTGTACCAGGAAGAAGAACAAAAAGCTCGTATCAAGGAACAATGTGGAGATGTCTTTCGATGTGTGGAAAAAGAAAAGAATAAAGCCATCAAAAAGCTTCCCAAGCTGCAAAGCACGTTAGCACTTTCACAGGACTATCAAAAATATCAGGAATACGGTGATCTTTTATTTGCCTATATGGATGAAGTACCAAAAGAGCCAGTCATTGAAGTTCCTTCCTTCGAACGAGATGAATGGGTACAGATTCCCATTGATATGCGCTATGATCTCAAACAAAACGCCAATAAGTATTATCAGAAATATCACAAATTAAAACGATCACTGACCATATTAAAAGAACAGATCGAAGCATGTAAGGAAGATATTGCTTATTTTACGCAGTTAGAAGAACAGCTGGCTCATTGTTCTATCCCTGATGCTTTAGAGATTCGCGAGGAACTAGTCAAAAATCGCATCTTGTTTGTAAAAAAGAATCAGAAGAATACCAAACACAAAAACAAGCCGAATTTACTATGTCTTCAAAAAGATGATTTTACGATCTTTGTCGGTAAAAATAATCTGCAGAACCATTACATTACACATCAAATTGCACGTAAAAATGACTTGTGGTTTCATGTTAAAGATTATCACGGATCTCATGTTTTATTGAAAAGCGAACATGTGGATGAAGAACAAATCCGTATGTGTGCCAATCTGGCCGCCTATTATTCCAAAAGTAAAGATTCCAGCAGTGTGCCGGTCAATTACACCACAATTTCGAATTTAAAAAAAGTTCCCGGAGCCAAAACCGGTTTTGTGACCATGAAAACCTATAAAACCATCTATATTGATCCCCAGGAGGCACCGGTGGAACAATGGATACAGGAATACAAAAAAATCTGATCAATTTGACCAGATTTTTTTTATCCTTTGATTTCCACCGTTGATCCATCCGGACCCGGTGTATTTTTTAAGTAATCGATGATTTCCTGTTTTTTATCCGGTTTACAAGGCTTACACAAGAATGTATTCACCTCTTTTGTGACCATGGCTTCAGCCATACCGGAACAACCCGGATAACCACATCCCCCACAGTTATAACCAGGAAGCATGCTTGTCACTTTTTCTACTCGTTCATCCGCTTCCACTTTTAGAAACCGATCGGCAAAGCCTAAACCAAGGCCCAAAAGAGCTCCCAGCACAAGCATCATGACCACCGCAATCAAAATCGTATCCAACATATCCTATTCTCCTTCTGCTTTCTTTATATGATGAGCAGGATTGTGTGAGCAGGAAAAATCATGACAGCCTTCACAATCGGCTTTCAGATCTTCACATCCTTCCGGTAACGGTGTTTTTTTGTTTAATAGATACAAAACGATATACACCAGTACCAGCGCTCCAAAAAACAATGCTGCTAAAAGGTATTTCATTATACGATACCTGCAAGTCCGGAAAATGCCATAGACATGATGGCTGCACAAATCAGGGCAATTCCATTTCCTTTAAAGGCAGCCGGTACATTGCTCAGTTCCAAGCGTTCACGAATGGTTGAAAAGATATACAACACAAGCGCAAAACCAAGCGGCGTACCAACAGAATATACCAGCATATGTGAAAAATCATAAGCATTGGTAATATTGACTAAACATACGTTTAATACAACACAGTTGGTCGTAATCAATGGCAGATAGACACCTAACGACTTATATAAGCTGGGACTGTACTTTTTGATGAACATCTCCGTTAACTGTACCAACGATGCGATGACCAGGATAAAGGTAATCAGTTCCATAAATTCCAAACCGATCGGAACCAAAACCAAATAATATAAAGCGTAAGTAACCAGAGCCGCTACCACAATAACAAAGACAACGGCAACACCCATTCCTAGTGCACTGGACTTTTTCTTCGATACGCCCATAAAAGGACACATACCTAAGAACTGGTTTAAAATGACGTTATTGATCAATACACTGGTTACCAATAAAGTTACTAATTCACTCATATTCTATTTCTCCTTTGCCTTTTCTTTGGCTTCCAAATGCATTTTATAAGCACCTAAAGCTGAAGCCAGACAAGCAAATGTAATAAAGGCACCTACCGGAGAACCAAATAATGAAATGGTAAAATCTTCCGGAAACAGCGTGACATTCAATAACACCTGCGCCGTATTAAACGGATTGGTAATCAAAATTCCACCAGTAGAGAGCACCTCACGAATAAGGGACATAGAAAGTACAGCTAATGTATATCCTAATCCCATACCAATTCCATCGATTGCACTGGCCACAATGCCATTCTTGCTGGCAAAGCTTTCCGCACGACCTAAGATGATACAGTTGACAACGATCAAAGGAATAAATACGCCCAAGCTTTCATTTAAAGCCGGTGCAAATGCCTGAATCAACATTTGTATGATCGTTACTAACGTCGCAATGATCACGATGTAAACCGGAATACGAATCTCATCCGGTGTGATCTTTCGAATCATGGAAATGATCACATTCGACATTGTTAATACGATGATAACTGAAACCCCCATACCGATCGCATTGTTGATGCTGGTCGTAATGGCCAGTGTTGAACAGATACCCAGAAATAAAGAGAAAACCGGATTGTCTTTGATCAAACCATTTTTGAAATTCTTTAACTGATCCATATTCTTCCTCCTATTCTAAGCTTTCTACTACACTGGCAGCCTCATGGATTCCTTCTACGACCGGACCGGAACTTACGGTAGCACCGGAAATCGTATCCAGTTGTCCATCGGCTGGATTTCCTTCTAATGATTTTCTAAATGGTTCATCCAGAACCTGTGTTCCCAAGCCACTGGTATCCCCATTGGAAATGGCGATAAATTTATCGATGTTTAAATTATTTTTATCGATAGAAACTAAGAATGTTGTTCCCTGACTATACCCGGAAACGCTCATATTGAAGATGTAGAAATCTTGATAAGAATAAATCTTATTGATCGTTTTTGATTCAATGGACGAAAGATCGACATCTTTAAAATCTTCAACATTGGCATCCGGATACATTTCCAATAAGGTTTCTCTTTCCTGTTTTGCCTCATTTTCGGCAATAACAGGTTCTGTCAGCTCATTAAAATAAGCTAAGGCACCACCGGCAATGACAGACACGATGGCTAAAAACAAAGTTAAATGAAGAATCTTTTTCATAACGTTTCCTCCATTCTAACCGTTTCCATCATTGCTGTTTTTTCCGTGGCAGCTGTTGTGACCGGTTCTACCGAAGTAGCCGCATAGAAAGATACGGCAAGTCCTAAGATGGCTAGACAGCCTGCCATGATATAAGCTTTTTTCTTAACAACTAACTGAACACCATCTAAGCTGCTTTCAATCATTGGCGTAAACATATTCATCAAAAGAATCGAATATAAACAACCTTCCGGAAGATTGGCCTTTAATCGCAACAAAACTGTGATTACTGCTGCTCCCAGGGCAAAGATCACACGTCCCTGGGCGCTGGTTGGACTTGTGACCGGATCCGTCAACATGAAAACAGCACCAAAGACAATACCACCTGTTACCATATGTAAAAATGGATACCAGATAAAAGCTGGGATGCCATGATAGGAATCAATGCCGCTTAACAGGGCAACAACTGCCGTTAAAATAAAGATTGTTCCTAAATAGACAACCGGAACACGCCAATCGATGATCTTACGCACACAAAACCAGATGCCTATCAATACAATCGCAAGTGTAAATGTTTCTCCCAGTGCGCCATCGTAAAAACCGAGTGCTAAATTGGCGAAGCCGCCATATTGTGATAAAAAGGAATCCAACGCTTCCGCCGAAGCCGGCAACCAGTTAAACGTATTAGCTAAATACGCTGTTGGCGTAGCTCCTGTGGTAATTCCTGTAGCTGCCGCACTTGTAAAAGCGGCAAAAATTACGGCTCTTCCCACACCAGCGGGATTAAAGATATTTTGCCCAAATCCGCCAAACAATAATTTGCCAAATACGATCGCAAAAATTGTGGCAATGATCAAAGCATAAACGGTCATGGTAATCGGCACCATCAATGTCAGGATGATACTTGTCACCCAACCAAATGACTTTTTCATATAAGCGATCGGATTCTCTTTATAAATCTTGGCAAAGATCGATTCACAAATAAACATTGTGACTAAAGAGCTTACCAACAACAAAACTTCATGTAATACATAGCTTGCGCCATACGTTGTACCATTATAGAAACAAGATAAAAGGAAAAGAATCATCAAACCCACTGTCAGCTCCAACATGATCTTTTGTGTGGTCAGGCTTCCTTTTAAACTTGGTGATACGTGAAAATTAAATTTCATAGCTTGACCCCTCTTACTTCTTCTTTTTCAACATAACGGTTCGTTTTGCCTTACGAACATTTTCTGTTACATCGATATGACTCGGGCAAACATAGGTGCAAAGTCCGCACTCAATACATTGTAAAGCCCCTCTTTTTTCCATTTCTTTGGCATCACCGGCATTCACGGCCATGGCAATACGTACCGGTTGTAAGCCGGCCGGACAATGATCGCTGCATCGACCACAGCGTAAGCAGGCAATCGCATCATCCGCTACATTTGGTAAAACCGTAATCGCATTGGTTGCACGATCAATGACAAACTGATCGTTGACGATTGTTCTTCCCATCATGGGACCACCGGCAATCAAACGAACGCTGTCTGTCGTATAACCACCACAGGCTTTGATCACTTCCTGCACCGGTGTACCAACCGGACATTCCACGTTAGTAGGATTTTTAACTCCTTCACCGGAAACTGTTACGATCTTTTTAGTAATCGGCTCCCCTTTTTCAAACGCATAGGCTGCCGCAATGGCAGTTGTCGCATTACTGATGATCGTATGAGCTTCGGAAGGAAGACGATCATATTCTGTATGCAGGATCTCACGTACTAAAACACGTTCCCATCCCATAGGATACACATCCGGCACCGGATAGACTTCCATTCCCTGTTTATCATGCAACGCATCCTGTACGACCTGTATCAAATCGGGGTGTGTTTTCTTGATCGCAATGTATACTTTCGATACATCTGCCATCTTCTTAAAGATTTCACAACCCATCAAAAAATGAGAAACATCTTTCATGATGATCTTATAATCGGCAGTAATATAAGGCTCACATTCCACCGCATTGATAATAATACAATCAATTCCATCCGGTTTTTGATACTTCACATAGGTAGGAAAACCGGCTCCACCCAAGCCGACAATTCCGGCCTGTTTGATTTGCTCAACGCATTCTTCTCGTGTTGCCGTATGATAATCCAAAGGCATAAGTGCCTGTGTCTTTGTTTGCGCTTCATCCAATGCGATAACCATATGATCCATTGGCTTCAACATAGCACTCATACGCTTTTTAATTCCCATATAAGTTCCAGATACACTGGAATACAAAGGCACAAAAAAACCAGACTTTGTTTGCGCCAGTTTTGTACCAATCTGTACCTTGTCGCCTCCACTGACAAAGATTTCAAAGTCTGTATTGGCACCAGCGGCCAAAGGGATATAGACTTCTTTTTCAGGCATCAAAGAAATGATGTCTTTTTTCTCTGTCAAACCTTTACGTCCAGGAATATGATGATGCATTTCTCCCAGAAACAGTGACATATAAAAATCCCTCCTAATTATTCATTCTTTCTTATCATATTCTTTTTATTAAGTAACTTCAAGGTCTTTCCCAAATGCTTATGTCATCTTAATGTAACTAAAGAATTAAAAATACAGTGACACCCCATTTCCTCATTGTATTCATTTCACGTAAGATGTAAAAGAGTTTTTAAATGCATCGTATAATACAAAGCAAATATATCCAATCACCAAAGGTAGAAACACAAAGTTTTGAAAAAATATGAATTGTACTGTATGTTTCCATGATGATCGCTTTTATTCTACATATCCTTATTTTCAACTTTATTATACAAATATAAGAATCATTCGATCGGTCTTACATATATAGTTTCTTGCGTACACAGATAAAGCAGATCCTGGAAGTGTTCTTTTCCTTCGTATTAGACTTTTATTTAGAGATTGACTATAATACAGATTATGAATAAAAAGAGCAATACATTGAAAACCTGGATCCTTATTTCGTGCTGTTTTTTTATTTTAATTTGCAGCATCGTTTACTTTATTCAACATAAAACTGGCAATCGTCCAGATACACATTCCATTGTATTGACCGATGTCGGCTTTGATACCTCGATCACTTTTGAAGCCAACTGTACAAAAGAAGATTTTGATTCTTATGTGGCGATCGTAAAAGAAAGTTTTATACATTACAATCAGCTTTTTGATCAATATAACGCCTATGAGGGGATCAACAATGTCTATGCCTTAAATCATGAAGCTTATGAAAATCCGATAGAAGTCGATCCGGAATTGGTTGATCTGATTTCGTACTCTTTAGCATTCAATGAAAAAGATACGGCCTTCGATATAACACAGGGAAAATTATTAGATGTTTGGCACACATACCGAGAAGAAGGCTTAAAAAAAAATGCACAGCAGAAAAGCGGACGTCTTCCCAGTGAAGAAGAAATTCAAGAAGCAAGAACTCATTCAGGAAATGATAAAATACAAATACAAGACAATACGATTCGTTTTACAGAACCTGAGTTTATGATTGATTTAGGCGGTATTGCCAAAGGCTACGCAACACAAAAAACCGCTGAGAAGTTAGAGGATAAAGGATTACATACCGGTTTTATCAATGCCGGAGGAAATGTTGTTTTAATTGGTCATAAATCGAATGGAACATGGAATATCGGCATTCAAGATCCAAATAAACAATCCTCTTTGCTTCAATTAAAAACCACTGACCCTTTAGCGATTGTGACAAGTGGCGACTACCAAAGAAATTACGAAGTGGATGGTGTACAATATGCACATATCATTGATCCAAAGACTGGCTATCCACCTAGATTTCATCGCAGTGTAACCATTCTTTGTAAGGATTCAACATTAGCCGATGCCTTAAGTACAGCCCTATTTTGTATGTCCTTAGAGGATGGCCAACAATTCATTCAAGAAAACTATCCGGATGTGGGCGTTGTCTGGATTGATTCAAAAAATACAACGCCAATCAAACCAGATCTTTCTACCAGTCAATATGATATTTATATTACTGCAAATTATAAAGATAAAGTCCGTTTAAATTAAAACAAGGGGTCAATCGTGATGCCCCTTTTTATAATGGCTATGTGTTTGGCTTTCATCGCTTTTTTGAGCGTTTTGTTGTTTTGTATGTTGAGTCATATGATATTGAATTGGTTCGTTTTCCCTTGTACACTCCTTCGTATTTTCATAGATTTTTTGACATCAATATCTTCACTATCGACAGTCATGCTCCGTTCTTCCATTTCCAACAGAGATTGTAAGATATCCTCGTAACACTGATGCCATGAATTTTACTCTTCACACCATTATTTTCCCTGTTCATCATACGTCGTCACAGCAACCACTTGATCAAATCAGGTAATCTGTAATTGGATCGATGTGTCGCCCTCCAAGGAAATAGCCGCAACCGGTAGGAAATATAACCAGTAACTAAATCCATTTCTGTTTCTCTATACCCTTGATAATAATACAAGTAAATCACAGTACGATAGTTTCGAGGAAGGGATAAACAGTTTCCAAAATCTCGGGATATGACAAAGGTTCTGTCATAAAAGCGATATTGATGCCGATACGAATGAACCAGTCTTTTTTTCATGTTCTTCGCGTTCAAATGACTTATTGTATTTTAAACACTTCAAAAAGACACTCTGAAAGACATTTTGTGTGTCCGCCTCATTTTTCAAATATAAAAACAAATTCATGTGATCAGATTCGCATATTTATCAATGAACTGGTTCACTTCTCGCTCGCTACGCATTTTATCGTTTCTTATCGATAATTTGAATGTGCTCTATGCTCTGTATGTTTGTGTGTACAAGACTTGTTTTTCAAATGTTCATGGCTTTGACAATGATCAAAAATTCATTTTGATCCCCACCTTTTCACTCTGAATACGATTGAAAGAAGAAAATCCTTTTGAAAACTTCTTTAAATTGGTTAATCCATACTAATTGTGGATTCAGATCCTATCATAAAAAAGTTTATGGAAAACACACTTTATAAAAGTAATAAAAGTATAAGAGTAAAAAAAGAAGCTGTTTGGAAATAATATCTTTTCCAAGACAACTTCTTTTTTGTTGTTACTTATGTAAGATATGCGCACAGCGATCACAAAGGCCGTCTTCGTTTTCGCTGGTCGTATAATTCCAACAACGAGGACAGGCATGACCATCGGCATGTTCAACTTTTACGCCACAGAACTCATACATTGGAAGTTGGTCCGCAGTAAAGGCAAACTGGGAAACAATCAGCCATTGTTGTGGCTTTTTCACGATTTCTTCCATGATAGCTTTCGTTTGATCATCGACATGTACACAGACTTTGGCCTCTAAAGATTTACCAATCACACCTTGTGCACGAGATTCCTCCATAGCCTTTAATACATCTTTACGAACCTTGAACAAAGTATCCATCTTTTCACGCAGTGCTTCGGTATCAAAGTTTAATTCCAGCGATTGAAATGATGTTAAGTGAATCGATTCTTCATCAAAGTGCATAAAATCATTGATTTCTTCACAAGTATGACACAAGATCGGTGCCCAAAGTTTTGTCAAGACTTCAACGGCTATATAAAGTACCGTCTGTACCTGACGTCTTTGGTTATCCTCAATATTTTCGATGTATAAAATATCCTTTGTGTAATCCAGATAATAGGCACTCAATTCATTTGTCATCAGATTGCTTAACGTCTGTACAATATCCGCAAAACGATATTCTACATACGCCTTTTCACAAGACTGAACAACATCATTTAAACGAACTAAAATGTACTGATTTAAGGCATCCAATTCATCAAAAGGCAGACAATTCTCTTTGGTAAACATTTGATCGTCTAAGTTAGCCATCAGGAATCGGAATGTATTACGAACCTTACGATAGTTTTCACTGATCTGTTTTAAGATATTTTGGCCCATAGAACAATCCGCCTGGTAATCTACGCTGCAAGCCCATAAGCGCAGGATATCCGCACCGTATTTCTTTGTGATTTCACTTGGCGCAACTGCATTCCATTGCGATTTAGACATCTTCACACCTTTTTCATCCATGACAAAACCATGAGATAATACTTGACGATACGGTGCTTTGCCATACACAGCGGTTCCAATGATCAATGAAGAGTTAAACCAGCCACGATACTGGTCTGATCCTTCAAAATATAAATCAACCGGATAATCATAGCCGCGTTCCACCATACAGCCGGTATGACTAGAGCCGGAGTCAAACCAAACATCCATGGTATCGGTTTCTTTTTTAAAGATACCATTAGGGGAATGTTCGTTTTTATAGCCTTCCGGCAGCAAGTCTTTTGCTTCTCGTTCGAACCATACATTCGATCCATATTCACCGACAAGTTTAGCTACGTGTTCAAAGATAACCGGGTCCATTAAAGGTGTTCCGTCTTCTCCGTAAAGAATTGGAATCGGCACACCCCAGGCACGTTGACGTGAAATACACCAATCCCCACGATCGGCAATCATATTATGCATTCTGCCTTCACCCCAGGCAGGTACCCAACTGATGGAATGAATCTGTTCCAACAGCTCATCACGAATTTTATCGATAGAGGCAAACCATTGTGTCGTAGCACGGAAGATGATTGGTTTTTTAGTGCGCCAGTCATGCGGATACGAGTGCGTGATAAAGGTCAGATTTAATAAGTCGCCTAATTCATCCAATTTCATGGTAACTGTCTTATTGGCATCTTCTACATATTGTCCGGCAAGCCATTCACCACAGGACTCCATCATGCGTCCTTGTTCATCTACGTTACAATAAACCGGCAGCTTATAACGCATACCTGTATTAAAGTCATCTTCTCCAAAGGCCGGCGCTGTATGAACACAACCCGTACCGGCATCAGCTGTTACATAATCGGCAAGCATCAATAAGCTCTCACGTTCCGGATACAAAGGATGAGTGCAGGTAATATATTCAAATTCACTTCCCTTAAAGGTTTGTACGATCTTGAACGACTTACATTCAAATTTTGGACATAACTGTTCCACCAATTCTTCCAACATGATCAATTTTCCCTTATCGGTTTCCACCAGTGCATAAATCATGTCTGGGTGTACACAGATTCCCAGATTTCCCGGGATGGTCCATGGTGTTGTGGTCCAAATTACAAAATAAGTATCCGTATCCAAAAGACCTTTTCCATCTTTGACCTGGAATTTCACATAAATCGTTGGTGACTTGATATCTTTATATTCCACTTCCGCTTCGGCAAGAGCGGATTCACTGCTTGGTGACCAGTAAACCGGTTTTAACCCCTTATAGATCAAGCCCTTTAAAGCCATATCCGCAAAGATTTCGATCTGGTGTTTCTCGAATTCCTTCTGCAGCGTAATATACGGATGATCATAATCACCGATGGAACCTAAGGATAAGAATCCTTTTTTCTGATTTTCCACCTGTTTCATCGCAAAGTCATAACAAATCTTTCTAAATTCGGCAATACCGATCTTCTTACGATCATAGCCAAGTTTTGTGACAGCGGTCTCGATTGGTAAACCATGTGTATCCCATCCCGGAATGTAAGGTACTTTTTCTCCCAGCATGAAATGCGATTTATTAATGACATCTTTTAAAATTTTATTTAAAGCATGTCCTAAATGAATATCTCCATTGGCATAAGGAGGGCCATCGTGCAACACAAATGATTTGGCATCCTTTCTTCGTTCCAACATTTTTTCATACAATTTTTGATCTTGCCATCGCTTTTGAAAGCCAGGCTCCTTTGTCGGAAGCTTGCCTCGCATCTCAAAAGCAGTTTTAGGCATATGCAGCGTTTCTTTATAATCCATCTTTCTTCCTCCTGCTTTTCATAAAAAAAACGCCCTTTTCCAAGGACGTAATTAACGCGGTACCACCTTAGTTCACAGTTAAAAACTGCGCACCTCAATAAGATAACGGAATTATCCGGAATTTCTTACTCTGTTTTCAGAAATTCAGCTCCAAAGGGATACCGGTGTCCTGTCTCATACAATCTTTTCACCAACCGATTGCTCTCTGATTGAAACATGTAGAAACCGACTTGTCTTTGTCTTCGCCTATACATATTTCTCAAAACGTAAAATCAGTCTGTCTTTTCGTGTGCGGCTTTCCACACCTAAAAATTGAAACCGACCTGTTTTACGTATAGAAACGTAATCATTATTACATAATCTATCGTTTTCTTCAAGAACAACATCGTTCAACTTCACCCATCCGCTTTTCAACAAGTCCATAGCTTTGGAGCGTGAACAATGCGCCAGAGCCGCTACAATCGCATCCATGCGAAGCGAAGCAACATGAACGGTAACGATTTCAGCGGCCGCCGCCGGAAACTCAACAGAATAATCTTCTTTAAAATCAACAAAGGCATTGGCAATTTTATGACATTCCCGACAGATAAATTCTGCCAAGCCTTCCTTGCAGACCAAAAGGATCTGCGTATCATCGACAAAAATATCGCCCAACTGGTTTCTTTGCAGGCCTAAATGCATCAATGCACCCAACACGTCTTTATGGGTACAACTTCGTTTCTGCGGTGTATATATACTCTTTAAGATCACATAATCATAATTGGGTTCCAAATCCATTGTCTGGATACAAGCCATCTTGCGAATCGCATGTTTGTAACCGCCATAAAAAGAGATAAAAAGATTCTTGGGCGCCTGCCGCATCATGATTCTTTGTTCGACAGGCGTTAAAAAAGAGGTCAGGACCGGCATCTGCCTTTGTTCTACAAAATCAAATTGATCTTGTAAACGGGCAATAAACATTTCATGACCTCTATAATATGTACTTCTTATCTCTGATTCAGCCTTAGTCTTCAAAGTCATCTGGATTTCCTAAAGAAATCGATCCCTGTACACCAATTTCAGCAGGTGAACACAAAATGACGTTCTGACCAATTTTCTGGATTTTTCCATCCAGTGCAAAGACAACACCTGTTAAAAAATCGATGGTGCGTTGTGCATAGTCACGATCCAACTTATGCAGATTGACTACAACAGCACGTCCCTCTTTTAAACGCTGTCCTACTTCTTCGGCTTCTCCAAAACTTCTTGGCTCAAATAAAACCATCTTTGTCTTAGCATTTAAAGTCGCTGAATTTGTTCTTGCTTTTGGTCTTTCATATCGATTTTGAGGTTCAGCCTCTGTTTCATTTCTTACAGTTTCAACTGGCTGCGCTTCGTATCCTTCATCTTCATCTTCGATTGGTGCTACGAAATCTTTTACCTTGTCCATAAATCCCATGGGTAGTACCTCCTGTCTTCAAGTATTATATCATAGAAAAACAATTTGAAAAGTGAAATTCTTGAGAAATCACAACCAGTCGTTTTTCCCTTATTTGCGATCGCTTACATTCTTGTCTTCTTGTTTAACCGGCGATCATTTGATCAAGCTGGTATGCGATATTCTGCGCCTCAGCTTCCGATAAAAAAGAATATTTGACCATTTGTCGCAAAACTTGTTTGGCTCTTTGTTTTGCCAGAACCGGATTCACATGCAGCGAATACACACTGGGGGCATTGGGAATTCCGGCCAATAAAATGCATTGCGCCTCATTTAAATACATCGGCTCCACATCAAAATACCCAACACTTGCCGCATGAATCCCATAATAACCTTCCCCAAAATAAATGGAATTGACATAAAGCTCTAAGATTTGATCTTTAGAGTATTTGCTTTCGATATCAAAGGCCATAAAAATCTCGGCAAATTTTCGTACAAAATTTTTATCCTGGGTAAAGAATTCATTTTTGGCCAGCTGCTGCGTAATTGTTGAACCACCTTCCACAAACGACATGGCCTTTAAGTTATTTAAGATTGCTCGTCCGATGGCTTCAATATCAATACCCTGATGTTCATAAAAATCATGGTCTTCTACCGCTACCACTGCTTTACGATATAATTCCGGAAGTTGTTCCAAAGTAACGTAATCTTCATGGCTTTGAATGCTTTCCATCTTGTCTTCAATACTTGTCTGATCTATTGCCTCTTTATAATCCATATAGCCAAGTCCCGCAAGACAGCCTACGCTCATGGCTGCCAGCAGGAAAATAAGAGCTATAAGCTTACCAATCTTTTTTATCATCTTGCCTTCACGATACGATAATACACTTTAGAGGTCAAGACATATACAACGCAATAGATCAAGGCAAAGAGACTAAAACAGATGATGGTTGTGATAATGAACAAATTCATATTATCAAAGTATAATAAGTTCATCAGTTTGGAAATCAAAGGCAAGGCAAACGCAATATGAATACCGGCCACAATAAGTGGCAAAAAGAAGACAGTCAACACTTGTGAATTGATTGATCGACGAATATCTTTTTTCTCTAAGCCGACTTTTTCCATAATCTCAAAGCGTTCCTGATCCTGGTATCCTTCTGTAATCTGCTTATAGTACATAATCAAAACAGTTGCGATTACAAAAAGGATGCTTAAGAAAATACCTAAAAATAAGAATCCCGCATAGAGTCCCATCATCTCTATCTTTCCTGTACCTTTACATTCGGTATAGACCCATGTGTAATCTTTTTCGTCCTCGAGTTCCACTGTATGCTCTAGCCCACTAAAAAGAGAAGCAATTTCATCCTGTGACCGAGAATCTTTGTCATCAAAAGCTAATATCGTGGTTGGCCGATTATAAACGGAATAATTTTTCTCCAGAACATCCTGCATCTGTAAGATTGTATCTACATCATCCAAGACTATGAAAAGACTGGCACTTACCGTACTGCTAGCTTCCTGGTTTTCCATAAATTCCTGCAGTCGCTTTTTGACATGAAAGTTCTGATTGCCAATACGGATATCTGGTTGATTGTAATTCATACGCATGCTATAGACCATGACTTCTCCAGGTGCTAATGTATCTTGTGTATGCATGATTTGATTGTAGTCTTCTAATGGGATCAAATACATGGTGATGGCGTCATTTACATCACTTAAGCCACCCTGATCAAAACCAAGATCAACCTGATCACCATGTAACAGGCCACTCATGGAAACATACCGATATACCATTTCATTCTCTGCTTTAATTCCCTGCTGGTCTATAACCTGCAACAAGCGATCTTTGGATGTATAAAGATCATAATCCCGTAAAGAAACAATGATGTCTCGAGGAAATCTCTGATCCAAAATTTCCTGCATACTATTCCATAAGGAAACTGTTGTCGACAACATGACCAAAACCATAGTGGACAAAATGCAGATGTTGGCAAGACCAACCGCATTTTGTTTCATACGATAAATCATATTCGATATACTGATAAAATGATTCGTTTTATAGTAATATCGTTTATTTTTCTTTAACAATTTTAATAAGGTTACACTGCCGGCTGTAAACAATAAATACGTTCCGATGACCACTAAAATGACTGCAACAAAGAACATGGCAAAGGCCATTAATGGATTTGTAATCGTAACCGCCATACAATAGCCGGTAATCAAACACACCAGTCCAATCAATGCCAGAATCCATTTGGCTCTGGGCTCTTTCTCGCCGACCTTGTCACTATTTAATAATTCGATCGGATTGGCTATATGCACCTGCACCAAAGAAAAAACATAGATCAAAATATAAATCGCAAAGAATAAAATAAAGCTGCATAAAATGCCGGATGTCGAAATATAAAAACCAAAATGCACATCCGCCTGAATCATCCTCAACAACAACATATACATCAGCTTATCAAATAAAATACCGACAAGAATACCCAGCACCAGCGAAAGAGAAAAACTGATAAATGTTTCATGAAAAAGCATGCGCGCAATATGCTTCTTTTCCATCCCTAAAATATTAAATAAACCAAATTCCCGCTTTCTTCGTTTGAGCAAAAACGAATATGTATAAAATAAGAAGATGATAGAGAATACGATAATAACGCCGATTCCAAAGCCTAAAAGCTGTTGAACATAGTTTCCACCCATTAAGCCACCGATGCCTTCATTGGTCGATAAGGAAAAGACCAGATAGAAGATCATGACGGTCAATGCGCTGGATAAAAGAAAAGGAATCTGCATTCGGGCATTTTTCTTAAAATTATCCAGAGCCAGACGAGAATAGAAAAAATTACGCATGATGAACACCACCTGTAGCCAGCAGTGTCAGTGTATCAGAAATACACTGATACATTTCATCCATGGTTTTTTCACCCCTATAAATCTGATGGAATACCTGTCCATCCTTGATGAAAAGAACACGCTTGGCGTGTGCAGCCGCTTTAGTGGAATGAGTGACCATGAGAATGGTTTGATGGTTTTCATTTAAAGACGTAAAGACATTCAATAGTTCTTCGGTGGATTTTGAATCCAAAGCTCCTGTGGGCTCATCAGCCAATATCAATTCCGGATTGGTGATGATGGCTCTGGCGATTGCGACTCTTTGTTTTTGTCCTCCGGAAATCTCATAAGGATATTTATCCAACAGCTCCTCGATTCCCAACTCACGGGCAACCGGTATCAATAGATGGATCATATCGTTATATTTCATTTTGGCCAACACCAAAGGCAAAAGAATATTATCTTTATTGGAAAAGTTATTCAATAAGTTAAAATCCTGAAACACAAAACCTAAATGTTCACGGCGAAATGACGAAATCTGTTTATCTTTGATCTTGGTGATATCTTTTCCATTCAAACGCACGATTCCATTGGTCGGCCGATCCAGGGCCGCTAATATATTCAACAAAGTGGTCTTTCCGGAACCGGATTCACCCATAATGGCAACATATTCACCCTTCTCCACATTAAAATTGACATCGCTTAAAGCTTGCACTTTGTTGGAAGAAAAGCGTGTCGTGTATATTTTCTTTACATTTCTTACTTCTAATAATGACATAGATCATTCCTCCTTTGTGATTTCATTATAGAAAATCCCCAGGATTCCTGACATGGATTTAGCTTACACTTTACCTTTTAATCTTACAGTTTTGTAAGAAAGGTGTCACTCATGACGAAATCGCCTTCGATCCAATCCCAATAATACGCGGGTATAGGCATTTGGCTTGGATTCAATGGAAATTGTATGCTCTAGCTTACGACAAATTTCCTTACAGAGATACAGTCCCAAACCGGTAGCCTTTTTATCCTTACGTCCATTAAAGCCGGTATATCCCTTTTCAAACACACGTGCCAAATCACTGGCGCTGATGCCCATCCCATTATCTTCGATCACCAGTTGTTTCACATCATTTATATAAATCCGAATTGATCCGCCAACAGGCGTATATTTTAGCGCGTTGGAAAGAATCTGTTCCAACACAAAAACCAGCCATTTTTCATCGGTCAACACCGATTGATTCGTCGGTTGAAAAACAAGATGAATCTTTCGGGCAATGAAGTCTGTCGAAAAATACCGAATGGATTGTCGGATCAAATCATCCAGATCAACATCCCGAAACAGAAAATCTGACTGCTTGGAATACATCCGTAAATACGCCAAAACCATATCTGTATATTGATTGATGCGGGTAAGCTGGCTTTGTATGGATTTTCTATCTAGCTGTTCTTCTTCCAATAAAAGCTGCATACCGGCAATCGGTAATTTCACCTGATGAATCCACATTGTAAAGTAATCCATCGTTTCATTGATCTGGTTTTCATTTTCCATAATAGCTTCTACGCGGGTATGATCCATCTTCTCCAAGAGTTCATGATAATCCTGACCGGCAAGCGTTATATCCTCGATGGATAAAGCCGATACGATGTTTTCTTCACGTATTGATGAACGCTGTTGATGGCCCAATACATATTTATAAAAATCAGAACCAATAAAGACAAAAAAGAAAAACAAGATCAAAAGATAGCCATACAATAAAGGCTCTACATTCATTTGATATACATAAAACAGACACAACAACATCAAAAACAAAACAAGCAACAAATAGAACCAATATTTATGATCTTTACAATAATAAATCAATAACTTCATATTTTATAGCCCAATCCCTTTTTGGTTTCAATGTAATGCGTACAACCAACAGATTCTAATTTTTTTCGTAAGCGATTGACGTTCACACTCAATGTATTTTCATCCACATAAAAATCTGTCTTCCACAAATAGTTCATCATCTCTTCTCGGGAAACAATCGTATTTTTCTTCTCTAATAAAATGTGTAAGATCTTGGCTTCGTTTTTAGAGAGTTCAATTTTCTTGTCTTGATACAAAACCATATTTTCTTCAATGATAAAGCGTAAACCTTTATGTTCTAAAATCTCTAATTTCCCGCTGAAGTCATAGGTTCTTCGCAATAAGGCCTGAATCTTAGCTTGTAAGACCTGCAGTTCAAATGGTTTGGTGATATAATCATCAGCTCCTTGACTGAGTGCCATCACAATATTCATATTATCGCTTGCACTGGAGACAAACAGAATAGGAACCTGAGATACTTTACGAATCTGCTCCGTCCAATGATAACCATTTAAAACCGGTAAGGTTACATCCATTAAAACTAAATCCGGCTTGCATTGAAAAAACGTATCCATCACCGCATGAAAGTCGTTGATCAATACCACTTCATAATTCCAACTTTTCAGAAACTGCGCTGTTTTTGTCGCAATCACATTGTCATCTTCTACTAATAATATCGTGTACATAGTCATATTCTATCATGTTTTCTTCATTTGATTCTTAAAGTTTTCTAAAGACAAAAAAAGATCGAATGGCCATAGCCCATTCGATCTTAATTACTAATCGTATTATTCCGTTTCAATCAAACCGTATCCGCCATCATAACGCTTGTAGACAACGGCAATTTTTTGCGTTTCATCATCTGTATAGATAAAGAAATCATGTCCTAGAAGCTCCATTTTCATAATGGCATCATCCAGACTCATTTCTACCGGTTCAATGGATTTTGTCTTAACTAAAACATCATCATCCGATCCATAAATTTCATCATCTTCCAAAAAAGCCTCGGCTAATGAATCTTTATTCTTGCGTGTCAGACGAGTCTTCTGACGACGAATCTGATCTTCCAGCTTATCGATGACTTTATCCACGGCATTATATAAATCGTCATCCATGACTTCAGCACGAAGAATGGCAAACTTTGTGGGAATCGTCACCTCAATCTTTTGTTTATGAGGATAGGTACGAATCAGCACATTGGCTGTATCCTCATCGCTGATGATAAAGTATTTGTTCAATACATCCAGCTTTTTGTGAATCTTATCAGAGATCCCTTGCGTAACAGTTACGTTTTTTCCTACTACATTGACTTTCATAATAGGTACCTCCTTGTTTATAAGAATTATACCACAGGACTAGGAAAATTAAAATTAAAGCCCTTTCTTTTTAGTCCATTTATGACATCAAGAAAATTCTTCCAAACAAAGTTCAACATTCTGTAACTTTTGAAGCTCATGTTTATACGCTTCATATTCTGTTTCTGTCATTTTCTCTTTTCCCGGATATGGAAAGTACAGAATACAGCGCTTATGTATCTTTGCCAGAGCCATTTGTAGTACCAAAACCTGTTCAATGGTTTCCAAATGATCGACAAGAGATTGTAAATCAATACAGATACAGTCTTGATTTGATCGATCTTCTTGTTGGATCTGCTCTAAAAAGCTTTCATATTCTTCAAATACTATTTTTTTCATACCAAGCTCCTAAACACTATGATATTTATCTTTAATTTAAACTGGTTTTACCGCAATAAACAAATGATCTCTTTCATCAATCTGATAATTTTTCTCAAAGAAATCATACATTGTCCAGTTATAATAGAAACGTTCGGCCGGAATGATACCGTAACCATCCTGATTGTGATCGGTTGTATCGTAAGAATCAGCTACAATGATCACATCATCCTGTGTTGTTTCGGTTCCCATATCATCATAACCGATGATGGTCTGCCAATGACCACCCCAGTCATTCCATGCGATCATGACAGGAACACCATCTTTTAAGTATTTACGAATCATATCCAGATTGATCTTCTCGGCAGCTTCTTCCTGGGTGTAATCATATGTGGAATGAATCTCCATGCCTCCTACACCTTCAAAGATCTTGATCATAGACTCCAGACTGGTTGCTTCCTGTGCCAGCTGGTTAGTACGATACATGGCCAAAGATTCTTCTGTATGATCGCCCAGCTTATCATAGTAATTCAACACCATTAAAGCACTATCGACTCCACAGCTCCATTCCGAAGATTGTTGGAGAGTTTTAAAATGACTAAGAATAGTTAATGTATCGGTAGATTCCATATTATAAAAATCCGGATGTGCATAATAGATGGAATCTTCATGATCTCCATCTCTTTCGACACTATCCGCTCCATCTTCCTTGGATAAATCAACGGGATTGTCAATTTTCATTTCATCACTCATATTGACTTTTGTGGCACTGCAGCCTGCCAAAACCATGGTACATAAAACTAAAAATAACTTTTTCATTAAAATACTCCTTCTTTACCTAGAGCACTTGTAACTACTGATGATTTTGAAACAATTCAATTTTTATCAGATCTATTGAGCTTTATATAGCATATTGCTTTTAATACTCTTATTGATTCTACAAGTGTGTGCTCATAAAACTGGGCTTTTAACCCACAATAAGACTTCATCAGTCATAAAATCGGCGATGACCTGCTGACCGTCAGCGTATTTCAAAGGGTCGATTTTATCTTCAATATACTATATGTTTTCTAACTCAATACATCCCTCCCGTCTTGTCAACGCAAGAGATTATATCATAATCACATCTTTTCACAATATTTTTATGATTTTTCGTATCTGATCTAAACAAAAACGAGAATTGCTGAGATCCTCGTTTCTTTCCTATATAGAAAAGGACGAATTGAAAATCTATCCGCCCTTTTGTTCATTCTACAAAAATATTATAGATTTTCCAGATGATTGTTCTTCACCCATGCTTCCAACATATCTTTGGTAATTTGAACACTTTCCGGATTCAGGTCTGATTTAAAAATTCCTTTTTCAACATAATATACGCTTGGTGTAACATGAAACGTCGGGAAATAATTACGCACACGGGCTAGATTATCGGCCGGTGTGGCATTTTCTTCCTGATCCAATAGCACTTTAAAGATTTTTACCGGGTGTTCAGGAATATATTCACTGAGAATTTCATCAAAATCATGGCAATAGCCACAATCCGATTGTGCATAGTACACGATAAAACTATCCTGATTCGCAATTTTTTCATCGACCTGATCTAAATTGATCGTTTGGATCTCACCTGGAGATGCAGGCGAACTGTTCGCACTGCATCCCACAAGTAAAATCAAAGAGAGAATCAGTATGATGTCTTTAAAAGACTTCATTATTTCTTTCCTTTACGGCGTATGCGAATCTTCTTATTTTTCAGAAGAGTCACTGTACCAGCAGTGGCAGCCGCCGATGTGGCCAAAGCCGCAAACAAGCCGACAAAGGAATGTACACCGGTTTTTGTGTTTCCTTTTGATTTCGAAGAATCAGTAGGATTGACTATGACACTATTGGATCCATTGGCACTTGTATCCGTCGAATTGTTTTGTCCATGATCTGGTGTATTGGTATTTGGATTTTCATTATCCGATGGATTTGGCTGTTCTGTTTCTTTTGGTGTAACTAAAAGCGCCTGTGCGATTTTTTCAATCATATCAGTGGCTTCCGCATATGTCAGCTCTTTGTTTTCCAGTGCTTTTTGAGTCGCCTCGATAGCCTCTTTGATCAAATCAGCATCTTTAGCCTCATACTGGTTCAAATCCAGACCTTTTAGAATATCCAATGCTTTCTCAATCACTTCTTTTTGTGTGGAAGTAGCCTTTTCATCTTTTGGTGTATCTTCTTTTGGTTGTATAGATAATGCATTGGCCAAGTGTTCTAGTACACCTGCCGCTTCTTCCTTGGTCAACTGATCGTTGTCAGCAGCCTTTTGTGCTTCTTCGATCGCTTCTTGGATTACACTTTGAGCCTTTGTATCATACAAGTTTAAATCCAGACCTTTTAAGATATCCAAAGCTTTGGTAATCACTTCTTTTTGCGTAGAACTTGCAGGCTCCTCTTCTGGTATCACTTCCTTAGGTTCTAAAGAAAGTGCTTTTGCCAAATCCTCAATCACCTTAGAAGCCTCTTCTTTAGTCAGATCTTTATTAGCCAGGGCATCTTTACCATCCGAAATGGCAGCTTTGATCGCTTTTCCATCTTGTTTTGAATACAGATCTAAATCCAAATTCTTTAACACATCCAAAGCATGTTGAATGGATTCTTTTTGATCGTCAGTGGCCAAATTTTCATCTTTAAAATGTAGGCCTGCCTGTGCTTCCAATAAAGTGTTTACCAGGGTATCAATTTCTTCATTGGATTGCGGATTAGCCGCTTTTGCGTTCTCTAAAGCGGTTTTAAATGCGGATAAGGCATCATCCTCTACACAATCCTGCAGATTTACTTTTTCTGCTTCCTGAATGGCATTTGATAATTTCTCTCGATCTAATTCTTCCAATTGTGCGAAAGCTTTCTTTAATGCATCCACATGTGTTTTGATCAGTTCTTTATTCTGCACCGGATCGGATAATAAATTCTGTGCTAATTGCAGCTGCTCTTTAAACATTTGATATTGTTCGTTAGGGACATAACGAGAATCGTCTATGTTGCTAAAGCTATTGAGCTGTTCGATATCTTTTTGAATCTCTTCAATTTCCGAAAGAGCACCCGCTAAGGCATAATACGCATTTTGCAGAGTGTCCTGATCTTGATCTAAAGCTTGTGTGGCCTTTTCAATTTCAGATGTCAGATAATCCTGCAAAGCTGCATTTTCGTATTTCACACCTTTTGCTTGTTCGATCAATTCTGCTAATTGTTCTTGTTTTGGATTTTCGACAGTCACTGTTAAGGTTTTGCTGACGGTATCATTAGCCTTGGCCGTAATGGTAACCGTACCAGCTTTTAAGGCGGTTACAGTCACCGTGCTTGTATTTGTCGATGCATTGGCATCTCTTCGTACTCGACGACGTCCTAAAGCTTCCACACTGGCAATGCTTGGATCCGAAGATTCCCAAGTGATAGTATCTGTTGTATCTTCCGGCAGAATGGTGGCCGTTACAGTCTCCGTATTTCCGGCATCCAATTTTAATTCCGTTTTGTCCAATTCGATTGAAGTGGCTGGAATCGCATCGGAATGCAAAGCACCAAAAATAATGAACTCAGCCGCCGAGGCATATAAGTTATTTTGATTCCCTAAAGACTCCAGAGCAGTAATGCGTACATAACGTGCTTTTGTTTTATCAAATTTGATCTTATGTGGTTGTGTTCTTTCCACACTGGAAGATCCATCATTTTCAATCGTGCCCACTACAACAGGCTTGAAGGTTTCTCCGTCTTCACTTGTTTCGATCTGATATTTGATGATGTCTCCATTTCGGCTTCCTTGACGAGGCAAGTAGTTGACTTGTTCCACATCGTATTCATCCGCTAAATCAATGGTTACACTCTGTGGCAGTTTCTCCGTTCCCTGCTCCCATCCGGAATGCCAATAAGTAGCTTTATCACCATCAAATGCGTTTTCCACCGGTCCTTCAGAAGCCGATGTTGTCGCCGTCACGTTTTCCGGATCGACCGCAATTGGATTTTCACTGTCTGGCTGTCCTTCATTAGAGCCGCGATATTCTAACTGTTGAATAGCTTTAAAGAGCTGTACGACCTGTGCATTGACTTCTGTTTGTGTGGCATCTTCTTTCTGATCGATATCATTGGCCAGTTTTAAAGCGTTCTTTAATACATCTAACGATGTGTTGGTATAAAGATTTTCGTTTTCTAAGATCGTATTTGCTTCTTCAATATTCGCTTCTAATTCTTCTTTAGAAGTAACCGCCTCATTAACCGTGATTTCCACTTGTTTTGTCACCGGCTGTCCCTGCGCCGTATTTCCATTCGATGTAATCGTTAATGCAGCTGTACCTTGTTTCAAGGCATGCAGTATATAAGTATAATGATCACCTGCATTGGTACGAATAACTTCTAAGACTTCCGGATCAGAGCTTTCTATCTTGATGAGCTTGTTGGTCGCATCTTCCGGTGCAATGGTTGCGCCAAAACCTTTGAGATCTCCAACATTCAGTGTTGTTGGATTGGCTTCATCCAAAACGATATCCTCTACCGGAATTTGTGCATTTTGTCTAAATTCCACTTCATCAATGTTCAATTTAAAGATTTGACCTGCCTGGCTTGTCAATGCGTTTAATTTAAATCCATCCGCCTGTACCGGTTCTGTAAAATGAACGATGTACGCATGATCATCATCCGTTTTATCGATCGTATAGTTTCCGACCTTTTGTTCGACGTCATTATTGATACGATACAATTCAAAATCCTTTAAGGCGCCACCGTTGATTCTCGTTCCATCGACACGAACATGAATGATCACATCCGATACTTTCTTCTTTTCACCAAAATTGAAACGAATCCAATATGGCAATCTGGCCGGTACACTGGCTTCATCATTGCCCCATTTAAATTCAAAGCGATTAGGATCACCGCCCCAGGCACCATCAATCAACTTATCAACACCCATACCGGCCTGTAATACTGATTCATCCTGTCCCTGTACGGACTGTACCTGAATCTTTGATTCGGTTTCCGGTTCCGGAAGATCCTGCGATGGCTGTAAAGGATCGATAAAGTTCATATTGTTGCTGACAAACATGAAATTAGAGATATTAAAATCACTGGCTTTGATATCCAAATCTTTTTTAGCTGTAAAGGTTACCGTTGCCAAACGGTTGGTTCCTGACAGCATCGCCTGATCGCCTAAATTGCTGTAGGCAAAGTTCACATTGCGATTTTTATCTGGATGCTGTTGATTTTGATACGCAATACGATCAAAGACAAACTCACGTTGATTACCGGTTGCAACATCCGAGGTAACACTGACAAACTGCAATTCAGCACTGTTATAAGGAAGCTTACCACCTAAGGCATATACATTTTCCATGTTGATGCCTTTAATGGATAAGATAACTTTATCGCCGGCATTGTAATGTGCTTTATCCGGTTCAATGACTAAAGACCCCTTAGGATCTTCACCCTTTTTAGAAATGCCTTTATTTAAACGTGAGGTCGTTTGAGCAATATCTGCCGCATCAAAATAGCCATTGGCATTCCAGTCAGAACGCTTCACCTGATCCCAAGTCGGATCACCGTTTTCCAAACCGACATAGTTATTAATTTGTACTAAATCATTATCATCCACAACACCATCGTTATTGGTATCCCCTACCAGATAACCTTCGGTACCATCCACTTTATAAGGTTGTAATTCAGCTGCCGAGAAAAAACCACCTTTTGATTTTTTAACCACATATTTGATATATCGTGCTTTTTGTCCGGTCATGTCCATTGTTTTGATATCCGGCTCACTCATATCATTACTGTATGTCCATTCTTTGTTTTTACTGGAATCATAGGCTAAGTTCCAATTGGTTCCATCTAAAGAGGTATATACGTCCATCTTCTGAACGGTACCATTACCTTTATTATCCTGACGTGGTGTATATTCAATACGATCTAAATCATAAATTTTTTGTAGATCATAAATCAAAGCCTGTCCTTCTTGTACCGCATTTGTAGAGTGGAACATTGTTCCGGTATCAAAGTCAAGGATATTGGCAATTTTACCCCAATTATCTCCATAATCCCAGGTCACTTTGATATCTTTTGGCACGTTACGATATGGATCCAATGCAGATTGTGCTTCTAATGGTTTGCTCCATTGTGAATACCCGTCTTTATTTCTTGCGCGTACACGATACGTATGTTTGGAATGATAGGCTAAATCTGTATGAGTAAACGTTGGTTCTGTAATGCCCGATTGAATGATACCATCGGCTTCGACTTCATAGCTTGTCGCATCAGTCACTTCATCCCATTTTAACTGAATTGTATCCGGTGTAATTTCTTCTTCAGGAGCTCTTACATTTTCCGGTGCTTTCAGATTAGCGTTTAACTGATTTTTATCCAAATTTCCATCATTTTTAAAACCATCCAAAGTTAATGTGATCGCATTGGCACTCACATCACTCTTTGCAAATTTGACATACAGTTTTGGTGTTGTTGTAATTTTAACAGAAGCAAAATCGGAATCCGGTGTCGCAAATTGATTTAAATTCGGACTTTCATTGTAGTAATAAACATTGCCCTGGGCTTTCTCAAATTCTTCTTGTGAATGTACTTCTGTTAATCCGGCATCAGTATTTCCAACTGTTGCCGCAATTGCTTTTGGTTTTTCACTGACATTGACGACAAATTGCGTTTCTTTATTGGCATCATAACCCACGTAGCTTCCCTGACTGGCTTCAGCCTTTAAGATAGCTTTATCACCTGTGACATCACTGGTAAAATGTGTTGTAACCACTGGTCCATAATTGACTTCTTCTGGATTGGAGTTATCTATCGTATTTCCGGCATCTTCGTAGAGTGTATAATCCGTTTGTCCGGCCGGATAAAATTCCACAATCCGTTTAGACTTATCAACACCTTTCGTGTTTGTCTCTGATTTGGCAAAACCATTGTTGTGAGCTTCCGTCATTGGAAGAATCGCCCCATTTTTGACAAATAGAGGAAGTTTCCAGATCGGCGCCTCAAAGTTATTTAGCGTCGTACCACCCTGGTATTGTTTGCCGGTAAAGTAATCGATCCATACTTGATTGGCATCGGGTAAATAAATTCCATTACGAATATCATTTCCCTGGTCATCCGCTGCCGTATCTTGGTAAACCGGTGCAACTAGCAAGTTCTTTCCTAACATAAACTGATACTGTACGTTTTTCCCATACGTATTGGCATCATCAGGATATTCTAAGAACATGGCACGAACCTGCGGTTTTCCTTTTTCACCATCTTCTCCTAAGTTAGCGGAAGTATAGGCTGTCGAGTAAATGTACGGCATCAGCTGTGAGCGCAGCTTTAAATACATACGGTTGATAGATGTAGTATCTTCTCCAAAGACATAAGGCTTTTTAGGATACGATCCCCATCCATCCATATTCAACAACATTGTCGTAAATGATTTCCATTGTACATCACGAGTATAAACTAAAGAACCACCGCCAAAGATTCCATCCACATCACTGGATACGTTCGGGTTTCCACTCAAACTTTGTCCGATATAAGTCGGAATATGGAAGCGAATGTATTCCCAGTTTCCACCGGTCTGATCCCCAGTCCAGATTCCCGCATAACGCTGGGTTCCAGCCCAGCCATCTAAGGTAACGATGGTTGGACGATTTTTACTGTCCGCTTTTGTGATGATATCATAAGCTTTACTGATTCCGTTTAATCCAAAAGAATAACCGGAACCTACCCAGGCTACGTCGGTTTTTAAAGTACGAATACCACCCTGATTGACTTCTTTTTCAAAATCGCGCTGTAGATGGATCGGCTGACTTGGATTTGGTGTTAGATCCGACTGTGTCCAAAGACCGGTACCAACTCCTTTTGAATTGGCATAATCTGTAAAACTTCTTAAGTTGGCAATGTTGTTGTCAAGGTTGGTATCATCTTTTCCGTATCCACAACCATAGCCATCATTAGGTAAAAACCAGCCTAAAGGCATATCGTATTTTTCATATTGATCAATGACACCACGAGCCGAGAATTTATAATCGGTATCATTGGTTCCATTTAAAGTTTCCAAGACACCGCCTTTTTTAACTTTTCCACCATTATTGATTTCCTGATATTTGGTACTGTCGTTTACCGTTTCTAATGGAGTATTACCACCTTCTACCCATTCATCCCGGTTGTAACAATTCGGATGTCCCAGATAGAAAGCTTCTTCCGGGTATAAGGCCGGATTGCCTGTTACCTTAAAATAATTTTGAAGAAGGCTGACCGGTGTATCAGCTACAAAATAGTAAGCATCTAATCTTTTTTCACTATGTGATGTACTGACGACATCACCTTCTGTTTTTCCAAAATCATACACACCCTTTTTAAATGTATTTCGCAAAACCCCATAACCACTAGTGGACCAATAGAAAGGATTCGGGCTCGAAACACCACCACTGACCCAGTTATTTAAATTTTCAATCTTAATTGATTCTCCGGTGTGGACAAAATGTCCGTTTTGTGTACCTCCTCCATAGAAGTTTTCACCATCGTTTTTCACAAACGATTGAATCGTACTTCCATTTTGATACTGGATAGGTTTGGCTTCCTGCCAGACAATCGTGCCATCGCTTCTTTTTAACGTCATGCGTGAATCCGCTTTGGCAATTTCCAGGATGATCGCATCGTTTTGAATAATATAAGCCTCTTCGGTTTCACTTAATGTAGGAGTTGGTTTACTATACTCATCGGATGAATCCGGTTGTTGAACAATTCTTCCGGTATGCAATGCATCGGTTGGATCTACATACTCTTTAAAGCTTTCCTCTTTTCCATCGACTTCCATGTCAAAACGAAACAAATTGTTTTCTAAAAATGTGATTTTAGCCTTTTCTCCATTGGCATACGATACTGTTACCACATTATTGGATACTTCAGGCATACCTTTGGGTGCTCCAATAAAGGTGTACCCACTTTTAGGTTGTACCGCTTTATTTTCGGTATTATAGTTTGATCTTGTAAGATCTGGTTCTTGTGCCATCACAGAAATCGGAATGTTCAAAACCGTAGCAGCCTGACTTGCCGTTACAACGGAAGCCAAAATAACTTTTTGATGTTTTTTCACTTCTTCACTACCTCTCTTTTTAGTAAAGCAACAAAAATGAATTATTTGACTAAATAACATTTTAAGTCACATATTTAGCATACAAAATTAAGCCATCCTTTTGCAACCGTTTACATTTGTCACTTTTGACAGATTTTTACACTTTTTAGCATTCCTATATTTTTTGTATGTGATTTTATACAAATGCAAATAAAAAGCTATAAGGCTATTGCGAAAATCCACATAGCTTATAGCTGGTTTTTATAATAAATGCAGTGTATCGATCAAGAAGCGCATCGTATCCACATCAATTTGTCCCGGTGCACTTTGTTTGCCGGCTGATGCAAAAGTTATCGCACTGCCAAAGAATTCACCTAAAATTCTTGATGGCATTCCCTCTTTTGCCATTGCCATCGTTACGAGAACCACATCCGGAAATCTTTCTTTAAAAGCAGCAGTGGCTGCCATCAAGACAAAAACATCCTGTTTGTTTTGCGGCATGCAAGCCATTTTTAAAATATCAGCTTTCGACTCTTTCATAACCATTAGTTTATGCAGTATTTTTTCTTTAGAAGGTGTTTTAACAAAATTATGATGCGAAGCTATGACTTGAATTTGATGTTGGCCTGCGATAGGAAGCAACATTTCAAAGACATCATTACCCCAATCAAATTCCAGGTCGATCAAGTCCGCTGCTTGTTTGGTACAGATGGTATGATATAACTCTTTGTAAAAGGTCTTGTTTCCTTCAAAGAAGCCTCCTTCTTTTTGGGTACGGCATGTAATCAACAAATCAATTTGTCCCAGTTGTTCTTTTACAGCCAGGGCAAGCTCGATACATTTTGAGAGATCTTCTATATGATCAAAGGCATCTATGCGCCATTCAACTAAATCAATATTCATGCTAGACACTTTCTGAGCTTGTTCTAGGACTTCCTGTGCTGTCTTTTCCATGATGGGTACACAAATCTTCGGTTTTTTAGGATTCCATGGTATTCTATTCATCGTTATCACCTTTATTAGTGTATCAAAAAAAATGAAATCCGGGCATATTTTCCTTGATTTTTAAAACATTGTATTGTAAATTATTTTCATAAGGTGAAAACTTATGAAAAATTTAATATCTGTTTCTTATTTTATGTTTACCTTTAAATAGCCCTGAAAAAGCCGTTTTTATAACTGGTTCTTTTTCGGGGCTTTTAAGCATCATGGCATTTCCAACATGGTGCTTTTTTATTTCCCTAAAGGAGGTTTTGTATGAGCGAGTATGGACTAATCGGAAAACCATTATCTCATAGTTTTTCTAAGATCATTCATGAAAAACTGGCAGACTATACGTATGAGTTAATGCCCTTAGATGAAGAGGATCTTGATTATTTTTTACGACAAAAAGACTTTAAAGGCATCAATGTAACAATTCCGTATAAAAAGACAGTCATTCCCTATTTGGATTTTATAGATGAAAATGCCAAAGCTATCGGTGCTGTCAATACGATCGTCAATCGTGATGGAAAGCTTTATGGATACAATACAGATTATGATGGATTTGATTATATGATTCAACATCATCATGTCCCCATCCAAAATCAAAAAGTATTGGTTTTAGGAAACGGAGGCGCTGCGGCAGCTATTAAAGCAGTCTGCAGAAACCATAACGCCAAACAGATTCTTTGTGTATCCCGTCATCCAAAAGATGATGCGATTTCCTACAAGGAAGTCTATACCAGCCATTGCGATGCGAATATCATCATCAACACATCGCCTGTCGGTATGTATCCTCATATTGATGAACAGGCTGTTGATTTAAATGACTTTCCTAAGTGTAAAGCGGTATTGGATGTTGTCTATAATCCAATCTGTACCAAGCTTTGCCTGCAGGCCCGAGAAAAAGGATTGTTGTATGCAACAGGAATGGAAATGTTGATCGTACAGGCCATTCGTGCCAAAGAACATTTTCTACAAGATACGACACCGCAAAAAGTGATCGATCAAATCTTATTTGATTTATTGATGGAAAAAACAAATCTGGTTTTTATCGGGATGCCTAGCTGTGGTAAAAGTACCATAGGAAAAAAAGTAGCACAGCTTTCCCAAAAGAAATTTATCGATTTGGATGATGAAATCGAAAAAGAAGCGAAGAAAACCATACCAGAAATCTTTGCCGAATCCGGAGAAGTTGTATTTCGAGAACTGGAGACTAAGGTTACAAAACGTATCAGTGCCAACCAAAATCTGGTGATTGCCTGTGGCGGTGGCATCATCAAAAACAAAATCAACATCGATATGTTGCGATTAAACGGTATTTTGATCTTTCTGGATCGTGATTTGAATCTGTTGGAATCCAATGATCCTAACCGTCCTCTTTCCAGCAGTCAAAAAGCGGTGGAAGACATGTATCATCAACGGATGCCTTATTATCTTCAATATAGTGACATTCAAATTGTAAACAATACCAATTTAAATAAAATTTCTCAAACAAGTATTCAAAAAGTAAAAGACCATATACAAGATTTAATTTGTACAGGAGGAAAAACCATATGATCATTACCTTAAAAAAAGAAGCCCAACAAGAAAAAATCGATCAGCTGATCCATCGTTTTGAGAACATGGGATTGCAGGTCACTGTGATTTACGGAGAAAACTACAATGTTTTTGGTTTAGTTGGAGATACCTCAAAAGTCGATGAGAAAAATGTCATGGCCAACCCCATCGTTGCTAATGTACAGCGAGTGGATGAACCCTATAAATTAGTCAATCGAAAATTTCATCCGGAGGATACCATTATTGATGTAAATGGCATCCAGATCGGTGGCAAAAAGATCGTAATGATTGCCGGCCCCTGCAGTGTTGAAGGAGAAGAACAAATCACCCGCATTGCCAACGAAGTTAAAAATTGTGGAGCTGACATGCTTCGCGGAGGGGCCTATAAGCCAAGAACCAGCCCTTATGCTTTCCAGGGTTTAGGAACTGAGGGAATCAACGATCTGTGTATCGCCAGAGAACAGACCGGTCTTCCAATTGTCAGTGAATTGATGGCTGTAGAACACTTGGATGAATTTGTTCAAAACGTGGATATCATTCAGATCGGAGCACGAAATATGCAGAATTTTGATCTATTGAAAGCCGTCGGACGAACCAAAAAACCGGTTTTACTAAAACGCGGATTAGCCAATACGATCAACGAATGGATCATGGCTGCCGAATATATCATGTCCGAAGGAAATCCGAATGTGATTTTCTGTGAAAGAGGAATTCGAACCTTCGAGACTATGACAAGAAACACCTTGGATCTTGCGGTCATTCCTATTATTAAAGAAAGAACACATCTGCCAATCATTATCGATCCAAGTCATGCGGCCGGTGACTGGAAACTGATTGAATCATTGTCTTTAGCTGCGATTGCCGCAGGTGCTGATGGCCTGATCATAGAAGTACATGACAATCCGGAATGTGCATGGAGCGATGGTGATCAAAGTCTAAAACCGGAAAAATATGCCAGTCTGGTTCAAAAAGGAAGAAAAATTGCCGAAGTTATTGGACGCGAATTATAAAAAGGAGCAGTATCACATCAGATACTGCTTTTCATTATTGGTTTCAATCAGATCGATCCGTCGTTTATAATCCGGCATCACTTTTTTTAAGATGTCATAAAATACCGGTGAATGATTCGGCTGTAAAAGATGAATAAACTCATGACAGACAACATATTCGATAAATTCGACCGGGTAATGTATCAACTCCGCATTTAAAGTAATCGAATTTGTTTCCGGATGGCAGATGCCCCAGCTGCTTGTCATCTTTCGAATCAAGACTTTAGGCATGGTAATGGAATACTCTTGAAAACGATAAAAGATCATTTCCGAGATATCACACAATACATCTTTGGCATTTGCTCGTAAAAACTGTTGGAAAACCTTTTCCATGCTTGCTTCATCTTTTGCCTGTATAATCAGTTCATCCTCACAAGTTGTGACATGACTGGTTGTTCCTTTGATTTTTTTGACCTGAAAACTTCTCCCAAAAAGCCGGACCGTTGGCACTTTGGCTTTAAAATAAACTTCATCCAAATGACGTTCTACATATTTATCGATCATTTCTTTTGTACAAAACGGATTGGCATGCACAACCAACTCTCCTCTGGCTGTAACCCGCATTCGTATTCCCTTTTGTTTTGTCATCTTTAAGGCGTATTTAGGAATGTTATTATGGTCCTTAGAAAAAAAATTTGACATAACTGAGCCTCCTAAAACCACTCTCTATGTCCCCTTAATGCTTAGACATGATATCATATCCTAATCAAAATGTGTAGCATAAATTCTGCGTGATTCGATGTTTTGGGCAAGAAAGCCTTTATCTATCGAATAAATCAAAAATTATATTTTTTAATGTCTTTTGTCTTTTTCGACAAGCTGTCATTTCTGATAGAAATATGTTAGGATGTGCAAGGTGATGACAATGAACAATCCTTATACACACTCTCATGACAATAAACGATATTTTACGATCAATCATTATTTTAAGACCAAGTATCATCAAAAAGTAGCCAAGGTTCCCTTGAATGCCGGCTTTACCTGCCCCAATCGAGATGGTACCAAAGGATTTGGCGGCTGTACCTTTTGTTCCGGAAAAGGAAGCGGTGACAGTATCCTTTCCTTTTTTGACAGTTTGGCAACACAATACGAGCTTGGCTTAGAGCGAATGCAGAGAAAATGGCCTGATTGTTTAGGCTTTGCGTACTTTCAATCATATTCTAACACTTATGCCGATTTAAAGACGATAAAAAAGATCTACGATCCCTTCTATGCCCGTAACGATGTTTTAGGAGTTTGTATTGCGACAAGACCCGATTGTCTAACCCCGGAAATCATCGATTATTTTTCTGTAAAAGCCAAAGAAAAAGAAACCTGGATCGAGCTTGGCTTACAAAGCGCACATGATAAGACCATGGAACGTTTAAATCGACTTCATACAACACAAGAGCTTTGGGATGCATTGGAACAGCTAAAGGACACTCCCATTTTGACCTGTGTACATATCATTAATGGATTACCCGGTGAAACCAAAGAAGATATGATCGATACAGTACGGCAGCTAGGCAAGCATCCTTTTGATGCGATCAAAATTCATATGCTGCATATCATCGAAGGCACCGTTTTGGCAAAACAATACCAGGAGCATCTGTTTCCGTTACTTTCCTTAGAAGACTATGTAGATGTGGCAGTAAGACAATTGGAGGTTTTACCTTATGACTGCATCGTAGAACGATTGACAGGAGATGGAATGGCCAAAGATCTGATTGCTCCTTTATGGACCATCAAAAAAACGATTGTGACCAATGAAATCGATAAAAAGATGGTAGCATTAAACACATGGCAAGGAAAAAAGAGCGGGAATTAATTTTCCTGCTCTTTCATTTTGACACAATAGTAATTTTTCTTACCACGACGTAAAATCATATAATCTTGTACACAACAATTTCCCTGTGCAATCAACATCTGTGGATCATTCACCTTGTTTCCATTGATGGAAATCGAGTTTCCCTTGATCCATTCACGCGCCTCACGTTTACTGGAAGCGATGTGTGTTTGAATCAATACATCCTCCAACATCAGACCGCAGGGACATTCAATCTGATCCATCTGTGCTACAGCTTCTAATTTCTGCGCATCATTCAACTCCGCAAAAGAACCTCTAAATAACGCATTCGTAATTTTTAAAGCACTGTCTAATCCTTCTTCTCCATGAAGATCTTTGACAACCTGACTTGCCAAGGCTTTCTGTGCTTCTCGCTTATGCGGTTCTTCGTTTAATGAAACTTCTAAAGCATCAATTTCTTCTTTTGTCAGGAATGTCAGTTTCTTCAAGTATTCAATGACCTTGGTATCTTCCGTATTAAACAAGAACTGATAAAGTTCATATGGACTTGTCTTCTTAGGGTCTAACCATACCGTTCCACTTTCACTCTTACCAAACTTTGTACCATCCGCTTTTGTGATCAATGGCATGGTTAAACCATAACATTTGACATCGGCTCCACATTTTTTACGAATCAATTCCAATCCCGATGTAATATTTCCCCATTGATCCTGGCCACCAATCTGCATCGTACAATTTCTGGTCTTATATAAGGTATAGAAATCTAAACTCTGTAAGATCATATAAGAGAATTCGGTGTAGCTGATCCCACTATCCAGACGTTTCTTTACCGTTTCCTTGTTGATCATATAGTTGACATTAAACAGCTTCCCATAGTCACGCAAAAAGTCAATGATCGTAATATCTTTTGTCCAGTCCAAATTGTTGACCATATCAAAGCCCCAAAGCTTTGAAATCTGCGCATGCAGGGCATCATAGTTTTTCTGTAATACTTCCGGTGTTAACATATTACGCTCGCCGGTTGCCTTTGGATCACCGATAAAGCCGGTAGCACCACCAACCAGCATGATAGGATGATGTCCATGCATCTGTAAACGTTTCGCCATTAACAAAGAACTGTAATGTCCGATATGTAAAGAATCCGCTGTTGGATCGGTTCCAATATAAAAGGTCAGCTGTTCATTGTTGATGGCATCTTCTACATCCGGGCTTGTCACATTATCGACAAGACCACGCCACTTTAATTCATCAAATAACTTCATTTTGTTTCCTCCATAAAAAAAACGTCCTTCTATAAGGACGTTATCAACGCGGTACCACCTTACTTCATACAAAAAGTATGCACTCTAGTCTTTAACGCAGACATACGTCATGATGAAGCTCCAAGGTGTATTCCATAGACTTTCCTGCGACCTTGCACCAAACAGTCGCTCTCTGTAAAGAAAGACACTATGTACTCTTTCTCTTCTTAGCCGTAGTTAAATTATACAAAAAAAGATTGAAAAAGCAACCCCCTATTAGATGCCTGTGTCAATAATCTAAAGACAGGATAACTGCATAAAAGCGATTCCGTCTTTCTTTGAAATTATTTAAAAAAGAGGTGACAAAGCACCTCAAAGTGTTATTTCTTAATTGTTGTTTTAATAACACGTAATAGCTGAATACAGATAAAAGAAGCAAAAGCACAGAGAACGATCAAACCGATATGTTGTAAAGTCAGGTCTTGTGCAACGGTAAAGAGTCCATGTAAACCTGGAACTAATAAAATCAACATTAATAAACCGGCTCCGACAGCAAAGGCTAAACAGCTATAGACATTGATGGAAAGCTTATATAAAGGCAATGCGGAGCGACTGGAGAAACCATGGAACAAACGAGATAAACACAAAGTCGCAAATGCCATGGTACTAGCTAATGCCGGACTGACTTCATTTCCTAAATAGTAAGCAGTTATCACAAAGACAAAAATGATCAAACCTTCGGTACCAATCTGGATCAAAGTTTTTGAATTCAGAATGGAATCATCGCTCTTTCTAGGTTTTTGTTTCAAAATATCATCTGAGCCTTTTTCCATACCGATCGCAATGGCCGGTAAGGAGTCTGTAATTAAGTTAATAAACAACAAATGCACAGCCGTAAATGGTGTTGGCAAGAACAATACAGATGTATAAACAACTGCCAGGATGGCAGAGAAGTTGCCTGACAATAAATACGTAATGGCATTTTTAATATTTGTATAGACGTTTCGTCCGGTAATGACCGCTTTTACGATCGTAGAGAAGTTATCATCCATTAAGATCATACTGGCGGCATCCTTGGAAACCTCTGTTCCGGTAATTCCCATGGCAACACCAATATCACTTTGTTTCAGTGCCGGGGCATCATTGACACCATCTCCGGTCATGGCTACGATTTCATTTCGTTTCTGCCATGCCTTGACGATACGAATCTTGTGTTCCGGTGCCACACGAGCATAAACAGAAACTTTTGGTAAGATCGCATCCAGCTCATCTTCACTCATCTTTTCTAATTGCGAACCTTCCAAGACCACATCACCCTCGTTAAATATACCGATCTCTGTGGCAATACTTTGGGCAGTAATCGCATGATCGCCTGTGATCATGATAGGTTTGATACCGGCAATACGACATTTTTCAACCGCATCTTTGCTTTCTTGACGAGGCGGATCCATCTGGGCCACCATACCTACAAAGCACAAATCGCTTTCATCGGCAAAATCAAGCGGTTTTGGTTCCATATTTTTATAGGCAAAACCTAAGACACGTAACCCTTTTTTGGCATAATATTCATTCTTTGACAGGATGACTTCCTTATCTTCGTTTGTAATCGGACGTTTTTGATCATGGATCAAGATTTGTGTACAACGTTTTAACAGCTCATCTACAGCCCCTTTGGTATAAAGGTGTGATTTTGAGTTGATGGACATCATCTTACGAGTCGAATCAAATGGAATCTCATCCATACGTTCGGTTTCAACTACATAATCGCCATCTTTTTTACCATAATTGTCAAACAGCTCCAACAAAGCAATCTCCGTTGGATCCCCAATCTGTGCATCTTCTCGATAAATCGCATTGTTACATAATAGACATTCTTTCAATAAAACATCATGACAATGATCACCAGCATCTAAAGCTTCCGGTGGAAAAGCTTCCTGATTGGCAAAGACGTCCATGACCTTCATTTTATTCTGTGTTAAGGTTCCCGTCTTATCGGAGCAGATAATAGAAACACATCCTAAGCTTTCCACAGCATTTAACTGCTTGATAATCGCATTTTCCTTGACCATCTTTTGGGTTGAAATAGAAAGTACGATCGTAACGATCGATCCTAAAGCCTCCGGAATAGCTGCAACGGCTAAGGCCACCGCAATCAACAAAGCATCTAATACATTTTCATGCGCTAAAAAGACGTTAATGGCTAAAATAATGGCACAGATCACACAAATGCTGATGGTGAGTTTAACAGAAAATTCGTCTAAGCTTTTCTGCAATGGTGTCTTACGTTCCTGGGCATTTTCGATCATGCTGGCGATATGACCGATCTGCGTATCCATTCCAATGGAAGATACGACATATTTTCCGGTACCATTGGTAACCAATCCGCTGGAAAAAGCCATGTTGGTCTGATCAGCTAAAGGCTGTTCTCCACTTAAAGCCTCAGTCGTTTTTTCCTGTGGTAAAGATTCACCGGTCAAAGCACTTTCATTGATCTGTAAATTCGCTGCCTCTAAAATACGTCCATCGCCTTCGATCACATCTCCGGCCTCGACACAGACAATATCACCAATGGTCAACTGATCACTGGATATTTCTTCCATTTGTCCGTTTCGTAATACTTTTACATGAGGTGTGGAAAGCTTCTGTAAGCTTTCTAATGACTTTCTGGCCTTCAAGGTTTGTATCGTTCCCAGGATCGCATTGATCGTGATGACCACTAAAATAACAGCCGTGCTGACATATTCGCCGGAAAAGGCAGAAATCAAAGCCGCACAGATCAATACGATAACTAATAGATCTTTATATTGTTCTAAAAAAATCAAGACCGGACTTTTTGGCTTGCTCTGATTCATCTGGTTTAATCCGTATTGTTCCTGTCGTTTTTTTACTTTTTCATTGGAAAGTCCTTCCATCGAAGTGGATAATTGTTCAAGAACTTCCTTTTGTGTCTGATTGTAGATTGGCATAACTTTCTCCTTTACAATAAAAATAGACAAGATCCATTAAGGACCTTGCGTCCTTAATGAGTCTTGTCTTTAAGATTGTCCAGAATTTACATTCGGGTATGTTGAACAATCAAGCAATGCTAGACTACTCCCTCATTGCAGATATTGTACATAATCTGTTTGTAAATTTCAAACATTTTTTATTCAATCACAAGATTACGAATGCCATTTTCTTTTGCCACACTATAAAACGATTCCATCACTTCTTTGGTATAGAGCTTGGGATTCTCTTTGAAACAAAAGTCCATATCTAAATAGGCATACTTCGATTGAGCCAAAGGATTATAGTTTAAAATCTCATAGTGCACATCCGGATACACAGAAACCAAAAACTTGGAAATCGCGGCAATATTTTCTTTTGTAGCAGTCATAGTTGGAATCAACGGTGTGCGAATGATCACATGTTCTTTTTTATCGGATTGTAAAAGCAATTGAATATTTTTCAGGATCAAAGTATTATCGACCCCGGTATATTTTTTATGCTCTTTTGCATCAAACAACTTACAATCCGCATAAATCTGATCCAGATAAGGTAAAGCCTTTTCCAGCCATTGGGAATCGGTAAATAGACTGGTTTCGATGGCCGTATGAATCTTTTCCTCATGACAAGCCTTTAAAAGTGCCAGTAAGCCTTCCGGTTGTAGAAACGGTTCTCCACCGGATACGGTCACACCACCTTCTCGTTTAAAGAAAGCTTCATCTTTTTTGATCTCTGTCACAAGCTGCTCGATCGTATATTCCTTTGAATCAAACTGCAGAGCACGTGTCGGACAGGCATCTACAATAGCATTCCAATCTTCTTTTTTTTCACGATGCAGACAAATTTTTCCGTCTTTGACTTCAATCCCCTGCTTCTTACTGGCATTTAGACAACTCAAGCAGTGAATACACTTATTTTCCATATATAAAACCTGAGCAGTCGGTAAAAGTCCTTCCGGATTCTGGCACCATTTACAACGCAAGGGACAACCTTTTAAAAATACTGTTGTTCGTATGCCAATGCCATCATGTGTGGAAAAGCGTTTTATATCAAAGACACGAAGCTTAGATGTTGTCATAGGATGTCCTTGCGATGATCTCATTTTGAAGATCCCCAGCCAGTTCGGTAAAGTAAGCTGTGTAACCAGCCACACGCACCGTCAGTGAACTATATTGTTCCGGATGTTTTTGCGCTGCCAGCAAATCTTCTCTTCGAACCACATTAAACTGAATATGCGGAATTTCCAAATCGACAAAGGTACGAAGGAAATTACAGAATTTCTGAATACCACTTTCCGTCGCAAAGAATTCCGGTAAAAATTTCATATTTAACAAGCCACCATTGGTCGTACAGTCATCTTTTAGACGAGATACGGATTTTAAAACAGCAGTCGGCCCTTTTAAATCACGACCATAAACGGCGGATAAGCCACCATCGGCCAGCGGTGTTTGTGATAATCGTCCATCCGCGCTGGCTCCTACATTTTGTCCCATCGGTACATGCGCGCTGACTGTGTACATACCGGAATGATAGATGCCCCCACGATAATTCGTATAATTTCTAAGTGTATCTCTAAAGAACTGTGCCCATTTGGCCCCTAATTCATCAACCCATTCTACATCGTTACCATATTTTGGAACACGGTTCAACAACATCTGTCGCATCACTTCATCGTGTTCAAAATTTGTCTGCAAGGCGTGTTCCAAAGCTTGTGGTTCAATCCGTTTTTCATCATAAACCATCTGTTTAATGGCAGCCAAAGAATCCGCTAAGTTGGCAACCTGAATCATCTGGATACCAGACAAGTTATAATGCGCACCGCCTTTTGTGACATCCAAACCTTTTTCCATACAGTCATCGATCACACTGCTTAAAAAGCCGGTCGGTAAAATATCAATATGGGCTTTTTCCACCTCTTCGCAACAAGGAATCATCTTATCAATAAAGTACAACATCATCTGCTTAAAGGCTTCCTGCAGCGCATCAAAGCTCTGATACGTACTTAAAGAACCCAGATCCGGTCCCAGCTGCTGTCCTGTCAGAAGACATTTTCCATGATTTAATGTAAGCTCTAACACTTTATTCATATTAAACATGGCCGCATCAGACCAGCCCAGATTATTTCCCTGTGTCGTTAATTCCACACAACCAACAATGGCATAATCCAAGGCATCTTTATGGGAAATTCCTAACTTTTCCAGTTCATGGACAATAGCCTTATCATTAAAGAACTGTGGCATACCACTGCCCTTAGATACAACCTTGACCGCATGACGAAGCAATTCTTCATTGGTATGCTCGTGCAGACGAACACTTAAATTTGGTTGTGGAAGACCAAGCTCTTCCTGTGCCGTTAAGAATAGATGACTTAATTCATTGCTGAAATCCTGTCCGTTTTCATCCACACCACCAACGGCAATGTTAAAACCGATGGGAAAACCGGCAAAGTATTTTGCGGAATTCTTATTGCGTAAATACACGATCTGGTTAAATTTCAACCATAAGCATTCAATAATCTCCAATGCTTCTTGATCATTGATCAAAAGCTCTTCTTTATCTTTTTTATAATATGGATATAAAGTTTTATCCAAACGTCCCGGTGAAAAACTGGAGGCATTGCTTTCCATGTGTAAGATCACAAACAAAAACCACATCGATTGTATGGCTTCATGAAAAGTCTGGGCCGGACGTCTGGACAAGTTAGCACAAATTTCTGCCACTTTTTTCATGGTTGATGCATGTTGTGATGTCTTTGCCGCTTCTTTTAATAAAAGATCATGATAGCGCATCATAAAATTTTGTACACCTTCCATAATCAATACAATAGAGCGATAAAAATCTTGTTTGTCTGAAGCACAAGTTTCTAAATGATGTAACGCTTCTTCCTTAAGTCCCTGCGGACCTTTTTCTAACCACTCGGCCACATTCGGACAAATATGTCCCTGTGCATGATCTTTTTGGTTGATCTTTACCACCTTACTGATCGCATCGATTTTCTCACCGGCACGCTGACGAAGAACATCCTCCAAACTTTTTCCTTTCCAGTACGGAAGAATTTCTTTCCGAAAGGTTTCTATATCCTCTGGTCGAACCAAGAATCGATCTTGTGGACGCGAATCGATAGTTTCTAATTCTTTATCGACCCAACTGATCCCACTTTCAGGAAATACGACACCATAGCGAACACCTTTTGTACGATTTCCTACGATCAGTTCTTCCGGTTCAATCCCGATTTCCAATTCATTTAAAGCATTATATAGTGCATACGCCCTCTTCATCTGAGCAGATTCACCTTCATGCTCCTTATATGTTCTTGTGATGATCAACGCCTGTTCGATACTAACATAACGAGGTTGCGAAAGCATTTTGTCCTTTAAAATTTGAATGCGATTTTCCATAGTGTCTCCTCCTAATCCACGACTTCAATTCCATATTTCTGACAAAGCTTGCGATAGGCTTTCCCTAACGCATGATCGGTGATCAAACCGGTAAACTCCTCCACACGAGCATATTTATAATTTCCAATCTGACTGAGCTTTTCATGATCCACGAGCATATAGGAAAGCTTTGACTGTTTCAATACGACATGTTTAGTGACTCCGTCATTGGCCATGTAGGTATAGACTGCATCTTCTTCCAGATCCAGACCGACCACTCCCATAAACGCAATATCAAAATGAAAGTTTTCTAACATCTGATCAGCCAAACTGCCTACAAACCCATCTTTACCAAAGTCAAATTCTCCGCCAATGAAAATGACATTACTATTCGCATTGACTAACAGATTCACAACTTCCAAAGAATTTGTCACAACCGTAATGGGAAGATTTCTCTCGGCGATGATTCGTGCCAATTCAACCACCGTCGTACTGATATCTAAAAAGACCACACTGCCATCTTCGATTTTTTGTATGGCTTTTTGTGCAATTATCTCTTTTTGTTCGGTATTCAGCTTTTTTCGCTGTGCTGCTGTTTTTCGCTGTACATTTTCTTTGACAGGAATGGCGCCGCCATAAATTTTTTTACATTTTCCTTCTTTTTCCAGTACACTTAGATCTTTACGGATCAAGTCCTCTGTCACGGAAAAGCGTTCGCTCAACTCTTTGACACGTACACTTCCTTTACTGATCAGTTCTTCTACAATCAATTCTTGTCGTTCTTCTACAAACATCTGTATCACCGTAATCACTATAACACATCAATAATGAATAATAAAGAAAAATAATAAATAATAAATAATAAATAAAAATAAGAACCTTTTTCAGGTCCTTAATCATGTACGCTGTCTTGTGTTGTTCTTATAATTGCTCCGTCGCTTCCATTGATCGTATAATCATATTCAATCGATCCTTCTGTAACTTCGATCTCATAAAAGATTCCATTTGGTTCTATATCGCGATCCGCATCGGTAATTGTACCATTGGCATGATTTGATAATGCGATTTCCTGTGCTTTCTGCATTCCGATATCGGTTGTATTATTTTGTGTATTGTTTTGTTCAGTGGATTGCGTCGATTGTTTTGGAAGTTCCTCTTTTTCAAATCCATTGATATCTCCAAAGCTTCCTACGGTAATTTCATAGCGAGCATCATCTGTAAGAATCGTAAACTCATACTCCGACAATAAGAAGTCTTTCTCACTTTTTTCTTCGATGATTTCTGCATTCTCATCCGATACCCGATTTAATGCGATCGTCCTAGCCTTTTCCAGATCGACTTGCAATCCAAAAAACAAGGAAATACCAACAATCAAAGCGACAACAAACAAAACGATAATTAGGATTACTGATTTTTTCATAAAGCCCTCCCTGTTATTAGTATTATATCAAAACCATATACATCTCTCTATTCTTTTGCCTGAAAGCTATTGTAAGCAAAACAGAAATATCCATAGAACAAGTCCAAAAAAATGAACCTATTTTTTTCTATGGCATATGCAAAAGGATGTACCACAAACCAAAAGAATAAAAATACATTCACGATATCAGCTGGAATCCAATACGTTTTTACATAGATACAAACAATCACCAAAAAAACGTCAAGAGTGCTTCTATAGTTTGAACATCAAAAAGTATAATTCTCTTTTTCATAATAAAGTTTTATTCTTTCCTGGCTTCATTAAAAAAAACAGGATCTCTAATCCTGTCTCTATCTAATTTATGCGACGCAAAGCTTTACGTCTAAGTTTTTATTTTGTACCGATGATTTCTGAAAACAACGAACGATCTGCATCAATTGTTCAGAAACTGGCTTTTTTTGTATAATACGAATCTTTGTACGATCCTGAATTTTTACCAACGTGTTATAAAGTGTTTCCAAACTTTCTTCGGGTTTATAATCCACTTGTAATAAAAGGAATATTTCTTCAAGAGGATGTTCCATCTCCTGAAAACGATCTAATAAAATATTAATTTTTCTCAAATGTATCACTCCTGTATCACTCCTTACTACTTTTATACTACGTAGAATGAAAAAAGTTGTCAAATCAATGTTAAATATTTTCAAAATATTTGTAAGCGATTACTTTAAAAAGAAACACCTTTATAACACAATTCTTTAAATCAAATTTCAGTATTTTTTATTGCATCATGGTTTTATGCAAAATTTCAAAACAACTTAGTAGACTAATGGTAATAATCTTTATATCCTACTGATCATGACAGTCCATTGTTTTTCTATACTCTTTTTCAATTTAATTCTAAGTGTTGATTCTGTTTTAATACATATGCATACCTCATATCTCTGTGTTACCCAAATCATAGGATTTACACATCTGCCCGTAAAAAAAGGAATCGACTTAGCCGATTCCTCTGATCAAATATACGTGATCGTTATTTTGTTGAAGATCTTCAAATACTCTTTGAAGACGTAAAAGCTCATCGGGTATTGTATTGATCTGTCTTAACTCAATCACAATATCTTCTGAAATCTTCATCAGTTGTTCCTGTAAAGATGGAATATCATTAATTCCATCGTTTTCTAAGTCTAACTTGAGGGCAATATTACTACAAGCTTCTTCTAAATTTCTATAATCATCTAAAGTGATTCGAACTTTATTCAATTCCTTCATCTCCTTCAAATTGAGCGTTATATAAATTGTAATAGAATCCTTGTTTTTTCATAAGTTGATCATGGTTTCCGACTTCTACGATGTCTCCATGATCCATGACAAGAATCGCATCCGCGTTTTTGATCGTGGATAATCGGTGGGCAATGACAAAACTTGTTCTGCCTTTCATTAATTCATCCATTCCCTTTTCAATCAAGATCTCTGTTCGCGTGTCCACACTGGAAGTCGCTTCATCTAAAATCAGAATAGATGGATCGGCCAAGAAAGCACGAGCAATCGTCAAAAGCTGTTTTTGTCCCTGGGAGATATTACTTGTATCATTTCCTAACATCGTCTGATACCCGTGTTCCAAGGTATGGATAAAATGATCCACATGGGCTAACTTACAAGCTTCGATTACTTGTTGATCAGAAGCTTTTTGTTTGCCAAAACGCAGGTTTTCCATAATTGTTCCTTCAAACAACCAAGCATCTTGTAAGACCATACCCACCTTGGATCGAAGATCGCTTCGTTTCATATCCTTGATATTTACACCATCAATATAAATGGCGCCACTATTGAGTTCATAAAAACGCATCAACAACTTAACGATCGTTGTCTTACCGGCACCGGTAGGTCCTACAATCGCAACGGTTTGTCCCGGTTTTACATACATGGAGAAATTATGGATAATCGTCTTTTCCGGTTCATATCCAAAAACGACATTTTCAAAAGAGACTTGTCCTTTAGTCGCATTCGCACAAACCGGTGTTGTTGAATCTGGAATTTGTTCTTCCTGATCCAAAAATTCAAAGACTCGTTCAGCAGCGGCTGCCGTTGACTGCAGTGTATTGATTGACTGTGAAATCTGGTTGATTGGCTGTGTAAAGTTACGCGTATAAGTGATAAAGGATTGTATATCCCCTAAAGCGATTTCCTGACGCATGGCCAAATAACCACCCAAAATACATACACCGACATAACCTAAATTCCCGATAAACTGTGTTAAAGGCATCATTAACCCCGATAAGAATTGGGATTTCCAGGCACTTTGATACAAAGCGTGGTTATATTGTTCAAAAGCCTGCATACTTTGTTTTTCACCGTTAAAAGCTTTTACAATGATATGTGCCGAATACATTTCTTCAATATGGCCGTTGACAACACCTAATGATTTTTGTTGTTGTTTAAAATATGATTGTGATCGTTTTACCACAAACATGACCACGACAATGCTCATTGGTACAATCACCAGTGCCAATAAAGTCATCTTCCAGGATATCGACAACATCATCACCAAAAATCCGATAACACGAACGAAATTGCTTAAAAGCGAAGATAAAGTTTGGTTTAAAGACTGTACCAGCGTATCGACATCATTTGTAAAACGAGACAGAATATCTCCATGGGCATGTGTATCAAAATAAGAAAGTGGAAGTCGATCAATCTTCTGATTCATTTCTTTACGTAACGAATAACCAATCTTGTTCGATACGCCTGACATCAAGAATCCCTGCACATATTCAAAAGCAGCACTTAAGGCATACACAGCGCAAAGTAAAGAGACAATCTCAAAGATCTTGTCAAAGTCAATACCACCGGTTCCCTGTACTTTCGCCATAAATCCATTTGCGATTTCAGTGATGATATTTCCCATGATTTTTGGACCGACAACACTAATCACAACGGAAATAACCGCCGTAATCAAACCAAGAATAAAACTAAATTTATAAGGAGCTAAAATGCGCACGATCTTTTTTAAAGAGCCTTTAAAATCTTTAGGCTTCTGTACGCTTGATCCTCTTCCATGCATCGGGCTAGGCATTTTCAAGCTCCTTTCCATTCATTTGAGAAAGAACGATTTCCTGATAGACTGAACAAGTCTTCATCAGCTCTTCATGCGTTCCTTTTCCAACCATCTTTCCTTCATCTAATACGATGATCTGATTGGCATGAAGGATCGTAGACACACGCTGAGCCACAAGCAAAACCGTACTTTTGGTATCCTGAATCGATGTATGCAGCTGCTGACGAAGCTTGGCATCCGTCTTATAGTCCAATGCACTAAAAGAGTCATCGAAAATATAAATTTCAGGCTTACGAATCAGCGCTCTGGCAATGGAAAGACGCTGTTTTTGACCACCGGATACGTTAGTCCCCTGCTGGGCGATCGGTTCTTTAATACCTTTCGGTTTTGTATCCACAAATTCTTTTGCCTGTGCAATGGCTAAAGCTTCATCGATTTCCAAAGAATCCGCATCCGGCTTCGCATATTTTAAATTGGATTCAATCGTACCCGCCAAGAGTACACCTTTTTGCGGTACATATCCAATACGATCCCGAAGCTTAGATGCATTCACCTTGCGAATATCCACGCCATCCACACGAATCGATCCCGAACTGACATCATAAAAGCGAGGCACCAGATTCACCAGTGTACTTTTTCCAGATCCTGTACTTCCGATAAAGGCCGTCACTTCACCTGGATGCGCTGTAAAACTGATATCTGTAAGTACATCTTCATCCGCCCCGGGATATCGAAACGAAACATGATCAAACTCCACTTCTCCACGCTTGGCTATATCAAAGTTCATTGGCTGTTCCGGCTCTAATATCGTATTTTTGGTTTGCAGAACTTCATAAACACGCAACGCACTGACATTGGCTCTGGGAATCATGATCGCAATCATCGTAATCATCAAGAAAGCCATGATCACCTGCATCGCATACTGCATAAAGGCCATGATGCTTCCTACCTGGATCATACCGTTATCCACTTGTCCGGCACCAACCCATAAAATCAGCAGTGTCGTACCATTCATTAAAAACATCATCAACGGCATCAACAAAGCCATGGCACGGGTTGTAAATAAGCTGACTTTGGTAATATCAAGGTTGGCTTTTTCAAATTTTTCCTGTTCCACAGTTTCATTATTGAAAGCACGAATTACCAAAATTCCATCCAAAAGCTCTTGTACGACACTGTTGAGCTTATCAGTAAATTTCTGCATCTTTTTAAATTTAGGCATCACCACAGCAAACACACTGGTAACAATGCTTAAAATCACAACAACACAAAGTGCAATGATCCATGTCATACCGGCCTCACTTTGTAAGACATGAAGTAAGGCACCAATACCGATGATCGGCGCATAGATCACAATACGAAGAATCATGATAATCGCCATTTGAATTTGTTGAATGTCATTGGTAGTTCGTGTAATCAATGTCCCTGTATTAAACGTACCAAAGTTTTCATTTGAGAAATAAGTCACTTTTTGGAACACATCGTTACGCAAATGATAGGAAACTCCGGCAGCCACACGACTGGCAAAGTAACCAACGAAAATGGCACAGATTCCACTAGACAACGCATACGCCAGCATAAACAGTCCACTCTGAAGGATATAGTTTTGTTGCAGGTGTGCCATATCCATGCCTAGATTTTCATATTCAGCCGAAACAAACTGAGCACTCATCGTGGCAATTGTGGATTCTCCTAAACTTTCGATTTGTGCATGGGCCTGTTCTTTGAATGTTTCCATTCCATTCTGCCTTAAAAAAGGCACCAATTGCTCTTGCGACAGTCCTTCCTTCTGCATAGCCTGCATCACCATCGCAAAAGTCATTTGTAGCTGGGTTAAATCTTGGTCAAGATGATCTAACTTTTCTTTTGATAAATCAGTATCAAGAAAATAAACCGGTTCATTTTCTAAAGCCGGAACTTCCTTGATCTGTTTAGAACTTGCATCATCCGGACTGACCAAAGTATAAGCATCTAAAATATCTTCTTTTACATCGTCATCCGCCAAAAATAAATACCCCTGCATGCTCTTCTCTGAGATTCTTTGATAGACACCATTGGTAATTCCCTGGTTTTGAATTCCCACATTTACGATATTTTGCATCGTATCCGGTAAATTCAATTCACAATACGCCTGTCCAAACAACAAGACGACAATACAGAGAATGCTTCCGATATATGGCTTAAAATATCTGAATAACTTACTCATTCGGTTCCTTTCTTTCCATTACATCACATACAAATCTTCCTGCATTTTTTCTTGTACAAAATCAATCATCTTCTCAAGAATGCGATGAAAATTTTCACAGTCTTCCGGACCTAACATATCCAGAAATTCATTCAATCGAGCCTGATGACAATTCCATTTCTCTAACATTTTCTCTTTGATCTCATCCGTGATCTGAATATAGACTGTTCGGCGATCCACGGTAGAACGAACACGCTTTACCCATCCATTTTTTTCATAACCTGTAATGATTTGACTGGCGGCTGCCGGTGTCACTTTTAAGTTTTGTGCTAATTGTGACATAGTCACCTGATGATGTTCGTTATCCGTATGAATATAGATCAAAATACTGAGATCTCTTGCCCGAAAACCCTTAATTGGCCCTCTGGACTTTCTTGTGAACTCCATCAAAGACAACATAGAAGAATTGATCAAATCGATCGTTTCTTGTTTTGACATACTAATCTCCTTTCATTAAGATTCTTAATCTTTTAGTATCTAAATATTATCATCTCATGAACTAATGTCAATATAAATTTTGACATACTGTTACTTCCCCTCACTCATCATTCAATGACATCATCGAAGCGATTCATTGTAGAATCACTGTTATTTATGATTTTATACATATTAATGTACTATTTTGACATTCCCTATGATTAGGTCTTAGACCAGAAATGAATTTTAATCAAAGGCAATGATAGAAAACAATTCAATGCCAATAAATAAAACGACTCTATAAGATTGTTTTAATAATCATTTGAAAAAAATGCAATATATATACTATAATATACATAAATATTATCAAATCGATTTGATTAGAGATTTCCATTATAAAAAAAGAAATCAATACACCTGGGATTTGCACTACGAACAAGAAAGTAGGAGGTTATTATGAAACGCAAATCTTTAACAATTATACTTATGGTGCCATTTCTTTTATGCTCATTTCTACTATCACAAACTTCTAGTACTTATGCATTAGAAAATGAGACGATTTCTGATCCTGAATATTCTGAACTACAATATGAAATAATAAAAGATGATGAAACAGAAAGAGTTGTTCATTATTTAGATAGCTCCTCTAAAGGTACAGTTACATTTGATAAAAAAACCAAAAAAATAGAAATTAAAGAAATTTTTAACGGAGTAGAAAATACAATTACATTCTACAATAAAAAACCACGTTTCGTTTATTCCCCATGGGGTTACTCAAAAAAAGGAAATTCATATACCTTAACTGCAGTTATTAATGGTAAAGTAGTATCCAAAACGAGAACTCGAACTTCGAAGAACGCAGCAAATATCGATCGTTTTACCGATGCCATAGATGATATGGTCAGTACAGAGTGGAGCATAACATGGGCTTTAGGCTTCAATGTGGTAGGATCATTACTCGCAGCCTTTGCCACAGGAGGACTTAGTATAGGTGGACTCATTGGTTCTTTAACTTCTATGGGAGCCCCAGGAGGGGTTATAGATAGTGCCAAACATCTAAATACACTAACAGCTAGAGCGCGTAACGCGTACCATGCATTATGACAATATCAGAGGAAACATTTAACTTGATACTTCATATTCTATCCAAATCCATACAGTGTATTTTATGGATTTGGATATTCTTTGGTATCCTTAAGCAAAGCAAAAAAAAATCAAAAAAAAATTACAATATGGTTCTTTTGGGGACTTGCCATGCTCTGTCTTTTCCTTTCAATTTACTACCTATTTAAAGTTGATTTTTTCTAGCATATATACAAAAAAGCTCCAGTTCGGAGCTTTTTTAACACTATCCAATTTTCTTTAAAATATCTTCCAGGTTCGTCTGAGTCATATGCAGTTGATCTTCATAGGAAGCTAATTTTGCCTTTTCCTGATCCACCTTCGCCTGTGGAGCCTTGGAGACAAAATTTGGATTGTTTAACATACCACTGGCTCGTTTGATTTCTTTTTGAAGTCTATCAATTTCCTTTTCCAGCTTTTCTTTTTCTTCGTTGTAGTCAACCAGATCCCCCATACGAACACGAAGTATCGCTTTTTCCAGAGTACGGCTTAAAATATCTTCATCTTCGATCGTTTCAAAGTTGACATGACACATACGGTCGATAATGCGTTTATAATCGTTCGAAAGATCGATTACACTTCCTTGTTCATCGACAATGGATATCGTAAGAGGATTGCTTGGTTTCATATTGTATTCCTGTTTGATCTCTCGAACTTTCACGATGATCGATAAAGCCAGATCGACAAATTCTTTTTCGTTTTCCTTAGAGTCAAATTCAATCTTATCTGGCCATGTTTCTACATTGATGCTTTCTTTATCATGTGGCAACGACTGATAAATTTCTTCCGTTACAAACGGCATAAAAGGATGTAAAAGCTTACAAATGTTGATTAATACAGTGTATAGTACAGCTTTGGTCGAAGAAACAACATTTACATTTTCACTATACAAATTAGCTTTACTTAATTCGATATACCAGCTGCAGAAATCATCCCATACAAAACTATATAATTCATTGCCTACCATCGCAAATTCATAACGATCCATATTCAGAGTAACATGATCCATCACGGTATTCATTCTTGACAAAATCCATTTATCTACAGCACTTAAGTTTTCCGGTTTCAATACCGGTTTTTCATCCTGCAGCTGCATCTGAACAAAACGCGCTGCGTTCCAGATCTTATTGATAAAGTTCCAGGATGCATCCATTTTTTTATCATCAAATCGAAGATCTAATCCCGGTGTCGAATTGGTCGTCAAGAAGAAACGCAGGGCATCGGCACCTTTTTCCTGAATGACATCCATCGGATCAATACCATTTCCCAAAGATTTAGACATTTTACGTCCCTGTGCATCACGTACCAAGCCATGGATCAATACATCTTTAAACGGGCGATTCTTCATACAGTAACGAGTTTGGAACGCCATACGAGCTACCCAGAAGAAGATAATATCGTATCCGGTAACCAGACAATCATTAGGGAAATAGCGTTTTAAATCTTCGGTGGTTTCCGGCCATCCTAATGTGGAGAACGGCCACAGTGCGCTGGAGAACCAAGTATCCAGTACATCCTCATCCTGTGTCCAGTTTTCTGTATCTTTTGGATCCTCCATACCTACATAGATTTCACCCGTCGTTTTATTCGTCCATGCCGGAATACGATGTCCCCACCATAACTGACGGGAAATACACCAGTCTTCGATATTCTCCAGCCATTGTTCAAATGTCTTTTCAAATCGGGAAGGAACAAAGTTGATCTTTTGATCTTCAATCTTTTGATTTTTTAAAACTTCATCGGCCAATGGTTTCATCTTTACAAACCACTGCTTGCTTAAATATGGTTCTACGATAACACCGGTACGTTGGGAGTGACCAACCTGATGCATATGTTCTTCAATATGGTCGACAACACCGGCTTTTTCAAAATCTTCCACCAATGCCTTACGACATTCAAAGCGATCCATACCGGCATATTTATGTGCCATACCATTCATCGTGCCATCCGGATTCATACAGATTGGCATCGGCAAATCGTATTTTTTAGCCAACATAAAGTCGTTAGGATCGTGTGCCGGTGTACATTTCATCACAGCGGTACCAAAGTCCATATCGATATAATCATCGGCCATGATTGGTAATTCTTCGCCATTGGCCGGATTGATCGCATGCATTCCGACAATATCTTTATAGCGTTCATCCTCAGGATGTACAAAAATTGCCTGGTCGGCAAACATCGTTTCCGGACGAGTTGTTGCGATAATGAGTTCTTTTCCCGTTTCTACCACTTTATATTTAAAGTAGTACATATGGCCTTTAATTTCTTTATGTTCGACTTCAATGTTGGATAATGCTGTCTTGGCTTCCGGATCCCAATTGATAATACGTTCTCCCTGATAAATCAGACCATCGTTATAGAGATCTACAAAGACCTTGCGTACCGCATGACTCAATCCTTCATCCAAAGTAAAACGCTCTCTTGTATAATCTAAAGATAAACCTAATTTTGCCCACTGTTTACGAATCGTGGCCGCATATTCATCTTTCCATTCCCAGGCACGATTCAAGAATTTTTCTCGACCGATATCGTAACGAGAGATCCCCTCTTCTTTTAAACGGGCATCCACTTTAGCCTGTGTTGCAATTCCGGCATGATCCATACCAGCCACCCACAATACATCATATCCCTGCAAACGTTTATAACGGCAGATAATATCCTGTAATGTCGTATCCCAGGCATGCCCCAAATGCAGTTTTCCTGTTACATTGGGCGGCGGAATCACAATACAATACGGTCTTTTTGATACATCCCCAGCCGTAAAATATCCCTGGTCGATCCAATTTTGATATTTACCGGATTCTACTTGTAAATGATCATATTTGGGTGCCATTTCTTTTTCCATATTCATCCTCCTTCATAAAAAAAGCACATCCGATTAGGACGTGCTTGACGTGGTACCACCTAAATTTGTATGTAAAACATACCTCATTACACATAACGCTGTGTCTGCGATGTCTTCTACTCTATTCAAAGACCTGCTCCTAGACTACCTTCATCTTCCCTTTGTATTTCTTTTCACCAACCAGAAACTCTCTGCAACTTCCGGAAAAACTACTCCTTCTATTCCTCGCATTTATGTGTATAGTGTATGTTAAATGAAAACAAAATTCAAGGCTTAATTTTAAATCAGAAACTGAAAGACAAGGGCCACCAAACAAATAAACGAACTGGAAGCCAAAACCGCACTCAACGATATACCAAATGTACCCACTAAAAATAGTAAGCCCACCAATAATAAAGTGCATGCGATAATCTCCAAACGCTCTTTGACCTGACTGGATGAAAACTTAGAACGAACATAACTTAAAACACTTAGCGAAATACTACAGAATCCCATGACATACAACATTTTCCCTACCTCAACTTTGGTTATATCATACGTCTTGCAGGTTAGAGCTTTGATACTGTTACGTTAAAAGGATGTAAAAATTAACTATACTTTTTATAACATGCATGATATAAAGGGATTAGAAAGGCGGTCTTTCCTATGATTACATTAGAAAACAATACCATAAAGTCTGATAATCTTTCCTTGAATATTTCATCCATTCGAAAAGTTGAATTAAAAATCGTCCCTGTAAAAAAAGAAGTTTCCAAAACCATTTTTAATTCCCTGGCGAATACCTTAAGTCATTCAATGGCTAACGATGATGAGCATGTTCAAATTATCATACGTTTTACATGGAATGATGATTCTGTCAAAGATCTCACTTGGAATGAAGAACCCCTTGTTCGAAACAATTTGGATTACCATAAAGCCATTAAGGAAGCAAGAACTTTTATTGAACAAATTCAAAGATTAATTTCTTAAGAGAATGAAAGTAATGTTCATAAAAAGGAGATTAACAGAATACAATCTGCTCAGTCTCCTTTTATTTTTATCTACAGTTCAATATCTCTATATAAATACTGGAATTGTATGCTTGATCTCCATTTCTTTAAATTGCTTTCTGGATCAGAGATTTACTTTTTTGATTCATTTAGATATTGAGCTATACGTTCAACTCTTTACTACAAAAAAAGGTATAGAGCCAAGCTCTATACCTCAAAGGATTTTTACTGTTCTACTTTTGATTGTACGTATTCTAAGACTTCTTCTGCCGTTTGCTTGTTTAAGCATTCCTGTGCTAAATCTTTCATCTCTTCATAACTCAAAGATTTTACAACTTTACGAGCTTTCAGAATCTGCGTAGCACTCATGGAGAATTCATCCAATCCCAATCCTAACAGAATCGGTACAGCATTCGGTTCACCGGCCATAGCACCACACATACCGGCCCATTTACCTTGTGAATGAGCGCCCTTGATTGTGTTGGCAATCAGACGAAGTACACTCGGGTTGTATGGCTGATACAAATACGATACATGTTCAGACATACGATCGGCAGCCATAGAATACTGAATCAAATCATTTGTACCAATAGAGAAGAAGTCTGCATATTTGGCAAACTGATCAGCCAATACGGCAGCAGCAGGAATTTCAACCATCATACCTACTTCAATATTATCAGCTACCTGAACACCTTCAGAAATCAATTCTTTTTTCACATCTTCAAAGATCGCTTTGGCATCACAGAATTCTTTTACGGTTGCGATCATTGGGAACATGATGCACAGTCTTCCATAAACGGATGCACGACATAATGCACGAAGCTGTGTACGGAAGATATCTTGTTCTTTTAAGCACAGACGAATGGCACGATAACCTAAGAATGGGTTCATTTCATTTGGGAATTCATAGTAAGACAAATGCTTGTCACCACCGATATCCAAAGTACGAACGACAACACGTTTTCCCTGCATTCCTTCCAGTACCTGTTTATAAGCTTCAAACTGTTCATCTTCTGTTGGGAAATGATCAGAATTCATATATAAGAATTCCGTACGGAATAGACCTACACCTTCTCCGCCGTTCTTAAGTACGCCTTCTACATCTTTAAATCCGCCGATATTTCCAGCTAATTCCACTTCATGACCATCTTTTGTCACAGATTTTTCAGAGACCAAAACCTTTAATTCTTCTTTTTCTTTGGCATAGGCTTTTGCTTTTTCTTGATAAGCTTGAATCGTAGCTTCATCCGGGTTTACTTCTACAACACCATCCAAAGCATCCAACGCCAATACATCTCCGGTCTTAACGGCATCCATAACACCTGGGCATCCTACAACAGCCGGAATCTCCAAAGAATTTGCCATAATGGCAGAGTGAGAAGTCTTTCCACCGATTTCTGTGGCAAATCCTTTTACATATTCATTTAACTGCGCCGTATCACTTGGTGTTAAATCATGAGCAACAATGATCGAATCTTCATCAATGCTTGTCAGATCTGGAATCAAAAGCCCTAACAAATTACATTTCAATCGGAAAGTAACGTCTTTAACATCGGCAGCCCTTTCCTTGAAATATTCGTTATCCATACTTTCAAACATTTCTACCATTTGTGTAGCTACAACATCCGTTGCATATTCCGCATTCACGGATTCACTCTGAATCATATTTTTGATCTGAGAAGCCAGTTCCGGGTCACCTGCCATCATCAGATGTGCATCAAATACAGCCAGTTCTTCTTCACTTAAGCGTTTTGCAGCTCTTTCTTTGACACCTTCAATGTCTTTTTTTGTTTTTTCCAAAGCTTCATCAAATTTTTTGATTTCCGCTTCAGCATCTCCTTGTTTCTTTTCAATCACTACGTTTGGTGTTTCCAACTTATAGACTTTCGCTACGGATACACCAGCACTTGCCGCAATACCTTTTAACATGTAAAATCCTCCTATTTGTAAGCATTCTGCTCTATACTCGTACAAATTTTATCACTTTTGATCTCTTTTTACAATTTTTAAAAGCGGTTTCAATTCATTTCTAGAATGAAAACGAAGATCATTTTTGAATTGTGTATCATTCTATTTTTTAATCGAGAATCGCAAATTCACTCTCCTTGATGCACTGTTTTAGATACGGAATGTGTTTTTCATTTTTCACTGTACAATGAAAGAAAAGTTCTTCTTCCATAGAGGCGATCTTTGCCTCTAAAAAATAAATACCATCCTCTTTATACGCATGCATCCAGACTGCCTTGTTGCGATAAGAAACCGGATTGTTTTCTTCCAGTTTATCTATTTGTACACAGATCAAAGGCTGCTTAGAAGCCTGCAGCAGATAATCCCATTCATGCTCTTCTTTTCGCGGTGACATCAGACAAAGTGATTGAGTCACCGGATCATAACTTCTTTCACAGGCTCCCAGCGCCACTACTTTAACATTTTCAAACAGATGATAGACTTCCATCAACCGATACTGGTATACTTCTTGTTCCATGACAACGGGATCTTTTAATTGATCTTCTCTTTGAAGAAGCTGTGTATAGAAACGATATTCCTTAACAGGTAACGATATAGAGGAATCTTGTTGGTAAGCCAGCTCAATATAATCACAAATCATGTTTGCCATTTTATGCGTATGATCATTCATCAATGCATAGGGCCCATAGCCTTCTTTGGCCAATAACGTCAAAGCAGCATTTTTATAGTAAGATGCATCCAGATCCCATTCATTCCAGATATAAAATAAATCCATCAAATCATGCGGATCCATGTGTAAAAACTCTTTGGTATCGATATAACCGATCGGTGTAGCAATCGCATCTTCTTTTTCCATCGGTAAAAAGAAAGTTTCATCGTATAAATAATTTTTATAAAAGACCGGTTCTCGCTTTACAAGATTGCCTCGTAAATACTCCAATTCATCTTCATAGAGGTGATGAAGCCGATGAAAATTGCCATCCTGATCAAATTCCAAATCATCCACCAGTTCAAATTCTCCAGTTAACTCTTGTTGAATATCCATAAAGATATCAACGCAAAACGCATGAAAACCCGCACCGGCATGACGTGTATTAGCACTTAAAATAACCTCTCTGTCCTCTTCATGAACAATGATCTTCCCTTGTGGACAGACCTCCATTTCAACAACATCGCCACGCTCTTCAATCTGTACATTTTCACGATGAGCAATGGCACCAAGCACCCGATACAATTCATCTTTTTCTTTTTGATTTCTATCCTTACAAAACAGTTGTACAAACATTCTGTATCTACTCCTTTTTCACACTATTAATTATATCAACACCGTCAAGAATCTATGTTATAATAAGAAACATGAATCAATGTGCAAAGAATTGGAAGGACTATGAGGTCCTGGATACAGGAAACAAAGAAAAACTGGAACGTTGGAATTCCATTATATTAAGAAGACCCGATCCGGTCTGTGTATGGCCAATCGATCCTAAGAATCCGGATTGGAACAAAGCGGATGCGATCTACCATCGCTCTAAAAGCGGAGGCGGTCACTGGGAAACAATCAAAGAAATCAAAGAATTTTGGACGATCGGTTATCGCGGATTACGCTTTAAAATCTCTCCTACCGGCTTTAAGCATACCGGACTTTTCCCGGAACAGGCAGCCAACTGGGATTTTATGATGGATGCCATTGAAAAATCAAAACGAAGCGATCTTCGCATCTTAAACCTTTTTGCTTATACCGGAGGTGCGACAATGGCTTGTGCCAAAGCCGGTGCCAATGAAGTTGTTCATGTAGATGCCAGCAAAGGCATGGTACAGTGGGCTAAAGAAAACATGCAGCTTTCCCATCTGGAAGATCATAAGATTCGTTTTATCGTAGATGATGTCGTCAAATTTGTAAAACGGGAACAACGGCGCGGCAGAACGTATCACGGCATTATCTTAGATCCCCCAAGTTATGGACGCGGCCCTAAGCAGGAATTGTGGAAACTGGAAGATCAAATTTATGATCTGTTGGCAGAATGCCAAAAGCTATTGGACAAAGAAGCATTCTTTTTGATCGTAAATTGTTATACAACCGGCTTTACACTTTCCGCATTACAGGAAATTTTAAAACGAACGATTCAAACAGAAAAAGGCGGACACATTGAATGTGGTGAAAACCTGTTACCGGTCAGTCACAATCAAGGTATCCTGCCTTGTGGGATTTTTGGACGATGGACTAGCGACTAAACACATAGTCGCTTTTTTCTTTGATCGAAAACGCATGAAAATATTTCTCTTCCATCGGAATCCATTTTTCAATAAAATCTGGAAACTTGTCTGGTGAGCGCTTTTGTAGTCTTTCTTTTTGTATAGATGGCTCGATATCCATAAAGATCTTGAATGCCTGCATATCATCTAAATAAGGATGATGTGCATAACTTCCTTCTATGATCAATATCGGACTTTCTTCTAAAATAACTTCCTTTCTGAGCTTTTGTGACGAACAGTCATACGATCGCATATGAATTGGTTGTTTGTGATTCCAGGCTTCATTGATTTCCTGATGAAACCGTTCATAGTCGATATTTCCGCCTGGCTCTTCCAGTCGCTGCGCTGTTCTTTGATTCGCCTGTAAAAAATAGTCATCCATATGAATGCAGGGACATTCCAAAAACGAAGATAAAAGCTTTCCGATCGTTGTCTTCCCGGAGGCACACGGTCCATCAATGGATAGCACACGATGTTCTTGTAAAGCATGCAGCGCAACTTTAAACACTTCAAAATAGTCAACATACTCTTTTCTGAAGACACGATAATGTGGATCATAGTGTTCTTTATACTCTTGACTGTGAGAGACAATACCTTGATCAACAAAACCATACTTTTGCAAGGCCTGATCAAAAAGTCTTTGGGTACTTCTTTTTTTTGCACTTTCAATAAACAACTCGTTCCATAATAGAAGATCCTCTTCTTTCATGTACGATAAAGGAACACGGATAAAACCATTGCCAATCTCTTGTAAAGAATCTTTTTTTGCGATTCTTTTTTCTTCCTGTAAAGCCAGAAAGGAATCTTCCGGTGAAGTAATGGAATGCCCATTCCCTAAACAAGATTGTACGATGAGTTTATAAAGATCCTGACGTGTACTGAAAGGATGAAGTTGTTTTTCTAGTTGAATAGCTTCCTCTAAATTCATAGATTAACTATAAAGCATTTCAGCCATAAATTCAAAAAAATGCCAGAATTTCTTCTGGACATTTTCTTTAGTATTCAAACACAGGAACTACAACGCCTTGATACGTTTCTTCAATGAATTTGGCAGTCTTTTCTGTTTCCAATACTTTTAATAAATCTTTGATCTTCTGAGAATCTTCATCTCCCTTACGAACCGCAATGACATTGGCATAGGTATCCGCTGCTTCTGAGTCTGTAGATTCTGTCACTAACAGATTCTCTGTGATTTTTGCGTTTAAGGCATTGTTTCCATTGGCAATCGCAAAATCAACTTCATTTAATTTTGTCGGTACAACTTCGGCAGCCAATTCTACGATTTCCACATTGTGCGGATTTTCAACGATGTCCGCTTTCGTAGCTTCCAACCCTTTTCCTTCTGCCAGTTTAATGATGCCCTGTGCTTCCAACAACTGTAAGGCACGGGCTTCATTTGTCGTATCATTTGGTACGGCAATCTGCGCTCCATCCGGTACATCACTGACATCCGTATGTTTAGAAGAATATATTCCTAATGGTTCAAAATGAATCTTTGCGGCCGCAACGAGTTCATCATCGCTGTCACAGTTTTTCGATACCCAGTCTTCCAGATAAGGCGTATGTTGGAAGTAGTTGCAGTCAAGTTCTCCATCACGCAAGGCCGTATTTGGTTTTACATAATCAGAAAACTCAACGATTTCTACCTCATATCCTAATTCTTCTAAATCGGGTTTAATGTTTTCGATAATTTCGGCATGTGGTGTTACACTGGCACCGATCGTAATTGTTTTATCATCACCGGATCCACTGGATCCACATCCTGCCAAGCTTGCCGTTAAGGCAACGGCTGCTAATGATTTCCATAATTTCTTCATAAATAATGTCTCCTTTTTCTAATGTGTTGTTTTTCTTACAAGCAAATCGCCGATCAGCTGTACGATGATCGTCAAGATCACAATGACGATAAGGCTGACCCACATGATATCAAAGTTGGATTGTGAATATCCGTAGTTATAACAGAAAGCACCCAATCCACCGCCACCGATGGCACCCACGATGGCCGTTAGACCAATCATGGAAATAAAGGTGATCGTCGTAGCACGAATGATGCTGGGAACACTTTCTCGTAAATAGACCTTAAAGATGATTTCCAAAGGAGCAAGTCCCATGGATTCACTGGCTTCCACCAATCCTCGATCTGTTTCCGCTATAGCCTGTTCAACCTGACGGGCAAAGAACGGTACGGTTCCAACGATCAGTGGAAAGAATGTAGCCTTTAGACCAATCGAAGCGCCGGAAATCAATAAAGTCAAAGGGGATAACACCATGACCAGAATGATAAAAGGCACAGCTCGAAACAAATCGATGATACGTCCTAAAATTGTATTCAAAATGCGGTTTTCTAAGATATCACCCGGTCTTGTGACTACCAGAATCACACCAAATACGATTCCAAAGAGGGCTGAAACAGCACCGCTGATCAATACCATCAATAAGGTTTCAATGATTGCATCCCCAAATACATCGATACGGTCGATCAAATTCGGCATGATCTGGATGAGAAAATTCATCATCACTTTATCACCTCCACACTTACTTTATTTTGACGACAGATTTCCAGAGCCTTTTCAATATTTTCATCACTGCCGGTTAAGACACAAACTAAGACGCCTAATGGCACCTCATGAACAATTTCCACATTTCCGAAGATGATCGAACAATCGACATCATACTCTCTAGATAATGTAGAGATCAGTGCTTCTTTCGTATTTGTGCTTTGATAGCTTAATTTCACCAACTTTTGATTTTTCTCAATCTGCACCAGCGGATGATTGCTGTCTAACAGATCTTGTATTTTTCCCAAGTTGTTTGTCGTATTGATGAAGTTCTTTGTGACAGGCATCTTTGGATGTGAGAAAACATCTACAATGTTTCCTTCCTCTACGACTTTTCCATTTTCCATAACCGCAACACGATCACAAATATCCTTAACGACCGCCATTTCATGTGTAATCAAAATGACTGTCAAATTTAATTCTTTATTGATTCGTTTGATCAACTGTAAGATTTGTTGTGTGGTATGTGGATCTAATGCCGATGTCGCCTCATCACACAACAAAACTTTAGGGCGGGAGGCCAAAGCTCTGGCAATCGCCACACGTTGTTTTTGTCCTCCACTTAACTGGCTGGGATAAGAATCCTTTCGATCCTTCAGCTCAATCAGCTCCAATAAGGACATAACACGTTTTTCAATCTCATCTTCTTTTAATCGCATATGACGCAAAGGAAAGGCAATGTTTTCATAAATGGTTCGTGAACGCATCAAATTAAAGTGTTGAAAAATCATTCCCATTTGTTGGCGTTGTGCCCGTAGTTCTTTATCGCTGAGCTTTAAAAGATCTCTCCCTTCAAAAATGACCGCTCCCGATTCTGGTTTTTCCAATAAATTGATACAGCGAACGAGTGTTGATTTGCCGGCACCGGAAAATCCGATGATTCCAAAGATTTCACCATCCTGTATTTCCAGACTTACATCTTTTACGGCATGAACATTTCCATTCTTGGTCAAAAAGGTTTTTGTAACATGTTCCAAACGTATCATTTTTTCACCCTTTCTTTCTATAAAAAAAGCTTTCATCCTAATAGGACGAAAGCTGAAACTTCGTGTTACCACCTATCTTCGTAAAATGATCACTCATCTTACCTCATCAAGTACCATCATACTCTATCACGATAACGGGTGAACCCGTCAAAGTCTAAATATCGACTTTGCAACTCCAAGACCATGTTCCCAACAGATTTCTTTATCCTCTTTCAGCATACAAGGACTCTCTTCTCAAAGAAATACTGTAAGTACTCTTCTTTTCAACATCAATTTATGGATAGATGATACCAACCCAATGAAAGAATGTCAAACATTTTCTGAAAATTTTTCATAAACTTTTAACAAACCATCCATTCCGGATAAAACTGAATTCCGTTTTTGATCATGCGATGAATCAATGGACGACCCAATGTTTGAAAATAATGTTCGATCGTCGGTACCTGTAAGATCAAAAGATCTGCCAGCATTCCTTTTTGAATGCTTCCTCTGTCATTTAGATCAAAACAAGCAGCCGGCAAAGAAGTCATAGATTCTAAAAGTGTTCTTCTATCTACATGGTGTGTGTTAAACAATGCGTAACAAAGCGGTTGAAAGGAATACACATAACTGTTGGGCAAGCCAAATCCGCAGGATAGTAAAAACTTAGATGGCTTTTTATGTTTATATTGTGCTTCCCTTTGAAGGATCGGGTATGGCGCTTCTTTCTTCTGTATAAATACATCCTGACTTAATTCTTTTCGCTGTATCTTAGGATCTTTTGTAAGCAAGGTCAGGATTCCATTTTGGCGCATCGCAAAAAGTGCGGTACTGTTTTCACGCAGGTGATCACCTAAACGCACCTTGGCAAAACCGGTAAAGGAAGCATCAATAAAGCCCGGCAATACGATCTCACCGACCGCATCAATCACCCGTGTCGCACTATCTATCCATTGACTATACGAACCGATGCCGACATCGATGATCTTATCGTGATGAATGGCAATATAAGCACGTGAAAGAATTTGAAATTCTTTATCACATGTATATAAATTTTCAATATTTTTAATCAATAGTGTTGCTTTCATTGTAGTATTTTCCATAGATATTATAGCGATTTCCGTATAAAATGTATAGAGAGGTTAAATATGTTTAGATTTCGCAAAAAGAAAAAAATACAAGTCTTAGCTATTCACGGCTTTGGTAAAAATCAACATCATGAATTCGACTCACTGAAAGAATATTTAGAAAAACGTTCTTGTCAGGTTCATCTTTTTGACATTTATGATCTTCAAAACGAACAGGATACAGATGAAAAGAAATGGATGAAGCGATGTGAGACGCAGGTAAAAAAGTGTCTGGAACATGATAAAGATCTAATTGTGATCGGCTTTTCTATGGGCGGTGTTATTGCCAGTTATCTGGCTACAATCTATCCTGTCAAAAAATTAATACTGGTAGCCCCGGCTTTTCAATATCTGGATCTTCAAAAAGTCGCTCAGCATTCTTTGACTACGCTCAAAAAACTTAGGCAAGAAAAAATCGACCGAGTCTTTACCCACTCGTACCTTTATGCGTATCGTCGATCAATATAAAGATTCCATTGATCACGTAGATGCCCCAACGCTTATCCTACATGGAACATCCGATGAAATCATTCCGTATGAAAGCTCGCAAAACGTGTATAAAAGAATGAAGAATCCCTGTAAATTGATACTGATTGAAGGAGCTTATCATAAAATGCTCTACGATCATCAAGGGTATGAAATACTTTGTTTTCGTTTGATTGACGATATGATCAAAGATGAATTATTTTAAAAAGAACATACCTTTGTCTCTGCTGGTAATTTTGGTTTTCTTCTCATATAAAAATCCCACCTCCATAGATACACGTTTTATTTATTTCGTGTGTCCACTTTAGTGGGATCATATCATTGACGACAGTTCTCTTTATTTATGATCATTCAATAATTTTAATTTTAGATCCAGTAAATCTTTTGTCAGATCTACATAGTATTCCTGTGGGTAGGCAAAACGTTTGATTTCTTCCCAAATGGTATCCAGCTCTCTTTTTGAATACTCACGAATACCATCTAAGCTTGGACACTGATAGACGATCTTCCCGCGTAAAAAGATCGGTACCAACAGCTCACGAAGCTCATACGTGCCACCTTCGATTACTTTATATTTCCAACGTGACATCGGATGATAGATCGTTAAATCTTTTTGATCATCTAAAACCTCATGTTCTAAAGCCATAAGATCGGCCTGCGCCATACCGGTATCTTTCTCGTAGATTCGATAAACCTTCTTTAATCCCGGATTGGTAACTTTTTCGACATTATCGCTGATCTTGATTTTAGGAATCATCTCTCCGTCTTTTTCGATGGCAACCAGTTTATACACACCACCAAAGACCGGAGAGTTCTTTGAACAGATCAGATTTTCTCCAACACCAAAAGAATCAATCTTGGCGCCTTGTTGATGGATCAAAGATTCAATTACATACTCATCCAAAGAATTACTTACGACAATACCACAATCCTGCATGCCGTTCGCATCGAGTTCTTTACGCACTTGTTTCGATAAATACGCCATATCGCCGGAATCGATACGAACACCTTTTAATCGATATCCGTTTGGTTCCAGATAATCTTTGGCAACACGAATGGCATTCTTGATTCCACTCTTTAGCGTCGAATATGTATCAATCAAAAGCGTACACTGGTCCGGATACGTCTTGGCATAAAACAAGAACGCATCGTATTCACTATCAAAGCTTTGAATAAAAGAATGAGCCATGGTTCCTAATACCGGTAAGCCATATTCCTTTCCGGCATACGTTGTGGCACTGCCGGCACAACCGGCAATGTAAGCTGCTCGGGCACCATAGATAGCCGCATCAAAGTTATGAGCACGTCTGGCTCCAAATTCCATGACAGCTCTACCTTCAGAGGCTTGTACGATACGTCTTGCCTTGGTCGCAATCAAGGTTTGATGATTCAGCGCTAAAAGTAAAGCCGTCTCTACCAGCTGCGCTTCAATGATCGGCGCTTTAACACGCACTAATGGTTCATGTGGAAAAACCGGTGTTCCTTCCGGAATCGCATAAATATCACCGGTAAAGCGTACCGTCGATAGATAGTCTAAAAACTCTTCGGAAAACTGATGAAGCGATCGTAAATAATCGATATCCTCTTTTTCAAAATGCAGATTTTTTACATATTCTATGACCTGCTCCAATCCACAGAACAAGCACAATCCTCCGTTATCGGGATTATTTCGATAAAACAAATCAAAAACAACTTCCTGATCTTTATTTTGATTAAAATAACACTGACTCATCGTCAGTTCATAAAAGTCCATCACAAGACTTAGATTTCTTAATTCTTTCATACTCTTACTCCATAATCTGGCTTACACACACGATGCCGTTGGCCGCCATATTTTCAATCGCCACTTTATTCCAGAAATCCGCTTCATGTACCGAAGGAATATCATACGTTTCCACACAATCGATAGGCAATAGTACACGATGTTCTTTTTTGTTGTGTTCATTTAACCATGCATTTAAGCTCAATGCGAATTGAAGTATGCATAAATCAGTACAACAGCCAGTGATCACAATATCCTTGTATTGATCGATCTTTGATAAAAAAGACGGAAAATCAGGACACAGGAAAGTGTTGGTACTGTTTTTGAAAAAACACTCTTTGACATATGGTTTAAGCGCATCTATGATTTCCGATTCCTGCGTAGTGATTACACAATGCGATGGATACGACTGAAATTCTCTGGCATCCGGATCATGTTGATCACATACAAAGATCGATGGACAATCCAGCGTGTGTAACAGCTTCTGGATAGCCGGTACGATCCCTCTTATTCTTTCATCATGCAGTGCCCCTTCTTCGATAAACCCATTGATCATATCGACAACGAATACGACAGGATTCTGAATTGACGAGGAAGAAATAGGCGAAAATGCATTTTTATTTAGCTTTGCCATAGTTTTCACTCTTTTCATTTTTTTAAGTATATCACAAAAAAAGAAGTTCTATTCCTGAACTTCTTCGTTTTTTTCTTTCAATAAGGCTTCCAGCTTCTCTTTAAAATCCGGATTTTGTTTGATGTATTCTTTGGCAGCCTCTTTACCTTGTCCGATCTTTTCACCCTCAAAGCTATACCAGGCACCACTTTTCTTTACAATATCGGCATCAACACACAAATCTAATAATTCAGAAATATAAGACAAGCCTTCACCATAGATGATTTCTAATACTGCCTGTTTAAATGGTGGAGCCACCTTATTCTTCACCACTTTTATCCGTACCTTATTTCCTACGATATCCGATCCGTTTTTGATCGCATCAGCCTTACGAATATCAATACGAACCGAGCTGTAGAATTTTAAAGCACGTCCTCCCGGTGTCGTTTCTGGATTTCCGTACACAACCCCTACTTTTTCACGCAGTTGGTTGATAAAAATCGCCGTACATTCATTATGATTCATTAGACCAGCCAGTTTACGCATGGCCTTAGACATCATACGTGCCTGAGATCCAACTTGCAGATCGCCCATTTCCCCATCTAATTCAGCCTGAGGAACTAAAGCGGCAACACTATCTACGACAACCAGATCAACAGCACCACTTTCGATCAACATCAACATGATGTTTAACCCCTGTTCACCGGAATCCGGCTGTGAAAGGATCAACTCATCGATATCAACACCTAAATTACGGGCATAAACAGGATCGATCGCATTTTCGGCATCGATAAACGCTGCACGACCTCCCATTTTCTGCACTTGTGCAATCGCATGCAGGGCCAATGTCGTTTTACCACTTGATTCCGGCCCAAAGATTTCAATAATACGACCTTTTGGATAACCGCCGATTCCTAAAGCCTGATCTAACAGTAAACTTCCACTGGGGATTGGTTCTACATCCACCGCTGCACGATCACCCAGTTTCATGACAGCGCCTTTCCCATATTCCTTTTCAATTTCATTCAATACATCATGCAGTAATTTATCTTTATTTTCTTCTTTTGGCATTTTTTACTCCTTTGTGATTTCCTGTATAAGATTCTGGATCATGATCTCAACCGCCTCTTTTCGTACTTCATTACGACTTTTGTGATCCAGAAATAATTTAAAATTTTTGACACCTTTTTTGGATGCGATCGAGCAATAGACTAAACCAGCCGGCTTTTTCTCCATCGTATCCGGACCGGCATTCCCGGTAAAGGAAACGCAGTAATCACTCTCTAGCAATTCCCGTGTCTTTTGAGCCATTTGATCCGCACATTCTTTAGAAACGACACCGTATTTTGAAATCACTTCTGCTTCGACACCGACTACTTTTTCCTTGATTTCTGTAAAATACGTGATAATGCCACCCTTGAGTACTTTACTGGCACCGGGTACAGAGGCAATTTCAGCACTGAATAGACCGGCAGTCAAACTTTCGCACGATGCGATCGTCCGCTTTTTCCTGGTGCATAACTTTACAAGCTCTTGTGCACTCATTACATACTCTCCAATACATAATCTTTTAACTGTACAAAATAGACAAAACCGCTCCACAAGCTTGCGAGGGTAGCTCCCCATAACAAAATCTGATCAACCGGTAATCCGACATAGACAAACGGCCAGTTTTTTAATAATAAGAACACAATCGCAAACATTTGTAATACCGTTTTCAGTTTACCGAAAAAGCCGGCACTCACCACTTTTCCGTGCTGCGAAGCAAGCATACGAAGGCCATCAACCACAAGATCGCGGGCAATCATCAATAATACTGCCACAACATTGGCCTGATGCGTATAAACCAATAAAATCAACAATGTATTCACCAGCATCTTATCCGCAATTGGATCAGCAAATTTACCAAACGAGGTAATCAAATGCTGTTTACGAGCAATCTGTCCATCTAACATGTCTGTAAAGCTGGCAGCCGCAAAGACCAGAAAAGCTAAAATATCCCGCAATGCCAGTCCATTGGTTTGCGATACAACACAAAAATCTTGCGGTATCAACAGATAGATCAATACCACAACCGGTACCATCACGATCCGCAGCATGGTCAGTTTATTCGGTAAGTTCATAATTTGTCTCCTCTGTACTCTGGTTTTCCTGACTGGTTGCCGTTTCATTACTTACTACATCCACATAGAGTGTAGCCGGCATTCCCTGTGCCCAATAGGTAGGATCAAAGGTCACCGTTTGATCGGCAATCGTAATGGTCGTTCCTTCGGCAACATAATTTCCGATTTCAATGCTGATGCGACAAGCTTCACTTACTTCAATTTCCTGTTCAAAGGTATCTGTATAAACCGTATCCACATTGTCTTCATCCATTGGTACATCATCTTTATAAATCACTACCGTACTCTCTTGCGGCAGTTCGATCTTCACAGTAAAGCTTTTTGTCGTTTCCAATACATTGGAAAGCTGGAACACGTTGGTTGAGGCATCCATGATTTTAAACTTCAAGGACTGATTTTCTCTTTCCTGCTGACGCTGTTTGGCAAGACGATCGGTTTCCTCTTCTTTTTGACGCAGTTCTTCCTGACGCTGGCTTTCCTGCTGCGCCTGCTGACTGGCAGAACGAGCATCCAGCCAAAAACTGACGCCGGCCGCCAGAACAATCAATGCGACACCGGCAAGCAGGAGTTTCTGAAGATTCTTCCGGTTTCGAAACTGTAAATTCCGCGATATGGCCGAAACCCGCTTTTGAAAACGACTATGTGACGGATGTTTTCGTTTTGAAACCGATGAACGATTCGGCATCTGTTTTACGATTTTACGCTGCGCCTGACTTAAAGCCATGGAACGCTTACGCGCATAGTCGTTGATATCCGCATCCACTTCCTGGCTGATCACGCTCCAGTTGACTCCTATCGCATCACAATACGCATGAACAAAGTACCGGACAAACGAAAAATCATCCGAGAAAACATCAAGATTATGTTCTTCAATGGCCTGAATATACTGCGGAGCCAGACGTGTCTGACTGGATACATATTCAATAGTGAGATTCAAATCCATTCGTCTTTGTCTAAGAATATGATAATAGGCCATCTGTTCTCCCCCTTTTAGCCATTCCATTATATCAAAATGGTTCCTAAATTTCTTAGAAAATCCTATTTTTTTTCATTCTTCATCCAAAGATAAAATTTCAGCGATTTTTGTACCCAATACCGGTAGTACATCCTGTTTGAACCATGGATTCTTTTGTTGCCAGCGAAAGTTCAATGGACTCGGATGTGCGATAGGAAAATACAAAGGTAGATATTCTGTAAAAGAGCGTACGGTCTCGGTTAAATTTTTCTTCATGGAGTGATGTAGATAATGTGCCATCGCATATTTTCCCACTAAAATGGTCAATTCCACAGAAGGCATATGAGCAAAAAGCTTTTTATGATAAGTATCGGCAACCCAGGTCCGTGGTGGAAGATCCCCGGTCTTTCCCTTTCCCGGATAATAAAAATCCATAGGTACAATGGCAATCTGATTAGAGTAAAAAATCGAAGCGGAGATTCCCATCCATTCCATTAAAGTCTGCCCCGATTTATCATGAAAAGGAATCCCATTTTGTTCCACCTGTCTTCCCGGTGCCTGTCCGATTATACAGATTTTTGCCTGGGGATCCACCTGCAGAATCGGTAAGATACCTCTTTGCGTGAATTCTTCATTTCTTGGATCTTCAGAAATTTCTTTGATGATAGTCTCTAAGCGCATATGGATTTCCTTTTCTTTATTCTTGAAAGGAGTATAACACCTACTATGAAAAAAATATATTTCTTTGCATAAAACAGATAAAAAGCACTCTTAGAGTGCTTTTTATCAAGTATCGAAAGGAATCGATATGAATAAATTGTCTCACACACAATAAGGAAGGATGTAAGTATGTGAGTTGTTGAAATTGAGCCTTATTTCAACTTTATCCGTCTTTATAGTACACCCGCTTTCATAAAATGTAAACCCTTTCATTTGTAAAATTTAAATAAAATGAATGACAATATTGCTAAAGAACTCGCTTAAAAAGAATCGATTTTTGACTTATTAATGCCACCATAATAAGGCACACATATAATATAAATCAAAAATAATCGACTAAATGCTAAAGAATCTGCCAAAATCAGGCGTAAAGCAAACAGATCACAATCAGTCTATTATACATACCTTGATTTCTAAAAAGTACTTGCACCGTTTTTTTGATAGACATCCTGCTCTGTCAGTTTAAAAACTCTCTGTGTTTGTTTTGATGTAACCGCCAAAGTTTCTTAATAGAAGATGTATAGAAACTTTTCATTGCTACCTCCCTATACAAGGAAATCAATGTATCATAGCAGCACAAATTATTTTTATTCATTTGACCATAAAAAAGAATGCCTTTTCAGACATTCCTATTCACCCATTAATTTCTTATCAATGGCAGCAGCTGCTCTTTTTCCGGCTCCCATCGCATTGATAACCGTGGCTGCACCAGAAACCGCATCGCCTCCGGCATAAATATTTTCGCGGGAAGTTAAACCATCTTCATCACAAATGAAACATCCTTTGCGATTGACTTCCAAGCCTTTTGTCGTATGGCGAATCAATGGATTCGGGCTTGTACCGATGGCCATGATCATACAGTCGATATCAATAGTGAAATTAGAACCTTCAATCGGCACCGGTCTTCTTCTTCCACTTTCATCCGGTTCACCCAGTTCCATACGAATACATTCGATTTGCTTGCACCAACCTTGATCATCACCGATGACACGAACCGGATTACATAAAAGATCAAAGATGATACCTTCTTCTTCGGCATGCTCAACCTCTTCTTTTCGAGCCGGTAGTTCTTCCATGCTTCGACGATATACGATATGCACCTCAGCGCCTAGACGTCTGGCGCATCGAGCCGCATCCATGGCAACGTTTCCACCACCTACGACAACACATTTGGTAGGATGTTGTACCGGTGTATCGCTGTCTTCCTGATACGCTTTCATCAAATTGATACGTGTTAAAAATTCATTGGCCGAATAAACACCAATCAAGTTTTCTCCCTGTAATCCCATAAAGTTAGGAAGACCGGCTCCAGAACCGATAAATACAGCCTCATAGCCTTCTTCCATAATAGAATCGATGGAATCAGAACGCCCCACAATAAAGTTTGTGATGATTTCTACACCTAATTCTTTTAAGTGGCTGATTTCTTTTTGCACGATTTCCTTTGGTAAACGAAACTCCGGAATACCATACATCAATACGCCACCGGCAACATGAAGGGCTTCAAAGATCGTTACCTGATATCCCAGCTTGGCCAGGTCTCCGGCACAGGTCAAGCCGGCAGGTCCGGCACCTACGATGGCCACCTTATGACCATTTGACTTTGGTTTTTCAAAAGGTGTGTCATTATGTTCTCTGTGATAATCGGCAACAAATCGTTCCAAACGACCGATTGCAACCGGCTCGTTTTTAATACCGCGAACGCAAACTTTTTCACATTGATTTTCCTGTGGACAGACACGACCGCAAATGGCCGGTAATGTGCTGGTCAAAGAAATGATCTTATATGCTTCTTCAAACTCTCCCTGCGCTACTTTTTCAATAAAATCCGGAATATGGATATTCACCGGACAACCACTTACACAGGGCTGATGTTTACAATGCAGGCAGCGAGTTGCTTCTTCAACCGCCATTTCCGGCGTATATCCTAAAGCAACTTCATCAAAATTTGTGATACGAACAGCCGGATCCTGAACTGGCATCGCAACTTTATCCGGACGCATATTTGGCATATTATTCAACCTCCTTATTCAGAAGATGACAAGCTTCATCTCGCTTATGTGCCTCAAAGCTTTTATAAGCCGTATTTCGAGCCATAGCCTGATCAAAATCAACTAAATGGCCATCAAAATCCGGTCCATCTACACAGGCAAACTTGATTTCATCTCCAACTTTCAAACGACAACCACCACACATTCCGGTACCATCAATCATCACAGGGTTCATTGATACCGTAGTTGGAATATTGTATTTCTTTGTCGTCAAAGAGACAAATTTCATCATAACGATTGGCCCGATAGCCACAACTTCGTCAAATTTTTCACCGCCTGTGATCAAGTCTTCCAACTTATTGGTAACTAAGCCTTTTTCTCCAACAGAGCCATCATCACTCATTAGATAATAGGCATCACTGACTTTCTTAAATTCCTCTTCCAGGATTACAAGATCTTTGTTTCGAAAACCAACGATCGTTGTCACATCAGCACCCGCTTCATGAAAAGCCTTGGCAGTCGGATAAGCGATGGCACATCCAACACCACCACCGATGATACAAACCTTCTTATTTCCATCGATCACACTTGGTTTACCTAAAGGACCGGCGAAATCTTTTAAACAATCTCCTTCATTTAGTGCGTTTAAAAGCATGGTTGTTTCACCGACAACCTGGAAAATGATCGTAACCGTACCTTTTTCCGGATTGCTGTCGGCAATCGTCAAAGGAAGACGTTCTCCCTGCTCACGAACACGTAAAATAATAAACTGGCCAGCTTTAGCTCGTTTGGCTACAAAAGGCGCTTCGATTACCATACGAGTTACAGTCGGATTTAAAGCTTCTTTTTTCAATATTTTATACATAGCATTCCTCACCCGTTGAAAATTATATCATAAAACTTTGAAAATTTATTACATTTTTGTCATTTAGAATTATAGACCAAATCAAAATGAACCATTGGAAGCTTTTCTTCCAGTCCGGTATCGTAATCCTTCTGTCCGATAAAGCTTAAAAAATCTTCGTCTCTGGTCGAATCCTCCAGACACTCCAAAAGTAACGCATTCACCTTAAAGGCCTTATCCATCGCTCTGTCATACAAATCAAAGAAGCTTTCTGTACTTTTGATTTCATCATCGCAAGGATGTACCCATTCTTTATGTAAAAGATTGATCGTATCAAATGGATCTTCCGGTTGATTAGGAACAAAGAAGCCGGAAACAGCGCTTTCTGTATTTGTCATTTTTTCGATATTGTGAAAGAAATGAAATTTTTTACCTGAGGCATCGTAAAAGACTTTCTGCATAAAATTCCAGTCCTCTATGCTTTCTAAAATTTGATGCGGTTTAACATCTACACCATAGATTTGTCTTGCCACCGGCACATAAATACGTGCAATGGCCCGCACTTGTTCTAAAGAAGCATCTGTGATCGTATAAGCCTTGAAATCCTGAATCGTCTGTTCTCTTTTGACCTTCAACATGATCGCATCGATCAAAGATTCAAAACGATGGTGCCACCAGCTGCTTTGTGCACTTTTACATCCTGTTCGATAATACACATATGGATGCGCCGTTGAATCCAGCGACCAATGCATCAAGTGTCCCATCAAATAGGCTGTCATATCTTTTTGGATCTCTTTGTCTTTTTCTTTACGAATACAGGCAAGCGCACATTGATAAAACTCACGTATATGTTGCGAATGCACTTTGCTTCCTAATTTTCTTAACGATGTTTTTTGAAATGCTCTGGTTAGACTTAAACCATGAAAAAACAAAAAATCCGGACCGTTGGCACCAATTTCCACCAATTGTTTTCTAGGTAACAGCCATTCTTGTAAACTGGTACTGGCATCTTCTAAAAACTCATCAGCAAATAATGTATGAGTAATGATATTAGGCATTTTCTTCCTCCTTGATCTGATTTATCAATCCATGATACACCACATATTCCGCATAAGTATCCATTCGACAATAATTTCGAATATCCTCGCGAATCTTTTTTTGATCCGCCGCACTGGCCTGTTCGATCGTACGATAGGCATGCACTGCATTTAAACCATCATGGATCGCCAGTTGTTTATAAGAAACTTCATCGGTAAAAACAGGCAATACATTTTTTAAAGAATAATGACCTCGCATACGATTATCATAATAGATTCCGGTTTCAAATGGTTTGGATAGATCCATCATACGATCGCAAACTGCTTTTAGGCGATCGGCATATTCCGGAAACTGTTCAGCAAGCTGCATCAGTCGTAATTTTTCAGCCCCCTCCATATTATAGACAAGGATCGAACCTTCGGATGGAAGATCGTTAAGTAACGATTCGATAAATGCTTTACGACAATCACTGGTGCCAAAGAAATCACGATGTTCCAATTCTTTTTTACGAGTTTCAATATGCAGGCTGTATTGAAAACATAGTACATCAAATGGTTTCATGTTCGGATAAGGTGGTATGCCAAAGGTATCCCACTCAAAATCTAAATAACTGATCGGATATTTTACCTTATCCAGCCATTGTGACAAGGCCAGTCGATCCATAAAAAAGCCATTGCGACTTGCCATAAACTGTGCATACTGTAGGCGATAACCTTCCAGCTGATCGATATCCATTTGAGAAATATGACGTAATCCCTGCCGATACGCTTCCAGTTTATTTTGTGAAGTTGTCAAAAACAAAACGGAGTCATCCGGCAAAACCGAATCATCAAAACAGGAAGCATAGTAACTGCACCGTCTTCTGACCGTACAATTCTTATTTCGTTCCATGTTGATTTCATTTTGAGTTACGATCTCTCTGGTTTTGGCAATGCAGGCATCCAAATCGATATCGATGGCTTGCACACACGCATCGATATTCTTTGATGGATTATTTCGACGGTTGAAAAAGCAGTCCCCTTTCACCAGCAAAGAATGAAGATCCAGTTCTTCCTTTCGCACATAATCTTTCTGTATGTAGATAATTTCATGCGATACGATCGATATCCCGGCCTTTTGGGCAATCAGATCATTTAATTTCATGCGGAAGGCTTCACTTTCCCTGGGATAACAACTCAAATACGGATAGATCGCATGATATCCCTCTTCCCTTTTTATTAATACAGGAATCTGTGTTCGACATTCATCATAAGAGAAACGGGCAAAAAGAATCACGGATGTATCTTTCATTTTCGCCATGGTCATCTCATTGGTATCACCAACTTGTCCACATACGGCATCTTCCAGTCCTAAATACGCTTTCCATAAAGAAGAAAATGGTTCAATCATATGGAAATATTGTTTAGGAAGACTGATTTTATGATAAATGTTCCAGGCATATTTTTCACAGCGGAGCGTATGCAGGATATCAGTGACATGAATCATCATAAGGTTCACCTGTTTCTAAAAAAGCATGAATTTTTGATGTGAATTCTTCCCGGTAGCTTTCGGGTTCTACAAGCGTTACTTTGCCATCAAAAGAAAAAATCTGACGATAGAGCTCATAGCGATCCGGACTCTTAAAGCTATAGAGAATACCACGAGGCGTTTCAGCTTCTTTTTTCAATTCAACGCCCCAGCCTTTATATTCTTCAAAACGATCGACTTGATCTTTTTGGACCAGCACTTTCACACGCTTAAAATCATTTTTGATGATCCCAAAACGACTGATGATAGACATCAGCTGATATTGGGAATCCCACAGAAATGTATCTTTGGTCTTTGTTAGCGATCGCATGCGCTTTTCACTGAAGCGATAGACACGATATTCCTTGCGTAAATGGGAAAAACCAACCAGATAATACGTATTACGATAATGAATCACATCATAGGGATCCAGTTCAAAAGACAGACAGGTCTCATTTTTAGTCCCTTGATATTCCAGCTGTAAGGTTCGATGTTGCAGAATCGCTTCCATCACAAGATCCAACATTCTTTGTAGTTTTACAGATAGCTTTTCACCGGGACTTTCCAAATAGCGTATAGAAACCGGCACTTTTTGATGACTGACATCGAGCACCTTATCCATTGCACTGCGATAGGCCGGATAAAAAGAAACTTCCGGATGTCCTTTCATAAAAGAAATACCTTCTTCCAAGGCTGCCATTTCTTCTTCTGTCAAACGGGTGACCGGCATAAGCTGTTCTTCATCCAACATATAACCGCCATAAGGCCCTTTCTTTTCAATGATATTAAAGCCGGCCGTCACCAGCTCTTTTTTAAATTCACGGATATTTCGAGGATTTGTTTCCAGTTCCTGTGCTAAAACGCGGGTACTTACCGGGTATTTTGTTCCCCTTGCCCTTAATATCATCAACATGCGAATCGTCAATGCACATCGATTCATAATTCTCACTTCCAAACTGTCTCAATTGTACCATGCCCACTGTATAAAAAAAAACTCCTAAGAGTTTTTAATTTGATCTTTGTATTTGATCCGCTTTCGAATATCTTCTCCCAACAGCTGATAGATGCATGAGCAGATTGGAATAAAGATGATCATTCCCAGAATACCGGCAAGACTGCCACCTACAGTTACCGCAACGATCACATACATCGGCGGAAGTCCTACACTTCTTCCTACAACATTTGGATAGATGAAATTGCCTTCGACTTGTTGAATACAAATAAACAAGATCAGAAAGTAAATGGCACTCATCGGATTTTCAACCGCAATAAACAAGGATGCCAAAATGGCAGTGATCAAAGCTCCAAACATAGGAACATAAGCACCGATCGCAACCATGATACCGGTAAGCAGTGCATAAGGAATCTGAAAGATCGTACAGCCGATAAAAACCAGTGTTCCCAAAATCAAGCATTCACAGCTGGTTCCGGCAATATAACTTGTAAATGTCTTTTTGACAATGGAGCATACGTGCATCGTCTTATCATAATAGGGATCAGGAATGTAAGCCTTTAATAAAGCTTTTAATTCACGAACAAACGTTTTCTTGTTGAATAATAAGATAAAGGAAAACATGATCGCGATACAGGCACTGGCCACAACGGAAAACGTAGTTGTCAATGCGGAGTAAATCGAATCAAAAATACCATTGGCTCCGCCGGAAAAGACCCAACCAAACAAACCGGGCAACATATCCGCCAGCTTATCCACATCGCTTAAAGAAGAACGCATATCCAACAGAGGTTCATGAAGCGATTCAAGCGGTTTGGTTACATTCAAAAGCCAGGCGTAAAAATGATTTAACGCATTTGGCATCTGTTCTACGATGCTTTGAATAGAATCCAACAACTGCGGACTCAATAAAAACACAAAGCCTAATATAATCGAAAAGACAAAAATAATGGCAAGGATATTGGCAATGGCCCGGGGGCCTGTCGTATCTTTGACATGGAACCATAAACCTGCATATTTCATCAATCCATTTGAGACGATATTAAAGATAAAAGCTAAACCTGCCCCAAAAATAAAAGGATAACAGATCGCAATTAGCCGCATCAAAAAATCATAAATCAGACTGGCATTGAATATCAGTAAGATCAAAACAGCTGTAAACAAAATCAGTCGCTTGATCATGGATTCTAAGGCTCTTCCATTTTGTTTCATTCGGTTCACCACCTATGCAGTATTGTACTTCAAAATCAAACGCAACTCAAGAAATCAAAAAATTTCTACTACTTTTATGTGCATTGCCTTCAAATGATAAATTCTGGATTGTATTTTTTTACATATCCTTGAAAATCAACTTTATTTTTTACATTTTCTCTTTACATTAAGCATCCTCTCTACTAGAATAGTTCCATTAGAAATTGAGGTGATCGACCATGGATACAAAGTATATTTTTGTGACCGGCGGTGTTGTTTCCGGATTGGGAAAAGGAATCAGTGCTGCCAGCTTAGGACGACTTTTAAAAGCGCGCGGCTATAAAGTAACAAGCCAGAAGCTGGATCCTTATATCAATGTGGATCCCGGCACGATGTCGCCTTTTCAGCACGGTGAAGTTTTTGTGACCGATGATGGCCTGGAAGCCGATTTGGACTTAGGCCACTATGAACGTTTTATTGATGAAAACCTGCACTCTTATTCCAATCTAACAACCGGAAAAGTTTATTGGAATGTATTAAATAAGGAACGTGACGGAAAATATTTAGGACAGACCGTACAAGTGATTCCGCATATTACCGATGAGATCAAGAATTTCATCATTCAGGCCGGACGACATGCAAAAGCGGATTTTGTGATTACAGAGATCGGCGGAACGACCGGTGATATCGAAAGCCAGCCTTTTTTAGAGTCTATTCGACAGGTAGCTTTAGATGTCGGAAGACAAAACTGCGTCTTCATTCACGTGACATATATTCCCTATATTTCCGGAAGCAAGGAATATAAATCCAAACCGACACAACATTCTGTGAAGGAACTTCGCTCCTATGGAATTACGCCGGATATTATCATTGCTCGTTGTGATGAAAAGATTCCGCAAAGCGTAACGGATAAAATTTCTTTGTTCTGTAATGTCCCTAAAGAATGTGTCATTGAAAATACGACATTAGATTCTTTGTATGAAGTTCCATTAATGTTGGAAGGCCAGAATTTAGCCGATATCATCTGTCAAAAGGTCGGTTTAGAAGTTCGTCAACCAGATCTGGAAGACTGGAAGGCAATGGTACAGACGATCAAAGCGGCCAAAGAACCGGTTCATATTGCTCTTGTCGGAAAATATGTTGCGTTGCACGATGCTTATTTAAGTGTCAGCGAAGCTTTATACCATGCCGGCTTTAAATGTGGTGCCGACGTGAAGATAGAATGGATCGATTCTGAAAAGATTGAAGGACAAAATCTCGATGAAGTCTTTAAGGATATCGATGGCATTATCTTACCTGGTGGTTTTGGGGATCGTGGCATAGAAGGAATGATCGATGTGGCGTGGTATGCCTATCAAAACAACATTCCATATTTAGGCATTTGTCTGGGTATGCAGATCATGGCTATTGCCTTTGCCCGTCATGTCTTAGGTTTGAGCGATGCCAATTCTTATGAGTTTGATCCTCTAAGCAAAAATACGATCATTGACTTTATGGAAGACCAGAACAGTGAAATGCGAAAAGGAGGTACGATGCGCCTGGGAAGCTATCCTTGTGCCGTTCGTCCGGAAAGTCTGTTAAACCGCTTGTACAAACAGGAAATAATTGATGAAAGACATCGCCATCGTTTCGAATTCAATAACTATTATCGCAGTGATTTTGAACACAACGGAATGTTGATTTCCGGTACCAGCCCGGATAAGCAGCTTGTGGAAGCGATAGAATCTATTAACCATCCATTTTATATCGGTGTACAGTTCCATCCGGAATTTAAATCCCGACCAAACCGGGCCCATCCGCTCTTTGTAGGCTTGATCGAAGCCAGTCTGAAAAACCGAAATGATGAAAAGAGTTTTATTCATTGTAAATAATTGGTAAAATAACAGTAACATAATGGAGGAACTTGTATGAAGATTGTTGACGAATTTTTTGGATGTGATGTATTCGGGCCTGCTGCGATGCAACGCTATTTACCACATGCGATCTATAAACAGATGATCGATGTCATGGAGCATGGAAAAGAGCTCCCTAAAGAAATTGCCGATACCGTTGCCAATGCCATGAAAGACTGGGCCATGGACAAGGGCGCAACGCACTATACACACTGGTTTCAGCCAATGACCGGCATCACGGCCGAAAAACACGATGCCTTTATCAATCCGACCGGTCCTAATTCTGTAATCAGCGATTTTCGCGGAAAAGAATTGATCAAAGGAGAGCCGGATGCCTCCAGTTTTCCTAGCGGTGGACTGCGCGCCACCTTTGAAGCACGTGGCTATACCGCATGGGATCCGACAAGCTTTGCCTTTGTCAAAGAAAAAACTTTATATATACCAACTTTGTTTTGCAGCTATGATGGCTCTTCGCTGGATAAGAAAACTCCGCTTTTACGAAGCATTGATGCCTTAGATAAAGCAGCGGTTCGCCTTTTAAATCTGATGGGCTATCATACCAAAAAGATTACGATCACCGTTGGGCCGGAACAAGAATATTTTCTGATCGATGAAAATCTCTTTAAACAACGTCTGGATTTGATGGTTACCGGACGTACTTTATTTGGTGCACCACCGGTCAAGGGACAAGAATTAGACGATCACTACTTCGGTAATATTGACGAAAGAGTCAAAGCGTATATGGAAGAAGTTGATCAGGAGCTTTGGAAGCTGGGTGTCTTTGCGAAGACCGAACATAAAGAGGTGGCTCCCTGCCAGTTTGAGTTAGCACCGGTTTTCAGTTCCGTAAACAGCGCCAACGATCAAAACCAAATCACAATGGATGTTTTAAAGCGGGTGGCGCGCCATCATGGATTCGTCTGTCTGCTTCATGAAAAACCATTTGAAGGTGTCAATGGTTCCGGTAAGCACAATAACTGGTCCTTTAGTACCGACAGCCATGAAAATCTCCTCGAGCCAGGTGATGATCCAAAAGACAACATTCGTTTCTTGACGATTCTTGCGGCCATCATCAAAGGAGTTGACGAATACCAGGATTTACTTAGACTTTCCGTTGCCAGTGCCGGAAACGATCATCGACTGGGAGCCAATGAGGCACCACCGGCCATCATCTCCATCTATCTGGGCGATGAATTGACCGCTATCCTGGAAGCAATTGAACAAGGAAAGGAATATGTGGAAAATACCAATCGTAAATTGGAGTTAGGTGTTAGTGCCTTACCGCCGATTTCCAAGGATTCCACCGACCGTAACCGTACTTCTCCGTTTGCGTTTACCGGAAACAAATTTGAGTTCCGTATGTTGGGATCATCCTTGAACATCTCCTGTCCCAATACGATTTTAAATACGATCGTAGCCGAAGAATTAACACAGTTTGCCGATGAACTGGAAAACTATGCACCAGAACAAAGAACCGAGCATGTGATTTCCATGATTCAAAAAACGCTCAAAGAACATAAACGAATTCTTTTCTCCGGAAATGGATATAGCGAAGAATGGCGTCAGGAAGCCAAAAAACGAGGCTTGCAGGAATTAAAGACAACAGCAGATGCTCTGCCGCATTATACGGATCCTAAAAATCTGGCGATGTTTGAAAAACATAAAGTATATTCAGCCAATGAACTCCATGCCCGTGAAAACATTCTCCTGGAAAATTACTATCAAGTCGTTTTGATCGAGGCTAGAACAATGGCTTATATGTTGCGAAAACAGATCTTACCGGCTGTATTTGAATACGAAGCAAAGCTGGCAACGATCATACAAACAAAAAAAGCCAGTGGTATCAATTCTCCACTGGAAGAAAAGATTCTTTTCAACATCAATGAACCATTGGAATTTGTATCCAATCATCTGGAAACTTTAGAAAACTTGATTGATAAAGTGCCAGCCAGTGAAAAAGAAAAAGCACAATATGCAGCGGATGAATTGTTACCACTTATGGAAGCTATACGAACACTGACGGATTCCATCGAACAAAACATTCCTAAAGATTTCTGGCCATTACCAGATTACAATGATCTTCTTTTCAAATCTGTACAGTAAAGGGTTGCCATAGCGGCAACCCTCTTTTTTTTAAATTTGTAAGATCATCGATGAATTAGGTTCTAAGTAAAGTACCCCATTTATATCCACCTGACTTTGGGTAAGCAAATTATTCGCCTGCCCCCGATAATCAATTGGTACTTCTACATTGTCCGGATTCATATTGATGCAAATCCAAAGTGTTTCTTTTTCACTTTTCATTTGATAAATACAGGCTGTATTCGTCAGATAAATCTGTTGATAATCGCATTGATGAAGTGCATCATGTTCATGCTTGATCAAAATCAGCTTCTGTATATGGTCCGTTAATGTATTCCATTCCAAATGTGAAATCTCCGGTCTTAATTCGGTATCGTTCCAATTTTTCTTTCCTTCGATACCCCATTCACTTCCGTAATATAAACACGGTATGCCCGGCATCGTAAATAACATCGTATAGATCAATGACAGATGTTCTTTATGAACAAGCTGGGATGCGATACGCTCTACATCATGATTATCCACAAAGCTCAATAAGTGCTTACCTTGATACAAGCACCAGTTATCTTTACCAAATTGACGATGAAGTGAATGAAGGATCTCAAATAAGTTGGCACTGTTAAAACTAGAATACAATCCTTTATAACATTCATAGTTAGTGCAACTATCCAACATTTCCGCATTGACCCATTGATTGTAATCACCATGTAAGGTTTCTCCCAACAAGAAAAAGGAAGGATCTATTTCCTTACAAGTCCTATGCAATGTTTTTAAAAATTCTCGATCCAGACAATAAGCTACATCTAAGCGTAAACCATCAATTTGAAACTCATTTTTCCAAAAGAAAATCACATCCAGTAGATATTGCACAACTTCATAATTTTGAAGATTCAATTTCACAAGGTTATTATTCCCTTCCCAATTTTGATAGCTTAAATGATCGTCGTAATTATTATTCTCCCAGAAATTGATATAAAACCAATCTTTATAGGAAGAGTTTTCACGATTCATCAAAACATCCTGAAACGCAAAGAAGCCTCTGCCTACATGATTAAATACACCATCCAGTACAACACGAATCCCATTCTCATGTAATAGTTTACATACAAATGCGAAATCTTCATTCGTTCCCAATCGACTATCCAATTTCTTATAATCAATCGTATCATAGCCGTGTGTATGACTTTCAAACACAGGATTGAACAAGATACAATCTACACCCAGCTTCTTTAAATGCGGTATCCAGTCTTTCATACGTAAAATTCGGCTTTTTGATTGAAAGTCATTTTCAAAAGGACAGCCAAAAGCTCCTAACGGATAGATTTGATAAAATACACTTCTATCAGTCCACATATTCTCTCTCCTATTTCTGCAGCAGTATTCTTAAATACGAAACAGCTGTCTCCTTATCAATTCTTTGTTCCTTTAAAAAACTATGCTCCAACACCAAAAGAATCGTGTTACAATAATGCTCCGCCCATAATCGATTTGGCAGCCCATTATGATCTGAAAAATCAATCGTATCCATAATTTCCAAAATCTGTACCTTCACATACTGTTTAAATCTTGTATAAAGTTCTCCTTCCAGAGAATTATGTACCAGTATGCGAAACAGTCGTTCTTGCCGCTGTTCAAAAAAATCGTAAATACGACCAAACACTTCATAGATTCGATGATCCGTTTCCAAATCTTTAAAATCATACAAACGAACCTTTGATTTTAAAATATCCCAACAATACTCCAATAGATCATATTTATCTTCAAAATAATTATAAAAGGTAGCTCTAGGATAATTACTTAAAGAACAAAGCTCAGAAACCATAATCGTTTCAAAGCTTTTTGTTTCTAATAGATCAAACATCGTACTTGAAAAAGCATCCAATGTACGCATTGCGAATCGGTTTCTTTTTTCTAAATTGTAGCGCATAATATTTTTCCTTATGTATATATTTTTACACGTGTCTAAATACAGAAATATTATAGCTTGAATCCAATTCAATCGCAATACAAAAAAATTGAATTTTTTTGATAGTTTTTTTATTTTTAATCGTATTAAATAGTAGTACTTATTTTTTCCGGAATAGAAATAGTGCTGATTCAGGATTCATTTATAAAAAGAAAGGAAGGTGATATTTTGACAATGAATCCCTATGATCTCTGTTTAAAGGAGGTCTTTTCCAATAAGCAATATTTTGCCGATCTGTTTTCTTCCGTCTATTTTAAGAAGAGGTTACTTCTGGATCCAGATAAGCTTTCACTCTATGACAAGGAAACACATCATGATTTAGGATTTCGTAAGGAAAATGATTTGTTGATGTTTTATGATGACCAGTTCTTTCTCCATCTTGAATTTCAGAGAAAGAAGGATCCCTATATGCCTGTTCGCATCTTGAACTACAAGTATGCCGGTATCCATCAACAGATCAAGACCAATACCAAACTGCATTTGTTGTATCCGGTTTATTCCCTGACTCTTTACATGGGCGAATCAAAATGGGAACATCGTAAAACCTTGTATGAGTGCATACATAAAAGCGACTGGAACAAAGATGAAACCTTGATTATGAGATGAAGTTGTTTGATGTCAATAGTGATCCTATCGATTTTATGTGTCTTTATTTACAGAAGTTCTTTCGTATCATACAATATGTAAATCAAAAGAAATGGGAAAATTTATATACAGATTCCTTACTGGAGAACGTAGAAGAGGATATCTTCTATCATGCCAATGTATTTGTGAATTTAAATCAAGAGTTTATACAAAATCATACAAAGGAGAGTGTTATCAGCATGTGTAAAGCATTAGAAGAATATGCACAGGAATGTATTGAAAATGGTTATTCAAAAGGTTTAACAAATAAAGCTTATGAAATTGCGCAAAATATGTTATCTAAAGGTTGCCAGCACAATTTCATAGCCGATATGACAGGGCTTAGCCTTGATACGGTTCTTAAGCTTTCAAAGCATTAAAAAGACGCTGCAATTGTAGCGTCTTTCCTAATTTATTTTGTTAACTCTGCATGATTTACAGGATAATGATTTAAAAAGTCAGTTGTTTTCATCTCAATTTGTAGCCCGATCTTGCCTCCGCTAAAAAAGATATGCTCTTGTTGTAAACAAGATTCATCGATGAAAGTACGATATGTTTTTTTCATTCCCAAAGGTGAACATCCCCCACGAATATAACCTGTAATCGATAACAAGTCCTTTACATGAATCATATCAACCGATTTTACACCGGCGGCTTTTGCACATTTTTTTAAATCCAGTTCCTTGGCAACCGGTAACATAAATACAATATACTCTTTTGTATTGGCCTGTGTCACCAACGTTTTAAAAACACAATTTTCATCTTGTCCCAAAATTTCGGCTACATGGACACCATCGACTGCTTCATTACCGTTATGCTCATACGTATGCACCTGATAGTCCAGCTTCTTTGTATCTAATAAACGCATGGCGTTTGTCTTTGTGATTTTTTTCATGATGATCGTAAGTCTCCTTCAATGATCGATCGAGCAATATCTACCTTTTTTTGCGATGTATCCATGGCAAGCTTTTCAATGTAATAATGTGTCTTCTTTTCATCCCAGTGATAATTTTCGATCAGTATCAGTTTAGCACGATAAATGATTTTTTCATCCTGTAATCGCTTTTTTTCTTTTTGAAGCTGCCTGGTCAAAGCTTGTATCTTAATTTGTGCAGCCATACCATTTGCAATCGTCTGTAGTAACATTTGCCGGGAGGCCGGTAATGCCATCACAAAAATTCCTTGTTCCTTTACCTGAAAACAAATTTGATCATAAATATCATTTTTCACTAACAGTAAAACACCGATGGAAAACGCGACTTCAATTTCTCTGGCTGTACGGACACCAAACTCATCTTTTAAAGGTGGCTGTAGAATACAAAGATCATATCGTCTTTGTCGTAGCTGTTTCTTGGCATCCATGGCAGAGGATACAAATTGAATCCATGGATAGATGGTTCGCGGCAGGATTTCCTGAATGACCTTTCGTGTGCTTTCTACAGAAGTAACCACAAGAATATTCGACATAATTAAGTACCGCTTATTTTAAATAATTCTTTAGTATTTCCTTTGGCAGCACACGTTGAATAAAGTCACTGTTTTTTGCGATGGCAGAAGATTCTTCAAGTGAGGATGGCAGCGGTGTTAAATGGGATGTTATTTCTGTAGATGCCTGATATAAGTTTAAATCCACAGGATCTGCCGGTTCTCTTTGTTCCAATATACCCTCGATGCCTGCATAAATAATCAAGAGATAAACTAAGTAAGGATTAGAGGTACAGTCCGGTGATCGAAGCTCAATTCGTTTTTTCTGATTTCGTACGGCCGGAATACGAATGGCCTGAGATCGGTTTTGATAAGACCATGTCACAAATTTGGGAGCCTTACGCTCTCCTAATCGTTGATAGCTTTCCGTACAGGGATTTAAAAATAAAGTAATCTCCGGCAAACGATATAAAATACCGGCCATAAAGGCTCGTGTTTGATCCAAATGACTAGAATCATTGACCGATACATTGACATGCATACCGTTTCCACTATGCTCCTTTAAAGGCTTGGGATCAAAATCGGCAATTAAACCATTGGCCTTTGCGACCGTTCGTACGACCCATTTAAAGGTAGCTGCATCATCCGCTGCCTGCAATGGTGTACTGTAACGAAAGTCGATCTCGTTTTGTCCTGGCCCTTCCTCATGATGACTGGCTTCCGGATGTAACCCCATTTCCTGCAGCGTAAAACAAATATCCTTTCGTACATCTTCGCCCTGATCCTCCGGAGCGATATCCATATAGCTTGCCGTATCTAAAGGAATATGAGAGTTTTGTCCTTTTTCATCTGTCAAAAATAAATAGAACTCGAATTCTGTACCGATCTGAATCTCGATCCTTTGCTCTTTGGCATACTGTTCTGCCTGTTTTAATAAATAGCGTGTATCCAGTTCAAAAGGCGTTCCATCCGGATATTGTATATCGCAATACATGCGAATGACCGAGCCATCCAAGGATCGCCATGGCAAAATGGATAACGTAGAAGGATCCGGCATCAAAAATAGATCGCTCTTGATATCGGTTCCAAACCCGGCTATCGCACTGGCATCAAAGCTGATTCCTTCCGCAAAGGCTCTGGGAAGCTCATCGGGTAAGATTGAAATATTTTTTTGATGGCCGTAAATATCAAAGTATGCCAATCGAATAAACGTTACGTTCTCTTCATTTACATAGGCAAGTACATCTTCTTTTGTATACATGAAGTCACCTCCTGTTTTCCATTTATTTATACAACATATTACTTTTTGTTTCAAACTTTTCAGAATTTTTCATAATTTTACATTTTTATATTGACAATTTTATTTCCCGCATTACAATAATACACATAGAAACGGCAAGGATGCCAAAAAGCAGGAGTTTTCTCCTCCCTTTTTGCTTTGCCGTTTTTTTATTTTATCGCCTTAAAGGAGGAATCGACATGGCAAAATCTATTCCGGATCTGTTTGGATCCAAAGTATTCAACGAAAAATGTATGAAGGAAGGATTAGCTTCCGATACGTACAAAGAGCTTCAAAAGACAATTCAGGAAGGAAAACCGTTAAATCCAAAGATTGCCAATGCGGTGGCTCATGCCATGAAAGAATGGGCCATTGCACAGGGAGCAACCCACTATACACACTGGTTTCAACCAATGACTGGTGTAACAGCCGAAAAGCACGACAGTTTTATCGAACCGGTAGATGGCGGAAAAGTTATTATGAGCTTTTCCGGAAAAGAATTGATCAAAGGAGAACCGGACGCTTCCAGTTTTCCTAACGGTGGTTTAAGAGCAACCTTTGAAGCCCGTGGTTATACCGCATGGGATCCTACATCGTATGCCTTTATCAAAGACGACGTACTTTGTATTCCAACCGCCTTTTGTTCCTATACCGGCCACGCACTGGATAAGAAAACCCCTTTACTTAGAAGTATGGAAGCTATCAACACACAAGCTTTGCGCATCTTAAAGCTGTTTGGAAATACCGATGTAACATCGATCAAAACCACAGTGGGTCCGGAACAGGAATATTTTCTGGTTGATAAAGACTACTATGCCACACGTAAGGATTTGATTTATACCGGACGTACTTTATTTGGTGCCCCATGTCCAAAAGGACAGGAAATGGAAGATCACTATTTTGGTACGATCAAATCGCGTGTACAGTCTTTCATGAATGACTTAAATGAAGAACTTTGGAAGTTGGGCGTTGCGGCAAAGACAGAACATAACGAAGTAGCCCCTGCACAACATGAGCTGGCTCCGGTCTTCTCGACAACAAATATCGCCACTGATCATAATCAGCTTACCATGGAACTGATTCAGCGCATTGCCAAAAAACATGGAATGGTGGCTTTGCTTCATGAAAAACCATTTGAGGGCATCAATGGTTCCGGTAAACACAATAACTGGTCGATTTCAACCAACACCGGTAAAAACTTATTAGAACCTGGTGATACGCCTTATGAAAATGCACAGTTCTTATTGTTCTTATCAGCTATCATCAAAGCTGTGGATGAGCATCAGGATTTGCTTCGATTAAGCGTTGCCAGTGCCGGAAACGATCATCGCCTAGGTGCAAACGAAGCACCACCGGCTATTATTTCTGTTTTCCTGGGCGATGAATTAAATGCCGTATTAGAAGCTATCATCAATGATAAACCTTATGATGGCACAGAACATAAATTGATGAAGATCGGCGCTTGTGTATTACCTAAGCTGCCAATGGATACGACCGATCGAAACCGAACCAGTCCATTTGCCTTTACAGGAAATAAATTTGAATTCCGTATGCCAGGCTCCAGTTCTTCTATTTCCGGCTGCAACTTCGTTTTAAATACTGTAGTGGCCAATGCCCTGCGTGAATTTGCCGATATGCTGGAAAAAGCGGATGATTTTGAAAGTAGCCTTCACAGCCTGATCAAACAAACATTGAAAGATCATCAGCGAATCATCTTCAACGGCAATGGTTATGATGATGCCTGGATCGAAAAAGCTAAAAAACGTGGCTTGTTGAATCTTCGAACAACACCGGATGCTCTTCCTTATTTCATTCACGAAGAAAACATTCGCCTGTTTGAAACCGAAAAAGTATTAGATCGTGAAGAGATGGAATCACGTTATGAAATTACCATGGAAGAATACACAAAAGTCATCAACATAGAAGCTTTAACCATGATCAATATGGCAAAAAAAGAAATTCTTCCGGCGGTATCTCGCTATTCAAAAGAACTCAGTGATACCTGCTTATCTAAATGTCAGCTGGATGCCCAGATGGATGTAACCTACGAAAAAGAAATGTTGACACAGATCAACGCATTATTAAAAGAAGCCTATCAGGCTTGTTCTGAACTGGAAGAAAAAACAAATGCTCTGCATACCATCCAAGATTTTGAAAAAGCGGCCTTCTTTGTACGCGATACGATCTTGCCATGCATGGATGCACTACGAAAGCCTTGCGATGTTTTAGAAACCATGACAGATGACAAAGTATGGCCATTCCCAACTTACGGAAAGCTGTTATTTGGCATTCTGTAACCAACATGATAATTTATCAAAACCGGCGGCAACTGCTGCCGGCTTTGATGGTCTTATTAGAAGGAGAAATTTATGTGCACAATTATGGGATATTTTAAAGAAGGTATCGATCCTTCTGTACTTCAAAAAGCCCTTGAAAAAACAAAGACCCGTGGACCCGATGATACACGTTTCTATCCATTTAAAAAAGGTGTGTTAGGATTTCAAAGATTGGCCATTATGGGATTAAGCCAGGAAGGTATGCAGCCTTTTGTTTTTAAAAACTCAGCTATCGTATGTAATGGTGAGATCTATGGTTTTCGAAAGCTAAAAAAAGAATTGGAGGACAAAGGCTATACCTTTCAAAGTGAAAGTGACTGTGAAATTCTGTTGCCGCTCTACGAAGAATATGGCGTTTCCCTTTTTGAAAAGCTGGATGCGGAATTTGCCTGTATTCTTTATGACGAGAATAGAGACAGTATCATTGCAGCCCGTGATCCGATTGGTATTCGGCCTTTATATTATGGGTATGACAAAGATAACGCCATCGTATTTGCCTCCGAGCCTAAAAACCTGATGGGAATTGTGAAAACCATCATCCCTTTTCCACCGGGACACTATTATGAGGATGGAAAGTTTGTCTGTTATGCCGATATGACCAAAGTGGATTCCTACATTCATGACGATTTGGAAATCATCTGTCAAAACATTCATGATCTTTTGATACAAGGTATACAAAAGCGATTGGATGCCGATGCACCGGTTGGATTTTTATTAAGCGGTGGTTTAGATTCCTCTTTAGTCTGTGCCATCAGCCAAAAACTGCTTTCCAAACCCATTCGGACATTTGCGATTGGAATGAAAGAAGATGCCATTGACTTAAAATATGCCAGAGAAGTAGCCGACGTGATCCACAGCAACCATACGGAAGTCATCATCACCCAAGAGGATGTACTCAACGCCTTAGAAACGGTCATCTATCATCTGGCCACTTATGATATCACAACCATTCGTGCCAGCATCGGTATGTATCTGCTTTGTCAATATATTCATGAACATACAGACATCCGCGTACTATTGACCGGAGAGATCAGCGACGAGCTGTTTGGTTATAAATATACAGATTTTGCCCCAGATTCCGCATCCTTTCAAAAAGAAAGTGAAAAGCGCATCAAAGAGATCCACATGTACGATGTATTACGCGCCGATCGATGCATCAGCTCTAACTCAATGGAAGCACGTGTTCCCTTTGGCGATCTGGCATTCGTTCGCTATGTCATGCAGATCGACCCGGCTTTAAAAATGAATACTTATCATAAGGGCAAATACCTATTACGCCATGCGTTTGAAAAAGATAATATTCTTCCACACTCAATCTTAATGCGTGAAAAAGCTGCTTTTTCCGATGCAGTCGGTCATTCGTTAAGAGATACGATACAAGAAGCGGCCAATCAAAAATACACAGATCAGGAATTCGAAGAAAAACGAAAACAATATACTTTCAATCCCCCTTTCACCAAAGAATCCTTATGGTATCGGGAGATTTTTGAAACCTACTATCCAAACCAGGCATCTATGATCAAAGCATTCTGGATGCCGAATAAAGACTGGAAAGGCTGTGATGTAGACGATCCTAGTGCTCGTGTCCTTTCGAATTATGGAGATAGTGGAAAATAAGGAGGAAATGACATGAATCCAAATTTTGAACATGATGCCTGCGGTATCGGTACCGTGGTGCAAATTGATGGAAAACAAAGCTATGATGTTGTGGATAAAGCGCTGCATATTGTTGAAAAGCTGGAACACCGTGCCGGAAAAGATGCCAGTGGTAAAGTCGGCGATGGTGTTGGTGTACTCTTACAGATATCGCATCGATTCTTTTCAAAGATTGCCAAACAGGAAAATATTTCCCTTGGAAAAGAAAGAGAATATGGCATTGGTATGTTTTTCTTTCCCCAGCAGGAATTAAAACGTAATCAACACAAACGTCTGTTTGAAACCATTGTGAAAAACGAAGGTGCCCGATTATTAGGTTGGCGTACCGTTTGTTGCCACCCGGAAATCTTAGGACAATCGGCTAAAGACTGCATGCCTTATATCGAACAAGCTTTTATCGAAAAACCGGAAGGTATAGAAAAAGGCTTTGCGTTTGATCGGCTTTTATATGTGATTCGTCGTGAATTTGAAAAAAGTTGCCCGGAAACATATGTAGTCTCCTGTTCCAGTCGAACAATTGTTTATAAAGGAATGTTTTTAGTCGGACAGCTTCGTAAATTTTATGAAGACCTGCAAGATACAGATTATCAGAGTGCTATTGCGATCGTGCATTCTCGATTTTCAACCAATACAACCCCTTCCTGGCAGCGTGCGCATCCCAATCGTCTGATCGCGCACAATGGAGAAATCAATACGATTCGCGGCAATGTCGATCGAATGCTGGCCAGAGAAGAAAGCATGTCTTCTGACTTTCTGGATGCCAATTTAAAGAAGATCCTGCCAGTCATCAATGCCAAAGGCTCCGATAGTGCCATGTTGGATAATACGCTGGAATTCTTGATGATGAATGGTATGCCTTTGGCTAAAGCTGTCATGATTACGATCCCCGAGCCATGGAAACACGTACCTATGGAAGAACATAAAAAAGATTTTTATCACTACTATGCGACCATGATGGAACCATGGGATGGTCCGGCTGCCATTCTCTTTTCAGATGGCGATCAGGTAGGTGCTGTATTAGATCGTAACGGTTTACGCCCAGCCCGTTATATGATCACCAAAGATAATCTATTGATCTTATCCAGTGAAGTCGGTGTATTGGACATTCCTGCCGAAAACATCCTCTGTAAATCACGATTGGAACCGGGAAAAATGGTATTGGTCGATACAAAATCTAAAAAGATGTATAGCGATATCGAGATCAAAAATCATTTTGCGACATCAAATCCATACGGAGAATGGCTGGATTTACATCTTCTGCATTTAAAAGATCTGAAAGCACCGGATAAAAAAACACAAATGCACACACAGGAAGAACGCAATCGACTGTACAAGGTCTTTGGTTATACATATGAAGATATCCAGGATGAAATCTTACCTATGGCAAAAAACGCCAATGAGCCTACTGCCAGTATGGGTACCGATATTCCATTAGCCGTTTTAAGTAATCGTCATCCTTTACTCTTCCATTACTTTAAACAGTTATTTGCTCAGGTTACCAATCCGCCGATTGATTCTCTTCGTGAAGAAATTGTCACCGATACAACCGTGTATATCGGAAGCGATGGAAATCTCTTACAGGAAAAAAGTACGAATTGTAAAGTTTTAGAAGTCAACAACCCCATCTTGGATGCCCGTGATATGGATAAGATTCGAAACTTGCAAAAAGAAGGCTTTCAAAGCGCTACGATTTCCCTTTTGTTCTACCGCGGAATGCCTTTACAAGAAGCTTTGCATCATCTGTTTATCGAATGTGATCGTTTGTATAGAGATGGTGCCAACATTTTAATTTTAAGTGATAAAGGCGTTGATGAAAGCCATATGGCTATCCCCAGTCTGCTGGCAGTATCGGCTTTAGAACATCATTTGGTACAAACGAAAAAAAGAACAGCTGTATCCATCATCCTAGAGAGTGGCGAGCCAAGAGATGTTCATCAGTTTGCCTGTTTATTAGGCTATGGGGCAACGGCCATTTATCCTTACCTGGCTCATGAATGCATTGAAGAAATGATTGAAAAAGACATCTTAGATAAAGAGCCTTCTGTTGCGATTCGCGACTATAACGAAGCAATACTTCATGGTATCGTCAAGATTGCCGCAAAGATGGGAATCTCTACCCTACAATCGTACCAAAGTGCCCAGATTTTTGAAGCCATCGGTATCTCTAAAGAAGTGATTGATCAATACTTCACCAATACCGTATCGCGTGTAGGAGGAATCGGCTTAAAAGAAATTGAAGAAGACCTTATCGTTCATCACGATCATGGTTTTGATCCATTAGGTCTTTCTTGTGATACCAAGTTAGACAGCTATGGTTTCCATAAGTTAAGAAGTGGGCAAGGTAAAGAAGATCATCTCTATGATCCGAAAACCATCGTAACGCTGCAAAGGGCAACGCGAGAAAACGATTACGAACTTTTTAAAGAATATACAAAACGAGTAAATGACAAGGAACATCCTCATACATTAAGAGCCTCTTTGGAATTCAAATCCAATCGAAAACCGATTTCGTTAGAAGAAGTCGAACCCGTATCCGAGATCGTAAAACGATTTAAGACCGGAGCAATGTCGTATGGTTCAATTTCTGAAGAAGCACATACTTGTATGGCCATTGCGATGAATCGACTGCACGGAAAATCTAATTCCGGTGAAGGCGGTGAAAAGCCGGAACGTTTAGGCACTGAAAAAAATTCAGCCATCAAGCAGGTCGCCAGCGGTCGATTTGGCGTAACCAGCGCTTATTTGGTCAGTGCCAAAGAAATACAAATCAAAATGGCACAGGGTGCAAAGCCCGGCGAAGGTGGACATCTGCCAGGTAAGAAAGTCTATCCATGGATTGCCAAGACGCGTTACAGTACTCCCGGTGTTACCTTGATTTCACCACCACCTCATCATGATATTTATTCTATTGAGGATCTTGCACAGTTAATCTATGATTTAAAAAATGCCAATAAAGAGGCACGTATCAGCGTTAAGCTTGTCAGTGAAGCCGGTGTCGGAACCATTGCCAGCGGTGTAGCCAAAGCCGGAGCCACCGTTATATTGATTTCCGGTTATGATGGTGGTACCGGAGCAGCTCCCCAATCCAGCATTCACCATGCAGGATTACCTTGGGAATTGGGATTGGCCGAAACCCATCAAAGCCTGATTGACAATCACCTGCGCTCTCGTGTTATTCTGGAAACCGATGGTAAACTGATGACCGGAAGAGATGTAGCCATTGCCTGCTTATTAGGAGCCGAGGAATTTGGCTTTGCGACTGCACCATTAGTAACTATGGGATGTATGATGATGCGTGTTTGTAATCAAGATACCTGTCCTTTCGGTGTTGCGACACAAAACGATACCTTGCGTAAACGCTTTAAAGGAAAACCAGAATACGTAATGAATTTCATGTTGTTTATTGCCCAGGAATTACGTGAGATCATGGCAAGCCTAGGCTTTAGAAGCATCGACGAAATGGTTGGTCACAGTGATTGTCTGCAAATGCGAAACGATTTAAAACCAAGACAAGCTATGTTGGAGTTACATTCTCTGATTGGAAAAGATCGAAATGTGCATTATGATCCAAGGGATGGCTATGACTTTAAGTTGGAAACAACGCTGGATTCTACTCAACTGATTCCTGGTTTTAAACCGTATATGGACTCAAAAATCAGTCATACGATTAATGTGAATCTATCCAGCACGGATCGAAGCGTCGGTACTTTATTCGGTTCTTTGATCACCAGGCAATTTGGCGATACCTTACCGGAAGATACCTTTGTCGTACATGGAAAAGGTGGTGCCGGTCAATCTCTGGGTGCCTTCATTCCAAAAGGATTGACGTTAAAGATTACCGGTGATGCCAACGATTATTTTGGTAAAGGATTATCCGGAGGAAAGCTTGTGATTGCACCCGATCCTACATCCTCTTTTAAAGCCGAAGAAAATGTCATTATCGGAAATGTCGCCTTGTATGGTGCAACCAGTGGTAAAGCCTTCATCCGCGGAAAAGCCGGTGAACGCTTCTGTGTACGAAATTCAGGCGCGACTGCAATTGTCGAAGGTTGTGGCGATCACGGTCTGGAATATATGACAGGCGGTTATGCCGTGGTTTTAGGAAAGACCGGAAAAAACTTTGCCGCCGGTATGTCTGGTGGTGTAGCCTACGTTCTGGATGTTGATCATGCTTTATACAAAAACGTGAATAAAGAACTTGTATCCATTGAAGAAATCATTAGTAAATCCGATAAAGAAAAACTGTATGAAATCTTGCATGAGCATTATAAAGAAACAAGTTCAGCAGTGGCACGACACATTTTGGATCATTTTGATGATGAACTGCAACACTTTAAAAAAATCATTCCAAACGACTATAAAAAGATGTTGAAATCCATCAAAGATTTACAGGACAAAGGGTATCATCAAGAAGAAGCAGAATTAAAAGCCTTTACCATGGCTTTTCAAAAGTAGGAGGTCAACATGGGAAAACCAACAGGATTCTTAGAATATGAACGTAAAAATAATGTTGCACTTAGTGCATTACAACGCATTCAAAACTTTTTGGAATTCCATGAAGACATGGATATAGCAGAAAGACAAAAACAAGGAGCTCGCTGTATGAATTGCGGCGTTCCTTTCTGTCAGTCGAGCATTGAATTAAAAGGTATGACAACCGGTTGTCCGTTACACAATTTGATTCCGGAATGGAATGATGAAATTTATAAAGGACATATGCAGCAGGCACTATCCAGATTGTTGAAAACAAATCCCTTTCCGGAATTTACCGGACGTGTCTGCCCTGCCCTTTGCGAAAAGTCATGTTTGAATGGTGTTGACAGTGATCCTGTCACCATCAAAGAAAACGAATACTTCACTATTGAAGAAGGCTTTAAAAATCATTGGATGAAAGCACAGAAACCAGAAGTCAGAACAAATAAAAAAATCGCCGTCATCGGCTCCGGCCCTGCCGGACTCAGTGTTGCGTATGCCCTAAACCAAAGAGGACATCAAGTAACTGTCTTTGAGAAGGAAGATTCCCCCGGAGGATTATTGATGTATGGCATTCCCAACATGAAATTGGAAAAAGAAATCATTCAAAGACGAATCCAACTCTTAGAAGAAGAAGGTATTCAGTTTCAATGTAATGTCAATGTAGGAATAGACATTTCAAAAGAAGAACTGACAAAAGAATACGATGCGATTGCCATGTGCATCGGCTCTAAAAAGCCAAGAGATCTTGTCTTTGAAAATCGAGATACTAAAGGCATTTACTTTGCGGTCGATTATCTAACCAATGTCACAAAACATCTTATCAAAGGTTCAAAAACAGAAAGTGCCAAAGGAAAACACGTTGTAATTGTAGGTGGTGGTGATACTGGAAACGATTGTGTGGGAACCAGCATTCGTCAGGGCTGTAAATCCGTCACACAGATTGAAATGATGCCTGAGCCACCCAAAGATCGGCTAGCCTCCAACCCATGGCCAGAATGGCCTAAAATCTTAAAAACGGATTATGGACAACAAGAGGCCATTGCGGTATTTGGAAAAGATCCAAGACTTTATGAAAGAACGATCAAAGAAATTGAAGTGAAAAACGATAAGATAAAATCTGTCACTTTAACCAAAGTTCAATTCACCAATGGGAAAATGGAATTTGTCAAAGGATCAGAACAAAAAATCCCATGTGATTTATTGTTGATTGCCGCTGGTTTTATCGGTGTAGAAGATGATGTAAAAAAAGCGTTTGCCCTTGATATGTCACCAAGAAATACTTTTGTGACGAAACCTAATTCTTATCAGACCAAAGAAACAAAGATCTTTGCGGCCGGTGATGCGCATAGAGGACAATCCTTAGTCGTATGGGCCATTCACGAAGGATTAGAATGCGCAAAAGAAATCGACACTTATTTAATGGGATATACTAATTTAGAATAAGAATAAGGAGTTAATTTTCAAAGAATTAACTCCTTTTTCGATTGTGATCATATATTAACCATCATATTTATCATACCTTACAATTTCCTCTATACTTCTTTAATATACGCTTAAATTCTTCCAGCTGTTCCAGTCCTTCTTGTAAGATGGAATCTTGGCATATCGCATCGTTATCGGAACGATAAAATGTAATCTGAATATCATTGAATAGATTGATGATTGCATATGTACCATAAGCATATGAACCACGGTTGACCATCAAGCTTCCCGGATTCACAAAGGTAATTCCATCTATTTTCTTAATGATCGGTACATGAGTATGTCCATGAAAACATAGCGTACTGTGATGCTCTTTACATAAAGCTAACAATTCATCATATCCATCATAGATATGATATAAATGTCCATGTGTCACACACATATTTTTGTAGATCACGTATGGAGGATATGCATCTTCATCATGATTGCCTCGAACCGCAATGTCAAACTGCTTCATCACTTTATCATTTTTTGGTAAGGCGGAATCTCCACAATGAATCATCAAATCTACCATGCCCTTATATTTTTTAACGATTCGCGGCAGATGATCCAAAAAACGATGACTGTCACTCACCAGTAAGATTTTCATCTGTGAATCTCCGATCTATTTCATTTATGGTATTTTGAATAATTTGTTGGGGATCTTCGGCCACATCCAAATTCTGTGCGCAAATCAGTTGTACATCATCTGTTCTAAAAAAATAGGAAAAAATACCCTGAATATATTCAAAACCAAACGGTTTATAAATACGACCTCCGGAAGTTGTCACATAGTACACTTTCTTACAACGACAACAATTTTGACAATTCCCTTCCTGGTCATAATAAAATGTAACGCCCTGACAACATATCATTTCAATATAAACCTTTAAAAGAGAAGGAAACGATAAATCATAATACGGAGCTGCGATCACTATGATATCCGCTTGCGAAAATTGTTTGGCATATTGAGTAAGATATGTTCCATTTTCTCTTTCTTTCAATCCATTTTGATTTAAAGGATGAAGATTTGTTTCCTCTTGTAAATATATTTCTTCCACATTCCCCTGCAAATGATGCAGTAAATGTCGAGCAAGTGCATCTGTTCTTGAATGCTTTGAAATTGTACTGTTGATGTATAAAATGTTATTCATTTTGATATTCCTTATATTTCTTCATCCAATATTCATGATCTTCTTCATGAATCTCTCGCAACACATGACAAGGATTTCCAACCGCAATCACATGGCTGGGTATATCTTTAGTGACAACACTGCCAGAGCCAATGATGCTGTTTTTCCCAATTGTGACGCCTGGATTAATAATTACATTGCCGGCAATCCATACGCCATCTTCAATCACTACGCTAGAAGCATATTCCAAATCCATTTTTCGAATGGCAGGATCAATGGGATGCGAAACTGTATAAATGGAAACTCTGGGGCCAATCAGCACATCATCTCCAATGATGACTTCCGCTTCATCTAAAATCACGATACCAGTATTTCCCTGAAAGTGTTTTCCAATTGAAATATTGATTCCATGATCACAATAAAATGGCGGTACCAAAGAAATGTCATCATACGATTTTTTAAACTTCTTACATAATTCTTCCAATGGCTTTCTATCTTCCCAGTAAGCACTGTCATTAAATGCTTTCAAGTAAGGACGAAGCTCTCTCCATGTCGGTTTTTCCAATCGAAATGGATTGTATAGCTTTCCTTGTTTCATCTTTTCTGTTTCCTGCATACAATGTCCTTTCTTGAGTAAAAAAGAGGTCAGAAGACCTCTTTGTGCTATTTCTGCTTAATCGCTGCCTGAGCGGCTGCCAGACGAGCAATTGGTACACGATATGGTGAACAAGATACATAGCTCAATCCCAATTTATTGGCAAATTCAATACTGGATGGATCTCCACCATGTTCTCCACAGATACCTAATTTAATATCCGGACGTGTCTGACGACCTAAAGTCACAGCCATCTCAATCAATTTTCCGACACCTTTCTGGTCTAAACGAGCAAATGGATCGTTTTCATAAATTTTGGCATCATAGTATTCAGGTAAGAATTTACCGGCATCATCACGTGAGAAGCCAAAAGTCAACTGTGTTAAGTCGTTTGTACCAAAGGAGAAGAATTCAGCTTCCTGTGCCAATTCATCAGCCAACAGGGCAGCTCGAGGCACTTCGATCATCGTTCCGACATGATATGTCAATTCTACACCAGCTTCGGCAATGATCTGATCGGCTGTTTCCGTTACCATTTTCTTTACATACTGTAATTCTTTTAAATCACCAATTAACGGAAGCATGATTTCCGGTTCAATGTTCCAGTCCGGATGTGCTTTATTCACATTGATGGCAGCTTTAATAACAGCAGCTGTCTGCATATGCGCAATACCTGGATTGGAAACGTCCAGACGACTTCCACGATGTCCCATCATCGGGTTTACTTCATGCAATCCAGAAATTACCTGTGCTAATTCATCGTAAGAGATGTTCATTTCTTTGGCAAGCTCTTTGATATCTTCTGGATCGGTTGGAACAAATTCATGCAAAGGTGGATCCAAGTAACGAATTGTCACTGGTCTTCCTTCCATAGCTTCATAAATACCCTCAAAGTCTTTTTGTTGCATTGGTTCCAGTTTATTCAATGCGGCCTGCATCTGTTCATCAGTCTTGGCAACGATCATTTCACGAATTGCTTTAATTTTATCACCTTCAAAGAACATGTGTTCAGTACGAACTAAACCAATACCTTCAGCGCCAAATTCAACGGCCTGACGGGCATCTCTTGGAGTATCTGCATTCGTGCGAATTTTCAATGTACGCGCTTTGTCTGCCCAACTCATAAAACGCTCAAAGTTACCACTGATTTCTGCTGGTACCGTTTCAATTTTTTCTCCATAAACATTACCGGTAGATCCATCAATTGAAATCCAGTCTCCACGATTATAGCGCTTTCCGCCGACAACGAAGTACCCTTCTTCTTCGTGCATTTCAATATCACCGGCACCGCTGACACAACAAGCTCCCATACCACGGGCCACAACGGCTGCATGGCTGGTCATACCACCACGTACCGTCAGGATACCTTCGGAAACAGCCATACCTTCAATATCTTCCGGACTTGTTTCCAAACGCACTAAAATCACTTTCTTTCCAGAATCGGCTTCTTCTTTAGCCTCATCGGCTGTAAAGACAATCTGTCCGGAACCAGCTCCTGGACTAGCCGGCAAAGCACTGGTAATGGCTGTAGCCTTTTTTAAAGCTTCCGGATCAAACATTGGATGCAGCAGAGCATCTAATTGTTGCGGTTCTACCATCAATAAAGCTTCTTCTTCATTGATCAAGCCTTCATCCACCATATCACAGGCTATTTTTAAAGCAGCCTGCGCCGTACGTTTACCATTACGCGTCTGCAACATGAACAATTTACCGCCTTCAATGGTAAATTCCATATCCTGCATATTCTTATAATGATGTTCCAGTTTTGAACAAATATCTACAAACTGTTCATATGCTGTAGGACTGACTTCCTTTAATTGATCGATGGATTGTGGCGTGCGCACACCGGCAACAACATCTTCTCCCTGTGCATTCATCAAAAATTCACCAAACAATTTGTTTTCGCCGGTAGCCGGACTGCGTGTAAAGGCAACACCGGTTCCACAGTCTTCGCCCATATTACCGAAAACCATCATCTGTACGTTAACAGCCGTTCCCCAGGAGCTAGGGATATCGTTCATACGACGGTAGTAAATAGCACGTTCATTATTCCAGGATTTAAATACCGCCTCAATAGCTTCCATCATCTGTGTTTTTGGATCCGTTGGGAAACTTTCATGTAATTCAGCCTGATAGAATTCTTTAAAACGCTCAACCAAAGTCATCATGTCTTCTGCCGTAAGTTCCAGATCATCCTTGATTCCTCTTTGTACTTTCACTTCATCAATGATTTCTTCAAAACGTTTTTTGCTCAACCCTTTTACCACATCGGCAAACATCTGAATAAAACGTCGATAAGAATCATAGGCAAAACGAGGGTTTTGTGATTTATCCGCAATCGTTTTGGCAACGACATCATTGATTCCCAGGTTCAAGATCGTATCCATCATACCAGGCATACTGGCTCTGGCTCCGGAACGAACCGATACTAATAGAGGATTTTGCGCATCCCCAAACTTTTTACCCGTTTCTGCTTCCAGCTTTCCCAGATACTCCATAATTTGTGCCTGGATTTCTTCATTTATCGTTTCACCATCTTCATAATATTTGTTACAAGCTTCTGTAGTGATGGTAAAACCATTCGGGACAGGCATTCCCAATTTGCTCATCTCCGCAAGATTGGCACCTTTTCCCCCAAGAAGTTCACGCATATTCGCATCACCTTCTTGAAAAAGGTACACGTACTTTGTTGTCATTATTTAATCCTCCTAACTACGTCAATATGTAAACGTTTTCAACGTCACTATTATAGCACAGTTTCTTTCAAAACATAGAAAAATGTACACAATATCTGTATTCACATCGTATGTAAAAAGACATTTCTTTATCCATTTCCTGTTTTCATACTCTACATTTTTTATTTTTTTTCATACAAAAAAGCGGTCGTTAAACCGCTTTCGTCTATAATATTCTTTATAACTGTACCTGTGCTGGCTGTTCTGCACGTACCCCGCCGCAGATTTCATAATTGGGACAACTTGGATTACAAGATTCTTCAATAACCGGCCGAAGTTCGGCAGGCATCATGGTTGTAATCTCATCATCATCGTAACCCACAACCAAACTTTTCTTCGATAACATAATCGGTCTTTTCAAGATGGATGGATTCTTCTGAATCAAAGTAACTAATTCTTTCATCGAGTAATCATCAATTCCTTTTTTCAAAGATTGAAATGCCTTTGAACGAACCGAAATGATATCTTCGGTTCCATTTTCACATCGAGACAGTATGTATTTAATTTCATTTTCATCGAGCAGTGTCGTAAAAATATTTTTTTCCTTGAATTCGATTTGGTTGTCCTTGAGCCACTGCTTCGCTTTACGGCAGCTTGCACAGCCAGGAGATGTATATATAATTACCATAAATATGCCTCCTTTTCACGTAATCCTATTATAGCACTATGAAATTAAAATACCATTGGTTTTTACAACAAATTGAGGTAAAATAAGAAAATAATTGGAGGGATGAAGATGGAGCGAATGTTAAGCGGTATCAAACCGACAGGAAGATTGACTTTAGGCAATTATATTGGGGCGATTTCTCAATTTGTTAAGTATCAGGATGAGTATGAATTATATATTTTTATTGCGAATCAACATGCGATCACGGTCCCCATTGAAGCCAAAGAGCTCAGACAAAATACAAAAGATTTGGTTGCTCTGTATCTGGCCAGTGGTTTAGACCCAGAAAAAGTAACAATTTTTCTACAAAGCGATGTATCTGCCCATGCCAAATTGGGATGGGTCATGACTTGTATGAGCTATATGGGCGAATTACAGCGAATGACACAATATAAAGATAAAACTGCTAAAGGGGAAAGAGGCATCACGGCCGGTTTATTTACCTATCCCAGCTTAATGGCTGCCGATATCTTATTATATGATGCCAAATATGTACCGGTAGGAATCGATCAAAAACAACATGTGGAACTGGCACGAAATCTGGCAGAACGTTTTAATAATCGGTATAGTGACACTTTTGTGATTCCGGAACCGTTAATGACCACCGTAGGTCAAAAAATCTATTCACTACAGGATCCAACCAAAAAAATGTCAAAATCCGAAACCAATCCAAAAGGAACGATCGATTTGTTGGATGATCCATCGGCTGCCCGCAAGAAAATCATGTCAGCTGTAACCGATTCTTTAGGCATCATTCAATATGATCCAGAACACCAGCCGGGTCTGGCAAACCTTTTAACGATTCAATCTGTACTTTCCCAAGAACCGATTGACAGCATTGTAAACCGCTTTCAGGGAAAAGGATATGGTGAACTGAAAAGGGAAATTGGACAGACTGTATATGATTTTTTAAGCGATCTTAAGGCAAAATACAAAGATGTTTTAGATCGAAAGATTGTGGATCAGGTTCTTCAAAACGGTGCCCAAAAAGCCAGCAGCATTGCGAATAAGAAAATACAAAAAGTATATCGCAAGGTCGGTTTCATCATTACAAAATAGAAAGAATAAGGCATAAAGCCATTTTCCCTATTCTTATAAAATAACTAAATAGATAGACCGAGCTGGCTCGGTCTTCTTTTTATGGAAAAACACTAGACAGTAAGAATCTTCCTATACAAATTTTTATCTCAGGTATTTTCATTCAAAGACATTGAACCAGCGTTATTACGTCTATTTGTCTTTTTTGTACTATAGATCAAAACCAGATTTCCTATGACAGACTTTTCCTGCAGCGTAAACAAAAAAAGTGTCTCTCTATTTATAAGGTTGACACTTTCAAAGCTTGATTTCCTTTTTATAAAACATAGAAAAATAAAATCACCAAGATACCTAAGACAATGCGATACCAGCCAAAGGCCGTAAAATCATGTTTGCGTACATAGCTCAATAAAGCTCGAATCGCAAATAAAGAAACCACAAAGCTGATAAAGGTTCCAAACAGAAGAACAATCAACTGTCCAAAGGAGAAAAAACCGGATTCCATAAAATACTTCACCAGTTTTAAACCACTGGCTCCCAACATGATCGGTACAGCTACAAAGAACGAAAATTCACTGGCAATCGTCCTTGTACAACCACTGTAAAGACCACCTAAAATGGTCGAACCCGATCGGGAAGTACCGGGAATCAACGCCAGGCATTGAAAACAACCGATCTTTAAGCTTGTCTTATAATCCAGTTCATCGAGTGTATATATGGTTGGTGTTTTGGGATGTTTTTCCACAACGATAAAAATGATACCGTAGGCAATCAATGTAATCGCAATGATAAAGTTGGCACTTAAATACCCTTCAATGATATCATCCAACAAGAAACCAAGAATGGCGGCCGGTATAGCACCCACGATCACTTTTTTCCACAATTCAAAGGTTTCTTTCTGTTTTGCCCGACTTTTCTTTTTACTCCAGGGATTCAAACGATGAAAATAAAGCACAACGACGGCTAAAATACTTCCAAATTGGATGACCACTTTAAAAACCTCAAAAAAATCAGCTGGTTCTAACGGTAAAATGCTGTCCAACAAGATCAAATGACCGGTACTGCTGATAGGAAGCCATTCTGTAATTCCTTGTACGATTCCAAAAAGAATAGATTTAAGTAGATCCAGAATAAACTGCATAAATTAGCTCTCCTTTTCCTTTAGTTGTTTTACCAGTTCTTTAAAGATTTCTCCGCGAACCTCAAAATTTTTAAATTGGTCAAAACTGGAACATGCCGGTGACAATAAGATCACATCTCCTGCACTTGCCATATTGTAAGCTTGATAAAGTGCCTCTTCCATGGTTTCACAGGAAGTCTGATGTGTAAAGATATCTTTAAAATGATCTTTAGTTTGCCCAAAAGAGAAACAATGTTTGATTTTTTGATCATATTGTTTCAAATCTTCAAAAGAAATATGCTTATCTTTTCCACCACATAATAAAATCACATTGTGATCAAACGCACTTAAAGCCGCACAGGCTGCATGCGTGTTTGTTGCCTTACTGTCATTATAAATACGAACATCTTTAAGCGTATCCACATACTCAATGCGATGCTCAACACCTCTAAATTCAGAAATGACCTTTTGGATCGAATTCACAGAAACACCCATGCGATATGCCATACAAGCGGCCATCATCGCATTTCCACAATTAAATCCACCTACAATTTTCAAATCCTCTAATTTAAAGAGAACCTTATCCTTTAAATATGCAAATTTTTCATCTCTGTAAAGAGCAACATCTTGACGTGTTAATGAAAAATCAATTACTTCACATGGAATGCCTTGGGCATATTTCATTATTTCTTCATCATCTACATTTCGAATAAACCATGCATCTGACTTACAATTTTCATAGATCTTCATTTTAGATCGATAATAATCTTCCAAAGAATCCATATAGTCTAAGTGATCTGGTGCTAAATTGGTGACGACACAAACATCCGGGGCAAAACTTTCAATTCCCAACAGCTGAAAATTACTCAACTCTAGGGCAACGGTATAGTCTTTTTGATCATGCTCTAAAACAAGTTCACTCAAAGGTGTACCGATATTACCAGCCACCAGTGCATTTTTCTCGGTTTTTAACATCTCATAGAGTAACGTAGTGACCGTTGTCTTTCCATCCGTACCGGTGATGGCCGCATAGGAAAAGTTTTTGGCATACCGGTAGGCAATTTCTATCTCCGTATAAATAGGAACTTGTTTTTGAACAAAATAATGGACAAAGGCTGCTCGATAAGGGATACCCGGATTTTTAACCACAAAAGCATAAGAAATTGCTTTTAAGGCATCCGGATGTCCTTGATCAAATACATGTACACCTAAGGCGTTTAATTGTTCTTTTTGCTCAATTTCTTTTTGATCGGTCAAATAGACTTCATATCCCATCTTGCATAATAGACGAGTCACCGCAATCCCGCTTCGTGCGGCTCCTATCACTAAAACTTTTTCCATGTTATCGCACTCCTATGAAAAGTCCAAGAATCGCAAATACAATACCTACCAGCCAAAAACGATGGACAACCTGTGTTTCTTTCCAACCGCTCTTTTCAAAATGATGATGAAGCGGCGCCATCTTAAAGACACGTTTCCCGGTAGTTTTAAAAGAAGTGACTTGAATGATCACACTTAAAACTTCAATAACAAATACAAATCCAATTAAAATCAATAAAATTTCCTGTTTTAAAACCATCGCCACCGCAGCCAATAAGCCTCCTAATGCCAACGATCCTGTATCCCCCATAAAGACTTTAGCCGGATGTTTATTAAAATACAGATAGCCAAGCAGAGCCCCTTCCACTAAAACTAACAAATAAACCAAATTTAAAGCATTTGACACATACGCAAATACGATAAAAGGAATCAGGGCAATAATCATCTGTCCGGCACACAATCCATCCAAACCATCCGTTAAATTCACCGCATTGGTTTCCGCTGTAAACATAAAGAAGATCAAGAAAAAATATAGGAAACCGATATCAAAAGAAATATCGAAGATGGGAATCCATAACGTTGTCGGATTGTGCGAAGAATACATAATATAAAAGGCCACAGCCAGAATGCTCTGCAGTAAAAACTTCATACCGGGTTTTAATCCCGTATTATCTTTTTTCGCAACTATAATGTAATCATCAATAAAACCGATAAAGCCATAGCCGACAAAAGCCAAGAGTACGATCCACAGCTTCATGTCAATCTTATACGGTGTAAAAAAAGAAGATAGAATACATAACACGACGGGTACCAGAATAAAAGCAATCCCTCCCATTGTCGGGGTTCCGTTTTTTGCTTTATGGCTGGCCAAACCTTCTTCTCTTTCCGTTTGACCAAATTTGATCTTATGCAGATAACGAATAAAAGGCGGCATAAGAAGAAACATACAAACTAAACTGGCTATAAAACCAATAAACATATAGAGTAAGTCCATGTTGATCTCTCCATTCCGCTCTTCATTATAGCATGTGCCTCTATTTAAAAACAATGAAATTTCCTCTTGAAAAGATAAGCTACAAATGATATCATAAATAAGCAATTTCGCAAGCAGAAAGGAAAAAGGAGGACAGCGACATGTCAAAAGTATGTGCAGTATCTGGTAGAGGTCCTTTAACAGGAAATAAGCGTTCTCACTCTATGCGTGCTACTCGTTGTAAATGGAATGTCAATCTGCAGAAAGTTAGATTGGTTGTAGACGGGAAACCTCAGACAGTTCGTGTGAGTGCGCGTGCCTTAAGAACATTAAAGAAACAAGGCGCTATCTAATAGCGAAGGGACAAATAAAGTACCACAAAAAAGACTTCATACATTGAAGTCTTTTTTTGTCTGTAACGTATATAGAGTTCTCGAAACAATCGGGCTGTTCTTCTTTAAGTATTCATTCTGCAGCCACTCCAGATAAGTACCCGGTGATATAATACCTCGAATACTTAAAATATCTGCCCCAAGACAACCCAAGATACGATCCGTAAATAAAGCACAGTTATCTCCTAAAGCCCAGTACGTTTTAAACTTACCCTGTTTAAACTTATAAAGTTTAGCACCGGTTTTATAATGTAAACGTGAAGGATAGTCTTCTTGATACGCATCAAACCGATGATATCCATCTTCTCTTTCAATCTTACAATGCCAGCGATAACTATTGTTTTCAAATGCCTGAATCTGCGCTTCCAAAAGACTTCTCTGTGTTTCGTTTAAGGCAATACCATATTCAAAAATCGTATTTTGTTCCGCTTCCATCGCATTGGGAATATAATATTCGACCGGCACTTTAAAGAAAACACCATCTCCCAGAGTCTGATTCAAACGAAAGGAATCGCTGTCATAGTTTCCATAGCTATACGCAATACCATTATACGCAAAACAAATATGCCCGACTTTTTGAAAACCCACAGGTCCTACATGGACAAATACACTTAAATCATGTTTCGCATTTCGTTCTTTCTGTTCAAATTCATAGGGCTCTTCTGCTTCCAGATAGCGATTGATGGCATTTAAAGCCCAATCCGGAAAGAAAGCACATAAAAAAGCCGGAAAAGTGATGCGTACTTTTCGTTTCCATTCATATTTTGTCAATGGATTGACGCAGGCCAGACCATCACTGACATAACGACCACCTAAGATCATTAAATAAAAGCCAAAGGCACGAATCAATATCTTTAAGTCTTCATCCACACGAATCAAGTAAATTCCTAATATCCAATAAAAAAGACTAAACAAAAAAAGAAAAAATTTCCCTTTACTGTTATTCAATGCATTGATCACCATTTGTACCAACAAAGCCGCACCATTTAAAAGACAATAGATACCAAATATGATCTGTAAAACATGTAAAGGAATATTTTGATGATTGGATAAGATCACAAATAATACAAACGAAAAAAGAGAAGAAACAACATCCAGTATGTTTCTTCGTTTGATAAAGCGTACGATCATCCACAGCGCACTGCATCCCAAGACAACCAACAACAAATTGACCAAGATCAAATAGATGCCATCCGGTGCCAGAAACATCACAAAACCAAATAGGACCGCAAACGAGCCTAATAGAATATTACTCAGAATCTCCTGCATCATAATCTCCTTTTTCTAATTAGCGAACATTGGATTCAATACATAATACTTTTCCCCGATCGATCGTAATTTGCGCTTGTTTGTTTAGAATCGAATTGGAAACAGTAAGGATATCATCCGGCTTTAGATCATACTGATGAAGTGGATATAAAAAGCCTTCCAAAGTAATGATCGAATCTTCGATCGCAAAAAAGGAAATATGCTTATACTGGTTTTGAATCGTATGTTTTCCCTGACAAAGACAATACATCTTCTGACTAGTCTCCCATAAGATCAAATTCTCATAGCGATACATCAAAAGACGAATATTTGCTATGGTATGATCGATACGTCCATGAAGACCGCCTGTCAAAATCAGCGGTGAATATCCTTTTTCCTGACAAAGGCGCAAAGCTAATTCACTATCGGTTTCATTCTTTTGAACTGGATGAATGGTAAGCGATGCCCTTTGTTTCAGCTTTTCCAACATCTTTGGATCCATAGAATCAAAATCACCCACGCCAAAGGCTAATGGAAAACCTTGTTCCAGAATCTGCAGACAGCCGGCATCCACACCGATATAATCCGCATTATCCACATGGGGTATTTCTTGTGACAAAGGGGTGACTAAGACGGCAGGTTTCACTTCAATAGCTCCTCGATATTTGCACAGATATCTCCTTTAAACACAAAGCTGCCCGCAACTAGAGTATCACAGCCGGCTTCTACCGCTTTTTGAAATGTGTTTAAATTAATACCGCCATCGATTTCAATACGATAAGCGTATTGTTTTTCCTCTTTCTTTTGTTTTAGCCAGACAACCTTGCTTAACACACTTTCCATAAACGACTGTCCGCCAAATCCGGGTTCTACACTCATAATCAATACAATATCAACCTGATCTAAAAGAGATTCAAATAGCTCGATGGGAGTATCAGGTTTGACAACGATACCCGTTAAAACACCCATTTCATGATTTTTCTTGAGTAATGCGGAAATGCGTTGCAGATCGTTATCGAATGCTTCTGTATGAAAAGTCACGCAGCCAGCTCCAGCCTCAATAAAGATTGGCGCATATTTTTCAGGATCCGTTACCATCAAATGTACATCCAAAAGTTGATGCGCACTCTTCTTAAAGCCCTTTAAAATATCGGGTCCAAAGGTAATATTCGGTACAAAATGCCCATCCATGACATCAAAATGCAGCCATTTTGCTTTACTTTGATTCAAGATGGAAATTTGTTCTGTCATCTTAGAATAATCCAAAGATAACACGGAAGGGGCTATGATTCTTTCATTCATCGTAGATTGACCTCCTTTAAGATCTGTACATAATCTTCATAAATCGTAGGATTGATTTGATTTTCCTGTACCGCCTTCTGAATGGCACAATCAGGTTCATGGATGTGCCGGCAGTCCTTAAAGCGACATTGATGCAGATAGGGTTTAAAATCCTTGATGCACGCATCCAGGTGAGAAAGATCCATTCGTGAAAAATCCAGACTGGAAAAGCCGGGTGTATCTGCCACCAAGCCTTGGGCAACTTTATGCAGCTCACAAAACCGGGTGGTATGCTTTCCTCTCCCCAAAGCTTTGGATATCGCCTGCGTCTGTAACGAAAAACTAGGCTCCAAACGATTTAATAACGAACTTTTTCCGGCACCGCTTTGTCCGCACAAAACACTGACTTTATCTTTTAGAATCGCTTTTAATTCCTCGTCATCACTTCCCGGATACGTCATCAGAAGCGTATAGCCTGCTTTTTGATACTGAGAAAAAAGCGATGTATAAGCACGGATGTCTTCCACCAGATCTTGTTTTGTAATAATCAAGATCGGCTCGACATGCGCCAGGCAAACCAAAAAGATCAAACGATTTAATAGATGTACCGAAAAATCCGGATCTTTTAAACTGGTCACGATCAAGGCTTGATCCACGTTGGCAATCGCCGGGCGCAAAAGACGATTTTTTCTTGGTTCGATCGAATGGATGCGATAAGTGCCATTCAGACTTTCAACTTGTACAAAATCACCAACCACAGGTGCTTTATCTAAGCGAAGTTTCCCTCTTGGGCTGGCGACAATCACTTGATCAGCCATTTGTATTGTATATTGATTTGAAATAATTTTTATGATTCTTCCCTTTTCCATTTATTCTGTATACAGCGTGATGTAGCTGTTTGATCCCTCCTGTGTATAAATACTGCCTACGGATGGTGAAACGCTGACGATCGTAGAACCACTTCCACTTTGTACGACCGCAATCCCCATGGCATTCAATTCTCGATAAACACTTTGATAACTTTGACCGATCCAATCCTGAGAAATCGTAACTTGCGGATAGGAGGCCACGACAAATGTAATCGTCTGTTCTTCATCCGGATCGATACGTGAGCCAACCGTTAACCCTTTTTGTTCTAAAATATAACCCGGATTGGTATCTGCCATCGGCTTTTCTTCCACCTCTATTTCAATATTTACACCTTCTTCTTTCAACTGCTCTTCCACATCCGAAACGTATTGTCCGGTATAATCCGGCACCAAAAATGTCGGTCCTTTACAGATAGAAAGCGTAACGGTGTCATGCTCGCTGACCGATTCACCCGCTTCTATATCCGATGCGATGACATGGTCTTTTTCTACCGCGTCATTGGCTTCTTCTTCCACTTCGATCTGCGATGAAGAGATACCCGCCTCTTCTAAAGCCCGCAAGGCATCTTCCCGACTCATATTGACAACATCTGGCATCGTTGCCTGACCGAAAATCGATCCGATTGAAATGATCCCTGTGGCCTGTAATGTGAAAACACCAACACCACCCACAAGCAACACCAGACATAGTCCCAGCAAAATCGGCACTATCTTTTTTCGTTTCTTTTTTAGGGGTGCCTGTTTGTTCTCTTCGTATTGAACCTTAACGCGACCTTGATCAACCTCGACATGATGGATCGGCTGATCATCAATCTCGATGCGCTGCATATTGCGATATTCTAAATCGCGGCAGTGTTCTAAATCATACAACATTTCCTGAGCGTATTGATACCGTTGATTGGGATCTTTAGCCGTTGCCTTTAAGACAATATTTTCTACCGACTGCGGAATTCCCGGATTAAAATTTCGTACATATGGAATCTTGACACGTAAATGCTTAATGGCAATTTCCGTAGGTGTCTGCCCGGTAAAAGGCACACTTCCTGTGAGTAATTCATAAAATACAATACCCAGAGAATAAATATCCACCTGGTACGAAGGCTCTTTTCCCTGTGCGGTTTCCGGAGCCAGATAATGAGCCGATCCCATGACCGCATTGTTGAGTGTCAATTGTACCGAATCACTGGCCACTGCGATTCCAAAATCAGTGATCTTGACCGTACCATCATCTTTAATCAATACATTTTGCGGTTTGATATCACGATGAATGATATGATTTTGATGGGCTGCCACGATTGCACTGGTCAGCTGTTTCATAATATCGATGGCTTCGTTATAATGAAGGGCGCCTCGCTGCTGGATCAGCTGTTTGAGCGTTCGTCCTCGAATATATTCCATGACAATATAATGCAGGCCTTCAAACTCTCCAACATCGTAAATATCTACAACATTAGGATGCGAAAGACGGGAGGCTGCACTGGCTTCTCTTTGAAACCGAACCAGAATCATAGGATCTTCACTCAACTTGGAGCGTAAAACTTTGATGGCAACGATACGATCTAAGATCTTGTCTCTGGCCCGATACACATCAGCCATTCCACCCTGTCCGATCAATGATAAGATCTGATACCGGTTGGCAATCTGTTGGATCATCGTTTGCGCCATATCAATTTTCCTCGTTCTCGATCACAATGACCGTACAGTTATCATATCCACCGGCATCGATAGCCATGGAAATCAAGGCATCCACTTTCTTTTGTACAGAAAACTTTTTGTTTTGAATAACAGAAACAATCTTATCATGATCCACATAACCGTGCAGGCCATCACTGCATATCAAAAGCGATTTATAGTTCGATTCGATCTTATTGGTATCAACACGAAATACATGCCATACGCCTAAAGCATTTGTCAACGTATTGCGCTGTGCATGTGTCTTTGCCTCTTCACTGGTGATCTTTCCTTCCTTCATCAGCTGTGCAATCACACTGTGATCCTCACTCATCTGAATCAAGCCATCCTCATAATATGCATAGATACGAGAATCTCCGACATTGAAAATATATGTTTTTCCATGGGTGATCAATGTACCCACACAAGTCGTCCCCATACCTCTTTCTTTTTTATTGGACATGCTTTTTTGATAGATTCTTTCATTGGCAAGATCCAATGTATTTTGAATCCATGTATTCACATCACCATCGGAATAAAAAGAATCCACCTTTAAAAATTCTTCTCGAAAGGTAGATACCGCCAAAGCACTGGCTACTTCTCCGGCAGCGGCTCCGCCGATTCCATCACAGACGATAGCCAGTAAATCATCATTTTGATTTTGGAGAACGCAAAAATCATCTTCGTTCAGTTGTCTTGTACATCCTACATCCGTATTCGCATAGACTTTCATTTAGTTTTGACCTCTTTTCAATTCCTTGATACGAAGCTGTCCGCAAGCAGCATCGATATCATTTCCATGTTCCTTGCGAATTGTACAACGTATGCCATCTTTCATCAATGTATCATAGAAGACCATGGCTTCTTGATGTGTAACACCTTTAAAACCTTTTTCATCCACCGCATTATAGGGAATCAAATTGACATAGGCATTGTAACCTCTTAAAAGCTTTGCCAGCTGATGTGCCTGGTTTGTGGAATCATTGACCCCTTTTAATAAGATATATTCAAATGTCAAACGACGATTGTTTTCCTGACAATAATAGTCCAAAGCCTTCATCAGCTCTTCTAATGGATACGCATGATTGACCGGCATCAATTGATCTCGAAGTTCATTGTTTGGTGCATGAAGACTGATAGCCAAATTGTATTGGGTATGTTCATTGGCAAAATCATAGATTCTGGGAACAATACCACAGGTAGAAATTGTAATATGTCGTGATCCAATACCCAAACCACGATCATGATTGACTGTGGAAAGAAAATTCATGACATTCTCATAGTTATCAAAAGGCTCTCCGGTTCCCATTACCACGATATGACTTAAACGATCCTGCGTCTTATCCAATTCTTTTTGCACATAAAGAAACTGAGCAACCATTTCTCCACTGGTCAGATTTCTTTTTTTCTTTGTTAATCCACTGGCACAAAAGGCACATCCCATATTGCATCCAACCTGAGTTGTCACACAAATACTTTTTCCGTAATCAAAAAGCATCATTACACTTTCCACAAGGGCACCATCTTCCAGCGCAAAAAGATATTTGGTCGTACCGTCATGAGAAACCTGTTTACGCACCAAGTGTAACGGACTCACAATAAAATCTTGCTTTAGGATCTCTCGGGTTTCCTTGCTGAGGTTGCTCATTTCATCAATAGAATTCACTCGATTTCGATAAAGCCATTGAAAAATCTGATGACCACGAAATCCTTTCCATCCATAACTTTTTGCCAAGTCTTGTATTTGTTCATAATTAAAGTCGTAAAGGCTTTGCATAATCCACCCCAATTCATTTAAAAATTATAACAGAGAATCTTGTTGTTTCTCAAGCTTTGCCATATAGAATCCATCTTGTCCTTTATTTGGAAAAATCGTCTTTTCTTCCAACAAAACAAAGTCGGTATGTTTTTTCAAAAAGGACTGAATCTGCTTTTCGTTTTCTTTTTTATTGATCGTACATGTCGAATAAACCAAAATGCCGTTTTCTTTGACATGCAAGCTGCCCCTTTCCAAAATGTCCTGTTGTAATGGAATCAAGGCATCCATATCTTCCGGCTTCATACGCAAACGAATATCCGGTTTTCGTGCCAGAATACCATAGCCGCTGCAGGGAACATCACATAACACACGATCGAAAAGACCCAGATTCTCTAAATCACGCGCATCTTTACATAAGGCTTTTACAATTTGCAGATGCAGGCGTTTGGCATCATTTTCGATCAGTTGTACACGATGCGCATGCAGATCCACACTGACAATCTGGCCCGTATCTTTCATTCTTTCAGCCATAGCCATTGTTTTCGTGCCCGGAGCCGCGCAGGTATCTAAGACATGCATGCCCGGTTTCGCATCGACAAAGCAGGCAATTTCATAGCTTCCTATATCCTGTATGCTCATTTTTCCTTGTTGATAGTAAGGATGTGCTGCAACATCGTTTCCATGATAGATATATAAATCATCCTGTATACTTGTAAACATCGAGTTTTCAAAATCTTCGATCGTGCTGCATAACGCATTTCTTCGTACATAGATTGGTAAGATCTGCTGGGTCCAGGAAAGCATGGTCTTGGTCTGTTGAATACCATATTGTGCTTTCCACATATACACCAGCCAACTTGGTACAGAGTACAAAATAGAAAGTGCTTCTTCTTCCTGATCCGGTAAAAGAATATCTTTTTGTTTGACACGATGTAAAAACGCGTTGACCAAACCGCTCAAAGACGGATTTTTGATTTTTGTCAATGTAACAGCTTCATTGACAATGGCATATGCTGGAACCTTATCCAGAAAAAAGAGTTGATAAACACTCATAAGCAAAAGAATGCGAACCCGATTGGGAATTTTCTTCTTTACATATTGATTCACACAATAATTTAAATAACCATAGTTCTGTAATGTACCATAAAAAATATGTGTGGCTAAAGCTCTATCCTTGGACGGACACTCTTTTAAATGATGTTTTAAATACAAATTTGAATATTGGCCATGACAGATGACTTCTATCAAGGCTTCTAAAACCCATGATCGCATATTACTCCTCCAACCCAAATGGATACATGTTGATATCCTGCTTGACCGTTGTTTTTAAACGCATATGATGATGCACCAGCTGCCATACGCGTTGTGTTAAAAGTTCTTTATCTTTCGATTTGATGACCAGACGAACCCTGGCCTTTTGTTGACGCATCGATATCGAAATCGGCCCCAACACTTTTAAATCACTTAAGTATGCCTTAGCCTCCTGGGCAGTCTGCAGGGCATTTTCCTCTTTTTTATCCTGATAGATCACCGTACAAAGATAGACATACGGTGGATACATTCCTAAATGTCGATATTTCATCTCTTTGGAAAAGAACGAAAAATAATCGTGCTGAATCACACTTCGCATCACATAATGATCCGGTTCAAAGGTCTGAATATAAACATTCCCTTCTATTTGACCTCTTCCACAGCGGCCACTGGCTTGTTCCAACATCGAATACGCGGTTTCCGCACTTTGATAATCAATACGTGCCAGGCTGGCATCGGCCTGTAAGATACCCACGACACTAACTCTTTGGTAATCCAAACCTTTGGCAACCATTTGCGTCCCCACAAGAATATCGCCTTTTTCTTCAAATTCTTTTAATAATTTGGCATGTGCATTCTTTTTACGAGTGCTGTCTGCATCCATACGAACGATATATGCTTTAGGAAACATATTCTGTAAATTCTCTTCCAATTTTTCAGTTCCCATACCTAAGCGATAAAAAGAATGAGAATGACACTTTGGACAAGTATGATCAAAGTAAAAGACCCTGCCACAGCAATGACACATTAAAAGATCTTCTTTTTTATGGTATGTCAGGGCAATCCCGCAATCCGGACAAGTAAAAGTCTCTTCACATTGAGTACATTTTACCACCGGAAGATATCCTCTGCGATTTAATAACAAGATCACCTGCTGATGCTTTGCCAAGGCTTGTTGGATAGCATTGATCAACGAAAAAGATAAACCATTTTCAACTTGTTCTGTCTTCATATCCACTAAATGAATCTTTGGCATCTGCAAAGAAATTCGTTTCGTTAAAGTAACCAGCTGATATACGCCTTTATATGCACGTGCATACGAATCCAGACTGGGTGTAGCACTGGAAAGCACAACTTTGCAGTGATGAAATTTAGCTCGTTCCATCACGATATCCCTGGTATGATATCGAGGCATAGAATCTTGTTTATACGAGGAATCGTGTTCTTCATCCATCAAAATCAAGCCTAGATTCGAAAAAGGCATAAAGACACTGCTTCTTGTCCCGACAACGATTGAAACTTTATTCTCTTTGACAAGCTGATATTGTTCATACTTCTCCTGTGCATTTAAAGAAGAATGATAAATGGCGATCTTTGTTTGAAATCTTGCCTTTACTCGTTGAATCATCATGGGTGTAAGCCCAATCTCCGGAACCAGAAATAAAACCTGTTTTCCCTCAGACAATACTTTCTTTGCTAATTGTAAAAAGACTTCGGTTTTCCCCGATCCCGTTACACCATGCAGTAAATAAACCGTATTCTTTCCTTTTTCAATATTTTCGATTGCTGCTTGTTGCTCCTCTGTGAGCACAAACGAAGAATCCTCGATCTCTTCCATCGGTACAACACTTTCTTTTACACGTTTTTCTAAGGAAAGGACTCCTTTTTCAAATAATGGACGTGATAAAGAAATCTTTTTTCGTAAAATGCTTGCTTTCATAGGAAGCTGATCTCGAATGGATGCAAAAGCTTCTTTTTGCTTAGGTGTCAACGCAACCGTTTCATCATTTAATACAGCCCAATCCTCGTAGACAATCTTATGCTCTATACTGGAAGGTCGTAAAGCAGGCGGCAACATCGTTTTTAAAACAGAAATCACAGAACACACATAATTCTGAGAAATTGTATGCGCCAGAGTCATCAATTCTTCATTCAATAAAGGTTTCGTATCCAGAACTTCCAATACAGATTTTATATTTTTTACTTTTGGCAAGACATCTACACTTTCCACAAAGCCGATTAAATCCTGAGCTCCAAAAGGAACACGCACACGACATCCAACTTCCACCTTTTGATCACAGGCATAAGTAAATGTTGTATTCAATGCCAAAGAGTTATGTTCGATATAAACATTAATGTAAGACATGCAATAATTATAACACACCTTATCTTTCAGACGTCTTGATTGCATCAGAATTCCTTTTCTATATACAAAAAAAGTGGCAATTTATGCCACTTTTATGCCATCCGGCTTTTAAAGCCTTTATTTAAAAAATGGTGGGGACGGTGGGACTTGAACCCACACGGGATTACTCCCAACGGATTTTAAGTCCGTTGCGTCTGCCTATTCCGCCACGACCCCATATTTGGAGGTTCCGATCGGATTTGAACCGATGATCACAGAGTTGCAGTCTATTGCCTTACCGCTTGGCTACGGAACCAGCTGCTTAGATATTATATGAAATATCAAACAGAAATGCAAGAACTTTTTATTATTGTTTCAAGTCTGGTATTTTTTTTGTGCGTGCTGCCATTGTTTTTTTACTTTTTTAGGATCTATTCTGCCGCTAAAATCATTCGTTACAATCCATGCAAATTCATATTTGTTTTTCTTTTGATTCTAACTGTTACTTATGTAGTGACATTCTTATTTATTACTATGATTTTGGTAATCCTTTCAAAGAAATACCGCTTTGGTTATTTCTATTTCTTATCTTCTTTGCGATAATGGTATTCTTCATATCTCGTAGAGTTAGACAAGATGCATCGAGTGAAGAATAGGTGAGACTATGTTTTATAAAGGCTCATCCTTTGCACATAAAGGGTAACAATCCTTTATTTATCGTGTCTTTTTGATAAAGCATCTCGATATTTCACCCTTTTTGGTGACATTATCGCCATTTTGATGAACTTTAGAACTTTATCATATCGGTCTTTAGGCTCATTCATAATAAACCAAAATAAATTCATCCAGTCTTGCAGATTTTCTCTTTCATAACCTCCATGTGCTCTCATAAATTTTTTAAGTAACATATGGAGATGATTGACTGGATATAATGGATTCTCTTTATCGTTCAGCTGTTTTATTTCATTAGATAAATATACTTCATTTTTTAATCCCAGTTCTTCAACAAGTATGTTATGAGATTTTTCTTC